>JBGSUI010000215.1:0-52791 GCA_041736175.1 Oligoflexales bacterium | reverse complement strand
CCTCCGACTCTGTGAAAAATGCGAACTATCCAGGTGACTGGCTGGGGTTTATGCCGCGGGAAGTGGCGATCGACCCAAGGTAGGTCCGAGCCCAGCGAATCAAGCTTACCTGTTCAGGGAGCATTTGACTGAGAGGGAGGGCGGCCAAGCGCTGCAGGTCATCCAGGGTGTCGATATCAAAATCTTTGGGAAGAGTCTGCACGCCACCAAGGGGACGGAGATGTGTGGAAAGCGCGCTTGCCGTCGTGGAGCTACTATAGATCACAGAGGTCCATACCGTGGAAGGGATCGGAAGGCCCCCACCAAAAAAATAGAAACCTCCATCGCTGGTTTCACCCATGGTGAAGCCTGTGTCCCTAGAGCGTGCGGTAGCCCTTATCGCCGCCTCTAACTGGCGAGGCAATAGATGTGGGGAATCAGATCCTATAAAACAGGCGAAATCGTGGCGCTCTCGTATTTCCTTATAAACTCTGTCTAGGCGATCCCCAAGGCCGCCTTCGCCCTGAAAGATGACGGGAAAGTGAGACCATAAGGGCGAACCCAATCCATCCCGTTCAGCGACGGCCCAATACACGGTGAGTCCCGAAGTCCAGTCGCAAACCGCTTTTGCATAAGCCCCAGTAGCCGCAAGGCTCCGGTGGAAGAAATCCTCTGCCACCGCTTTGCCGGTGGAGCTGGCAAGCCGCGTTTTTACCGGCGAAAGGCCGGGTGTTTTGACAAAAATCACAAGAGCTCCGTCTAACCTCATGGGCGCCTCCTGGCACATGCTAGTTTTAAAAGTTGGGGCCACGCCTGCTGGATGGTCAGCTTAAGATGGTAAACGGTTGTTTGTCTCCAACCGTGAACACGATAGCGTCGGGCACTGGTATAAAGAGATGCTCCAATGGTTTTGAGTTTAATCCCCATGTGATGGGCGCGCCAAACAAGAAGATGGTCTTCGCCGTAGGCAGCGGTCTCGCTAAATCCTCCAAGGGTTTTAAAAGTTTCTAGAGACATGATAAACCCCTGATCACCAAAAGGGAGACGCAAGATCCGCGAGCGAAACAAGGTACCCAGCTCCGTAAGCCCCATGAGTTTGGGACCGTCCTTTAAAAACCTAAGGTCATAGAAATAAAACCCCTGGGGGTCTTGGGCAAGGGCCGCGCCCATGGCCTCGATTCCAGACTTGGAAATCCTTGAGTCGCAGTGCAAGAACCAAACAAAGGTTTTAGCTGCTCGCTGAGCGCCCCGATTGAGCTGAATGGCGCGGCCCGGCGGGCTTTGAATGACCTGGGATGGGCATGGTAGAGACTTAAGGGACTCCGCGATTTTTGTCGCAGGAGAAGTGACCACACATAGGACTTCGTCCTTTTGATTGAGAGCTGACAAGTCTGATAGGAGATCCTCCCATGACTGGTCTCCCTCTGCGATGGGGATCACGACAGAAATCGATACATCCAGCTCTTGATGTTGCACATCATTCTCCCGTCAAATGGGCTCGTGAGCCGTGGTCTTGCCGAGACAGCTTGAGCCTGCCCCCGCAGTACAGCCAAAACAATGGCTGCCAAAGACGAGTTGGCGGGCTTTGAGACTCCTTTCGTTAAAGTCAAAGATTGTTGTCGGATTTTCCTGTTGGCGGATCGGCAGACCCAGCATCTGATTAAAATCGCAATCGTAGAGAATCCCATCCCAAGCTACACTCACAAGGGAGCGGCACATGACTCCCTGAGCGGCATCAGTATTAAACGCAGCGACGAGAGTTTGCATGTAGTCTTCATAGGATTTGAGCCTGACGAGTTGTGCCTTAAAACGGTGGATGGGCATATTGGTGATGGCTAGGAGGTGGTTGAATTCGATGGAGAACTTGGCCGCGAGCTCTCGCTTATAGTCCCGTTCCAGAGACTCTTGAGCAGGGGGCAGAAAGGCGCCCACTGGATTGTAAACCAAATTAAGAATAGGACCTGTATCGGCCTTACCGTAACCTTGGGTGTTGAGCAGCTTCAAGCTCTGAATGCTTTTTTCAAAGACACCTCCGCCCCGTTGCTGGTCCGTTCGCTCCTGCTGGTAGCATGGCAGGGATGAAATCACCTCGACGCCCTGGTCGGCGAAAAAGGCTGGTAGATAAGCCATGCTCTCTTGAGTGAGGGGATGGGGATCAAGGGTGACAGTCAGATTGTGGCGCACGATGACCCGCTTTCCAAGACTACGGGCTTCCGTGACTAAGTTTTGAAATCGAGGGTGAAGCTCGGGGGCTCCACCCGTGATGTCGAGAGTTTTAATGCCAGGGTGTAACCGTAAGACCTCTAAGCAATGGTCTAAGACTGCATCCGTCATCATCTCCCTTCGCCTTGGGGAGGCGTCTACGTGGCAGTGGACGCAGGCTTGGTTGCAGAGGCGAGTGATATTGAGTTGTAGGATTTCGACGGATATTGGCGAAAGATCAATATTTCGCTTGTGGAGATATTGTTTAAAATCAAAGTCTCGTGATGCACCTGTCCCGCATTTCATGATCAGACTCCTTATTGTATTGCTTAAGAGACTTGTTTATGGTGTTGTAGACTCATTGTACAAAGCTTTAAAAGCCCCTTGAGTGCGTGTAAAGGAACCGATAGTGAACTCTAAAACAACCCTCGATATGGTCAAGACCTATTATGGCAAGGTGCTTGGAAACTCTAAGGACCTTAAAACCTCGGCCTGTTGCAGTGCCGATCTTTTGCCTCAAGCTTTGTCAACAATCAATAGTATGCTCCATGCTGAGGTGCGGGAAAAATTCTACGGCTGTGGGCTTGTGATTCCACCCCATCTGGAGGGGTGCACGGTCCTTGACTTGGGGTGTGGCAGCGGTCGAGATGCCTATATTCTATCAAAGCTTGTGGGACCGAAGGGCAAAGTCATTGGAATCGATATGACGTCCGAACAGCTCGCCGTGGCCCAACGGCACCGGGAATATCATGCACAAGCCTTTGGCTATAAGACTTCGAATGTGGAATTTATCCAAGGCTATATCGAGGATTTGGCAGGAGCGGGAATCGAGCCCCATTCCATCGATGTGGTGGTCTCTAATTGTGTCATAAACCTCTCTCCCGAAAAATCCAGGGTGATGTCTGAGGTCCTCAGAGCCCTAAAGAAGGGTGGGGAGATGTATTTTTCTGATGTTTACGTGGATCGTCGCCTTCCCCCATTCTGTCATGAGGATCCTGTTTTGTTAGGGGAATGCCTCGGAGGGGCCCTTTATATTGAAGACTTTAGGCGGATCATGGAAAAACTAAATATCAGAGATTTTCGCAAGATCGTCCAGACACCTATTGATCTCGTGGATCCAGATATCCATAGAAAAGTGGGCATGGCCCGGTTTTATTCGGTCACCCACCGTATTTTTAACCTTGATCTGGAAGATCGCTGTGAAGATTATGGCCAGGTAGCCTACTACCAAGGGACCATTCCGGGATGTCCCCACGGTTTTATGCTGGATGACCACCACTTTTTTGAAACCGGCCGTCCGATGGCTGTGTGCCGTAATACGGAAGATATGCTCGCCAAGACTAGATTTGGACCTCACTTTAAAGTGGTGGGGGAACCTACAACCCATTTTGGTCTGTTTCCCTGTGGCCCCACCCCCGCGGGCCAAACCTCAGAGGGGCCAGCGGCCGTCTGTGGGCCAGGAGGAGCCTGCTGCTAGGTAAGGCCTTGAGTCATTCTCTTTTATTTTACCGGCGAACAAAAAGGATTTTTCTATGGGATTGACTTCACCATCTGATCTGATGCAGCGTTCCTGTGCCGAGGCTTTAGGGACAATGATTATTGTGTTTGCTGGTTGTGGAGCGATTTCCATGAGCCAAGGCGGCTTTATCTCCTCGGCTCTCGTACCTGTAGCCTTTGGGCTTGCAGTGGCGACCATGATTTACAGTTTAGGTCATATTTCTGCTGCCCACTTTAATCCTTCTGTGTCCCTAGGCTTTTGGTGGATCGGACGTATGTCGACAAAAGACCTGGTAGCTTATATCACGGCCCAGTTTGTAGGTGGTATCTGCGGAATGGCTCTGCTGCAACTCATTATGGTCGGGCCTGCATTTGGAGCTACTATACCCTTGATTTTGCCTTGGAAAGCCCTGATTTGTGAGACGGTGCTATCTTTTATGTTGATGATTATGGTGATGGCGGTGGCCACGGACAAACGCGTTGTCCCGGGAATTGCAGGGTTTGCTGTGGGTTCTATAGTCTGTTTGGATGCCACCTTTGGGGGGCCAATGACGGGCGCTTCCATGAATCCGGCTCGTTCTTTTGGTCCCGCCTTGATGTCTGGCCAATGGGATCACCTTTGGATCTATCTTTTGGGACCAAGTCTTGGATGTGTGTTAGCTGCTAAGCTCTATGTATGGATGGCCCTAGGGGACGCATCTGCTTTATCTCCGCTTTCCAAAGATCCTCAGGAGATTTAAAAAGAGGTTGGTATAAATAAAACACTTGCCATATACTTGCTCACTTTTGTCTCTACTTCGCCTTTGACATAACCTTGTGAAAGAGGTTGTTTGTACTTCATGGTCGGCTGGCCTTTCGGTTTGGATTTTGAATGAATAATTAGGGAGTTGTTTAGATTTCCAGGGATTTTTCCCAGTCCCACGGATTTCTAACACACAAAAAGCTGACCAATACCTGAATCTCAGCTTAATCTGAGCATTTCTAGAGAGATACCAGAAAAGCAGCGCATTTTCCCGCCTCCCCAGTCACCATTGGCAACTTTCTTGCAGGTCCAAAGCCCGTACCACTTTTTTGAGAGGAATGTCTATGAGACCTAGCTGCATTAAAAGTTTTATTTTTCTTAGCGTCATCCTTTATCTATCACCAAGCTGCACTCAGCCAACGAGTGCTTCCCTCCTAAGCGGCAGCGATGGCACCTGTGAGCTTCCTTCACGGAATCGGAGGAGTTTTGAGCGACTCTCCATTGAATGTCAGGAAAAGATTCTCAAAAAACTCACTGAGTTCGAGATCGTTCAATGGCTGCGAGAAACATTGGCGGATAGAACCCTCCAAATAACATCCCCATTGCTTAAATATCTAAGCACGAAAGCGCAAAAAGTAGCACCGAATGATATCTTAACCAACAACCCGAATCCTATGGAATTAAGTAAGGCCTTTGTGCGGAGTTTTTTCCGATTTTATGATGCCAAAGTCGCTGATCCAAAAATTTCGGTCATCCCTGATTTTTGCAATCCGGGGGGACGTCAGGGCCATGCCTGTGCTTTTGTGCTGCCCCTCAGCCGCCACGGAGTGATAGGTTTCGGTACGGATGGTACCGTCTCTGTCGTTTCAGTCGACAGTCATGGGGGGAACCCTCAGAAGCTCGTGCTCGGTATCAACGTTTTCAGGGAGGCCAACGCAGGAAACCAAGTTAAAATCGTAGAGGTCACGCAGTATAAAGCGGGTCATTTTTTAATCCTGATCCACGGAACCGGTCCACAAGCCCTTCTGCTCCAGGCAATTCTCACGAATAACAGGGACCTCGCTATTTCAAACCGTGCCCTGATCGACCATGATCTGAGAAATACTGTTTCGATCCCAGTGATGACAGCTTTTGAAGACATCTTTGTTGTGGCCTTTAACGGCAAAATGATAGTCGGAACCTTTGGGGATGCTCAAGCTCACAAAACAAAATCATACTGTTTGGTGCTGCAAAAAATTTGGCCCTATGACAAAGAGTATATTGTTGCATTGGAAGGTGGTCGACCATTTCTGGTCAATTTGGCAAATCCTAATCGTTTGAAGCATCTACCGAGACCTTTAGGATCAATCATCTCCTATAACGACCTTATTGCCAGTGAAAAAATCATAAACACAAACCCGAACGACTTGAAATTGGTAAGTGCCCAAGGTCTTAGAATCCAAATCAATCGAGGTGTGTTTTCGTCCGAGTTTGTAGCGGCGGGTAAGGCTGTCTCGTCGCAAAAAATCCTTAAAGTTCCTCCGGGGTCTCTAACCTATCCCCACTTGGTCGAAGTCACCCAGGGAGTTTGGGGAGCCGTGGATTACTCTGGCAAGCTTGTGATCATCGATGGCTGGCACTGATTTAATCTTTGCTCAACAAAAACTCTGGAAGAACCTGGTTTTTTTGTGACAGATTATAAAAACCGCCTTCGACAGGTCGTGCCTCAGTGTCTATACGCCGCAATCGATCGTAAGCTCCAAATCCCTTATAACCATTTTGTTGATATTCTGCGCTCGAAAGCCCAAATCCTTGCAAGATAGATATTAGGAACTCATTATAGGGTCGACCCCTATTACGGCGAAAATCCCCGTAGGCCAGATACTGGCCTGTGACAAATCTTCCTCCACCACTCCCTGCCGTGAGGATCGGCAGATCATTCGCCTGGTGATTGCTGCCGATACGAGGCATACATCCCATATCATTGCCCCAATAAACAAGAGTGTTATCCAGATAACGATCTCCTGTCGCCGGATTCTCAACATCCCTAAGCCTACCAATCAGCCGGGCAAGCTTGCTGGCCATCCATTGATTGATCTTAGGGAGTTCGCTCTCGGGTAGGTCGTACCCATGGGATATGGTGTGAAAATCTCTGTTGACTCCTAAAAAGGAGTATACCGAGTTGTCGGTGTCTGTGCTCAACTGTAGTGTTGCCGTCGCGAGTTGGTTGCAGCGGACTCCTAGCAGGATCAAATCAATATGAGCATCGATAATCTCGTCGTCCTGGGAAGAATCAGCAACCCGCGGGAACACGCTAGGTCGCCGCAACACCTGTCCCCCTGAAGTCACCTGGTCGATTCTCTGCTGCAGCTCCTCTAGATGAGTCAGGTATTCGTCGAGGCGTTGCTGGTCCACTGTAGAAAGGCGTGGGTCCCGTCGCAGGGTTTTAAAATCATCCAGGACCAGAGATGCTACCGTTTTTCTATTGCGTCGTACTTCGTCGCTTACTTGGCTCCCGAAAAAACTATCAAAGGCCATCTGAGGGTTGTGGATGGCTTCGACGCCCTGTATACCTTGGCCTGTGCTTCGATAGGAAATAGGTTGATTTTTATAGCCGACATTGGAGCCCACCAGATGCATGGCGCTTAAGCGCTGGGGGTTGAACTGGGTCGATCTCAGCAGAATCTGGTCCACGCTCTCCCCGTTGCCACCGGCGCAGAGTGTGGTGCGGGGGTTATGATTGTGGGTTTGTGCTAAAGAATCCAGACCCGCGAGGATATTGATATCATTTTTAAACAAAGAAAGAGGCTGGAGAACACTGGAAAGAGGGTCCGCAATCTGACTGAGCGCCATCTGCCTGATATCATCACCTCCTTCTCCTTCTCGCGCTCCCTCTCTATCTCTTTGTTTATAGAGATCGACTGCGGGATGCCAATTTGTTTGGGACTGCCCATGACCGTTAAAAACGGTGATAAACCGGGCCTGGGGCTTTGTCGCCAGGAGTTGTGCTGCGGACAAGCGCGAAGGTAAAAAGGGTATAGCGACCAGGGCTCCACCCATCGTTCTTAAAAAATGACGCCTATCTTGGGAATCGCTCGCCATAAATGTTACCTTGTTTTTGCGTAATGAAAAAAGGGATGCTTGGTGATTTCGCGGATCATTTGTTTAATGCTCAAATCTTTGCGTTGCATTTTTGCGGCAAAATCATTGATCATGCACCGTTCTTTCGCCGCCGGTTTTCTGGCAAAGGCATACATATACCAATGGTTCACAAAGCACTGATGAGCCCGTGGGCTTTTGGCTAAGATGTCTGTATAACCGTAGATGTCATTCACTTGAGGGTCCGCGCTGCTGTCAATATTTGCGGTCGACAGGCTGGTATCTAAAGGATGGGTGATGACACCACGATCCGAAAAAACTTTTTCGGCAGTACGGAACCGACCTAGAGAATCATACTGTTCTAGGACAAAACCTGGTGGATTGATCAATTTGTGACAGGACACACATGAACCTTGACCGGTAAGCGACTCGAGCTGGTGTCGGGAACTCGCCAGTGGATTCGGTCGGGGTGGGTTTGCCGTGACCGAGGGATCAGGAGGGGGTGGGATCTCACGGCAGAGAATGCGAGAGTTAAGCCAAAGGCCGCGCTTAACGATGGAGGCATAGTCCAAACCGTTGGCCAAAAGTCCGGCCCGTGAAAGGATGCCTGGTCTCGTGGCTAATTCTTGAAAAGAATTTTGTTTAGTGGTCCCATAGAGGCGCGCCAGAAAATCAGAGTCGGCCAGAACTTGGCGGGAACTTACCAGATCTGCGAAATAAAAATGATTCTGGGTTATATACCTCGTAAACGAAAGGATCTCATGGCTGAGTTGCGGAATATAATCGTCGGTCTTTAGGGGGAGTCCCTCGAGAAAACTCTCCGAGTAATGGGCCGAAGGCATAAAATCCAGATTGAGCCAAGATCTATAAAAGTGATCCAACATACCTTCAAAGCGAGGATTCTCCATCATGCGGGTGACCTCGGTATCCCAATTTTTACGTAGCTGCTCCTCTTTTGCAAGGTCCAATAGCTGGCGATCGGGGATAGAGCGCCATAAAAAGGCGGCGAGCCGTGCAGCGAGTTCATACTCGGTGAGGGCAAAAAGACCATCGCCACCGTCGGTGCCTTGTCTCTCGGAGCGGAAAATAAAGGCTGGAGCTTGCAAGAGGCTCTGGGTCATCAGCAAAACTTTGTGCCGGGCATCACCGGATGCTTGTTCCACAAACCGGTAGTAGCGATTTTTTTCACTGTCGCTAAGTGGCCGACGAAACAAAGGGCGCCCGAGATTCCAAAAGAAATTTTCTAAACAACGAGCCTCGAGATTTGATTTGCACCCGGGACTACCAAGAACCTCATCAAACCACTCATCATGATGTTTCAGTTCGTCACTGAGATTTTCGCCGACCATTGCATAGGCTTGGATTAAATCAAAGCTCAAACTCTGCTTCATCTGGTCAAACACCGGTCCCCCGCGCTGGTGGTCGCTTGGAATCGATGCCAGAATACTTTCCAATTTATCCTTTGCCATAAAGCGCCCAAACAGCGAGGTGATCGCTTGGCTATAGTCTCGACTCGAGAGGCGCAAGGTTGGCGAGCTGACCAGGACTGACTGATCACAGGGATCTGGAAAAGCTGGTGTCGAAGCCAGCAGCAGGAACAGGGCACATATAAATAATTTCATAGATTGGGGCAGTCTTATTCACAGTGGTTGAAATATTTCTAAAATCATAAATAAAAACACGCCCGTTGGCAAGTTATCGATCACAAACGGCTCCCCCTCACTAAACCTTAGACAGAAAATCCCACGGATGCCACCGGCAACCTCCAGATAAATCACAGTAAAAATCCGTTTCTAACTCGGCTTAAATCTTGCAGGAATTAAAAACTATCGCTTCAATTTTTTATACAGGGAGTCTTCTCATGATCAAAGTCCTGTTTCTCTTGTCGATCGTATTAGGTGCCATGGCAGTCGCTTGTGGGTCTTCTACAAACAAGGATAAGACTCCGGCCGCAAGCCCTAGCAAGGGCAACACGCAAACCAGTACAAGTCAGGGAGCGAGTGGTCAAACAGGATCCGGTGACTCAAAAAAAACGGAAGAAAGCGATCAAAAGAAAGAAGAGTTAAAAGGGACCATCGAACTTAAAGGCTATCACTGGATTGCAAAAACTAAAGCTATCAATGTTGGGGCCTGTTTAGGGTTTCAAAAGAAACCACCTAACGGTCAATTTCCTGGGATCGCTAAGGGACCTTGCCCTGATTCTTTGAAAGTTGGGAGTAAAAATGCCGAATCTAAAATGATGGTTGCCTGCCCTGCTGACAAATCTGGAGAGCCTTATTTTCAGCCATTTTTATACGAAAATGTGGTTCCTCAAGAAGGTAATCAACAAGCATCAAAACCTCTTAAAGATTATCTTTCCTTAAAGACCGATGACTCAGCCAAAACAATCTGTAAAAAATACGAGAGCAAAGCGCCCAAAGGGAAATAACAACCCAGATAACCGCAGCATTCACGCACCTAACGATCCATTAAAACTAGCCTATGCTGATCCCTGCGGGGCCTGGGAGGACCTGTCCGATGATGCGGCACTGGGAAAACCCAGCCTCTTGTGCAGCCGTCACCCAGGCCTCTGCATCATCCGTAGACACGCTCAGCAGCAAACCACCCGAAGTTTGTGGATCGCACAGCAGATCAGCGTCTACGAGCGGCGATAGGGTGCATAGTGATGCCGCGTAGTTCTCGTTGTCTAAGGCTAGGGTGCTCCGAACACCCAGCTTGAGCAGTTCGTTGACTCCCGGGAGTAGGGGCAGATCCTGCCGGCGAATCTCGACACCGACGCTGCTTGCATGGACCATTTCAGCGAGATGTCCCAACAGGCCAAATCCAGTCACATCCGTGGCACCATGGACCCTTTCATCGGCGATGAGATCAATCAACTTTTCGTGATTTAGAAGCATGGATTCCACACATCGTTCCATCCAAAGGCCTCGGGTAAGCTGGCGCATCTGTCCAGCGAGGATCAGTCCGGTGCCAAGGGCTTTGGTGAGAATCAAGGCATCACCGACCCGCAGACCGGACTTAGGTTTCCACCGTGCCCCTTGAGGCTTTGGTCCCTGGAGGTGTAGGCCCACCGCCATCTGTTGACCCTCGGCCGTATGCCCTCCTAGGAGGCGTGCACCCATAGTTTGGAGCACGGAGGCTACTCCGGCGAGGAGTTGGTAGAGATCGTCTTGGAGAAGCAGTGGAGCTTTGTGGGGCAGAACAGCCAAGACAAGCCCCGACGCAGGTCGCCCGCCTTTGGCGATCAGATCTCCGGCGGCATGGAGACACGCTATTTTTCCTAGGACAAAAGGATCGTCGAGGCAAGCAGGGAAATAGTCCAAAGACTGCATCATCCAATCTTGCCCATGCACAAGTGCCACGTCTTCGCCCATGGCAAAGGCTTGGCTTTTGCGGGATTGGCTTTCAAGGGAACTAATCTCGCCGTCTTTAATTGCAACCGCATCCTTTAGGACTGCGGGATAGTCCTTAGCTAAGAGTGCTAATACTGTTTTGAGGATCGTGCCGGGCACTTTAGCGCCGCAGCCCAGACAGCGCATGGGATCTTCGTTTACGGTCATCATAGGGGCGGGTTTCAAGTCTTGGAATTTGGTCATAAACCCACGATCGATACGGTCCTTAACTTTCCAAATCCATTTGGACGGCCCGTAATACCCACCACGGAGAAGGATCGCCTCACGGCCCCCAGTGGCGAGTAAAGCCAGGTGGGATTTCTGTAGGTCAACTTTCTTTAAGGGTTCGCCCCTAAAGTAACGCCGGATATTGTCAGCCAAAGGCTGGGCGAGGCGCACCGCATAAACCCCTGAACGGGGCCGATACTGGCCTTGGATATGGGCACAGTCGCCCACGGCAAAAATATTTGTTTGCCCACGGCATAGCAACTGCTCATTGGTCAAAAGAAAGCCCCTTGGGTCCAACGCAAGCTCTGAGTCCCGCAGCATGTCGGGTCCACGGGCACTGGTGGTCCACAGCACCAGATCGTGGGACTGGGCGAGGGTTGCAGCATCTTTATGGTCCAGGTGGAGCTGAATCCCCCGTTCGCGACAGAGAGCCGCCATTTTAGTTCGCAGACCGCGCGGTGCTTGGGACAACAGTTCTGGGTCCCGATGGAAAAGAGATATTTTTTTACGCCCCAAAAACCGCGCCTGCAAACTAAGGGCAACTTCGACTCCTCCGGCACCTCCCCCCATAATGGCGATGGAGCTTGCGGATTCGATCTGGGACCATTGCCCTAATAACTCGTGGATAGGTTTGATACCAATTCCCCAAACTTCTTTTTCGGGAAGGCTGCCGATATTGATCGACAGCACATCAAACGAGAGGGATGGACGATCCACAAGAACAACTTTTTGTTGGTCTTTGTCGATGCCGCAGGCGGTTGCTTGGATAAAGCTGACTCCAGCGGCCCCACATAGTTTCACCAGATCGATATGCATCTCACTGTGGCCATAAATCCCCTCCAGGTGACCGGGAAGCATGCCCGAATAGGGTGCCAGACTTTGGGCGGAAACCAGCATGACCTGGACGCCTGGGATCGGTTTCATGGCTAACTGTCTTATCAACAGTGCATGGGTGTGACCACCGCCGAGCAAGAGGAGACGTTTTTTTACCATGGGGTTTTAAACCTTTCCTGTAACCAGGCGCGACAGGTTGCCAGGTCGCCACAAATCACGGGTGTTCGTTGATTTCTCTTAGCTGCAAAAAGATAGGTTGGGTCATAGTACCGCGTCAAAAGCCCTTCGATCCAGGGAGCATGGTGTTCTAGGGCGGGCCTCTCTGTAAAAGCTTTCTTAAGCTGATCCTTAAGGGCAGGATAGGCCGCGTCGAGACGTCTGCGAAGTTTCTCCAGATTGGCTAACAGGCGGGCTTCGAGCTGGAGATAGTCTAAACCTTGGGATAGGGGGAGAGCGACATACTCGGCGTAGATTCTCTGGACCCGTTCTTCAAGAGAGGACTCCAGTTGAATCATCGGAGCGCGCTCTATGGCCAGATAGAGGGATTTTGGGATGGATATTTTACCGATCAATCGTCCTTCGTCTTCTACCAGGACAAGGTTTTTAAGGAGAGCTAAACCCACAGCGTTTTCGAAGCGCGTCTGGCTGGGTTGCGGCGCTGGGAGCCCCCCAAAGGCGCTGCCCCTATGCCGGGCCAGACCCTCAAGATCCACGGCATGGGAGATGAATTCACGCAACAACTCCGTCTTGCCTGAGCCGGTCCCTCCACCCAGGACCAGAAGGGGTGGTGGCTCGTTTAAGATGCCGAGCAACTGCTGCCGGAGCTGTTTATATCCTCCCTCCCATTGTGAGGCGTCTCCCCCTGCTTCCTGAATCCACTGGGTGGCGATCTGGGACCGCAAACCGCCGCGCCAGCACATCACCAAACCCTTGCGGGATTTGCTATTTGCAATCTGCTCCATCCAGCTGGCGACTCTTTGGGGGCGATAAGGATCAACAAGCTGGTGTCCCAGTGTAAGGGCCGCAGCCTGACCGTGGGTTTTATAGCAGAGGCCCACCTGCCTCCGCTCTTCCTGGTAAAGCAAGGGTAGCGAGACGAATCCCGGTACTCCCGATTGCTCAAACTCCGTCTCAGAGCGCACATCGATCAGGGCTTGGTCCGCACCTGAAAGCAGCTGTAGGAGAGTCTCCTTTGTCGGACCCATAAGCCTCTCCTCTTTTTTTTTGGGAACTCACTAGGTCTGTGGCGAACGCCACACCCCTTTATCGCACAGAGTTAGCGGAATCCATAGTTACCACTTCCAAATCCACTAAAATCGCTCCATCCTTGCCAGCTGCTCAAAGCTCCCACTTGCACCGGGCTCGACCGACCAACTTCATCTCCTAAACCGAGAGCGCCACCCCAATTATATCCCCACCCCCAAAGGGTCCCATCTTGCCTCCGTGCGTAGGTATTCAACGCAGTCGTATAAAAATCGGTCCAGGTGGTGAGGGTTCCGATTTGGACAGGGCTACTGCGACTGCCAGAGGCGATGTTTATCCCGAGAAGAGTCCCAGGACCTCCCCAAGCCCACAGGGTCCCGTCAGAGCGCAGACCCAGGGTGTGCATATCGCCCCCATCACATTTAATCCAAGTGCTCAGGGTCCCCACTTGGGTTGGATTGCTCCGATGTAGGTTAGAGTTAATTCCTAGAAATCCTCCACTGCCACCATATGCATTGCAGCCCCACGCCCACAGGGTTCCATCGGTCTTAAGGGCGAGCGTATGCCAGGCTGCCCCGTTGACCATACTCCAGTTGCTGGCAGTACCGATTTGGGTGGGATTGCTGCGGTGGTTAGTCGCATTTATGCCTAGTTGCCCATGTAAATTTTCTCCAAAAGACCAAAGTGTTCCATCTGATCGAAGGCCAAAGGTTGCAGCCTTGTTCACGGCCATTTGATTCCAAGTGCTAAGGGTCCCGACCTGAACGGGGCTGCTTCGATTGGCCACATCTCCTAGTCCAAGTCGTCCATATAAATAGCTACCGTAGGTCCAAAGGGTTCCGTCCTGTCTCAAGGCCACAGTAAATGACGTGGAACAAGCAATCTGTTTCCAGTTGGAAAGGCTACCTACCTGCACCGGACTGCTTTTAGAAACCGTATTGCCGATTCCCAGTTGCCCGCTGTCATTAAGGCCCGTGGCCCAGAGGGTCCCATCTTTCCGGATAAAAGAGGTATGGGTTTCCCCCATAGCCACCTTAGCCCAAGCACCGCCCAGTTGGACCGGGCTGCTTCGACTGATGGTATCGCCTAAACCCAATTGGCCTAAGTCATTCGCTCCACTTAGCCATAAATTCAATGAACGACGCTTCATCATCAATGCTGCATTGTTAAAGGCCTCAGCCTGAGTCCCTTGGATCCAAACCCCCGTAGCTGCTGCAATCCGAGCCCCTTCACTTATCAAGGCCCTGCGAGTTAAAGATGGATCGGTTTTGACCTTCTCTTCCGATTTCGGGGGGGGGGGGGGGGGGGATGGATTGTGGGACATCGTCTTTCGGGTTTTTAGGATCCATAGAAACTCCTTTATGTGGGGACAGTGAATCAAAATACCATGGCTAGCAATGGAAAAATGTTTAGACGAGACCAACCAGCTTTGAGCCTAAGGATTCATCGGTCAAAAGGTCCCCGTGGGACGGTACGAGAGTCTGAGGTTGCCATTGATCCACAAAGGCTTTAAGCCATTGGCGGTAAACCGCCTGTTGGCTCACAGCGATCACTCCAAAGACTTTAGAAACCCTAAGTCCGGGTGCGCCTCCCGTGAGTCTTAACACCATTCCAAACAGGCCCCGCCGCTGGGGCGGCATATTAAAAAAACTATCGCAGACCATCAGTATTCTTCCCCCATCACGGGAGTCCACCTTGATCCAAACCTCACCTGTTTTAAGTCCCGCTGGCTGAACCAGGGATACGCCTTCGGGAAGAAGGGGCGCTAGATTTGCACAGTCGCTAAAGACCAGGGAGGTCTGGGATTTAAGGCGTTTAGCAGCTAGGGGGGCACACCATAAGGTGGCTTGAGGATACCGGCGGTAAAAGGGTTTTATTCCCAAATTGTGAAAATGGTTGGGCGCCAAAAGATGGCTGACCTTTCCCAGCGAGTCTAACGCTCTAAAATCTTGGTCTGGGGAGAGGGGAAGGGGGCTGTAAACTAAGAGTGATTGATCCTTTAATCTCAGGGCAATCATGCGCAGGTCGAAAAACCGATCTTGGGCCAAGCTCCACGAGTAGATCTCGGGGTTTTTAGACAATGGATACCAGCGGCCTTGGTCTGGATAAAGGAGAGGAGCCATGATTAACCCTTTTGTTTAGCAGAGAACCCCATCGTAGATGGCCTAAGGAGCTTGCTGCTTTTTTTCTATTGTTGAGTTTAGCATACGCCTATTGAATTTGGACCAATTTATGCCAAAAGGCCTCCCTCTTCCCTGTATTCGCATCCTGGCATGTGATATAGGGTTTTTTTCACCAAAAAGCTGGAGATGGCGAAGACGCCGATGGCCAATCCAGCTAAAAGTGTCGCTGAGGTGTGTCAGTCGTTGCAGGTGTCTAGAGGGATGCTTTATCGTTCTATCGGCAAAAGCTTTGTGACACAGGAGCTTGCAGATCAGCTGGCGTAACTTGTGAAAATCTCAAACCTTAGAGTAAGTTTTTGGCTTCGACACCACGGTTTGCCAACTGATTCGTCCCGGTCCCAACCCTCGCGGAGAACGGTCCTTTGAATTGCCGACCTGGATTTTTCGCAATGGAATCCATCTCTGGAGTCACCGAAACTTGGATTGCATGCTTCTTGCGTCGTTCGCCCTGGGACGAACTGGCTCTAAAAAATATTCCTGGAATTTTACAGAAAAAGCTTGACGGGTTTTGGGGCTTACAAAACGCTTCCTATAATAGCCTCTGCAACCAATTTGCTTATTTTTCCTTCCAAGATCGAGTCAAACCGCCCCATAAACAAATTTGACGCTTTGAGGGACGTTTTTAAAAAAGACCGCAGACTCCGACCGAAATGGACTTTTACAACCTATGATATAACTTTTTCAACATGGTCTCGACGCCCCAAAGCGTCCTTAATGAGCGAGAAAAACAACGATGATATCAAGTGAAGCCCTCTCAAAAATCCTTGCGCTCCCAAAAAATTGTGACGCGTCCGAATCTACCTCTGACGTCCGCGTGCTCCTGCGCCGGCAGTTTCAAAAAGCTGTCCTGCTCCATCAAAAGGAGCACGATATGGTGCTTGATTCAATGAGGGTACTCTATCAGCTTGACCGACAAAACGCTGCTGGAAACCTCGGGCTCACCCGGGATCAATATATCGAAGCACTGGGACTTTCGCCCGACGTCTACTGGAATAGACTCCAGGCAGCCAAGGTCCTCGCCTATTTTCCCGCATTCGTGGAGTTATTCAAGACGGGACAAACCCACGTCTCACAACTTGCCATGGTCTTGGGTAAAATCACCGCAGCAAATGCCGACCTTATTTTAGAGGGAATCAGGAATAAAACCAAAAGGGAGTGTGAGGCTTTTCTCTCGAGGGTCACTTTCGAGGGGACCTTGTTGCCCGGTCAAGAAACCGTACAAATCACTTTGACTTTAACATTAGAAGAGTTGGCGCTTTTAGACCGTGCCCGCGAGGTTTTGTCTCATGGTGGCCATGTACCAAAGAATGCCGAGGTGGTGATCAGTGCTTTAGGGGATCTCCTCCAACATCGTGATCCATTGCTCAAAGCTGAGAGGGCAAAACAGCGACAACAAAAGAAGGACCAAGAGAAGAGCTCCGAGGAGAGCGTCGTCCCGGGAGGAACGCCGACCGAGACCGTGGTCCCGGTAATCCCGGTCCCAGATTTGGTGACTCCAGAGAGAACACCTTCTGGAAAAAAACACCGATCTGCAATCCCCATGGCCGTTCGCCACGAGGTTTGGTCCCGGGACGACGGGCGCTGCACTTGGACAGAAGTGGATGGGAGTCGTTGCAAGGAAAAGTTTAACTTAGAGCTCGATCACGTCCAGACGATGCACTGTCATGGGGGTACCCACGACGTAGAAAATCTTGCCCTTACCTGCCGGCGTCATAATCAGCTTTCGGCGAGGGAAAAGCTAGGAGAAGAGTGCTGGGCGAAAAAGAGGCAGGAGTGGGACCTAACTCTCTAGAGGAACGCGTCGTCCTGGGGCGGACGACTCCGAGTGACTTTTGGCCGACCGAGTGAGGATGACCCTTTGAAGGCTCAAGAAAAAAACGAATTGGCACTGTCTCCTAAAAATAGCGTCATTGTCGGCAAGCTGCTGTGGTTATTGGTAGATGAGTTTGAATTGAGTATCAGTGACCTTGAGGTGTTGTTGGACGTCAATGGAAGGAGTCTTTACGATGCTAAGGACGCTCGTCGCTTGCCCACGCCGTGTAATGATAGATACCGTAGGGTCGGTCACCTTTTAGGGATCAAGAAAAACCTTGAAATTATTTTTCCCCGCAACGAGGAGGTCCGCAAAAACTGGCTTAAAGTCCCCCGAGAAGTTTTTAAAGGTAAAAGTGCAATCGAAATGATCAAGGAGAACCCTCTCGATTCCATGTCGAGGCTTTTTACCGTACGACGGCTCCTCGAAATGTTCCGCAATGGATCGATCAATGAACTCACTTAGTGTCCTTTTGACAGATCAACTCTATGGTCCGCTGGGTGCGGACTATCTGTGGCGATCTATAGCCGCCTGTCACCCGTCAAAATCAATGTGTTTGTTTAGACCTTTAGATGCGTCAACCTGAGTCGCACAGAGTCTTAAAGAATTTCTGGAACCTAGAAATAGCCATCTACCGGCAGATCATATCCAAACCTATTTACCTTAATTGTCCAAAACGAAGATTCTTTTTTAGTATTAGAAACAACGTAAATCTGCCCCAGCATTTCCAACTCAACATAATGCTTTTGTTCGTTGATTTGAAACTGCGACAATCCTCCAGCAGTGATAGGCAAAGATCTCAATGTCATCATTGGTTTAATGTCACTGGAGCGCGAATGTGAGCTAAACTGTAAAACATTGGCATCAAAATCTCTAATATTTACATAAGCATCGTTAGCAGCATCAAGCCTTACAGTAAATAAACCTCTCTCAACTCCCGATGGGGTCGTAAGTAAATGCCCTACAGTATTGCATGCTGTTTGCGCGTCTTGAAAAGTGAAAATCTTCTGAATCTGATACGGGCCATTATTAAGACCAGTAATATTCTTTATTGCTTCATACACGGCCTTCTGGTTATCAGGGCTCCGGTCAATCGTAAATGACGGACTAATAACTTCTACTAATAAAAAACCTTCGATAATTTTGACGCTAACATCGGAATTTGGGACGTTCGATCGAATGCTATTGATAAAAATCTTTTCGTCACGGGTTACTTCCATTGGATTAAATCTCCATTGAGAGTTTTTTGGAAGGCTGCCAATAAATTTTGATAATCAATCTGATACGCAGCATGACTCTGACGAAAATTGTACCGATCATTGATCCATGTTTCATCACTGGGTAGATTCAGAGTAAGCGAATCAAAATCTCCTCCGGATAGTTCCGGAATAATCTCAGTCAAAAAATTAGCGAGAATACGAATTTTATGGCCAAAGTCTTTGGCCTGAAAAACCTTTTCAAATTGATGAAATTTATAAATTTCTCCATGTGCGGTCTGGGGGCGAAAGTCACTCCAGACAGTAAACCGGACGTAACAAAAAAAATGCTTTAAAAAGCATTCAATTGAGGTTATTAAGCTGTTTTTTGCAGACCAGAAGTTTGCGTTCTTGGCTAAAATAAGTGCTGATTTTTGATGTTCGATATAAGAATCTTTAAGAAGGATTTCTTCTGGTCGATAAATTGACTGAGGTCTACCAAGAGACGTCGGAACATAAATTTCTGTTAGTAAAATACCCACACGCTTCGTCCAATCAATTTTTTAGGCGATCTTAAAACCTCTCCATAAATACATCGTAATTAAAATCTAAATCAACCCATTTTTGTAAAAAGGTGGTATCCCACGATGCGAGGGGTCACCGAATATTTGTCTTGGGGACATTTCACAGCAAAATTCTGAGTACTTTAACCCATTATTCAAACCCGATGGGAAAATCAGATTTAGAGATAACAATCGCGCGGTAAGCGCCTAATCCCACGGGTTGGGCCATCATGTGGCCTTTGCGGGGGGAATTTTGCAGTTTAACGACGATCCGGGATGACTCCTGCACCACCTCAGGCATCTCGGGAGTGTCGTACATGCTTTCTCCTGATACCAACACCACCATCATGTCTTTTTTAAAATCCACCACCACGCTGCTTAAGAGGGGGTCTTTGCTTGGACCCGCACCGGCGGTCATGGAAATCTCTTTTTGGGGAATCCGGGCCACAAGCTCCCGGTATTGGATCTCGTTAGTCACCACCCGAGGAGCGCTCTCCGTCCTTGGAGCAAAGGTTTTTGGATCGAGAGTTTGGACCTGGATGACTCCGGTGTATGTGCCTTTGATCTTAACCAGTCGAGGACCCGCTTCAAGAACGGTGCTTAAAAGCAGAGTCACAAGCGCCCAGGTGAACACATGAGCGTTTGTTTTTAGTCTGAGGAGGACACTCATTCTATGGTTCCTTTGTAAATCGCGTAGAGTCCGATTACTTTAGTCCATAGCGCGTTCTACAATCAAGAGGAAATAACAAATCTGTTTACTCAGACGGGCTGTCCTCGGTGGGAGCGCTTTCGGCTGCGGGCTTGGGGGTCGGGGTCTCTTGGGGTGCCTCTTTAGGTGACGTGGTTTGGCTGGTCGTTGCTTTTGGGGTGGAGGCCACAATAGGATTGGCGACGGGAGCCTCAGGTTTGCTATCGGCTATATAGGCGCTGTAAACAAACTCACCTTCTCCGATTTTTGTCCACGAACCGCTCGATACTTTAGTCACCTGCTCACCAAATCCAAGTACACGGACCACAGGATAGGAAACCCCCGGTCCTTGGCGCACGTTAAGTCCTGCGGTGGTGACATAACCAGTCCCCGCAGCACTTGGTGCCACAGTCGTAGCCTCGGCAGGGACGGGGGCCGCCGCAGCCTCAGGAGGCGGTGCTTGATCTTTTGACTCAGCGGACTGCGCCTTGTCTTCGGGGTTTTCAACCGATTTTTCGTCTTTTGCGGGATCGGCTGAAGTGGCCGTACCAGTAGCTGTCCCAGTCGCTGTGGATTCCGCAGCACCGTCTGTGGCGACGACATCGTCTACATTGTTGTCATCTGTACAGCCCAAGAAGGCCTGGAGTCCAAGGATTAAACTCATCATTGTTGTCTTAAGTTTCATTTGTTTAGCTCTCTTTCAATGGACTTTTCAATGGAAGGCAAAGAATCACAACCAAGACTCACTCTGCAAAGGTTGAGCCAAGGGTGAGGTGATGTCGGTTGGGCCTTTTAGGCGAGGAGCTTGAGGGCGATCTGGGGTTGAGCATTGGCCTGAGCTAGCACAGAAACCCCCGCCTGCTGCAAGATATTGTGCTGGGTCATGGTGGCCGTCTCTGCAGCAAAATCCACGTCGAGGATCCGACTGCGGGCGAGACTTAGATTTTCGATAGCGATGCTTAGGTTTTTGTCGGTTTTTTCGAGACGGTTTTGGATGGCACCTAAATCTGCCCGGTAGGAGGCGACTCGTTCGAGGGCCACATCGATCACACCGATGGCGAGCTGGGCTCCTGGCTTCGAGTCGATGCGTGTGCCTTCGGGGTCCAGGGTGTTACCTAGGCCGAGGCCCCCTTCGCCGTCTGTGAGGGCTTTAATCCGGGATGTGTCGATTCGAATGATGTCCATGGGGTTTGGCTGGGTCAGGGCGTCGGTGTCCACATAGTAGTCTTTTCCTATCTGGATTTCTAGGGGCGACGGATTATGGGTCTTAAGCAGCTCTTCGGGGATTTGGTCGCCGTTGCCGATCAATAGCCTCGTGCCGTTAAACTCCACGGCCCGGGCGATCCGGTCGATCTCGTCCTTAAGGGCAAAAAACTCTTGGTTTAGGTAGCTACGCTCGCGGATCCCGATCGTATCGGAAGCCGACTGAACCGACAACTCCCGCAGGCGGACCATGATATTCGTGATCTCGTTAAGCCCCCCTTCGGCCACTTCCACCAGGGAGATCCCATCGTTGGCGTTGCGTTTGGCCTGGGTCAGAGATCTGATATCACCGCTCAGGACCGTCGAGATTGCCGAGCCCGCAGCGTCGTCGCCGCTACGGTTAATCCGATACCCCGAAGAAAGCTTTTCCGAAGACCGCTGGATCTCAAAGGTCGCATTGCCAAGATTGCGCTGGGCGATTAAAGATTGGACGTTGGTACGAATCCTAAGACCCATGGACTTCCCTTTGGTGTTCGATTGGGACCCTTATCTCCACAATAAACTATTTTCCAAAGGATCCCTAGGCGTCGTCCGCCCCCTAGTGGGTAAGGACCGCCACCCATTCCATCTTGTCTGTTTGGGGAAACATATCGAAGGACTCAACCTGTCTCACTCGCAGTCCTGCCTGTTCTGTTATGTCTTTGAGATCTCTTGCTAAAGTCTCCACATCGCAGGATACATAGATCAGGCGCGCCTGGGGACGGTGAGCCAGCAGGGTCGCCAGGGCGCTCCGGGCCTCGGGAGCAATCCCCCGACGTGATGGATTGGCAACGATCACCTGGGGATTCAAGGCCCAAGTAGGAATGGTGGCTCCTAAATCTTCGACGCGGCTAGCGATCGATTCGATTTGCTCGCCAAGATGATTGCGGACCGCATTGGCCTTAGCATCCTCGGCGGCTTGGGCGATCTCTTCGACCGCAAGGACTCGGTAGCCGAGTTTGCCCAATACGAGGGCGATCTGGCCCACACCCGAATAGAGGTCCCAAGCTACGGCATCAGGGGTGGATTGGCCGACGAGCTGATCCACCCGACGGTAAAGCTGCTGCGCCTGCCAGGGGTTCACTTGAAAAAAGGAGTGGGGTCCGATCTCAAAGTCCAGCTCCATCAGCCGCTCTCTTAGGGCGGGAGTGCCTGCAATCTTGGAGGTTTCCGCTCCCATAATGGCGTTGCCAGGGAGGTTGTTGAGATTCATATGAGCCGAGGTGATCCGGTGGCCCAGCTCCTGGAGTTTGATGACTAAGGGGCGCAAGATCGCCTTAACAGGCTCCGTCACCACAAAAGTCAGGAGGATTTCTCCTGTCAGATGGGCAGACCGGGCCACAAGATAGCGAAGTTGCCCGGATCTGGTCCTCTCATCATAGGGCTCTAGGGGCGATTCCTGGAGCTCCTGGCGGAGATCTTTAAGCAATCTTTTAAGGGGGTCCGTATGCAAAGGGCAGTGGCCCATGTCGAGGACCTGGTGGGTGCCGGGCTCAAAAAGCCCTATGGCAAACCTTTGGTTGGGGTCACCTGAGGGCCTTGTGGCGAGTTTGAAAATACTTCGGTATCCGAAGGGTCTGGGGGACGGCTTGGGGTCGAGGATTTTGGCATCTTTCAGAGTCCCTGAGTTTTTGAGAGTCTCGATGCCAAACTGGTGTTTTTCCTGGAGAGAAACCAGGTAGTCGAGGTTGACATAACGGCAGCTTCCGCAGCGCAGCTTGATGTCGCAATGGGCCTTCGGAGCTTCCGAGTGCTTATGCTTTAACCTGCGGAAAACATTGTGGCGATAGGATGGCTGAGGGGCCGCACCAGGAGCAGATTTTGGCTCGGAAGTATGCATAGATTGTCAATTCTTAAAATGGATGTTTTTCAAACCAATAAAAAGATGGCGTATGCTACCAGGGTTCTCGCTAACAAACAAGGGATATGAATGGTTGTCCTATAAAATTTGTGTTTACGGTGAATCCCTATTTTTCTAAAGGTTTTTACTCAAAAATCCGATACCCTGCCCGCAGTGGTTGCGTTGTGGGTAGGTTCTCCTAACGATGTGGAGTTGTATCGATGGTAAGAGGATTCAAATCTAAGACATTAAGGATACTCGGAACGGTGCTTTTAATGGGTTCGTCGGCGGGTTGTGAATTATTTAGTAGTTCTCAGCTCGGTTCGGTTCACAGAAACGAGCCGGGAGCGGTCAAGCAGGGAAACAAGTTTGGAGAGCAAATCCCAGTCGTGCCTACCGACTACCCGAGCACCCTGGTGGCTGTATCAAATCTGGTGCGGCAGCAACCCATCGAGAAAAAAGTCGGCACCATCGGCTCTAGCATTATGATTTTGAGTATGGGCGATTTCGATCGTTGTCCGAGTATGATCGACCGTGCTGCGGACCAGGGTATCAAGCAAGTCTCCTTGGTTCCCACCTTTCGCTTTACCCATTCCGATAAAATCGTCAATGGATTGTGTATTCCTACCGACAACCAGTGCCTTAAGCCGACCAAGGAGCTTTTGGTAGAGGTCGAGGCCGGTTTTCTTAAATGTATCGTCCGTGCCGCGGAAAAGAAGCTTGATCTTGCGATTGTCCCCCATATCGACGGTGACGGGCCCTATGAGTCGAGACTGTGGCGCAACCAAGCGGTCTTTCATCCCCTTGAGAAATTCGACGGATTTTCATACTTTGACATCCTGATCAATCCCATCATTAAGGCGCTTGATAGTCTCGAAGGCGGGTTTAAACAAAGGATTGATTTCGCCCTTCAAGGAGAGATGGGGGCTACGGTCTTTCACTATCCCTATGGGTATTTGACCATTGCAAGACACCTCCATGAAACCCTCGACGAAAAAGCCCCAGAACTGCGAGTAGGAATCAGCCTTAACGGCAACCGGATCGCAGGAAACGATGTCGGGACTCTGCCTAGTCCTGGAGATTACCAACGGGAAGAAGTTTATCTTCCCAACTTCCAAAAAAACCCTGCTCCTGGAGTCGCACAAAAAGAAAATACCCTAGCTCTGTTTTCCTATATCGACTTTTTAGGCATGTCCCATTACGGCAAGCTTATTCAGCCCGAGCGCCCGACCGTGCTTGATTTTGATGATTATGTCCATGACTTTGCGGTCGAACTCAAAGCATTCGATGTGGACCTCACCCAGTTTTTTAGTCCATCGAACAATAAAGAGTTTCACCTTTCTGAATTCGGCCATGGCGGGACGAGCCCCGGGGAGCCTTATCTCGGTGCAAATCCCTTCTCTCGGCAAAACCCTTGGGAATCCTCGCAAAATCGGGATGTCCTTTGTGGCTATTTTGAAGCCGCAGGTTTGTTCCTCTCAGGCACAGCAAAATCCGTCCGCTGGGGTGCCGACAAGGCTTTTGTCTGGAACCTTGGCTCTTGGGATATCCAGGGGATTTACGAAGGCGATCCCTTGGCAGACCAGTATAAGCAACCCAATATCGTCACACTGATTAAACAGTATCATGCGAGTCCCTTGAGCAATACCGCCCAATGCCGGCCAGG
This sequence comes from Oligoflexales bacterium, assembly GCA_041736175.1. GTDB lineage: Bacteria > Bdellovibrionota_B > Oligoflexia > Oligoflexales > CAIYRB01 > JBGSUI01. The sequence goes on along the minus strand of JBGSUI010000215.1, from coordinate 28,445 downwards.
TCAAAGTCTGGAAAATGCAGCTCACAGTGAGCCAGAGACTCGCCCGGTGGTCGATGGCTACTATGTTTGTAAACCTCCCCTCGATACGGCGACTGGATCTTTTGGTTGGCTAAACCGCACGGTTCATCTCGATATGAGTCTTGTAAAGGGGCAACGAAGCTGTAGAGTCCAGTAAATCTTGTGGGCAGGTTCTCCTTACTCGATCAGTTGCCGAGCGGCCTCCAGGCCGCTCCGAGCAGCTTGCATGACGGAAGAACCTAAACAAAAATCCCCAGCCAAAATCAAACCCGGAGCTGGCTTAAACTCCAAAAACGGTTGTGGGAGGGGACAGGTGACACCGGCAGCTTGCCGGTAGATTTCCAGGGGCTCTTAGGAAAAATCTCTAGGGACAATCTTGACACTGGAGAATAACTAAGAGCTCTCCCGAATTGTTCCGATAGCCACCCCGGTCGTCATTGGCTATAAAGGTGACGGTTTCCCCAGGATTTAAAGTTAGAGTCTGGTCAACCCCATAACCAACCACTTCGCCACTACCACGTCGAATCACCAGCTGTTGGTTACGTCCTGTTGGTATCGGACAACTGTCACCGCAGGTCTCATTCAGGCCATAGGCATCAGACCATGGATAGTTGCCAGGAGCATTGGTCCATTGACCATAAGCCTTGGTCTTATACTGGGCTTTAGTCTGGGATCGATTGATAAACATCGCGCCATTTTCATCCGCAGCGGAAACTAGCAAATTTGTGGTCGTGAGATTTTTTTCCTGATCATTGCAGTCAAGGCAACGCCAAAATACTGTGATAGCTCCAATATTATCGTTGTAGCGGGTTTTTTGGTCATTCATAAGAAAACTAGCGGCCTCACCAGGATAGATCTCCGCGACCCCTTGCGGGCCAGTAACTTTTAGACCTGTGGTCTGCCTCAGAACCATGGCCCCTTTGGGTGCATTTGCTAAGAAACACGAGCTATCGCAATTTTCGCCACCCATAAAATTTATCACCCGATTGGTCCCATAATTCCAGTGCCCTGATTGGTCCACAATATAGGCCACAGTCATTTTTTTGTTTTGATAATTATTGATGATAGATGCTCCGTTAAAGTCTTTGGCGTCAACGGCTAAGTAATTAATTTTTGCAGAATTTTTATGAGTCGGACGAAGTTTGTTTTCAATTCCTTGATAATGATCGAGACATTTTTGCCAGTTTGGTCCCTGCGGTGTCATTTGGTAGTTAAAACAGCTTTCCGCGACGGAATTGACGAGAAGCACGTTAAAGTCGACGTCTTTTTCTTGGGTTTCGTTAGGATCAAAGCCTTTTTCCCGTCCTAATTTAAACATCGACTTTTGGGATTCGTATGATTTTAGTTTATACTCCAAATCCTTTCTTATTTGCAAAAGACTCACATCGATCGCCGGAAGGTCTCTCACTCCTAAAGTACTCAAAGGTACAGTAATATAGTTTAAGACCGCAGGATTTGTTTCGACCTGCCCAGGAAAATTTTCGGCGGCATATTTTGTTAAATCATCCATCTGTTTGATGCAAAGGCTTAATTCTTCCGAATTATTAACTGAACAGCTCTTTGCCGCAAGCAGTGCGTGACTTGGATTGCCACCGACTTGGTGTACATTGATACTCAAAAGACCACTCAAATTGTCTTTCTCGCTTTTATTTTTAATATCGACGCTAAAATCTCGTAAAGATCCATTATATTGAATAACGTTTTGCCATTTTTCGCGATTCTTTTGACTGCCAAAATCAAGCTTTAAAGAAATAGTCAAAAGCCCACCACGATTGATTTGTGCAATATATTCATCGCCACAGCGAAAAAATAAATCCATCGAAGATTGTGAACTAAACTCTGACTTTAAAGAGACTTCACTTAGTTTTTCACTATTTTGCAACACTTTTGCCGTATAAAGCAGCTCGATAACCGAGCTATTTGCGTCTTCAGATTTGTAAAAACCCGCAGCAAAATTTGATTGGGTAAAAAGTATCCTTGGCGTACCTTTGACTTGGCCAGTAAATTCCCGCATAGAACTCGCTGTCTGGGTCGTTTGCGTAAAACTCGTATCACTCATTCCAGAGTTTGACTTGACGACTGTGCCGTTGACACAAGAGACTGAATCTCGGGCCCATTGGGATAGAGAATCATAGCCGCTGCCCAAGTTTGGCTGGATTTGGTCAGGGGATACAGCAATCATATCTTTTGGTTGACTGAGCGAAGGCACAAATCTGCATCCTTGCTCCAATGCAGCCAGCAAAATAAGCGGAGCTAAGACGGTGTTCAGTTTGAAGAACAATTTAGTATTCGTAAATTGCAAGGGATACCTCTCTGTGTTTTGTTTTTTGTGGAGTCTAGGGGCCAAATCTTGTGTATATCTGCTCAGGAGGCACTGTCTCAAAAAACTCATTCATCGCACCTTTGAAAGTGCTTATAAGTGCGAGACGAAAAAACTCGTTTGTCTCGGCGGTGGGTGCGATAGCTTTGACGCCATCAGAAAAATCACTATACTGTTTACTAACGTCTGTCGAAGTGTTCGTAAACCGGCATTGAGCTTCGCTGTTGACACAAATATCCTTGATGGCATTAAAACCGACGCCAAGCAGTAGGGTCGAAGCCTCAAGGGGTGATCGATTGGCAATAGATTTTGTGATCAGGTCCTTCGCTATGTTAAGGAAAGACTTGGTGGTATTATTAAACGAATTACCTGCCCCATTATTAATTAACGAATTACCTGCCCCATTATTTATTCCAGAATCAACTGGTGAACCATTTTCAGATCCATTTAGTGCATAGGGGTCCATGGTCGTAGGAGTCCAACTAGGCACATAAGATGAATTGAAATTCAAATTACTTCCATTATCTTGACCGTTAAATAGAGATATTGCTTTTTCTGGCAAAATTTGCCAACTAAAATCTTTGCTAAAATTTAATTTGAGCCCTGCAGGGTGGAGATTAAACTCCCGCACGGGTTGCCAATCTTGTGAGTTAAGTGGCCATTGAATCACCTCCGATTGTGTCTGTGGTCGACCATGAATGAAGACGTTTCTAAACTCGGCATTGAGGTTTACGGAGCTCTTCGAAAATTTTACTATGTTTAAGTCGAGAGATGAGTCAGTGGCAGTCACCATAAATTTAGTAAGGCGCACACTAAGAGCTAACTGCCCCTTAGGGATATAGCTGTCTTCGTCGACGTATTCGTGATTGAACGGTACAATAATACACCGAAACTCTTTAATTTTTTTTGCAAAATTAGCTCTCACCGGACGGAATCTAGCACCGCCGAAGTCAGCTTGGAACTGCTGCCAGGCCGTTTGGCAAGCTTCCAGACTACGCACATTGAAGTTGGGAGTCGCACTTGCTAGAGCCATCGCTGACAAACCGACGTCACTGATAACCTCAGCAGTTGGTACCCGAATGATAAGGGTAAAGCACTCTTCTGGCTTATGATTACGACAAAACCCTTTAGGCTGACCTACACCTCCAGGTGGTGTATGACCCGGAGAGTCGAGTTTTAGATCTTCGTCCCAACCAAAATCCAATAGTTCAGAAGGGGCTTTTTGCAAACATCCACTCACAAAAGTCAAGCCCACCATGAAAACTGCGAGGACATCGAGTCTTTTTAAGCGCCCACCAAATCGAAATTTCATGTTTTTTTCCAGTTATAGCAAAAATGCCAGTGATCGACTAACATCGCTGGTAACCATGAGGGAACTCCCCTCATGAATGAATGACCCTCTGCAATTTGGTGTCCAACAGAGCCAGGTTCTAAACATTTAATTTGATTATTAAATAATTTTATACCCACAAAAAATGTCAAAACATTAGTTATTTGTTGAAAATTAAATCAATTTTAGTCTGCCATTTTTAAAGTTGGTAACGATGCGGCAGCATCTCTTAAGGTGAGAGTTGGAGATAACGCTCCTTCTCCGAGACCAAGGTTTAAGAGGATGGTTTGGACAGGTTGGGTGATTTTGTCCCGGTGGTCTAAAAACCACTGGTCTAAACCAGACTCTAGAGAGGCGACGATGTCTTTGACCAGGGTTTTATCTGGGGGAAACGCCGGCACGCAGGGATCCGCTGGTTCAAACTGGTCCACAAGCTCTTTGCCTGATTTAGTGGCGTGGATAAATTCTTTTGTGTTTAAAAGCACAAAGGCTTCAAAGGCCCAGGAGGTGGGGACACCAAAATGATGGGCAAATTGTTGGCTCGACAGACCTCGCCCTGTGCCTTCCAGAAAATGACGACTTATAGCCATTAAGGCGAGCACCGGGAGTGAATTGCGGATGCCTAGATTACGATAGTGATGCTGGGGATTTTTGGCAGATTCCAGAGTGGAGGTGGCTGTCAGGCTGGGAAACCCCTCTTGGACCCGCCAAGAGATCAAGGCGCCCAGGAGAATGATGGACCAGGCCACGTAAAGCCACATCAAAAAGATGGGAAGCTGGGCTAAAGCACCATAGAGGGTTTTATAGTTGGCAGAGTCGCTCACGAAGATACCGTATAAATAGCCACCCTGGTTGATCAACACGGCGGCTACTAGGGCACCAATGGCCGCAGCTTTAGCTGTGACTTTACAGTTAGGAATAATCTTGTAGAGGAGGAAAAAAAACAGGGTGGAGGTCGAAAAAGTGATGCTCATTTCTAAAAAGGAGTGAGTCTCGCTTGCTGGGAGGCCCATATCGTTAGGGTTTATGACCTTTTGGATTTGGTGGGGGACACTCAGTCCGACTACAGCAGCGACACCCAGCATGCCAAGGGTCATAAAAGTCCAAAAATAGATAAATCTGACCAGAGGATTGCGAAGTTTTTGGATATACCAGATTTGATTGATTGCAATTTCGATCTTGCGTAGCAGCAAAATCAAGGTGACGAGTACGCTAGCAAAGCTTGACCAACCGATGGTTTTTAGGTCGAGCTTGTCGAGCATTTGCTCTAAATAGCTCACTGCGGTTTTGCCACTGCCGGGGGCAAGATTCGACAAGATAAGGCTCTTGATCTCCTGAATCGGATCGATGTCGCCCAAAAAAAGCAGACTAAACAGGGAAAATATACTGAATATAGCCACCAAAGAGGGGATTAACGATAGCAGAGTCACGTAGGCCATGGCGCTTGCTTGGCTGAGAAGATCGCTGCGTAGGGTGTCAGCAAAAATCACTTGGCCCCAATAGATCGGCTTGCGGAGGGGGGCAGGGATGTGCCAATTTTCAAGACTGGTACGAATACGCTTGATCGGAGAATTGGCCATAGGAGGTCCTCCTTATTTTTTAATGCACCATGGTTTGGTCCAAGCTTAACTTTTTGTCTAGACGTCTGTCTCGAATCCATTGCTGCATCTTAGGAGCCGTCGTCGACTCGTAGTCACTTTTGATTCTTTCTTTAATAAATACTCCCACAAGATGATCAAGGACCTGCATAAAGGCTCGCATCATAAACAATCTTTGGGTTAATGGATCCACCTCTCCTGTACTGTCTGGGTCGGTTTGGGGTTTTTTCCCGGCGACATCGGTGACCAAATCGTTTTTGTGATCATTGGTGTCCGTCTTGCGGGGGAGAGTGAGGGAGCGGGGATTGAGATCGGTTCCCGATAGAATCGCCGAAAATTCTCCATAGGGCAGGATTTTACAACCCAGCTTAAGCTCTTTCACCACCTTGCCACTTAGCAACGCCACCGAAGCCTCAGGGCTATGACTCGGATCGCCACCCTTAAACACGTTTTGATGGGATTTTGCGGTCCCGCGGTGGTGGGATTCTAGTATCAGGCGGTCATCGATCCAGATATAGAAGGTTTGTTTATTTGAATCTTGCGCCTCAGCCTGTAAGGCTCCTGGATGATTTTCGGCAAAAAACCACAGCCAGGTCAAAAACTCTTTATTGAGAAACTGCTTCGACTGGTTGAGGAATTCTAAGGATTCCGCTTCTGCAGATTTGGGTTGGGTCTTATCGGTTTCAGTCTGTGACATGTTGGTTTCCTACAATTCCTAACAGGGGGCAATCATTGCCTTCGTTTGGCCTAGTAAATGGCCTCCCAGCCTAGCTGGTTTTTAAAGAGCCTGATACATCTGATTTTATTTTTTTCCGTAAGGTAAAAGAGGTGACGCCTTTTGGCGGGGATAACGATAAGGTCCCCAGGCTGTGCGGTAAATTCCAAAAAGCTTGCGGGTGTTTGTAGGGGATCCCCCTGGATCGAAAAGACTCCCTCACCCTCGACGGTGAACCGGACTTCGTCTTCGGCGTGATGGTGCTCCTTATTAAATTTATCAATGATATTTTGGAGATTGGGTGTCTTGGAATGGAGTGCAACCAGGTCGGCAGACACATACCCACGGGATTTTGAAAGCTGGGAGATTTCTTTTTGGTAAATCTCCAAAATATCAGCGTCCGAGCGGTTTTCGGTCGGATGGAGTGGCCACATTTCGTAGAGTAAGCCGTGGGTTAACATGAGAGAAGCGATTTCTCGGGCCTCAGACTTGGTTTGATTTTGGTAGCGGAGTATTGCCATATTTGGTCTCCTAAAAGGTTGGAAGGTTCCCGAACTTATTAGACACCGAACACTTTCGGGTGTAAAGGACGGCGGTACAAAGCGATTTGGATGGCGATGACTCGAAAAGATAAAAAAAATCGGCGTAGGTCCCCCCGTATCAAAATGGAATGGGACAACGATAGCCAGGGCGATCCCGGTGACGATCCTTTTGCGGACTCCTTTTGGCTCAAGCCCCAAGATCCCGTGGATCCGCAGTTTCTTGCGGCCCTCGATCAGCTTACGCCCCAAGCCTACCGGACCCATAAGCAGCGGGAAGCCGTTTCCTCTAAATCCCCGCCGCCCCCATCTTCCAAGAAAAAATCGGACCAAGAACCCAAAGAAGTGGACCTCCACGGCTATATGCTGAGGGACGCACTCGCTAAAGTTGACCGAGTGATCACGAGCCTCCTCAATCGACCCCCAAGCCAAACATCCCGAAATGGTACGGTCCTGAAAATTATTACAGGAAAGGGCCGTCATAGTGGAGCAGCTGGGGGAATCCTTATCCGAGAGGTTTACGCCCATGTCTTGGGAGCTTATCGCCAATCAATCCTTAAAATCGATCAACCCCCAGCCCAAGACATCCTCCATGGTTTGCCGGTCAGGGGTTTTTTTATGGTGACGATCCGCTAAGCGATCTCAAGGGGCGTCTAAGAGGCAAACAAATTCATAATAACATACTGTAATCAATTGAGTTAAATAATACCTTTAGTAATAATTTGATTCCTTCTTGAGACGGCATTCAAAATAACCGATGAATCCCTATGGCCAGTGGAATCCATTGAGAGAACCACAGTCCATAAACGACAAGGTCTTATATCGTGATATAAAGGGTGCTTTTGTGATTCGTTCACCTTTAGCTCGAAAAATACCACAAAGCGAGGAGTCAGAGCTCAAAGCCAGTCCTGGTAAATCATCTCCACGGGGCCAGGAGCCCTTGAAGCTTATTCAGGAGGTCGAGCCGACCCCAAAAGTTTTGCCTGCAGCATCGTCTGTGGAGCCACCAAAAGATGCAAATAACTCCAGTATCAAAGAAGTAAAGATCAATACCGGAGCCAGACTATCACAATGGGCGCCTGCCAATATCAGCGGAATCAGAGGCCTCACGCAACCTTCTGAGGCACTTAAAACCAACCTCAATGCGATTCCACCAGCCACCTATACGATGTACGATTCAGGAGCCCGTAGCCGCAACAGGGTGGTTAAGATTATTTTGCTGCTGACCGTTCTTTCGGGTCTCGCCTGGACGAGCACCACCGACTGGTTCCAACAGAATGTTTTTTATCCCATCCAATTCCATCTTGCTAAAGGCACTATGGACCAACCCAAGGGCGGTCGTCAAAAAACTCAAAATTCAAAGGACCAACGCGGCAAAAATCTCCTGGTTCTTGGATCTAAAAAGAAAATTAAACCTGTTGGAGTTGAGTTGCAGAGTGATTTGAGCCCTAAGCCAGAGGAGATCCAAAAGCGTGCCAGCGAACTCTTAAAGAGCCCGCGAAGGATGGTCGCACCCCAGTGTCGAAAGGTCGTCGACCAGTACATCAACGGCACCCAACGAATCACGGTAGAAGGGACTCTCGATACGGCGGAATGCTATATGTTGATGCAGGACTACCGAGGGGCCTTAAAGGCGTTGTCTGGGTACGAGATTGTTCTGCGGCAAATTCCTGAGTCTAAATTGACGACAATCGAAGATTTCGAAGCAGCGTCAGAACTCCTTTATGCTCTGGTGGATTCCAGCATCTATTCGGGGAATATGCGGATCGCCCAAGAAGTCCTGAGAGGGAGATGCCCGAGGTGGCAAGCAAGCTCGAGTTCATGTATTGCAAAGCTTTTTGTTTATGGAGCCCAGCGTATTCCCCTAAGCCGCGAGGCTGCCGTCGTCTTTGAGTCTACGGGTGGAATCGGAAGGTCGTCCCAAGGAAGGCTCTGGCTAGCAGGAGCTATCCTTGCCGCTAACGAGGGTAGGTCTAAAGTCGTCGACCAAAGGATTAAGTTGGCACTCGCAAACGTGCCTTTGAGGTCGCAACATCTGAAGCGCCAGATTTATGATTTTGGAGCGGTTGATCTCTACCATCGAGGGGCCAACCTCCCCCTCAAAACCTTTGCGGCAAAGGCCCTCCAGGACCTTAAAGGATCGGACCATGGTGGACTCGTCAAGCTCAGGTTCCTAAGAGATTTGTCCGCGTCGGACTATAAAAAAACTCTGCTTAAGGAATATTTATCAAACTCAGAAACATCGACCGCTGCTTCCAAAGATCCAGAGCTGCTTGAAGTGTTAGGGGTGGAGTCCTTACGGCAGGGAATGCTCGACGAATGGTCGGTTTTTTTAGAGAATTTACGGAAAATGGTCGACCGAAAGCCCAAGGGGGAGGAGGTTGATATAAACCGCCTGATCAATCTTTGGGTGGTCCGAAAATCAATGGCCAAGGGTGACTATTTTGCAGCATTAAAGGGTCTTGGAGAATTTAAGGACGAAAAAGATTCGGATCCTCTTATACCCCATCTGCGGGGCGTCGTGTTCTTTTTAATGGCCGAAAACCCCAACTCGCAGCTGAACGCGATCGCCGAACTCTCCAAAGCCTATCGGCTTAAGAGGAGCTGGGAGTCCCTGGCAGTGCTTGGGTTTGCCCTTGCTCGCACCGGTAAGTCAGACCGGGTGGCCGCAGTGATCAAGGACCTAAATCAGATGGTGACCACCCCAGGCCAAAAATATTGGGTCGATCTGCTGAGGGGAGAGTATTATTTCGGGCAAGGAAAATATTTGAATGCGAAAAAAGTGGCTAACGATCTTTTGTATGCAGACCCCCGGGCGATCTTGCCACGGTTGCTTTTGATTCGCATCCTAAGCCAAACAAAAGACACTGTTGAACTTAAAAAGCAGCAGGACGAGTTGGCAGAGCTGACGCGGAAGAAACCCTATGCAAGCAGTTTTGAAGGATTAGCGAGTCCTTTTGGCCCCCTAGCAATGGGGCGGCGTCCCATCGATTAGGTGTCGTATTTTAATAAGCTAGAAAAAACTTGAGCCTTTAATAGAAAAATATAAGTAGTTTGACTTAATGATTTGTTTATGATAGAAGCTGAAAATTAAGCGGCTTTACTATAAAAATCAGTTGCTTGCCGCATCAAAAAAAGGGTGTTATTATGAATAAATTGTTTTCGTCAGCCTATTTCATTTTAGTCGGGGCCATAGGCCTGAGCATGAACGCAACGATGAGCTTTGCCGCACACGAAGATCTGGGTCAAGGTTTCTTTGGTAAAGCGTTCTGCAGTAAGGTTGAGAGTTACCAACCTGGAAGCAATCATTACTTTGTGTGTCTTTCGAAAACAGCACAATTGACCGAAGAAGGTGTCGCTGGCGCTGATCTGGTGGAAGGGGTATGTACGGAGCTAAGAGACCTCTTCGATGATGACACAAGCTATGGGCGTTGCCTTGCGGATGGGATGGACTTAGTCGGTTTGTAAAAATCATCCCCTCTTCCCCCCAAATCCTGCCTAGAGCAGGTAAAGCAACCTTTTACTAAAAAAAGTTAAGACCCATGCATCCACAAAAAACCTACGAACTCAAAATCGCTTGGAATATCCCGGCTCCCCAGATCCCCCGCTATAAGAAAAAGCTAATCGATTTTTTGTTGTTCCAAGGGGTCGAGTCCTTTGTGGAAGGGTTTTTGGAAGTCGATATCAACCAAAACCAAGACGAGCCACCCCGAGATCATTACGGGGAAATGGGGGGCGATGCATCGCCTATGGCCGTTTATCGCTACAGTAGGGAGTCTCTCGACGACCTCCAAGGGCGCCTTAACGCTGCTTTTGGTAAGGATATCGACCTTTCCCTGCACTCCATGGAAACCACAGAGTGGATGGATGGGTGGAAGGATAGCTTTAAGCCTTTTAGCACGGACCTTTTTTATGTCAGGCCGCCCTGGGAAAAACCCCTACCTAGGGAAGAAACCCCACCAAACACAAAACCGCTGATCGAAGTCGTGATCGAGCCAGGAATGGCCTTTGGAACCGGCCAGCATGCAACCACCCGCCTTTGTTTGCAGCTCCTGGGAGATGTGGTGGGAGCGGGGGGTGGCCCATCGAAGTCGTCGAAACAACTCCCCCAGAGGACCCTGCTTGATGTAGGGACCGGGACTGGAATACTGGCGATTGCCGCCAAAAAGTTAGGATTTACGACAGTTTGTGGGACTGATATCGAAGAAGATGCACTTCTGGCTGCACGGGAAAATGCTAAACTCAACGGTGTAGATCTTGATCTTTATCCCACGACCTTTCCCCGTCCGGTTGGGGAGCGTTTAGAATTCGATGGGGTCTTTGCCAATATCCTCGCCGTGGTTATTTTGCGCCTGATGCCCCAACTGGTGGCCCATGTTAAAAGCAGCGGGTTTTTGATTCTGTCCGGAATCCTAGAGGCCGAAGCCCATGAAGTCCAAGACTCCGCGATCAGTCATGGGATGGTCGCAGAAAAGCTCCTTAATATGGACGGCTGGTCCGCTCTGCTGCTCAGGAAGCCATCCTAGTTGCGTTTGGGAGACTTTTTATGGGAGTGCATCGCTATCGGTTTTTGGGAACACCCACCGGCCCTAGTGGTCTGTGGACCTTAGAGGAGGAGGAAACCCAGCATCTGGTGAAGACGCTGCGTCTCACGGAGGGTGCCTCCATCGAAGTCGCTGATGGAGTCGGCACCTGGAGTCTGGGGATTGTACAGTCCATCGAAAAACATCGGGTTTTCGTAGGGCCGGTCGGGGACCCACACAGCGAGAGCTTGCCGGATACGGGGCTCCATCTGTTTTTGGGTGCGTTGAAACCCGGTGCGGTGGATGAGATTCTTCCGGGCTTGACCGAATTAGGGCTTAATGAGATCACTGTTTTTTTACAAGAAGGGGCACCGACCTGGACCCTTAACGACCAAGCGATCCTTCGGTGGAATAGAATCTTGAGACAATCGATTAAACAATGCAAGCGAGCTTACCTTCCTCGATTAAACGTCTCCCGTTCCCTTGAACACCTACTCATCTCTAAACAAAATTCATTTATTAATTCCCTTGGCTATGTCTTGTCTGAGCACTCGTCTAGTTCACTGCTTAAAGCAGCCTTAGGCGATCACCCAAACAAGCCTCGGGAAGTTTTTTTGGTCTGCGGCAGTGAAAAAGGGCTTACGGAGCGGGAATGGACTCTCTTGGACGAAAGTCCCTTGAAACCAGTCAGTCTTGGCTCTGGGATCCTTAGGGCAAAGACGGCGGCCCTGGTCGCCACGGGTATTCTAGCAGCGGTTTACCATGCTAAAGCCTAACACCCTTCCCATCACTTTAGGTTTAGCGCCTATGGAGGGGGTCACGGGACTCTCAACCCGCCTTTGGCTGAGTCTCGTTGGCGGAGTACCCGCTATGACCACGCCTTTTTTAAGGGCCACCTATTCTTTTCCCCTGGGTCGCCTGCCCCCCGATTATGTGACCGAACTGGATGATCCGCGGCCCCTGAGGCCCTACGACCTGATGCCCCAGATCATGGCAGCTGCCCCCGAAGATTTTATGCGGGCTGCGAGTCTCCTCCCCCAGGAACAGGTTCTGGAACTCAACTGCGGCTGTCCAGCTCCAACCAGCGTCGGCAGCGGTGCTGGCAGCGCACTGCTTCGTGATCCTAAGAGCTACCATGAATTTATCAAATATCTTTGCGATCACTTAGGGCCAAATCGCCTAGCTGTCAAAATGAGACTTGGTTTATGGGATGCTGATATGGAGTTTCCTCGGCTTTTCGAAGGTTTGGCACAACTGCCCCTGGCTCGCCTGACGATTCACGCTCGGACCCGCGAGGAGCGCTACCTAGGCAAATCCCATTGGAGCTGGATCCAGTGGGCAGCGCGGCAGACCCCTATTCCGGTGTTTGCCTCGGGAGATGTTTTAGAGGAGTCGTCCCTTTTACAGCTCCAAGTGATAGCACCGCAGGTTCAGGGAGTGCTGATCGGTAGGGGGGCTCTTCGCAATCCATGGATTTTTGGAGAGCTTTTGGAAGGAACGCCGCCGGATATCAGCCTTGAGACCATGATTGTTGCCCTTAAATGTTTTGTGCAGCTTGAGAGAATCGCGGGCTTAGGTTTTTCTGCGTGGCCTGGACACCAGCTCCAAAGAGTTAAGTTTAGAGAGTTATGCCAGCTGATTTGGTCCTTAGGTCCTGCGGGGACCAGTGGTTATAGGTGGAGCCATAGCCTTAATGAGATAGTATCCTGGTCGGCTGAACTCACATCTCTTACTTCGGACAAGATGGAAAAAGTCCTTCTAGGACGGCTTAAAATGCTGTGGAACTACCTACGTTCGAGTGTTCCCGAGGTGCTTCAGGATCCATCGTTGTTAAGAGTTGGTAGCACCCAAGATTTTTGGGAGGGTTTAAAGATCCGGATGGCGACGAGGAGTCTCCTCTGTAGCGACCAACCTTTCCGGCTCACCTATCAACCCCAGTGGGATTGGGTGTATGGGGGCGGTGGGAAAAAAGGCGCCGCTGATAAGATATCTTAAGAACAAGTTGTCCGCGAAAAGTTACCCGTTAGGCTGATTTACGTTGAGAATCTTTGGGGTCTACCACGTGCTTTTTGACCTCATGGTAATCGATTTCGGTATTCACGGACCAAATATTTTCTTTATCGAGTCTGCCGCTAACTATATTATCGACGGCCTCCATGGCACAGGCCATGGAGTGGTCGGCGTTATTGTACCTATGCTGCCCATTACGACCAATCAAAAAAAGGTTTTCAAAAAGGTCTGCAAAGTCTCGGACGAGGGAAAACTGGTCGTAAGTCCCAAAATAAGCTGGGTAGGCCTTCGGCATCCTTACAATGACGGAATCCAGGACATCTTGGCTGTTAATGATATCTATTTTAGCTAATTCTGCGATCCCAAAAGCCTTTAGAGCATCGTCAGTCATGCTCCAAAGGTCGTCACCTTCGTTGCAGAAATACTCCATGCCAACCCATACCGTGTTTGGGTCCTTGACCATATAGGGGCTCCAATTATTAAATATTTGGAGGCGTCCTACTTTGACATCACGTTCTTGGATGTAAATCCAATTGTCAGGAATCAAATTATTGATAGTTTTAAATTTAGTCTCATTTTGAATCGCTAGTTTTTTAAGGAGCAAACCGACCGTGAGAAAGTCGCGGTAGACAAGCCCGCTGGCGACCTCCTTAACCACTTGAGGTACCGGAGTCCGAAAGGCGGCGATTAGGTCTTTAACTGGCATAGACGAAAACACAAAATCAGGGTTATCGATGGCATATTCTTGGTTACCTATGGTGTCTAAAATATAGACTCGCGTGATCCGCGACCTATGGGCTTCGATACCCACAAGCTTTTGGCCCTTTCGCAGCTCTCCTCCGGCTTTTTCGATTTTTGTGGCCACGGTCTCCCACATCTGGCCTGGACCTAGCTTAGGGTAAAAGAACTGTTCTATCAGACTTGTTTCAGTCTTTTTTTGTGCGAGATCGCCGAATTTATGACCTAGAAATACTGCTTTTATGGCGTGAACTAATACTGCGCTGATGGAAAGTCCCTTGACTCTTTGGGCGCCCCAATCGGAGCGGATTTTAGAGGGATGGACTCCCCAGACTTTTTCGGTGTAGTCTTCAAAAAATGTTTTGTAGAGTTCCTTACCAAACCGATTTATAAAGAAATTCTCGAGAAATTTCTCATCTTTTCTTGGGAAAACTTGGGTCCAAATATAGCTCAAACCACTACGCACCAGCCGAATAACGCCGAGATTTTTGATCGTATTGAGGCTTAAGGACACCGGGTAATCGAAAAATCGCCTCAGAAAGAAAATCCGGGAGATTCTGGTGCGGATCAACATCACTAGATCATCTACTTCTGGATCGGGAGCGTCTTTTTTTGCAGACCATGAAAGAGTGCGACCGAGGAGTTTGTCATCGCGGGCAGGTTTGCCTTGGAGCGGGAATTGATCCTGCCACCACTGCATCACGCGGTCGTCTTTACTAAAAAAGCGGTGTCCACCTATGTCGATTCGATTGCCCTTATAACACTCGGTTTTGGAAATCCCCCCAATATCATGTGTTTGCTCCAGGATAATGGGATGAACCTTGGTGCGCTTTTGCAGCTCATAAGCTGTCGTCAGACCCGCTGGACCTGCGCCAATAATCACAGCGGTCCTGGGCATACTCGGGTCATGATGAGCCATGGGCATTGTCTCGTGATACTAAATTTGTAAGGATTTATTTTAGGTGAAATCGGTGAGGGTATCTTTAAGCTGTAATCTATATTATACCCCTTAACCTGGATATTTCCAAAATCGTTCAAAATGCGGCGCCGTGGAATAACTAGTCATATTTGGCTATCTGCTTAACCAGACCAATAATTGCTCTGTAAGGATGCAGCATTTTCTATATTTTTTTTCTGGCGAAACAGCTACAGACCATTTAGGTGGCTAGATTTTATATCAGCAGACTTTTATCAAATTTTCGCGGATTTTTTGGATGCTTAGAATATGTTCCGCTGCGCCGATCCGTATTGCTTCTTTAGGCATACCGAAAACCACACAGCTTTCTTCATCCTGTGCATAGGTTTTAGCACCGAGTTTTCTGAGTTCTCCTAAACCCTCGGCTCCATCCCTGCCCATGCCGGTGAGGAGGGCGGCAAAGACTTGCTGCTCGATCTTTTTAATGCTTCTAAAGAGAAAATCAACCGAGGGTCTGGAACTATGAATTTTTGGCCCATGGTTTAACACCAGGTACATTTCTTGGTCAATTTGCCTTACTCCGATATGGTAGTCTCCTGTGGCGATATAAAGGTGCCCTGGAATGATTCTTTCTCCATCGATCATTTTTGCCAGGTTGAGACCGCTTTTTTGGGCCAAGCGTTTTGCAAAATCAAGAGAAAATTCTCGCTCGATATGTTGGACAACCATCACTGGAGGAGAACTCTTTGGCATCTGGAAAAGGAGAGAAATAAGTGTTTCTGGGCCACCGGTACTCGCTCCTAAAAGAACGAGATCTACTTTTTGTGAATCCTTTACGATCTTAGCTTTTTTCGGAAAAAACGAAGCGAGCATTGTTTCAAGTTCTTGTGGGTTGAACGGTTTTAGAATCACATCATAACAACCTAGTGCAGAACATTTTTTTGCAAGGTCTTTGTCAGCGATACCGCTAACCATAATGGACTTTCCTTTGTAGCCAGCTTTTTGAGCTGCTTCGAGAAATTCTAAGCCATCCATCGATGCGCGAAGATTAAAATCCGTTATAATCAGATCAAATTTGCTCGTCTTGATCATCGTTAAAGCTTGGTTAGGACTTGAACACTCCTGGGCTTGGTATCCAAAAGACAAGATATAGCTTTTTAAAAGCTCACTTATGTCTCTTTCATCTTCGACAATGAGAATTGTAGGGTTTGGAACGGGGGTCTGGGTCTTGGTGCTTAAGAATGGGGGGGAAGGTCTTTCTTGTTTCGTGGTATCACTTTTAAATAGGCCATGATCTAGTCTTAGGAAAGGGCGCAGTGAGAGGGAGCCGGTCTCAGAGGAGCCCACGCACATGAGGCCCCCATAGGTGAGCGAGTGGAGGCAGAAATCGAGCACCTTGTTGATCTGATCTTCAGAAAAGTAGATCAAAAGATTTCTACAGAAAATGATGTCATAACCTTCTGATGAAATCGTCTCAAGGGACGGTGGAATAAAGATATTGACGGCCCGAAAACTACATCTGAGTTTGATGTCGGTATTGATTGAAAAAGATTTTTTGATGATGCTTCTATCATTGATAACATTACTATATTTTTCAGGAATTTTTTTAAAAGAGTCCCGTTGATAAAGTCCTTCTCGTGCAGCCCGAAGTGATATTGGGTCAATATCCCACCCTTCAATCCTATAGTCAGCGATAGATCTGTTTGTCATGAGCAGGTCTAAGACAGCGGCCATGGAGTAGACTTCTTCTCCAGTGGAGCAACCGATGCTGAGTGCCCTAATTTTTTTAGAAGAGTCCATATTTTTAGAAAAGTAGGCGAAAAGGGACTCGAAACTGCCGGCTTCTCGAAACCAGCTCGTTGTATGGATCGTAAGGGCCGATATAAGGTACCGAAGTTCTTCTTCCGATTGGTTGACTTTGCTCAAATAATCTACAAGGGAAGAACATCCTGTCGTGAGCATTCGCTGAATAACATTGTGGTAGACCACGGAATGGTTTTGATAGTTAATCTGAATTCCCGTAATATCAAATGCCAATTTAGTGATTGTTTTTGTTTCTTGTTCATCTAAATTGAGATTCAAATAATTTTGAGTTTGGATTCTCATGGGATCTTTGGATAGGATTACGCCGCATCTCGGTGATTTGCGTCATTTTGGTTTAAATTAGTTTCTTTTTGATTGAGTTTGCTAGCTTTGCTGACAATGTTGTTTGACAGTTCCTCTAAGCTGGCTATGGTAGGTGAGGCTACTTCACCATTGTGATTCAAGGGACTGGGGGGGCGCTCAGAAAGGTCGTTAGTCATAGAAACAGTGCTATCGACCGATTTGTTTAATGTACCAAATACAGAGAAGATGAGAGCTTTTTCTATATAGCTCAAGCTTTTTGTACTTTCTTTGATACTTTTACTTTGCGCCAGACATTGTTGGGAGAGATGTTGATTGGTTTGGACGCTTTTGTTAAGGGTACTCATAGCGATGGATGTTTGTTCAATCGCAGTGTTTTGCTCGCGAGTAGCGTTCAATATTTGATTGGCATTTTCTTTCACGTTTACAATGGAATTTGCGATGAGCTCAAACAGTTCAATCGACTGTATGGTCTGTTGTTGACCGCTTTTAATATAATCAGATGATTGTAGAACAATGGTATTTACTTTTTGCAAGGAGTTCTGAATGAGGCTCGTAATTTCTGTTGCGGCTTTGCCGCTTATGGAAGCCAAATTTGAAACTTCGTTGGCGACGACCCCGAATCCTTTTCCCTGGTGTCCTGCCCTTGCAGCCTCAATGGCAGCATTAACGGCCAAAAGCTGCGACTTGAAGACGATGTCGTTGATGACCCTGGTTTTTTTATCAATTTCTTCGATGATTTTGTTAATCTCCATAAGTTGATCCGAGGATGCAGCCATTTTGTCCATGGTCTTACCCAAGTCCCTGATCAAACTGATTCCTTTTTGAGATGTCACGAAGCTTTCTTCTACTGTCTTTTGTGTTATTTCAGCGTCTTTGGCAGTCTGTGAAAGCATCGAACTCATTTCTGATAAGGACGCTACAGACTGCTGGACGGCTGCAGCTTCTGTGGCTGCAGATTCTGAGGCAGAACGAGCGGACTCGCTGAGCTGGTCACTGGTTTGATGGGAATCTTGGAGGACTAAAGAGAGTCTCCGCAGGATCAGCTGAACGGAATGCACAATCGATCTCTGCACTTTAAAGCTGAGAAAGAGTGCTAAGGCCCACAGAAGTGATGAGAGAGTGAGTGTCTGAATGCGCTCACTCCAGATTTTCGAGATCCGTGAATGTAGATGCATTTGAATCAACGTTTGCAGCTCACCTCCGAGATTAACGGAGGCTAGGTATATCGCAGCGAGAGACTGGCTTTTGAGGGGGATGCTCGAGCTTGAAGAGAGGACAGGTTCAATCAGTCGTTCTAAATCATTAACGAAGTTGCTAGTCTTAGATATCAGATGATCTCGAACCTTTTTGTTTGGATCACTGTCAAACGCTGATTCAAAGGACTGGTATTTTTTGATCTTTCCCTTGATTTCATTTAAAGTTGAATTTATCAGAAGCCCTTGATCTTTGGAAAGTTGGGAGTCCTTAATTGTGGCTGAAAATTGAATTTGATTTGATATTTTAGGAAGAGTGAAGAGAGCAAGGTCAATCAACGTGTAAGTGGCAAGATCGAAATCCAAAATAAGGTTTGAAGACTCAGGGATGCTTTGAAAAGCCTCGTCTATGTCTTTTTTTAAGGTTAGGAGCAGATTTTTTTTATCTTCACTGGTCTTTCCTGACTTTTTGTATTGATCCCAGGCGACGGATGTATTAGGGAGCGGAGAAGCACCAAGGGGGTTTTTGATCTGGGCTGGTAGGATTTTGGTCGTCCAATTTTTTGAGGCTTCAGCAAGGTCTTTAAAAGTAGCATCACTATTGTCTTCTGAAAATTGCTCCTTTGGCATCAAAGTTTGGAATTCAAGTGTGGAGGCGTCAAACTCACCTGAGAACTCTAGATGGAAAGCGTAGGCTTTGAGCTTTGAAGTGACTTCAAGGATCTTGCTTCCTAAATGCTCGGTCTCTAAGAAACTGAGATTTCTCCCTGAAAAAATTGTAAATGAATAGTAAAAGGAGATGATTGGCATTAGGTAAAAGACGCCAATGAGTCCAATTTTGACTGAAAGAGATAATCCGATATGACCCATAAATGTCTCCTAAACGGCTCTTGCCATCATCTTGGAATGAGCAATTGATGTGAGTTCTTCTTTAGAGAAGATCGCCTTTATGTCTATAAGAATAACGAGCTGCTCTTTGTATTGTACGACTCCATCGATATACTGCGGTGGAATAACTGCTTGGGGTGCTGCATTTTTTCTATCGATTTCGGTTTCCTTTAAGGAATCGACACAAACGATTTGATCTATAATGGCACCAAAGGCACCATGTTCGTTTTCAAAAATCATATAAATGCCAAGATGGTTCGGATTCTTGATTCCAAAATGAATTCTAAAGTCAAGCAGGCCAATGATTTGACCCCTTAAATTACAGATTCCGACAAAACTAGGGATGGTGTTAGGGACGGTCTTGAATGGTTGGGGCTCGACGACCTCGCGAATTGCAGCTAATTTGACACCAAAAATCTCGAGTCCAAGGTTGAAAAATAAATAGGGGTCAGTGGTCTCCAACATTGCGCCAGTGGAAGAATTAGATTTTTCGTCGTGAATTTCAGTAGACATTTGATCGACCCTTTATCAACAAGTTGACATGATTTTTGTAAAATGAGAATCAATAACATGCTTTAGGTCTATAATCATTGCTGGATCACCGTTTGCGAGGATCGTGCCTCCGACAAATCCAGGGACTTTTTTGATATTTTGGGCCAAGTCCCCTACGACAACGGACTGGGTTTCAAGGAGTCGGTCGATTCTAAGGGCTAACTTTTTGTGATTGCCCTTGGGAATAATGCCGATGGTGCCACGGGAGTAGCCTGGGGATTGGGATGAAGGGAGGTAATCTCCAAGTTGTTCTAAAGGGATTGAGTCGCCCCGAACATTGACCAATTCACGTTGGTTTTCCAGAGATTGAATCATATCAGGCTCGATATTAAAGAACTGGCTAATATCTTGAATCGGAATAGCATAAAGGTTGTCTTGGACCCCAATGATGACGGCATCAAAAATACTAAGAGTACTTGGAAGATTGATGGTAAAGGTTGAACCCTGCCCGTCGCGACTTTCGATTTCAATGGTTCCAGAGAGTTCCTCAACCGCCCTTTTAACGACGTCCATACCAACCCCGCGGCCCGAGACATCGGTGACTTTTTCGGCGGTTGAAAAGCTCGGAAGGAAAATCAGCTGAAAAATCTCAGCATCGCTAAGCCGGGCATCGTGACTGATAAGGTTTTTTTCACGGGCCTTTTTTAAAATGCGCTCCTTACCGAGTCCCCTACCATCGTCAGAAACAGTAATCGTAACAAAAGATGGGGTTTTTCGAGCGCTGATCGTCACGGTTCCAGAAAGGGGTTTTTGACTTGACTGGCGAACATCAGAAGTTTCTAGCCCATGATCCACAGCATTGCGGAGAATATGAACTAAGGGGTCTTTCATTCTTTCGATGACAAGCTTGTCAAGCTCCACATCTTCGCCCTTAATCACAACATGAATGGTTTTTCCCTGGAGCCTTGCCACATCGCGGCAGACTCTCTCCATACGTTGGAATAGGTTTCCCACAGGCAACATTCTTAAGGATAAGGACTCCGACTGGAGATCATGCACAATTTTTTCTGTGACTCCCAGGGCATTTTGGATCTCAGTATCAACATTTACACGGGAGATCTTTCGTTTGAGAGCTGCTTGTTGGATGACCAGTTCGCCAGAAATACGTATCAATTGGTCGATCTTATCAAGGGCAACGCGGATCGAACTGTCTACTTTGCTTAAAGAGGAAGGGGATGTCGCGCCCTCGGCACCTTCGCTTCCTGGAGAAGGCGCATCCTTTTTTTGTAATGTGCCTTGGGTGACCTGGGGTTCTTCATCAAATAATCCAAAGGCAGATCCGCCGCCTTGGGGGATGGCCTCTTTTCCTAGGGTGGTCAGCGCCTGAATCTTTGCACCTATCTTTTGATATTCATGGATGTATGAGGAGTTAGTGCGAAGTTCTGTAATCCATTCCGAAAGACACTTTTGGGCTTCGAGTAGTGCAGCGATATGCTCTGGAGTCACCTTGATTTCTTGTTTTTGAAGGCGGGTGATAAGATCCTCTGCCGTATGGATAAACCCGCCGACTTGTTCAAGTCCAACACTTCGCGATGAACCTTTTAGGTTGTGAGCAGACCTAAACAATGCATTGAGATCGTTGATTGACGGAGAACGCTCAATTTTGAGACAACATTGCTCCCAAACTCCTAGCATTTCTTCGGCTTCATCTAAAAAAATACTTAAAAATTCTTTGTCTATCGTCATAAATTTAAGCGATCCCCTAGCTACCGTTAACGAGAAGATGGTGTAGCCATCGGAAGAAGTGCTGAAAAATTTAGGGTGAAGATGATCGTGTCTCATTGATTGAAATTAAAAGATCCGGTATGTAGAAGAATTGATAGTTAATTTTAAGAATCTTTATGGATCTTCTGGACCTCATAAATTAATGATTTCTTGAAATTGTTACGATAGTTTATTGTCACTTAGTTTTTTAAAACCAAGGAGTATTACTATGAAAACTTTTCTGTTAACAATTAATTTATTATTTTCTTCTTTTGCTTTTGGAGTCAGTGCTGAGGAGAAGAAAGCACTCGAAACCTATGAGAGTTTGGGAAAGGCTATCTTAAGCGATATCAATGCAAATAAAGTCAAGGTCGACGAGACTGAGAAAAAAGTGGCACAGATGGTCGAAGCATCCATGGTTCTTTTTGAAGGTTTTGCAAAAAAATTTCCTGAATCTCAAAAGCTCTTAGATCATATCAAAAGCCAATTGAGTGCGTTAAAAACCGCAAGTTTTGAGGTCCTTGAAAAGGATATTCATGACGGTGGAAAGCTCGGTAAAGACCTCATAGGAGTCGATCTCAAGAGCGAAGCTGGGGAGAAATATACGGATCCCCTCCATACCTTGGTTCATCCGCTGATGACCTTAAAAGCTCTCGAAAAAAAGGACCTCAAAGCGGCCAAAGAAGAACTTAACGAAGGCTTAGAGCAAGCTAAAAATATGGCAAAGCATCTTAAATAGACATTTAAACACAGAATCTTAGGGATGGAAAAATGAAGATTAAGATTTATTTAAATGTTCGAAATGTTTTTACGATGGTTTTGGTCCTATTTGCCTTGATTACATTTATAAGTGTATTCCAGATCAATAAGGTGCGCGAAGCCGTCGAAGTAACTTCAAAAAAATCTTTCTTTTTCTATCAAAGTTTAGGAAACTTAACAGCGGAGATTGATGAAGCTGGTCTTGCCGCCGGGACCGCTTTTGCGTCCAACCTGGTCGCAGACGTTGAGGAGATAGGGAGCAAACAAAAGCTGATTGGAGAAAATATTTCTAAAATCAGTGCGACTGTTAAAGAAGAGCACTTATTGGATATTCTGAAATTTCAGAATATCCCGGATGATCAATCGCAAAAAATTATAGGTGAGTATAGGGAATTTACAGAACGGCTGCCTAAATTTGTCGAATCGTCGGTCAACATTATCAAAATTCGGTTGGATCAGCTGGTCCTAGGGGAGCAAGTAAGGGAGTCTAGAAAGGCTCTGTCGAAAGCCTATAGGCAGTTAAACTTTGTCCCAAAAGCTCTTAATGAAGAGGTTTATAAGGAATTCAGTCGATCTGTCATTACGATATTAAGCAATGATACGGCAAAAGACTTGGCTTTTATTGGGAGAAGTGTCTGGGGTGATGTGGAATCTAAGGCGGAAAAGGAACTGCAGGGAGACGCACTCGTTGAGTTTAAGAGTTTCAAAGAAATCTACAAAAAAACATGGTCAGAGGCAGTGACCTATTATTCAGGAAACGAAGACTTTAATACTTTTAAAAATGAGCTTTTTTTGATCACCCGTGCGATCAAAAATGTCAGTATTATAGCGGATAGTGCCTTGAATAAATCCCAGAAAGATATCAGCTATGAAATCTGGAGATTAGGTATCGTACTTGTGGCGTCTACTTTGTTTGGCTTCGTCTCACTGTTAGTGGCTTACAGGAAAATTGGCGTTAGGATTCGTAAAAGTTTGACATCTCTCAAGGATATCTCTATCGGACTGGTCAAACAAGCTTCTGAGATTCGTGAGTCTTCCAATCAGGCTAATCATTCTGCAAAAGAGCAGTCGGAGTCGAGTCGCAAGCTTCAAGCCAATATCAGGGATATGGAAAAAGCAACAAACCAGACGGTCATTGGATCGAAACAGGCCCAGACGATCTTACAAGCGATCGGACAACGGACAAAAAGCGGGTCAATGGTAATGGATCAGATGACGGAGTCGATGGTCGTTGTTTCTGATGCAACGAATGGTCTAAAGGAAATTGTAAAGATCATTAATGGTATCGAGCAAAAGTTGGAAGTGATTAACAAAATTGTATCAAAAACCCAACTGCTAGCTGTGAATGCGTCCATAGAAGCGGCTACAGCGGGCAATCATGGAAAAGGTTTTGCTGTCGTCGCGCAAGAAATGAATCATTTAGCGACCACTGCTGGTCAGGCTGCATTGGAAATCCATGATCTTTTAAAGAATTCAGAGGGGCAAGTCGTGTCGATTATCCAAAAAAATGAACAGGCGACACAAAGCACTCTCGACATCAATAAAGAGGCCGTCGAATCCTTTGCTGAGATCGCACAGTTTGTGGCAAAGCTAGAACAAGCCTCTCTAAAAGTGCTCGAAGATCTCTCCGTCCAGACTCTAGGTCTTAAAGCGACCACAAAAGCGACCGAGGACCTTGAAAGTCAAATCGAAATCAATCAAAAAATTGCGACTAAAAACGCAGGTCTTAGTGAACTTATCAATACACACTCTGAGGATTTAGCAAAAGTAGGCCGCTCGGTCACCCTAATCTATCTAGGAAACGAGGGAAAGCGAGATAAATCTGAAGCAACTAGAAAAAATCGCTCAAAGGTAGAGCTTATTTTAGACGGCAATGTAGCCTCATAGGCGGGGATAGAGGGATTTGGAGTCAAAGTTGGTCATGAGTAGAATCCTGACGCAACCTAGAATCTAGGGCTATTTAAAATCCTGCTTTCAGCAGAATTTTAAATTGAACTCCCCTTAAGTTCCCTGTAACAATGGAGCTGGATTCTTTATTTAAATTATAAAAATGAGGTTATCTTTGCTTAACTTACATCGTCGAACAGCTATAGCGCTGTTTTTCATGGTCGGGTTGATCGGCCCCCACAGCCTCTTTGGTCGCAGCTTGGCACCAAAGCCGGAGCAAAAACCCTGCGAACTCGTTGCCCATGGACAAGTACGGATCGATCCCTACTACTGGCTAAGGGAACGGGAAAATCCAAAAGTGATCGACTATTTAACGTCTGAGAATCGGTTTGCGGAGGAGAATCTAGCGCCGGCCAAACCTATGTCGGATACCTTATTTAAAGAGTTTAAAGGCCGTCTGCCCAATGTCGCGGATTCGGCGCCCCACCGCTATAAAGGCTATGACTATTACACCCGAACCTTTGCTGATCTTGACTATTCCGTCTACCTGCGGCGAAAAATCAGCGGGACCGAGCCCAAGACCCCCGTCTCCCAAGTGGAATCTCCCGAAGAAGTCCTATTGGACGTCAATGAACTCGCTAAGGGGTATGCTTATTTTGACCTTGGGTCTATTAAGGTTAGCAACGATGATCGGTTTATAGCCTACACCTACGACCCAGTCGGTCGTAGAAACTACGTCTTAAAGGTCATTGATCGCTTGTCCCGTCAGACCATCTTGACCCTCGAAAAGACCGCAGGATCCTTTGAATGGGCTGGCAACGGGCTCTATTTTACCAAACAAGACGAAGAGACTCTAAGGGAGTACCAAGTCTACTACCAGTCTCTCCAAGATACCCGAGCTAGTCTTGTCTACGAAGAAGCCGATACGACTTTTAACCTAAGTCTCTCCAAGTCACTCACTGAGAATTATATTTTTATTCACTCAGCAAGCACCTTAGCCGATGAATGGCGCTACCTAGAAATCGGCGATCAAAAGAGGGAATTTAAGATCTTTAAACCGAGGGAGCGTGGTCTCGAATACCGCATCGCAGATGGGGAGGACCGGTTTTATGTGCTGACCAATCTGCGCGCAAAAAACTTTCAGGTCATGGAAGTCCTCAAAAGAGATCTAGAGAATGGGTCTGCAGGCGTCGCGGTTTGGAAGACGGTATTAGAATCCCGTGAGGGTGTCTTTAGGTCGGAGCTTCTGGTCCTAAAAGACGCAATGGTGGTCAAGGAAAAAGCTGGGGGCCAGGATATTTTGCGGGTTATAAGTCGCAGGGACAGCGTAGGAGGGGAGCACACCATTCCCTTTAACGAGCCAGTGTATGTGGCCGATCTTTATTCTAACTGGGAATACACCGCCACAACGGTCAACTATACTTACGAGTCTATGGCGACTCCCCCTTCGGTCTATAGCTACCAGCTCACAAAAGGATCTAGCCAACTCATCAAACAGGACGAAGTGGTCGGTTACCGCCCAGAACAATACCAAACGGAACGGGTGTGGGTTGATGCCCGTGACGGAGCCAAGGTTCCTGTCTCGCTGGTTTACCGTAAAGGACTCCAAAGAAACGGCCAAAACCCCACTTTAATCTATGGCTACGGTTCCTATGGGGTCACCATTGACCCTACGTTTAACGCAAATCGGATCAGCCTTTTGGACCGTGGGTTTGTCTATGCTATCGCCCATGTGAGAGGTGGTGGGATGTTAGGGCGTCCTTGGTATGAGGGAGGAAAACTCCTTACAAAACAAAATACTTTTAACGATTTTGTGGATGCGAGTCGCTATCTTATCGACCAAAAATGGGCCGATCCCGCTCGACTCTACGCTATGGGGGGGAGTGCCGGCGGTCTGCTGATGGGTGCGGTGATCAACCAGGCTCCTGAGCTTTACCGGGGTGTGGTGGCACAAGTGCCCTTTGTGGATGTGGTCACAACGATGCTTGACGAATCGATTCCCCTGACAACAGGCGAGTATGACGAGTGGGGGGACCCACGCCAAAAAGTCTACTATGACTATATGATGGGCTACTCTCCCTATGACAATGTCAAAGGGGTGTCCTATCCCAATATTTTGGTGACCACGGGACTCTATGATTCCCAGGTGCAGTATTGGGAGCCCGCTAAATGGGTGGCAAAGCTTCGAGACTTTAACCAATCAGAGTCCCTGATTCTTTTAAAAACCAATATGGCCGCTGGTCACGGAGGAGCATCGGGAAACTTGGAAGGTATGCGGGAAACAGCCGAGGAGTGGTCGTTTATCCTGATGCTTAATCGCTAGTCTCCCCAAATTTGGCTTTGACCCCATAGGCGGGCCAAATAGAGTTGTTTATAAAATTGACAGTGGTGACCGGACCTAGGTGGTAACAAAGGGCGCTCCGGATCACCGCTGTAAATTTTTTATTCGCTGAGGAGGTTCGAATAGAGCACAGAAACACTGCAAAAATTGTAAATATCATAGGATCTTGACCTGGCCATTCCAGAGTTGGTTAGGGACTGGCATCTTTATTGCTGTTTGGAATTTTGGTCATTGACGACGTTTAAGATGAGGGAAAAGAAAGATGTTGAGTGTGAAGGGTTTTATTTTAATAATTTTGTTTGGAACGTTACCATCTTGTTTTAAATCATCGAGCGATCAACCACCCCAGTCCCTACTCCAAGATCATGGCTCACAAGCTTGGAACCGTGCAGCGCAAGATAAGGTTTCCGAAACCAACTTTAGGGAGATTTTTGCTGCACTCCTAGCGGAATCCGGCGCTTCGTCCAAAGACATCAGTCAGGCGATCTTTGATACCCCCCAAGCCTTACTGCTCCCCCCGACCCAAACGGGTGTAGGCAAAGCGGCTAACCTAAATTCCATCGATGAATTTTATCTCCCCCATACTCCCGAAGAAGCCTATGAGCAAGGCCTCAGCAATCCGCCCCAGCAGCGCAGCTTGAAACCAGGCAAGGGTCCTGTGACTTTGATTGTGTTTCCTGGATTTACCAGCGAGTTTATCGCCTTTGATCCCTTTGAAGAAGTGCTTGCCAACCAAGAGAGCCTATTTGCCAAAAAAATGGTACCGATTCTTGCCACGATAACTGACGATGTTTATCAGGTGAAAGAACAAAAGCAAGTTTCTGCAAAGATGTCTGAATTGGTTCGCGTAGCAAGTTTTGACCGAAAGGGACTTCCTTGGGTCAATATCATGGTTCTAACGCCTAAACTTGGTTCCCTTGAAAGCATCGGAACGGTTCGGGCAGGAACGGAGATCTATAAACGCCGTCTCCATAAGATCTTACATCAAACCCGTGGGGTGAATTCTCTAGGAGAGATTTATTTGCTTGGGTTTTCCCGAGGTGTGGTGGTAGCTCTTGATTTTTTAAAACATATGAGTCTCCAGCCTACTAATAATTACCCATGGTTTCAGCGGGTTCGAGGAATGGTAAGCTTGGGGGGCCCAATCTATGGCTCCCATATACCTGACCGAGCCCTATCGGGGGACCACTCTGAAGATGCGCAAACTGTCCAAATTTTGCGGCGATTTATTAGCGATATAGTCGCAGAGCCGCCTTCAGACCTTAAAGGCCAAGCTTATGCTCAAGAGGCTGCTCGTAGGGTATCGAAAAATATGGCCACTTGGACTCGTTTGATTCAAGAGATCAACGGGATTGGCAAAAATTCCAAATCAAAATCATCGGCGCAAATCCTCATGGCCCAGGAAGAGGCCTTGAGGCATATTGACCATGCTCCAGAGAAAGCTGGTATTATAGCTAATTTTGATACTTTTAAGGCTATCCTTTTTGACCTGTTGGCTCTGCAGTGTCCCATTCAGAATTATTTTAAAAACATAAAAGCATTTAAACAAATATTGACAGAATTTCTCGACGGATTGGGCGAACTTACGACAGAAAATCGACTACGATGGTGGAACGAAGCTAATCTACCCCGTCACTTTCGCCTCTTAAGCCTCACAGCGACGATGCCTGGTCCTCCTGTGAACGGTACCTTATCCCCCCTATTACTTTCTCCCTATATTGGTTACCGTAGCCCCGATTTTATCTCTAGGCTGCGTCCAGGTTACTATAGTTCTCTTGAGGCTGGCGCTGGTGCTCTCAACGATAGTTCGGTCAGTGTGGCCAGAGGGCGCTACTGGCCCCAGTTAGATTCTGTCAGCGGTCGTCGTCATGATTATCTTGGGATTATCGGTGCTCATCATTATGGGATGGCATTTCCCTATGCTGTAGCTGACAAAAATCGAACTCCAAATCCCTTTCCTAGGGCGATTCTTTTAGCCGCCATCGGTTCCTACCTTAGGGAGTATCCTTTTGGGGAACCGAAGCCGACCAAACATTAAGTACTATGGAGAAAAAAATCGAGGCGTATCTTTCCTCCGAGGGAATCAAGCAAACAGCGCAAAAAACACAGCATAATGGGGATTTATAAAGCCGGATTTTTCTGTGAATACATGACTTTCGTCTAATTGGAATAAATTTTCTCTTTTTCTGAGACTTTTTTATCATCTATTTCAAATTTATAAACTCGTTCTTGATCTCCTATGATTTTCATCTCATTGATTTTCGCGATAGCGGATCGAAGCATTTTC
>JBGSUI010000192.1:0-8985 GCA_041736175.1 Oligoflexales bacterium | reverse complement strand
TAGCTGAGCGCTGGTGGGTCAATTTAGGTGAGCGCTATAGTACATAAGCTGGGAGAAGGTTCAAAAAGTCCTCGATGCAGTGGACCAGCATCGTCTCCCGAGGACTTCGGATCCACCCAAACGTCGTAAACAAGTCCGACCAGGCGTCCCGGTCCGACCGGATGCATGTAGGTCGAGAACCCCGGAATCTTCAACTCGCCCACTAATTTTGGCGCTGACGGTGTCGTCAAGTCGAAGGCGAATAAGGGGATCGGTCTTCTTGAATCCCTTTTTAGCTTCAGGCCTAAGGACGAGGCGTATTCTATAGGCAGTGATGCACCCTTAGTCTCTTTGCAATCGTAGGATCTCTGCGATGCCCGTCAGCCAGTCCACCAGTTCATATTCAAAAGTGTATTTTTCAGCAAGTCGGGCCAGTTGACTGCGCGCAACATTTTTGCGTAGCCGCTCAATCAGGGAGCTTTTTTCTTGAGCTCCTACCGTGCGAAATTTGATTTCGGAAACTCTGATGGTCGATTCGCTGGTATAGCGCACACAGTCGATTTCGATGTCGCCACCCTCATAATAGCGTGCAGCAGAAGGAAAAAGGCTGCGATAGATCTCTTCAAAGATTTGGGACGCGTGGTCACCAAGCAACTTTTGCTTGGTGGCCAGTTCATAAACAGACCAGCGAGACCGATGAGGAGAATAAACGCCATAATGAAACAGCACAAAAGGATCGACGACCCGGTAGAGGCTTCGTTTTGAGGACCTTTCACTTTCGCCAAACGGAATTTCTCTTTTAACGAGATGGGACGCCACAAGTGAGCTAAGGACCTTGTTGAGACTGGTCTGCTTAATGGCCAATCGTCCAGCGATTTCGCTCGGCTTATGGGCGCCCCGCCCTATGGCTTCTAGAGCAGCCATGGAACTTGCACTTGAGATGTTTTCATCGCTAGTCAACCTCAGCATCTCGTTGTCAAAAAATGCATTGTCGCCAAAAAACAGGTGATCAGCCGCCTCCTGTGGCTGCCAATGGGGTTGAAAAGCACGCCAATATTTTGGGATCCCCCCCACCATACTATAATGTAAAAAACTTGATTGGCTCATGGGCTCAGCATCCAGAGCTTCGCAAAAGTATCGGTAGGCGAGCGGTCGAATATTGAGAATACGCCTAGCACGCCCATATAAAGCTGACTTATCATCAAAGAACAACTGTTGCATCATGGTTTGACTCGAACCAGCAAGGCAAAGCGTTATGTGCCGCGGACAATGATGATCGAGCCATTTTTGGATCCGCGATGGCAGTGAAGCATCACTAGCAACGAGGTAAGGAAATTCGTCAAAGACAAAAACAAGCTCCTGCTTAGGCAACGCCATGAGATTGAGGAGTTCTTCCCACGTTTTTGGTTCGATCTCAATTGGGACCCAGCTTTTTATGTCCGCCCAGATTTGCTGGATCTGTTGCTGGGGAGACGCCTTTTCAATAGCCTGGCTATAGGCCATCACACCCCCTCGACGGGCCCATTCGCAGATCAGTTCTGTCTTGCCAATGCGTCGTCTACCCATCAAGACCACAAGATTCGCTGCATGAACCTCTTGCTTGAAATCATCTATATCTTTGTTTCTATTAAGAAATTTTATATCCAAGGGGGGCTCTCTAAAAGATTATTCTAAAAATAATTATTCTTAAAGGAATAATCATAGCCATATTTTGGGTTTAAGGCAACGATTCTGCCTCCAAATATAGAGGGAATGAGCAAGAACACGGCGAGAAAGTTTTAAAGTTGTTCTTTAATGTTTGCTCCTTACACTTTAATATATAGATTCCGCAGAGTCGTTGCGGAATTTCATCAATTTTCCGCATTACACCTGCGGAATTAAACAATATAATAAAATCAGGATCTTAATGAGCCTCCCATCTTATATCCAAAGGAAATTGGAGCTAAAGACAGTTTTACAAAACAAAAGTGTCCTCCTCTTAGGGCCTCGCAGAACCGGCAAGAGTGCGCTGATTCGGCACGAATTTCCAGATGCTAAGGTCTACAACCTGCTCAAGGCTGACGAATTCCAAAGGCTTTCAGCCAGGCCAAGCGCAATTCGCGAAAGCTTGGTGGCTGAACCCAAAAGGTTAGTGATCATTGACGAAATTCAAAAATTGCCGCAGCTCATGGACGAAGTGCATCTCATGATTGAAGAATTGGGCCAGCGGTTTCTTCTCACAGGGAGCAGCGCAAGAAAGCTGCGTCGTACTCACACTTCATTGATGGCAGGACGCGCCAAGATTATTTACTTGCACCCCTTTGTCAGCGCGGAGGTGCCCAACTTTGACCTCGATAGAACCTTGCTTTATGGACAGCTGCCACCCATTTATCTCAGTACCGACCCTGAAGACGAACTGTCAGGCTACGTTGGTGAGTACCTGAAAGAAGAGATACAAGCAGAAGCCCTTAGTCGGAATATAGATAACTTCTCTCGTTTTCTTGACAGAGCTGCCTATACGAACGCGCAGCTTATTAATTTCGAATCTGTGGCGAGTGACGCACAGGTTCCTGCGCGCACCGTACGCGAGTATTACTCCGTTCTTGAGGACACGCTCATCGGCAAAATGCTCGAGCCGATCCAACAAATAGGCTCGCGAAAAGTGATAAGTCGGGCCAAATTCTATTTTTTTGATACGGGGGTCGTCCATCAGTTACAAAAAATTTACAGCCTACCGGAGCTGAGTGCTGGATACGGCGATGCATTTGAAAGTTTTATCTTCCATGAACTCCGCACTTACCTGAACTACAATAACAGACGCGAATCTCTGCACTTCTGGAGAACCACGAACGGTGTAGAGGTTGATTTCATTTTGGGTGGAAAAATCGGTATTGAAGTGAAGGCATCGAGGTCGGTTGATTCCAAAGATATGAAGGGTCTGAGAGCGCTCGCAGAAGAGGGGAAAATGGTGCGACTCATCGTTGTGAGCCGTGACCCAGAGCGGCGCCAAGTCGGGGATATTGAAATCTGGCCCTATCGCATGTTTTTAGAGGCGCTCTGGAAGCACTCAATTATATGAGCCAGGGCGCAAATAGCGAGTCAACGGAGAATGGGGCGGCAGCAGCTCCGGCTGAAAGTTCTCTAGAATCCGCGCACAGACTGGGTTTTTTGCGACTCCAATTTTCGCGGCTTTGATCATGGAACCGCCCACCATACAAGCTTTTAATCAAGATTAAAGGTGGTTGAGAGGTGACTTTTGGCCAGCCCTGGAGTCAAGGCCATCGTGGAATCGACACAGCCGATGGTGAGGACATGGTCATTGAGTTCTAAGGGGACAATTTTGTAGCGGCGGAGCAGATGGTGAGGCTCCCTTGGGGACTATCGGTCTGGGATAAAAAATCTTGGGTCCCACGGGTTATTTCTGGGGTGTGGATTGGATATCTACCTGAAATAATTGATAATCCCATTAGATAGGGGTATTTCTAGGACCCCCCCTGGAAACCGCAATCGTATAGGTGCAGTCTACTGAAATTACTTGTATACTTTTTATTAGGAAAATGACGCCCCACAAAGGGGGGGGGGTGATGCGTAGAAAAGCTCAGAGGTGTGTTATAAGATATTTTTTGTTTATATGCAGCAGCATTGACTGCGTAAAAACTACTCTCACAGAGACCATTGATATAGGAATCTCGTTTCTGCGGCCCCTCAATGGCTTCACGGATTTCTTTGGTGATGGCCATAGGTTCGATTGTGAAATCGCTCACCAGGAGCCCATTCGAGTCGGGAAACTTTGGCGGTGTGGCTCTTGGGACTTCCACAGGCTGACACGACTATGGGTAGGAATATATAGGTCAGAGGGGGTGAGTTATGGCGTACCTAAATATTTCAGATGAGCTTAAGCGAGCACTAGCTGCCCTTGACCTTTTCCTCGAACAGGAACGCCTTTCTTTGGCGTTACTCCTTGTTGGCGCGAATGGAATGCGGTGTCAGGGTCTCATTGGCCGCGGCATTCAACTCTGCCTTTCGACGGTACAATAACCCGGGAGACCCTGAGTTCGTAGCCCATCAGGACTCTGATATCGACGAGTTAAGGAGGGCCCTCTTTGGACCGTGAGAATCAAATCAAGGCCTGGTCTGAGTTGGCAAAATTTGGCGTTTGCTCCGAAGGTGAGTTTACATCGGTTTCAGATGTCTCGATTGAAGAGGCTCTAGGCGACGCTCTTTTCGCCGCTCGTGGCGATGCTCGCTTATTCGTCGCGGCAAGGAATTTATTCTGTCTCAGGTATGGCGATCTCAAAATCGGGAAAATTGCTAAAAGAATTGAGGCTATGGTCCTCAACGACGACCAAGAGGCGGCACTTCGGTGCCTGGAGGGTCTGCGACGAAAAGCGGGGTGGGTCACCGACCAATCACTCGAGAAGAAGCCTATGACCTACTTTTTCGCCCTCCCGAAGCCGCGCAACCCGGATCCAACCATGCTTGCTTCGGGCCTCATCATTCAGAGCTTCTCTACGGAGCCGGTTTGGAGGTACCTCGAGCCTCGGTTGCTCAAAGCTCGGTGATGAACCAATGCCCTGTCGGAGACAATAGCATGTATGCCGGTCCTATCAACTCTGGGACGACTTATAGGACGGCTCTTCGCCAAATTTTCAACTTCTCGCTGTGAACTCAGTTCGCTTCATCCGCCCATAATTCCTCGGTGGTGATCCGAAAGCGAGCCATAAATTTGATACTACACCCCTTCGGTCCAATCGACGTCGTGAGTGTCCGAAAGGCGACAGCGGTCCTAAGTCAGATTTCTTCGAGATAAACGACAAATTTAGCTGGCGATCTTAAACACTCGCTGACTTTAGCCGGAGTATCTTGCCAGTCTTCAAACCGCATCACTCTATATCGAGTCGATGCTGGCAAAAGTATTTCTTTTTGAATCTCGAATTGGGGCACCACATTTTCGATAGCAACACCACTTTTTTGCGTGATTACAAGCAGCAGCGGCCAGGCTTTTGGCTTGTTTTGGCTGTTGGAGTCTCCGACCCGAAACTCCCTATTTGTATTCTCGGCCAGCCATCGATTGGCTATATTAAGGTCACGGGTAGCACTGGTGATGGCACCGCGTCCGCGAATATAAAGCCCGGTCATTTGTTGGCCTATCGCCCTTGATTTAAGATCCAAAAGCAGTGATTGCGGCGCAACACTTACAGCACGAAAAACGGTTCCTGGAGCTGCTGGAAGTTTACGAAAGAGAGACGCTATACTATGATAATGTTTTTTTGACTCAGAGTCTAACATGGGGGGCTCGGCAAATGGCTCTTCCTCAGGTGCGGGGATGGCACTCATGTAGCGAATTTTTTCGGCGTCCGTCTGATGTTCAACATAAAACCTCGCGCCGTCTACCTGCTAGGCAGCCTTCAAAAGTCTTAGGTCCGAAAGCCGGACAACATCATTCAAGAACTCTTCCCAATCGAACCAAAATTCTGAAATTTGAAGCGCGCTGGACGCAACTTTCAGAAGACAGATGAATCATGATATTTCCACCCAACGCGTATTTTTCGTCTTGTTTAGCTTTTTGCAGCCTCTATCAGTCTCCCTTCGCGGGAGGCGTAGACAGAATGTGTTTTATTTTTTTTAAATCATATTCTGTTATGCTTCAGCGAATTGGGTTCAATCGCTACCAAGGTAACGATTGATTAGTTTTATCCATTTTTCCGCCAAACAAGCTCTGTTGGCATTAGACAAAGCTAAAATTTCATTCACAAAATGATGGCTCACTTGGGCATTCAGCGAGGAATCTTTTTATTTCCATTGCAAGGAATTAAATTAAAATTTTATTTATTTTGTCGACAAAGGTGTTCCGTATTGAACCCAGAGCAACGTTAGCTTCAAGTTTCCCAAGAAAAGCTTGAACATGGGCGGTGGATCCCTCGAGGTAAAGGACAACGATACCACTGCCACCAAGATTAAAGGTGGTTGAGGGGTGACTTTTGGCCAGCCCTGGAGTCAAGGCCTACATTTATTTTGAGAGGCCGCTGACTGGGGTCCCTAGCGCTGGTGGATACACGTTGACGTCTTCGGCCTATTCGGGTGGTACCAGGTGGTTACTGGATTTGGGCGGAGACTGGGACCGGCTACAGCATTTACGGCTACACCTACTCGGTGCGTTGCGTAGTTCCGTAGTTGGTCGGCGATACCTCGAAACTTGAAACTTGATTTTTTGTCTTCCCGGCACTAGCAGGCGCCGGGGGACTTGGGTTGATATCTCCGGACTTTATGGAAAAAGTTAATTTTGAGCAGTAAATGTTGACATCATTTGCTGCTCAAAATAAGCTTATGTAGATTTTGAGCAGTGAGCGGGGGATGCGTGGGAAAATTATCCTTTATCGGTCGTGAATCGGAAATAGCTCGACTTAGGATGCTTTATAAGAAACATTCTCCGAGTTTGGTTGTGATTAAAGGGCGAAGACGGATTGGCAAAAGTCGGTTGGTTCAAGAATTTGCCGGATCAATTCAAAAAAATAAGTTCTGGAGTTTTGCCGGCCTTGCTCCTTCAGGCTCAATGACGGATCAGGACCAACGAAATCATTTTGCACGTCAGCTAGCCACCCACCTTAAGACACCTCCTATGACGTTTCTTGATTGGAGCGATGCTTTTTCCCATTTAAGTTTGCATCTTCGCTCTGGAGATATTGTTTTACTTGATGAGATTTCCTGGATGGGTGACCTCGATGATACTTTTATTTCTAAAATTAAGACATGGTGGGATCAACAAACAACCCATGTGATGCTTGTTATTTGTGGGTCGGTTTCAACATGGATCGAAGAGAATATTTTAAAAAGCACTGCACTTTTTGGACGGATTCACCTTAGTCTTACCTTGGAACCATTATCCATCAGAGAGAGCTCGAGTTTTTTAAAGGAGCTAGGAGTTAAGCTTTCTCAATACGATATTTATAAGTTGCTGAGTGTTGTAGGAGGCGTTCCTTGGTATCTCGAACAGATTCATCCAGAGCTTACAGCTGACCAAAATCTCATGGAGCTCGCTTTTAAAAAAGATAGCATACTTGTTACGGAATTTGATCGCATTTTCCACGATCTTTTTAGCGGAAAGGGCACTCTCTATAAGAAAATACTCCTCACTCTAAAAAATGGGATGTGCACCCTAGCCGAAATACGCACAGCTATTAAGTTTCCACATAGTGGCACTTTAAGTCAAATGGTCGAACATCTGATGAGTGCTGGCTTTGTAACTAAGCATACCTTATGGTCATTTAAAACTGAAAAATCATCGAAACAAAGCCTCTATCGAATTGCTGATCCCTACTTAAGATTCTACTTAAAATTAATCGAACCCAATTTGGCTAAAATAGGCATGGGCACTTTTTCTTATGAAACTTTAAGAGGAATTCCAGGATTTGAAGCTCATTTAGGACTCCAGATTGAGCAGCTTCTATTGCAAAATAGGTCCATGCTTCTTAGTGCCTTAGGAATTCCTCCCATGGATATTTGCGCTGACGGCCCATATCGGCAAAATCCCACAGTCAGGCAAGAGGGATGTCAGATTGATTACCTCGTACACTCGGCAACTCATAATCTTTTCATTTGTGAATTCAAGTTCAAAAAAAGAGAACTAGGTATGGAAGTGGTGAGTGAAATCAAAGAGAAGAGCCAAAAATTAAAGGTTCCGCGAGGATTTGCCAAAGTTCCAGTGCTCTTTCATCTTGGGGGAGTGAGTGATCAGGTGGAAACTGATTCGTTTTTTTATCGAATTATCGATATCGCGGACTTTTTATAAATAGGTGGCTTGTACGTAAGCAGAGCCCGGTATTTTTTTACTGAGCGATAGCAGGTGAGAGCCTGGGGATTTTCATTTTTTGGAATCCAAAGTTTTTTCAAGTCCATCCGCCGGTGCCCAGCCCAAAATAAACAAAAATCTTGCCACTGCCGGTTTGTACACCCATAAAGGGATTGACAGCCAGACCACCGTAGTGGATGGAAAGCCACCGGTATTCCATCCATAGACCTGGTGGGTCGAACATAAAACCTTTGGTGCCAAAATCGTAGTTAGAGTCCTCGGGATTCGTGGACCCAGATTCGCCCTGGCGGTTGACGACCGCTAGACCGGCAGAAAAAAGGTAGCCAGAGGTCGTGGGTCGAGATAGTTTGAGTCCCGAGGCGTGGGTGATCTGGTTGCCTTGGTCTTCGGGAGCTTTATCGAGACTTCCCCAGCCGACTACAGGACCAAAATAAATTAGGCCAAATGACCCAGGTTTTTGCTGGTTCCCGACTGAGTAGGGTCTTAAAGACCACACCATAGCGTCCTAACAACAGCTCAGCCCAGCGGTAGGCCCGCGCATCTAGGTCTGGGCTTGTACCACCGAGGGGTGGAAATTGGGACCATCGTCCGCCACCATAGGAACCAACTCTGCTACCAACGCTCACCGTATCCTCAGGCGTGTTTTGTACCGGTACTAAAGCACTCGGGGGTATAGACTCGGACCTGGGCTCTTCCGGCAGGTTTTGTACCGGTACAACTTGACCAGGGACTTCGGCTTCTTCTGTCTCGGCACTTGCAGTTTCGCCCTCCCCCATCCCTCCCACTCCCCCTACTCCCCCTACTCCCCCGACTCCTTGGTCACTGGCCTGACGCTGCTGAGCCCTTTGGGCTTTGCGAAGGGGATCTCGTTTATGGAGGAGAGCATCGAGGGCCTCAGTAAAAATATCGGCGTTTGTAGGGACTTTTCCTCAAGATGAAAGGACTTCTCGAGCCCGGTCTAGCAGAGCCAGTTGGTCCAAAGTTAATGTTATAGGTATGGTGACGGTGGCTTCTTGATCGCGCAAATTGCCATCGAGATCCATGCGGGACAAAAACCCTTCAGCGTCCCGTTTCGATTTGCCTTTGATGTTTGCAAAATGGACGTCAGCATTGGCTTGGGACACCTTTCCATAGACCAATTGCAGAATACTCACCTGGGTTTCTCCGGCTTTAAGCAGTTCTAAAGCCTCTGGGAAAAACCGAAACAGCCGTCCAAC
>JBGSUI010000171.1:0-4080 GCA_041736175.1 Oligoflexales bacterium | reverse complement strand
GACGATGCTGACGCGACTGCGCAAAGAACAACCCTTGGTTTAGGATCACTGGCCACTCTAAATTCTGTAGGCAGCACAGAGATCAGCAACGACTCCATCACCAATGCTGATATCAACACCTCAGCTGCCATCGCCACCTCTAAACTCTCGGGCCCCGTGACTTCCATCGCCAGCCATGGTCTTGGGTCCCTCGCCACCCTAAACAATGTAGGTAGCGCCGAGATCACCAACGACTCCATCGTGGACGCGGATATCAATCCCTCAGCAGCCATCGCTGATACTAAACTCGCTACGATTTCTACTGCCGGCAAAGTCTCAGGATCAGCTATCACCTCGGGCACGATAGGCGGCTCTACGGTGGTCTCGACCACAGGCCAAATCTCCAGCTCCGGAAATATCCGCGTGGCTGGGACCGGGGTGACCGCCACCGATCTTAGGTTTGGAGACAGCGACGACAGCCATTATGTGGGATTTAAAGCTCCAGCCACGGTCACCACCAACAAAATTTGGACCCTTCCCGCAGCTGATGGTACGATTGGCCAGATCCTTAAAACCGATGGTTCTGGCACCCTCGACTGGGTCACGGGAGCGACCGGCACCGTCACCAGTGTTAACCTCACAGCCCCCGCCGCAGGGATTACCGTCAGTGGTGGTCCTATCACCGGAGCTGGATCCATAACCCTTGCTTTAGGAGATGACCTGGCTGCTGTGGAAGCTTTAGCCACCACCGGGGGCGTGGAGCGTACCGGGGCTAATACTTGGGCCACTTACAGTCTGACGGCCGCGGGCAAATCCTTGATTGACGATGCTGACGCGACTGCGCAAAGAACAACCCTTGGTTTAGGATCACTGGCCACTCTAAATTCTGTAGGCAGCACAGAGATCAGCAACGACTCCATCACCAATGCTGATATCAACACCTCAGCTGCCATCGCCACATCTAAACTCTCGGGCCCCGTGACCTCCATCGCCAGCCATGGTCTTGGGTCCCTCGCCACCCTAAACAATGTAGGTAGCGCCGAGATCACCAACGACTCCATCATCAACGCGGATATCAATGCCTCAGCAGCCATCGCTGATACTAAACTCGCTACGATTTCTACCGCTGGCAAAGTCTCAGGCTCCGCCATCACCTCGGGCACGATAGGAGGTACTACCACTTTTACCGGTTCTGGGGGAGTCAGTACCGCCGGTCCCATCGCCGGGACTGGCAATGTCTTAGTCAATGCGACAGGGGGTGCAGCGACAGAAATTCGTTTTGGCGATAATGATAACTCCCATTATGTGGGATTTAAGGCCCCCGCCTCCGTGACTACAAACAAGACCTGGGAGCTTCCAGCCGCCGACGGAGGGTCGGGAGAGTTTCTTAAAACCAACGGCTCCGGCGTGCTGAGTTGGGGTCCCTCTGGCGGTGGAGTCGCCTGGGCTGTCAATGCTACGACCGCTTTTACAGCTGCGGTCAATACTGCCTATATCGTCACCAATGAATCGCCTGTGACTGTGACTCTCCCGACGACCTGTGCAGTCGGTGATCATATAAGGATTTATGGAGTAGGTGTTGGTGGATTTACGGTCAATCGCAATGGCAAAACCATGAAGGTAGGGTCTAATAGTTGTCAAAGGATTATGGGGAGCATAGATTTATCGACTGATATCAGCGTTGTCTGTAGTGTCGCAAATACCGAATGGATTGCAGTGACTGACGATAAACATGTATGTGACGGGGTGATCTTGGGAGGCGGCAATTGGTACTTAAGTAATTTAACAGATTCTTGTACCACTGTGTGCTCTTCCCGTGGGGGGTATAGCGCCTTAACAGCCTCCTATGCTGGAAGCGGTGGCAACGATGCAAATTGTTTGGCAGTCATGAGAGCCATCGACTACGGTATCAATGGGACCTCACTTTTGGATCAGGTAACTTCAGGCGCTGACATAGGTTTAGGATGTTTCACCGTGGCTAGCAATGGAGGTGGGGGGGCAGGTCTATATAGAGCTGTCAGAGATACAGCAGCGACCACGGCCGGTGCATCTGCATCTGGCGTCTACCGTGCCTGTGCCTGTGCCAATTGAACTGAGCTCAAAAGGAGGTTTCCTTGAACCAAATGTATAGTCCTTCGAAACAAAAAAATGTAGTCAGCCGTCGGAGCTTATTGTCCTCTCTTAGGGCTTTACCTTTGGCGTTCGGGTTGCCCCGTGCTCTTTTGGCGAGCAAGTCCCCGAGTTTCCCCCAAGGCATCTACGTGGCTGGAGTTTTGACTCTCAAGGCTGGCGTGAGAGGGAGCGCTCTGGCAGTTTTTGAACTTTCACAAAAAAAGACACACCTTATAGAGATGGGATATGGAGTACATGGAGTGATGCCCGACGTTAAATTTAACCATCTTTACTGTTCGGCAAAAGAAGTCAAGGGCATTAAAGTGCTGGATCTATCCACGGGAAAAGTTGTTAAGGAATTGACCCTGGAAAATGGGAAGGAGTTTTGTGGCCATGGTCTGGTCGATCCAAAAAGGAATGTTATTTATTTTGGCGTGATGGATCCTGCCACTAAAAATGGACACATCACCGTGTACGAGCTTGGCAGTTTCAAAAAACTTGAACAATTTGCCTCAGGTGGTCAATACCCCCACGAAATAGTGCTCTCTTCTGACGAAAAAAAGTTGATTGTCGCCAATTCCTATGGAGCATCAGAAATGTCTTTTCTGGATGTAACCTCGGGAAAAAAGCTAGCTGCCGTCGGGACGCCGACCCAAGGCGTGGGGCTTAGGCATGTGCAGCGGTTAGATGAAAACCATCTTTTGATCGGAACGTCCTTAACTCCAGACCTTTCAAAAATAACCATGAGAGAACCTAGAGTCGTTTTACTTAATGAAAAGACTGGAGAAATAAGCGAAATCATGATCAATAAACATCTTGCAGGAACTCCCTTGGCACGCCATCACATTTCGGAGTCCCTAAGCATCTGTCTCGATAAGCGCCGACAACGCTTTGCGGTGACTCTTCCCTACAATGACGCCGTGGTTTTTTTTGACCTAAAAGGCTTCAAGATTTTAGGAGCAAATAAAATGCTCCACCCTGCAGGTATCGATCTGACCCCGGATGGGCGATTTTACCTTGTGAGTTGCAAAACTCTTGATGCAGGGTTGAGATTTATCGATGCAGAAACCATGGCGGAAGCCCCTGAATGGGCGGTTGAGCAGGATTACGAACATCTAGCCCATGGCTCATTTGTACCTGTCCTATGAAGATATAGGTGGCATGTTTATCTGCACCTTGCTCAAATAGATAAATTCTAAGATGTTTAGTATTGGTGCGCGCCGGCGAACACTTTTACGAATCCCGTGGGGCAGATCGAAAAGATTAATGCCGAGTCTGAGACAATTGGCCGTAACCAACAAATTGGCAGCCCTTGGGGCTGCTCACATCCGTCAAGCCCCTCGTATTGCGAGGGCGTAATGGCTTACTCCAAGAAAGGAACAATCGGCGCGATCGATAGATTGGGATACGCTCGTAAAGGCAGTTTCATCCTTTTGTACAGATTTCCAAAGAAAAATCGCCTTCAATTTGGTCCTTATCTGGATTATCAAACTCGGCTTTTAAAAAACCAGAAATCGTAGATTTAGTGACTTTGGTAATTTTTATTTCCCAAGAAGTAGCTTTATCTTCACCAATATATATTTTTATTGCAAAAGACTTACTTTCGGCGGTCGAAGTATAAGTACCCACCTTTGTGGGCAACTCAACTTCAATCAACCCTTCGTCTTTGAATTGCCCTGGTATTTTTGGTTTTGCATAGCCATTTTTCGAATCACATACAATGGATTGTTTTTTACCGACTGTACCGGCTAAAATTCCAGAATATTTTTCTGTTTTCCCAGAAACATACGATACAGCACCGCTTCGCATAGACCACTTTTTCCCATTTATTTTTCCTTGAAGATCGCCGCTATACAGCTGTGCATATTTAAAAGGACATGCTAGTTAAATAAATGGACGTAAGTAATTGCGAATTAGTGCTGGTCTCCTTTGAATTAGGGTAAAAACAGCTGTCAGGCAATCAACTAACTGAGTTTCTGTTTGAAAGTA
>JBGSUI010000110.1:0-23614 GCA_041736175.1 Oligoflexales bacterium | reverse complement strand
GAGCCCGAGGTTTCCAGCAGCGTTTTGTCGGTCAAGCTGATAAAGTACCCTCATTGAATCAAGCACCATATCGTGCTCCTTTTGATGGAGCTCAACAGCTTTTTGAAACTGCCGGCGCAGGAGCACACGGATGTCAGAGGTAGATTCGGACGCGTCACAATTTTTTGGGAGCGCGAGTATTCTTGAAAGGGCTTCACTTGATATCATCGTTGTTTTTCTCGCTCATTAAGGACGCTTTGGGGCGTCGAGACCTTGTTGAAAATAAGTTATAACACAGGTTGTAAAAGTTGATTTCGCTCGGAGTCTGCGGTCTTTTTTAAAAACTTCACTCGAAGCGGCAAATTTGTTTATGGGGCGGTTTGACTCGATCTGATCCGGAAAAATCAGCAAATTGCTTGCAGAGGCTATTATAGGAACCGTTTTGTAAGCCCCAATACCCGTCAAGCTTTTTCTGAAAAATAGAATGTTTTTAGAGCCAGTTCGTCCCGGAGCGAACGATGCAAGAAGCATGCAATGCAAGTTTCGGTGACTCCAGAGGTGGAGCCCATTGCTAAAAATCCAGGTCGGCAATTCCAAGGTCCGTTCGCTTCGAGGGTTGGGCCCGGGACGAATCAGTCGGCCAACAGTGGGGTCGAAGCCGACTTCTCAAGCTGCTGTCGACAGAATTTTGACTGGATCGCTCTCTTTCTCCGGTCGATGCTCAGATAACGCTCTATATACCTTTGCGATGAGTCCATCGCGGATGGTTGCGGCCATAACTAATCGAACTGACAGTTCAGTGACATATTCCATTCCTGCGGACTTTAACGATTTTTTTTCCCATTGGGATATGCGGGAGTGATTGGAAAGCCCAATTTTCAATGCAAATTCGGACTGAGTCAATCCAAGATAAGATCTAATAAATAAAAGTTCGCTACCACTCAAAGTAGACGGTTTGACTGTCAGAGCCTCAAATACCATAGCTTGGAGTTGCTTCATATTAACATCTGGAAGCACCTCGTCTCGTACTTTTTTTGTTTTAAATCCAATCATTATAACGGGGAAACCTAAGCCCTCATAAACTAGGTATTTTGCTTTCATAATAGTCTCTCATAAATCCAAATGAATGATAGTTACAAGTAGATCTGACTCGGCAAAAGTGACGATGAGCATTGAACTGGAACCCCCCATTACGGACACTATTTTAGGTACTGAATCCATTAATATCAAGCATTTAAGGGTCCTTAGTGATAAACTTCGGGCTCAATATTTGCCCTCATATTCCGAAAGGTTTCCCAAAGGTTGATTCATCACAGGACTCTTTGAGGGATAGAAACATGGCATGGAAGGGGTGGATTTTGGTTGCCATCATGGGGTCAGGAGCCTGTAGCCCGACCAGCAGTGATCAGAGTCTTACGGAGCCTGTAGCCCCCCTTCAAGATCTGGAGGCTCTCGAAAAAATCCATGGTCCCAGGACCTACTACGTCCTCAAGGTGATCAACCCCAATCCAGATCAGGGACCTAAACTGCTGTCTAAAAAATCCCATTGGTCGCCAACGGTCTTACCGCAAAAAACCCAGATCCTGGTTCACTGGACCTTAGAAGATGGCTACGGGCAAAGCTTTCCAGGGTTTTATGGCTGGGATCTTGACGGGGACGGGCGCTTTGAAATGCTTGAGGTCCTCGACCCAAAGGGCAAGGTCAAAAATCAGGTTTTCGACTTTGATGGGGACGGCAAGGTCGACCATGTCAGTGGAGTTCTGAAATCTGGCCCGGGTGGGACACATGGGGATTGATGGCTGCGAGGTCCTTTTGGGCCACGGCCTTGGACGTATAGATCCCGACCCGAACCCGGTAGGTCACAAAGTTGTCGCTTAGCATCGGCGTGTAGAAGGCTTGGATTCCCTTGGATTGGAGCGCGCTGACGAGATCCTCGGCTTCGTGGCGATCGGTGGTTTTTTTAAGCTCGATGGTATAGGTGGGAGCCTTGGCTGCGACAGGCAGTTTGCCCCTTATTTGGGAGCTTAGCTCAGGGGACTCTGGCTTGGGGGCGTCTTTGGCGGCGTTCAAGGATTGCAGTTCCTGCTCCAGGGAAGACTCGTGCTCGAAGGGAGATCCTTCAACAACCCCAGCATTGCCTACAACCCGGTAAAAGAGGGGTTCCCCACCTCCGGCGCTTGTGGTCTCTATGTGAGTCTTGCCCGTAGCGCTCTGATCGAGGGTAAGGAGCGGTTGATCGGGTTTTAAAAGGAAGTTGGAAAGACCCCATCCGCCTACACCGACCAGCCCTAGAAACATACAAAAAGCTAGACCGAGCCGCCAAGGACTAGGGCCGATATAAAGATCTGAATCGGAGTGGTTTTGGGTAAGCATAGGACCTTTGGACCTCGAAAGGCTTGTTCCAGTAAAATGTGACTTGAGGCAAGAGGACTTATAGGTTTGAATGGGACAGCATTTAGGTAACAGAGATGATTTTACCACAAAGCTTTTAGAGAAGCGTGGGTCTGGAAAAGGCAAAAGGGAATGGGGTGGTTGGCGTGCAAAAAGTCCGGAAGGTTGGATCTCATATCGAACTAGGTGGCGTCAAAACCCATAACCTCAAGATCGATCGCGTCATGTTTCCCCTTGGGAAGATCACAGTGGTGACAGGGCTCTCTGGATCTGGCAAAAGCTCACTGGTCTTTGACACCCTTTATGCTGAGGCTTTTCGCAGGTACGTGGAAAGCCTCTCAAGCTACGCACGACAATACCTTAAGGCCCTGCCTAAACCAGAGTTAGAATCCTGCAACAACCTCCCTCCGGCGATCGCGATCCAGCAGTATGGATCCAGTGGTGCCAGCGGAGCCTTGTGGCAGAGGTCGACGGTCGGAACTCTTACGGAGTTGACTGACCTTTTGCAGGTGGTGTTTACCCATCTCGGTGAGATCTATTGTGGAGTTTGCAAAAAAACGCTCAAAAAGTGGTATCCTCAGGCTGTCGTAGACGAAATCCTCTCCAGGTATCCGGAGCAGCAAGTCCTGGTGATGGCACCCCTGGACCGCTACCACAACCTAGAGTCCGTCAAGGCTAACGACCTGGCTGGGCAACTCCAGGCCCAGGGGTTTACCCGGGTTTATCCAGAGGGCGAGAAAGTCCTAAAGATAAGTGAACTAAAAACTTTGGTCCCCTTAAAGACCCATGTGGTGGTCGACCGGGTCAAGGTCCATG
Organism: Oligoflexales bacterium; assembly: GCA_041736175.1. GTDB lineage: Bacteria > Bdellovibrionota_B > Oligoflexia > Oligoflexales > CAIYRB01 > JBGSUI01. Next base: position 20,428 of record JBGSUI010000110.1, on the reverse strand, counting down.
AACAGCAAAAGGGCAGACTTTTTGAAGCGGTCCAGCTTGCTTTTAAGGTCGGGGGCCAGCAAATTAGCTTTATGGGAGAGTCTCCATCTCCCTCCCCAGGTGACGATTTGACCAAGTTTAGAAACGACTTGACCTGCCCGACCTGCCAAAAGTCCTATCAGGAACCATCCATGGCGCTGATGTCGTTTAACAACCCCCTCGGGGCTTGTCCCGGCTGTCAGGGATTTGGCCGCTCGTCGGAGCTCGATTGGCAAAAAATCATACCCTCCTCCGCATCATCTTTAGCCGAGGAGGGGGTGAGCCCCTGGAATTTTGGCCAGTTTCGAGAATACTACTCATGGGCTAAACAAAACTTAGGTCCAAACCTTAAGCTCTATGAAAAAAAGTTTGCTCTATACACTCCTGAAGACTGGCACTGGCTTAAGGAAGGTAAGGGCCGCTCGTTTGATGGTATTCATGGTTTTTTTAAATATTTAGAATCTAAAAAATATAAACCCCACTACCGGATGCACCTGGCCCGCTTTAAAAAATACGAGACCTGTAAGCAGTGCCACGGGGCCCGTCTCTCTCCTGCCTCCCTAGCCGTCAAAGTGCTAGGCCTTAGCCTTGCGGAGGTCCACAGCTTAAAACTCGGAGAGCTTGGGGGCTGGGTGAAGGAGATTAAACAGAACAAAGATACAACAGAGGGGGCCGCAAGCCAAAGGCTTATGGGTCTCTCGGAAGCCTTAGATGATCTGGAGTCAAGGCTCACCTACCTTAACCGGTTAGGCCTCTCCTACCTCACTCCTGACCGGGCCGGTCGATCCATTTCGGGTGGGGAATTGCAGCGCATCCATTTAGGGAGGTGCCTTGGGAGTGCATTGTTTGAAACCCTTTATTGTCTTGACGAACCTACCTCTGGTCTACACCCAAGGGATAGCGAAAAACTCCTAGGTGTTATTCAAGAGCTCTGCCAAAATAATAACACCATCGTGATGGTGGAACACGATCACGCTATGATCCAAGGGTCAGACTACGTGATTGAAATTGGGCCAAAAGCAGGGGCTGAAGGCGGTCAAGTCATCTTTGAAGGGACGCCCAAAACGTGGATCAAGCAGATCAAGCAGATTGAGCCGACCCGGGGGAGCAAGACAAAGCCAAATGACCAGAAGGCAGCACCCACCCGTTTTATTAATTTAAGCCATGGGACGATCCATAATCTAAAAGATGTTTCTATCAAAATCCCCTTAGCCCAGCTCACCGTGGTGTGCGGAGTGAGCGGCTCTGGCAAGACCAGCTTGGTGGAGCATAGTATTTATCCAGCTCTTCAAGGTGCCTTTGAGGGAGCCGACGCGACAGCCGAGTCCCCTCTTTTGGTAGAACCTCTCGGGGCCGTGCAGGAGCATCGGGGAGTCCTGATGGTAAGCCAAAGCGCCTTGGCGCGGAGTAGCCGCTCAAACATCGCGACCTACCTTGGGCTGATGGATGAGATCCGAAAACTTTTTGCCAAAGAGCCTTTAGCTAAAAATTTGGGACTCACGCCCGGCTCCTTTAGCTTCAACACCCCAGGAGGACGCTGTGAAAATTGCAAGGGGCTAGGAACTGTGGTGGAGGACCTATCCTTTTTAGGGGAGGTGGAAGTGATTTGTCCGAGCTGCCAAGGACAAAGGTTTGATGATAAAGTCTTACAGGTAAGCTACAAAGGCTACAATCTCAACCAAATCTTTCAGCTCACCGTGCGCCAGGCACGAGATGTTTTCTCGGACCGTCCTCCCATGCGGGCGATCTGCGATCATGTGTGTGAGCTGGGGCTTGGGTATATCACCCTAGGACAGCATACCAGTGGTTTTTCGGGAGGCGAGGCCCAGCGGCTCAAGCTGCTGAGCATGACCGGCGAGACGGATGACCTGAAGCCCATGATCCTGATCTTTGACGAACCAACCCGAGGGCTCAGCCAGGCCGATGTGCAGGTCTTTCTCCAGCATCTTCGCCGCCTCACCCGTAGCGGACACACCCTTATTGTGGTCGAACACCACCTGGATGTGATAAGGACCGCAGACTGGCTGATCGAGGTCGGCCCTGAGGCAGGGGAACAGGGGGGAGAGGTTGTTTTTATGGGTCCTGTCGAGGCTCTTATCAAAGCTCAGCCCGATTCGTCCCAAACGGTCAGGTATCTACACTAAACGCGTGAAGGGGCTATTTGCCATGAGCCGCTACCAAAATAAACAGTCGGTCACCGTGCGCGATGTTATGGCCGCTAAATCCAAAGGGCAGAAGCTGTCCTGTGTCACCTGTTACGACAGTGCGTTTGCCCGGTTGATCGACCGCACGAGCATCGACTTGGTCCTTGTGGGCGATAGCGCCGGCAACGTCGTCCTTGGCTACGACAGCACGATCCCGGTCACCATGGATCAAATGGTTCACCATACCGCTGCGGTGGCGAGAGGCTTGACCCGTCCCCTTCTGTGTGCGGATATGCCCTTTATGAGCTACCACCTGTCCGAAGCACAGGCCCTCGAAAACGCCGCAAGACTGGTGCAGGAGGGGGGAGCCCAATGCGTCAAGTTAGAGGGGGGAGGGGCCATCGTCCCTCAGGTGAGACGGCTGGTAGAGGCGGGGATTCCCGTGATGGGGCATCTAGGTTTGACGCCCCAAAGTGTGCACCAGTTAGGAGGGTACAGGGTTCAAGGGAAGGGGAGCGACGGGGCTCGCCAGCTCAAGAAGGACGCCCAAGACCTAGAGGCCGCTGGGGCCTTTGCCGTCGTCTTGGAGATGGTGCCGATGGAACTCGCTGCCGAAGTGACCGCCCTGCTTCACATTCCGACCATCGGGATCGGAGCAGGACCTCAGTGTGATGGACAAATCCTAGTGCTCCATGATTTATTGGGTTTTGAGGCTGGATTTAAGCCTAAATTTTTAAAAAAATATGCAGATATGGGTGCCTTGGTGATCAAGGCCCTCGAAGAATATACAAGTGAAGTCAAGGCGTGCCAGTTCCCCAGAGCTGAGCATAGCTTTTCCGACAGCCAAAAATAAGAGAGAGGTCTATGCCAACTAATCGTGATTATTATGAAATTTTAGGACTTGAACGCACCGCGACGGACCCTGAGATCAAAAGTTCCTACCGTAAGGCAGCCCTTAAGTTTCATCCTGATCGAAACCCTGGAGATCATGAGGCCGAAGAAAAATTCAAGGAAGCTTCTGAAGCCTACGAGGTCCTAGCCGATCCCCAAAAAAGGGCCATCTACGACCGGCATGGCCATGCGGGTCTTTCGGGGCAAGGGTTTAGCGGTTTTCAAGATGTGGGCGATATTTTTTCGAGTTTTGGCTCGATTTTTGAGGAGTTTTTCGGCTTTTCTGGCGGCCAAGGCGGGCGCGGGGGGCGTGGACGCCGTGGGGCGGATCTCCGTTATGACTTGACCCTCGAATTTGAAGAGGCTGTCTTTGGGGTCGAAAAGGAATTGGAGTTTGAAAAAGCGGTCGAATGCAGCAACTGCCACGGCGCCCGGGCAGAGTCTGGCGGCAAGGGTCCCTGCCGGACCTGCGGAGGGGTGGGTCAGGTCCGGAGAACCCAGGGATTTTTTAGCATTCAAACCCCCTGTCCCCAGTGCCGGGGCGAAGGTGAAATCATCACGAAACCCTGCAAATCCTGCCAGGGCCGTGGTGCGACCATGGCCCGCAAAAAGCTCTCCGTTAAGATTCCCCCAGGAGTGGATAACGGGCTGCGCCTTAGAGTCGGGGGCGAGGGCGAAGGGGGTGGTGGAGGGGGACCTGCTGGCGATCTTTATGTGATGATCCACGTTAAAGAGAGCAAGCAGTTTGAGCGAGAGGGAGCTGATCTCCTGCTCCACCACAAGATTGGAATCGCCCAAGCGGCCCTCGGCTGCAAGCTCACCGTGCCGACCTTGGATGGGTCAAAGCCCATCGAGCTACCCCCGGGAACCCAGCATGGTCACCGGGTCACCCTACCAGGTCAGGGGATTCCCCATCTAAAGGGGATCGGCCGTGGCGACCTGCATGTGGATATCGAAATCGGCGTCCCGACGTCCCTTAACAAAGAACAGCGTGAACTGCTGGAAAAATTCGCTGCCCTCTCTGGTGAAGAGGCTAGTAGTGGCTCAAAGTCGATGTTTCATAAGATTTTTGGAGACTGAGCAAGTGAGCCTCCCCTTGGGAGGCCCTTCGTTAACATTTTGTGTTGGTGTTAGTTGAGGAATTGTTTAGGGTTCCATCGGAGCTATTGTTGTTGTTTCCATTTGAGTTCGTGCTACCACTTCCACTACTCCCGCTACCTGAAGAAGTATTGGTTTTAGTGTTTGTGCTTGATGAACTCGTCGCCGCTTTTGTAGGCTGGGCTTGGGTCATTCCTGAAGATTTCCAGGCCTTGAGGTAAGGAAGAATCGTTTTGCCGGCAGAAGTATTCTTTGGGGGCATGCTTCCATCTTCGACCGACTCTATGATAGCATCCGCGAGATTTTTGACTTGGGTGTATGTGGTCATAGGGGAATCGTCAACTGTTCCGCCCGATTTGTGACAGGTTACGCAATACCTAGTCATAATAGCCTTAATCGAGTAGGTGCTTGTCACGTCTCGACCATTTTCCGAAGCTTTGTCGTAGCCAATCAGGAGTGTATTGCTCGTGCCCGATTGGAGGGCAAGCTTGCTTCCGGTACTTGTCCCACTACAGGTCTTACCAGCCGCAGGAGGTGGGGACTTATCTGTAGATTTATTGGAATCGCATCCATAACTTGCTGCTATGCTGCATACAAAAGCTGCTAAAATCGTGGTCTGCTTGAATCTCAGGTTTTTTAAAAAATTCACGGCAATTCCTTTCTACAAATTGTGCCCAACCCAATGCGGCTCCGTTTGGCCTTATCGGCTTTTTTTGGCCAAAACTTTAGTCATTTGGCTAAACGGAGTGAAATGAGCGGGTTACAACTGGAATAGAAAGGTCTTATGATTTTAAGGCAAGAAGCTTTTTGTTCCATTCGAGGACAGAATTGAGCTCAAAAGAGTCTAGATTTTGGACACCATAGTGGTACCTATTAAAGGTGGCCTCTTCAGTGACATTTTCCAGTTGTCCCTTTTTATTGAGCTGGATCCAAGGGATCTTGTGGAGAAGATCGTGGGATAAAAAGAGGGTCGTTGACCCTCCTTTGAATTTATGATGCATGGACAGGACGTTGTAAAAATTGTGATCGATTTTACATTCTTTACAGTGTTTCCATTCATAGCGTTTTAGGTTTTGTTCGGTATTGGAAGCCGTGCAGGTTGGACAGAATTCGACAATGCGGAAGTTTTTTGAAGTCATATACATAAACGCAAGCTTGCGCCGTGAATCACGATCGTTGGCCAGGTTATAAAATAGCTCGTTTTTTAGATCAAAAAGCCGGCGTCGTTCGGCATTGTCTTTGGTCTTTTTGGCAATACTGGTGAGCATCAATCCGTTGATCATCTTATAAATTAAGATTCTCTCAGGAGGCTCCATATTGGCTAAGGATTCAAACAACACTTCAAAACGTTTAGCAAGATGGCTTAGCTCTTTAAGTGGGTTTTTGACGAGGACAAGACTACCGGCAACCTGTAGCTTGAGTGTACCGGGCGGCACCCTTTTGGGCGGCTTAGGCTTTGAAGGTACTTGCTCCTTATCCGTGGATTGTTCCGTGGATTGTTCCTGGAGTTGTTCATCGACAGGAGCGATGGTGACCAGCTCAACTCCTGCATCGCCGACGTTTTCCTCCGGGGTACCACGCTTTGCAAGTGAGCCAGACGATGTCCGCTGTTTCAATGATGAGGGCTGTTTCTTTTTTTTAATCACAAGCTCACCCACAGCTAAAACCCTCCTCAAGTGCTTCTAAAACTTCAGATCATGGATTTAAGTCCAAAGATAGACTCGGACCATACCATCAACCCAAGATTTAAGGCAACGAAAGATTAGGGATGATTTAAGGACCTTGGTTGCCCCGGAAACCTTCGACTGGATCGACGCGGCTCGCGGTCCAAGCGGGATAGAGGCCCGCCAAAATGGCGATGGCAATACTCACCAGACTCACCACTCCATAGACTGACCACTCGTAGGTCATAGGTAGTTTTGCCAAGAGGTACAGATCAGGAAGGTCCACAAACTGGTAGCGTTCGAGGACTTTACTAATACAAAAAGCTAAAAACATCCCTAGTAGGCTGCCAACCACTCCGATATAGACGCCTTGTTTAAGAAAAAGCGACAAAATCAAATGATGGCTTGCACCTAGGGCTTTTAAGATCGAAATATCCCTCTGTCTCTGGCTTACCGCGACAAAAATGGTGGTTAAGATGTTAAACCCAGCCACTGCTGCGACCAGTCCGGTGATCACCAAAATCACCACCCGTTCCGTCTGCATGGCTTCGAAGAGTGGTTTGTTAAAAGACTGCCATTCACGGATGGAGATGGAGTATTTTTTGCCCATAGCCTCAGCAATCGCGGGACTATCCCAGGGTTTGTAGAGCCCTAGCTCAAAACCCGTGACACGGGTATCCATTTGGAAGAAATCCTGGGCCACGGGGATACTCATAAGGATGAGCTTGTTGTCATAATGCTTGAGACCAGAATCATAGATACCTACGATTTTGAAACTTTTCATCGAGGCGAGGTTTTTGTTGTCCGGCTCCACGAGTTCAATCGTATCCCCCACCTGGGCATCGAGGAGCGAGAGGAGGCCAGAGCCAATAATAACGGACGGAATCTTAGGTACGGTTTTGGTCTTTTCAAATCCCGTGATTTCCTGTTGGAGGATTTCAAGGGATTCCTTTGGCCTGGTGATGATATCTAAGTTTTGGACATTGGCCCGTTTGTGGGGGTTGATGCCACGGATCAAGACAGCATGCAGAATCGAGTTTTTTCGAGCCATCGTTTCGTAGTGAATAAAGGGAGAGGCTCCTTTAACCACCGATTTAAAGTCAGTGGTCAACACTTTGGCCCATTGGTCCGGATTGGAAAGGCCATGGGGAAAGCGGTAAACCATGACGTGGGCATTGGCTGCCAGAAATCTCTTGCGAAGCTCCGACTCAAAACCGTTGACCACAGACCACACCACGATAAGAGCCGCCACGCCAATAGCCACTCCCATCATCGTCAGCGCGGAAATCCAAGAAAAAAAACGGTTGTTACGGCCTGCTTGCATATAGCGTAGAGCGATAAAGGTAGTCACACCCATTGGTCAGCCTTTTTGAGTCAGTGATTGAGCCAGCCATTTGGCTGCATCCAGTGCAAAATAGGTCAAAATTCCATGGGCACCAGCTCTGCGGCAGCAAAGGAGGGTTTCCAGCACGACTGCGGGCTCATCAATCCACCCCTGCATAGCGGCGGCCTTGATCATCGCATACTCCCCGCTGACATGGTAAACCAAGGTGGGGACTCCAAAGGTGTCTCTCACTCTGCGCACGATATCCAGGTAGGGGATGCCAGGTTTGACCATGACCATATCGGCGCCTTCTTCCAGGTCTAAAGCGATTTCCCGCATGGCCTCGTCGCTATTGGCAGGGTCCATTTGGTAGCTTTTTTTGTCGCTTTTGCCCAGGTTTTTGGCAGATCCTACCGCATCTCGAAAGGGTCCGTAGTAAGCAGAGGCGTATTTAGCTCCATAGGAGAGGATTTGGGTATGGATGGACTTCTTTTGGTCTAAAGCCTTACGGATGGCTCCGATCCGACCATCCATCATATCGCTGGGGGCTACAATATCCGCACCGGCCTCGCTATAACAAAGGGCTTGTTTAGTGAGCACCTCAACGGTTTCATCATTTAAAACGTAGCCCTGGTCGTCCATTAAACCGTCTTGGCCATGGATCGTGAAAGGATCCAAGGCTATATCCGTGATCACTCCTAAGTCAGGAAATCTCGCCTTTAAAAGACGAACCCTTTTGGGGACCAGGCTTTCGGGGTCGAAGGCAGCTTCGGCCCCTATTGATTTTTGGTCTTGGGCGACCACGGGAAAGAGAGCGAGGTGGTTGATCCCCTTTTTTTGGCACTCTTCGGCAATATGCAGCAGGCCTGATTCGGAAAGCCTTGATTGGCCTGGCATATTCTTAATCTCTTGCTCGCCGGTTTTTTGGTCAGTAATAAAAACTGGATAGATGAGATGACTTGCAGCTAGTTGCGCTTCGGCGACCAGCTGCCTGCTAAAGCTGTGCTTGCGAATCCGGCGTAACCGGGTGGATGGAAACTGTCCGTGGGTCTGCATTGAGTGCTTGTCCTCCTAAAACGCTAGTTTCAGGTCGACACCATAGAAAAGTCAATCTACTTTGGGAATCTTGAGGAATTTCGGTTCTAGGTTCATCCTTGGTCCCCTGTTACTCTAACGACAAGATCGATTGTGTAAGGGGGAGGCTTTGGCAACGAGATTAGAAATATTATTTAACATAATTAATTCTATTTATTAGGCGAACAACCATTTTTGTTGTTATCAGACCTTTTTTTCATTGCTGCTTTAAAAGCTTCTATGTCTTTACAAGCCCCTCCTGAGTATTGTTGATAGTAGGCATTGCTTATTTCCTGTGCGCGATCTGTCCACTCTTTTGAACACTGATACTTTCCTTCGACGGGCTTATCCAGAGATGATCGCTCTTCGGCCATGGACTCAATAGCCTGCAGAACTTGAGATTGATTGCAGGTGTTTCTTATGTGACGTCCGTTGGGTCCAAGGGGAATAGTGGCCTCACACGTCGGTTCTGAAGGTTGAGACATTTTGATTGCTTCGCCCACATATTCTGCTGAGCAGTATGTTTCCTGCCACCATGCGTTATAGGCAGGCGTCGATCGGATATCACACACAGGATTGTGTCGATTTTTGATGAGTGACTTTATTGAGATGCTATGAATGCTATCGATGGAAATTTTATGGGTCTCAGAATCGACGGACCCATACGTAATAAAACCATAGAGCTTTTCAGCACCAGAGGAGTCCCTTTTATAGACCGGACTTTCGATTCTGGGAAAATCTTTCAGTAAATTTTTAGCGCCTTTGTTTATTTCGGCTTCCAAGGACAGCAGTTCATAAGTTTTTTTATTTGTTCCATAAGGTTGTAATACTTTCCAACTCATATTGACAATTTTGTAGGTTACAGGTGTTATCATTGTTTTTTCTCTTAAGCTTGGCCTTGAATAATAGACGAGGACTTCTTCCCCGATTTTCGGGAGGTCAGGATCGATAATGTCATTATCAGGTGAGAGATATCCGCTAATTTTGCCTAGGTCTTCAAACTCCCAGCTTACCTCCTTCGATGTATCAATAGTTATAGGTTTAATCCCCGTTTCAGCAGTCAAGGCATATCCGGTATGAATATTGAAATCCCTTTTTGACTTATAAATTTTATTATCCTTGTATAAAAGGAATGCATAGTGATCCGCATCATAATGATTGCGACTAGCAAAGTTGGTAGGGCTGAGTTGAGGGACAAGCTTTCCAATAAGGTTTCCTTTTCCATCTTTAAACGTGTAGTGGAGGCTGCGCCTAATTTTGATTGGTGCGCCATTGAACTGCGTCGCTACTTCACTTTCTTGTTGAAATGGCCGAGTCGACCGGTCTAGTTGACAGGAATTGTTAAGTATAGGGAAAATTCCCAATCCTACAAGAATTCGCGAAATTAGACTTTTTTTGTTGCTGACCATTGGATCATCCTTATTTGAGATTGAATTGGAGGTCTTACAAAATACGAGCAAAGCTTCTTGAGCAAAATATGTGCCACCTTTTTCTCAACAATAGAAAGGTTTCATTGCCTAGTTCCTGGATAAGATGGTACACAAGGCCTTCATCTAGATTATCGCGGGTTTAGATACAGAATAAAAACCATAGAGATTCCAAAGGGGGGACGTAAACATTGTGGGACTCTTTACAAAAGATGTGCATAGAACCTAGTCAATGCCAAGGCCTTAATGTTGAAAGCTAAAAATATAGTCCAATCATTTTGGTCCTAGGTTCATCCTTGGTCCCGTGTTACTCTCGGGTCACTTTTGTGATACTCTAAAGACAAGATCGATTGTGTGAGGGGTTTTCTTGGAACAAATGATATTAGGGATTGATCCTGGGTCAAAAATCACAGGATACGCCTTTATCAGAGCCCCGCAGCATTTATTGCCCCGGCCTCAGTCTTTTAAAATCATCGATGCAGGTGTCCTTAAGGCTCCTGCCCATCTCGATATCGGCACAAGGGTTGGCCTTTTGCACCAGGCCCTCCACCAGCTTGTGGTGCTCCATAAGCCTACGGTTGGGATTTTTGAAAAACCCTTTTGTGGCAAGAATGTTTCCACCACGATCCGACTGGCAGAAACCAGAGGGGCGCTGATGGCAGCCTGTTCACGGGAAAAGGTCAGACTTCTAGAAATCACTCCTGCCGAGGTTAAGAAACTCATTGCTGGATCAGGACGTGCCGAGAAAGAGTCTGTGGCCCTTGCCCTTAAGACCTTGATCGACTTTGACCGCCAAGGACTCCCCTACGATGTCGCCGATGCTGTCGCTATAGCCCTCTGTTACGGAATGCAACTCTCCCACCGCTTGGTGCCCCTCCTGTCGACCCAGCCAACTCGATCTCAGTCACTTCGCTAAATTTTGCCTTTTATGACTAACTTTCGAAAACCCCAATATTTAACTACATTTAATGGAGAACTATCCTATGGACAAGTATGGTATGGACCGTATTCCCACCCTGCTCATCCGCGGCACCTCGCTGCTCATCACGTTAGGACTTATAGGCTTGATCTGGAGCTCGTGCGGTGGGAGCGAAGAATTTAACTTTTTTCAGCCATTTTCTGACCCGCTTCATAAAGACGAGCCTAAGGTGAAGCTGGAATCTGCAAAAATCAAGCTGGACCAAAAAGACTATGGGGCTGCAGCGAGCATCTTAGAACCTATGACCCAAAACGAAGAAGAGAACTCCAATGAAACCCGTCTCCTCTTTGTTGCGGCAACCTTAGGACAGGTTAATCTCGATCTCTGGGGTATCATCAAAAACTTTCTTGATAGCCAAACAAGTACCGAAAAAAAATCTTCCGGTGGCCTCGATAGCTTTCTTAACTCTATGTCCAGTTCGGTCCTGGGGACAGGAGAGGAAAAAACCCAGCGGGTAGCCATCGTTAACCAAGCGATCACTCTCTTGCGTACAGCTCCTCAACCCGAAGATAAATCGATTTCTAATACCTCCTGTCTTCTTGCTGGGATTTTGGCGCTACCTACTTTTGTGGATGCCAAAGATGCCATGACGGCGAGTCTTACGGCCCTTCAATCGATTAAGAGTTCGGCTTCCAGTAACGGGTCTAGCTGTCCAAATATCGGCCTCCTCGATAGTGCACTGACCAATGCAGCTTCGGCTTCGGCACGGATGAGTCTTGTGATGCTTGCGGCTTCGGGGTGCAGCTTTCTCAATATCGCAGGCTCTGCTAGTGATCTTAATTCTCTGGAAAAACAATTGGCCAAATTGATTGCAGCAGCTGACAAAGGATGTGCATCGCTTCCGACTTGCTCAGCAGCTACGCCGGACTGTCAAAGTTATTTTCCAACATGCGTTCAGGATCTACTTAAAGTGGGGACCAGCTCCGCGGTGGCTGGTGATAAACAGCTTGCATCCTGTGAGTTGACCTTGCATTGTTCGGTGGATAGTTCGTGTTTTGATTGAGTCGAACACTTCAAATTATGGAATTAAAATATGAATACAAGTCACCCGTCAAGACAGCGTCCCAAGATCGCAAATAGTATCCTCGACACCATCGGCTTCACCCCTCTAGTGCGCCTAGGGCCCCTCGGTGTGGGGTTGCCTGGCAAGATACTGCTCAAACTAGAGTACTTTAATCCCTTGTCGAGCGTGAAAGATCGGATTGGTGCTGCGATGATCGCTGCGGCTGAGGCCTCCGGTGAGCTTAAGCCGGGTTCAACGATTGTCGAACCGACAAGCGGTAATACAGGGATCGCTCTTGCCTTTGTGGCAGCCAGAAAGGGCTACCGACTTATTCTCACGATGCCTGAGACCATGAGCATGGAGCGGCGTAAAATGCTCAAGGCTTTAGGGGCCGAGGTGGTCTTGACCCCTGGAGATAAGGGGATGAAGGGCGCGATAGCCCGAGCTGAAGAGATCAAGGCCGAAAACCCGACCTACTTTATGCCCCAGCAGTTTAAAAATCCAGCCAACGTGGAGGTCCATAAGACCACCACGGCCTTGGAGATTTGGGACGATACCGATGGGAAGGTGGATTTTTTAGTGAGCGGGGTCGGAACAGGGGGAACCATCACGGGAGTCAGCCAAGTCCTTAAACAAAAAAAACCTAGCTTTAAAGCGATCGCGGTCGAACCTAAAGACTCTGCAGTGCTCTCGGGCGGGAGTCCTGGACCCCATAAAATCCAGGGAATCGGAGCTGGCTTTGTCCCACAGATCGTCGATCCTAAACTCATCGACGAGGTGATCACCATAGCCAATGACGAAGCAGGGATCTGGGCTCGCCGGGCTGCTAAAGAAGAAGGTATTTTTTGTGGGATATCTTCGGGTGCAGCCATAGCAGCTGCGGTTAAGGTGGCTTCAAGGCCAGAAAACAAAGATAAGACGATTGTGGTTATCATTCCCAGCACTGGCGAAAGATATCTTTCCACGTGGCTTTTTGACGAGTGATTTGGAGGCAAATTTTTTCTGGAGCGGATAGGCCGCCCACCCAAGGGATTTAATCTTAGAGAAACCCAGCGCACAGGATCATAAAAACCCCGAGTTGGGCGACCGCTTCAAAGTACATAAGGCTTCCAGGCTGGTCAAACCCGATCCCAAAGACGATAAGAAGCAGGCTTAGGTATTTAAATCCGAGGATTCTCGCTAGATTTGCAGCAGGAAAAGAAACCTGATCGATGCAGGCTTCCTGGAGCAGAGTCCTAAGGACGATGATCGGCAAGGCGAATCGAATCAAGATCAAGGGGAGAAAGTGCCCCATTTTGCGCCCCACAATCTCTGGTGGGACATAATCAAAGAGGGGACCCCAATCCAGTCGGGAAAACCCCCATCCTAGTGTGATCCAGCCCACTCCAACAAACCCTACCAAGGCTACAAAGAGGATGTGATTGGACCTATCATTCCTAGGTGCCTCGGACCAGTCTATAAGCTTTAAGCTAATACGGATGGCTAGGAAGATAAAAAGAAGGTTGACTCGGGTATCGAGATTAAGCCTTAAAACCTCAAAAGTGAGGAGAATCATGCTGACCAGATATAGAGACTTAGCAGTGTGCTGAGGCTCACGAAAAAATGAACCGATCTTAAGGGGTGAGCCGATTAAAAAACTTGCGAGTAACATAAGGCTTGCCGCCAGGATTTCCAGGGGGCCCCCATGGGGCAAAATCCGCGTTTGTACTAAGAGTGTGTAGAGGGCAAATAGGGCGGCCAGGCCACGGACGGCGGGTCGAGCGTGGGCGCGGTCAATCAGTAGATAGGCGATCACAGACCCAAAAAGAGCGCGGACAAAAACGGAGGTAGGGGTGATTTCTGCAATCAGCGGAGTAAACCAGCTACTTGTTGGTTTTTGACCTTCGGCAAAGAAAAAAAGCTGGAGTATGTAAACCAGGATCCCGATAGAAACGAGAGTCTTTAGAGACTTGTGCTCGGTTGCTTTTGTCGTTTTGCGAGCAAAGATCTCCCGGCCTATGGCGAACGCCCAGATGATCCATGCAGGAGCAAACACTCCTGGTGCTCCATATCTGTAAAAATTGGGAACCAAAAGAAAGAAGGGAATGACAAAAAACATAAGACTTAAAGTAGCAGAGGAGCGACCAGGCACCATAAACCAAACAATAATCAGTGAGGCGAGCCAGAATTTATTGATGATATGGAGGGGAGCATCTCTCAAAAGGGGACCAAACTCGCTCATGGCTTGTCCCAGCCCGAAAAAGGCGAGCCCAAAAACTATGGCAGTAAGTCCCTGAAGGAGGTTCCAGGCGATGGAAGGCGTACCCCATGGGCGCCTCGGTGTTTCTGGTCCCCGGGTGATAAGGCTTGAAGTCTTCCACCAGAGGAACCCCATCAATCCGATAACCCCACTGATAAGGTACCAACTCCAAGGCTCAGGTTGGTGTTGGGGGCCAAAGGTCCCGTGTAGAGGAGTCCCCAGAGAGTTGGATAGGGTGGGTATTTTGAGTAACTGGGATATCAAAGCATAGAGGGATGTGAGAGATTTTTTTTTGATCTCCTGTTGGGGCGGGGAAATCCCAACGCCACGAGCTAAAAAATAGGTCGGTACATTGAGGCCTAGAGAATGTCTACCGGCTTCGTTGTGTCCATGGTCGCCAAAAATCAATAAACTATCTTGGGGCGGGATCTTGGTGTCGAGGATTTTTATGGCTTGGTCGATCTCGTTGACTGTATTTTTATAGTCTTCATGATCAACACCCCGTCGATGGGCTACGCCGTCTAGCTCATCAATATGGTAAACCATGAGGGCAGTTTCTCCGTTGAGAAACTCGTCGAGGGCTTCGGGGAGTTTTTCAAGGCTCGAAGCCATGGAATCGGTCTTGCCCTCCGTGCGGGACCTTCGCTCCGTGAGATCGTCTCTGAAAACACCAAACGTCTGATAGTCCGAATAAACCACCGACCGAAGTCCGAATTGTTTAGCGACCGTAAACAGCGAGGGCAACCGTAGCGTCGGATTGATAAATCCTTGGAGGGTTCCAAGGGCCTTTTTTGACTCGTACCCGCTAAAAGCAGCGATCAAGGCCGGCTCCGTAGCGGCATCGTAACCCGTCTCTAATGTTCCAAAGGTTGCGCGGGGCTGCATACTGGTTAGGTATGGCATCAGATCCGGATGCCGAGCGGTCTTATCCCTAAGGGACTCTACAAAGAGGATAAAAAGCCGACCGGTCCCTGGATGCTCTGGTCTAGCAGCTTTCGACAGGGTGGGGAGGGTCTCGGGTGGAGCACGCTCTTTAAAACTCCATTCCCCCAACTGCCAAGCAGCCAAGGATCCTGTGAACGCAACCATTAATAAAACATTGAGGGCATAGAGCAAAGATTTAGTCATGCCAGCGGTCTTATAAAGGGCAGGTTTTTAAGATCAGGTTCGTCTTCGTCAAACTCTTCCACCGATATGAGTCCGTGGTAGGGGATATGAAGTCTTTCGGTCTTGGAAAACCTTTTGCGGGTTTCGTCTTCTTCGGGAAGAACAACAAATTTAGTTTGGTCAAAAAAGACAAATTTTTCGAGGCACACCAACCCAAAATGCTCGGATGGGGCAAAGCTTTCGACCACGACCGTGATGGGAGCTTTTTCGTGGCGTTCTTGAAACTTAACTCTAAAGAGACGGCGTTTTTTGGACATGATATCCTCTGGGACTATGGTCGGGTCTAGCCGAAGGTCACAGGACCGGTGCACCCACTCCTGATCGTAGCAAATATTTGGTTTTCTAACCACCAAACTTCACTACCTAAATCCTCAATTTTACTGCATTGACGGGGGCGTCTTATCGTTATATATAAGACGATCCCCGAATGGGACCTCAATTCCGGAGTGTGAGATGCTAGATATTATCAGCGATGGCTTTCGCCAGGCAAAAGATCGAATCCGTGGCAAAACGATACTAACCCCGCAAAATATCGACGAGGCATTGGGCGATATTCGCAAGAGCTTGCTCGAGGGTGACGTTGAGTATGGGGTTGTTAAAAAATTTCTCGAAGAAGTCAAAAAGGAAGCCCTCGGGCGAGAGGTCAGCCTTAAGGCGGGAACGGGTGCTGCCTCCATGCGGATCGGTGCAGGGGAGCATTTTGTCCAAATCTGCCACGATCAGCTTATTAAACTAATGGGCGAAGCTGACTCGAGCCTCGAACTCCCCAAAAACCGAACGGCAGCCATCATGATGGTGGGTCTCCAGGGATCTGGTAAGACCACCACGACGGGGAAACTCACAAAATACTTGATGCGTAAAAATCAGCGCAAACCACTGCTCGTGGCTGCGGATATCTATCGGCCCGCAGCCGTTGAACAGCTTAAGGTGCTAGGCTCCAAAGTCGGAGCACCGGTGTTTCATGTGGCCGGAGTTTCTGCCGTAGAAATCTGTCGTCAGGCTTCTGCAAAGGCAGCGGAACTTGGGTGCGATTTGATTATTTACGATACAGCAGGTCGCCTCACCATCGATGAAACATTGATGCAAGAGCTTGACGATATTAAGAAAGTAACCCGCCCGGATCATGTTTTGTTTATCTGCGACGCCATGATGGGCCAGGATGCCGTGACGACCGCTAAGGCGTTCCATGAACGGCTCGATCTATCGGGAGTGGTGATGACCAAACTCGATGGAGACGCCCGGGGCGGCGCTGCTCTTTCGATCAGGGAGGTAGTAGGTCGCCCTATTAAGTTCCTCGGGATGGGCGAGGATCTCGATCGCCTTGAGGAGTTTAGGCCCGAGGGACTTGCAAGCCGAATCCTTGGGATGGGAGATATCGTTGGGTTGATGGAAGACTTCCAAAGGGTCTCTAAAAAAGACATGGAAGCAGAAACCCTTCGGATGTTGCAGGGCCAGTTTAGCTATCTGGATTTCTACGAGCAGGTTTCCATGATCCAAAACATGGGTCCGGTTAAAGACATCCTAGCGAAACTGCCGATCCAGGGATTGATCCCAAAGGATTTTGATTTTGATGAACGCCAGTTTGCCAAGACCAAGTCGATCATTGATTCCATGACCCAAAAAGAGCGGCTTTTGGTGACTCCCCTTACTGATAGCCGGATCCGCCGGGTGGCAAAGGGTGCGGGTCGAACCATCAAAGATGTGCAGGAACTCACTAAAAAGTTTAATATGATGCGGCAGATGATGGGATCCGTAGGTAAAAATATGGGGCTCCTAGGGAAGATCCCAGGGATGGGCCAGCTATCTCAGTTGAACCAACTTCGCAAGATGGCCTCCGGCGCCATGGGAGGCATGCCACCTTTTGGAGGTGGTGGGGGAATGGGTGGAGTTCCCTTCGGCATGGACCTGTTTGGTGGGGGTGGGGTGCCTGGAGCAGGACTTAGACCCCGAAGCGAGGCGGATCGAGAAAAGCAGCGGAAGCTCCGAAAAGATGCAAAAAAAGCCCGCAAGAAAAATCGCAAATAACAGCCTTAATTTATGATGAGTGTTTTCGTTAAAGGGATGGGAAGAGTTAGGGGGGATCACATGCAGCGGGTTCATATCGAGACCTGGGGATGTCAAATGAATACCGCAGACAGTGAGCGAATGCTCCAGCTTTTGCGGGCCCATGACTATGAGATGGTGGGCTCTCCCGAAGAGGCAGATCTGATCCTGCTTAATACCTGTCATATTCGCGAAAAAGCCAAGCATAAAGTGATGAGCCGCCTGGGTGTTCTCAAGGAGTTAAAGATGAAAACTCCTGGTATGACCATTGCGGTGGCTGGCTGTGTTGCCCAGGCCGAGGGGGCTCGATTGCTCCAGGATGCGCCGGCCATCGATGTGCTTTTTGGGCCGGGAAGAATCGATGATTTGCCCGCCTTATTAGAGCAATTTGCCCTCTCTAAGAAACCTGCCGTGGCCTTAGGGTTTAACAAGGGGACTTTTAAGGACAGGAATCATCAGGATGACGCGCTCCAGGACACCCCAAGGCTGCAAGTCGAAGCAGCACCGCCTACCATCACTGGCAAGGCTGAGGTGTCTAGGTTTGTTAATATCCAGCAGGGATGTGATAACTTCTGCACCTTTTGTATCGTGCCCTTAACCCGAGGGCGAGAGGTCTCTAAGAGTCCCGACCTGGTCGTCCAAGAATGCCAGTCTATGGTAAGTGCGGGAGCTAGGGAGATCACTCTCCTAGGCCAAAACGTCAACAGCTATGGAGCTGATATCAACACTGATATGGTCGCTCTGCTCAAGCAGGTCGCCGTGATCGAGGGTCTAGAACGGATTCGTTTTACCACCTCAAACCCCCATGACTTTTCCGAAGCCCTAGCAGATCTTTTTAAGGCAGAGCCCAAGCTGGGGCGCTATCTCCATCTGCCAGTCCAAAGTGGTAGCGACCGTATTTTAGCGGCCATGAAGCGCAAGGTTACGGCTGCGGAGTTTCGGCAAAAAATAGGTTGGTTGCGCCAACGTATTCCCGATGTCGCCTTATCGACAGACTTGATTGTCGGTTTTCCCGGAGAAACCGATGCCGACTTCCAAGAAACCCTGAGCCTTGTGCAAGACATTGGATTTAGTTTCTGCTTTTCTTTTAAATACTCGCCCAGGAAAAACACTCCCGCTGCCAGGTACCAAAATCAAATATCTGAAGAAGTCAAAGAAGCGCGGTTGAGCCAACTCAATCAACTCCAGGACCAGATCACTATGGCCCAGCAGTTGGCAGAAATTGGTAAGACCAGGGAAGTGCTGTTTCACTATGAAAGCAAGAAAAATCCAGGGTTTTATTATGGCCGGACCCAACACTTTCGACTCGTCAGGGTCGCTTCAGAGGAAAACCTTGTGGGTCAACTGCGGGATGTGGTGATCACCGATGGAAACAAGACAGCGATCCTTGGGGTCTTGGCCTAAGAGGTCGAGGCTGGGGAGGTTTTTTCAGGATCCATCATATATATTTTTTTGGGGTCCCGAAGTTTATGAGAAACAATCCAATAAGCTAGCATCCCTCCGTGAAAGAGGAGTCCGAAGATCACATAATAGAGGGTATAGTCCACGGGATGAGTCCTTCCTAATTGGTGTTCTCAGATGGTTCTGTTTTAGCGGAAGAAAGCATAGAAATCTACAGCCAGCTCGTTTTGAACTTTATCCGTGGTTTTCAGAAAGAGTTTTCCATGAACGCTTCCCGCAATCCCGAGTGCGTTTTTAAGGGAGATAGAGACGAGCTTTTTAGATTTTTCGTGACTCATGGTAGATATCAGCAGGTATTTTTCGCTATTTTCAATCTTCTGACCATTGACAATCATCTCGACCCTCGATCCTGTGACATTAAAATCCGTGAGCCCCTTAAGGGATAGAGAGCGACGGACCTGGTCGAGGGGTTCGATGGCCCCGAATTCCAAATAATGGGGGGCAAACTCCAGATTACCTTTGATATTGGCCCTTATGGGTATAGGGAGATCTGAGAGGTGTTTTGAGTTGGTTTTGAGCACGATCGTCTCTCTGATAAAACCAGGTCGCAGTCCAGGTTTCAGCGCAACCTGCAGGGTTCCGTTGGCCCCAGCAGGGACGAAGGATGCAGTAAAGAGGTCTTGATTAAAAATAAGACCAGAAACCTTAAGGGTAAAGGGTGCTATGGCCTGAATACGTATTGATTTAGCGGCTCCTTCTTTGGAATAAATATCGCCAAAATCAAGGAGCGGGGGCTCAGCCATAAGATCGGTTTTTATATCGGCCCGGACGGTGAGGATGCGATCTGGTAGGAGTTTTTCGTTTGATAAAACCGTAATCGTTTTGACGATAGGGCCGACAAAGCTTGTGGTGTCGAGTTTTACTTCGATAAATCCTGTTTCCCCTGGCTGGTATTTTTTGTTTTTTTCTACCTCGACAGCAGTGCAGCCGCAGGCAGCATGGACGCCCTGGATCACGAGGGGGCCTTGGCCTGCATTGGCAAAGACAAACCGGTGACTTACTGTTTGACCCCGGTACACATCGCCAAAATCAAATGATAAATGGTCGAATTTTAAATTTCCCACAATCCCTTCGTCAGCCATTGCAGAGGGTAGAGCTAGGACAAGGTGGAAAAAGATCACAAGGGGACGAAGGTATCTTTGCATGTTTGTGTTCCACCCAAAAAAAGTGGGGATCAGGTCTGTCGTATTTAACCTATCAAAGTCATTATCATACCGTCCATAGGTACATTCGTCCATGGATGGGCTGGAGAGCTTGTAAAAAACTCAAAAAATGGCCTCTACCCCAAGTCTGGCCAAAAGTCACCCCTCGACCGCCTTTAATCTTGGTGGCGACTTCGGCCGGCTTGGCATGACGACACTTGCTAACACATTCTAAGAAGAAAATCAGTGCTAGGAATTTGTATTTACGGGCCTGAATAGAATTGAAACTTGCTTTTTGCATAGTACGATATATCCACAAAACTCATACGACTCAAGTCCATAAGCTGAAATGCAAGGGGGAATTATGATTGACAATGGACTCCTGGCTTTGTTTTTTCAATCCGTCCTGGCCATCGGTAACAGCCTCAGCCATCCGGTCAAACTCATATTGATTCTTATATTGATAGCGTTGGTAGTGGTTTTAAGGAAATTCAAGATTGAGGGGATGCTTTTGAGGCTGCTTAATGCCATTTTAGTCGGTGCCATTATCGGTTGCTTGGGATTCACCCTGGGTTTCTTCGGCCCAAAGATTCTTGATTCAGGCAATACTGAAGGTGGGGTGTCCAAATAGGGGGGGTACGAGCCTAAATCCTATCCTAGGATTTGGACCTAAAATCAGTCTCCCCATCTTTCGGATAGTAGGGGATATTCCCGCGGAGTCCAGAAAGCATTTTAAACTGTTTTGACCCCCAGA
>JBGSUI010000106.1:0-12301 GCA_041736175.1 Oligoflexales bacterium | reverse complement strand
GATGATCAGAAAGCTACTGGTTGGTCTCAGGGGGCTCAAACAACATCTCATTCCAAACCAATCACGCCCAATCCTGGGCGTAGCCAACAGACTGAAAAAACATAGGGTTGAGTGAAATTAGGAGGGTTAAAACGTGAAATTGGAATTCAGCAATACCATGATAATTTTAGGAATCATAAGCGTATTTACAATATTCCCAATAAAAGCAAGAAGCCAAAATCCTGATGATTTTGTTCGAGCCGTGATGGAGAGCGCAGAAACCACCAAAAAGGCTCAGGTGGTCGTGAGCAATCTTGGGCTCAATTGTGCAGATCCTGCCAACATCCAACTGTTTCTGCGTGAGTTACAAAAGGCTTTGAGGGGTCTTGGTCGGGTCGTGACCGAATCAGGGCTTCAACTTGCCACCAAACCTGATTATCCGACAGCCTGCCACGTACTGACAAAGGCGCAGCTTGCGGCTTATACCGAGGGGGTGGATACATCCCATCATTCACGCTGTCTTTCGCAGGACGGCTTTGGTGGGTGTTTAGTTAAACAAAATATCAAGGTCGAGCATCCTCATCCAGAGTATTACTGGCCAAAGTATTTTATTGAGGTGAACGAGAAGGGTAACGATTCCCATCCGAAATTTGCTGCTAAAAACGGTCTATATACAGCATCACGGGGTGTCGCGAAAAGTATTGCGGGTTTAATGGATAAGAATGGAGCTCTGAAAATCACAGCTCTCGTTCTGGGCGGAAAGCATGCTTTAGGCGCTCTCGGTATGAAAGTCGGTTCAGTCAATACCAACGAGCTGATGCAAACATCGGCCTTGACCCCATTTGAAGATCTAAGGGTTCGTGGCAGTCGTCACAAGACGATGACGACTTTTGAGGTTAATATCTGGCCTGTGGCCATATCAGAAACGTTAGCCGAGCATTTTTCGGTCTGTGGGCCGATTCTTAAGGAGCAGGGCAAGAGTCCTGGTGGTTATTCATGGCCCTATAAAGGGGTGCCCATGACCTGCCCGGTGGCAATGAGCCGAGATGCGGCTCCCTTCTGGGACACGGGAATGCTTGACTACCTTGATCCTCAGGCCGTCACCCAGATGGCTGCGGCATCAAATCCGATAAGCTGTGGAGGGGCGGCTGCCATGGATGCTTTAGGCGGCATGGGTGGGGCATCTCGGGATAAAATTGGTGATCAAGGGCCAGGCAACATGGCGAGGAGTGGCATGTCGCAGGACTGGCGGCAAGCTCTTGTGGGTTGTTCATTGCCCATACTTGGTTCAGCAGAGGCTCTGGCTAAAAAAGCAATCACGGCGATGGATAGCGCCAAGTGGAAAGGTCCGTACTGTACCCTGTGGGGGTCTTTGGCACCTAGAATGAGCAGTGGAATTTATGGATCTGATTACGCGTATGCGAATGCAGGAGTTAAATTCAAAACGATGGCCCATGAACTATTCGGGGTACCTCGGGGTGATGCTGAAAGGTGGTCGCTGGCCTATCCATGGGAAGGTCCTGGGTCAACAGCAGATGCAGCCGGCAGAGGAGAGGGCTTTACGGCATTTAAGAGTCAGATTTCGGAGACCCTTAAGGGGTGGGGGATACCTTATACCCCCTCGCAGGCCAAATCACGATCTGAGGCATTGTTGCGCCCAGGAGATCCGCTTCTAGTTGATATGTCCTACACCAGCCGCTATTGGCGTGATGTGGCGACCAATCGGACGGCAGAGTTTGGATATATCGCGGGCCTTGGAGTAGCGAGCGTTGCCGCTCGTGAGGCGGCTGTTCGCCAATATAAAAACTCTGGCGGTTCGCCAAATGGGGAAGCGGTAGTTGGCATCGCTGCGGCTGCAGCACCTTGGGTGACTGCAGAAGTACTCCGGGCAAAAAAGGGTGAGATGGGCGGAGCCAATGCTTTACCGGGGGATCGTCGGATCTATACGGTATGGGAGAAGGTTCAATGCAGCAGTCCGAGCACGCGGCTCACGATCTCGACGGGGCCGGTGACCGTGAGGAAATATGAGAGTTGCGAGAGTGTGGTAAGATTTGAAGTCTATAAGTATATTCAATCGGAGCTGCTGAGGAAGGCTTGTGACTGGATGGGGGCTACGGTGGGGAAACCGTGGAAATAGAAGTACAAAGTCATTTTTATTCGAAATTTAACCAATGTGTTTATAGGAATAATAATAGCTCCTTTTATGTGCAAGTGCATCATTAACCAATGTCGAGCAGTGCTCGATTGGCGTAAAATTGACGCATCGCCTTGGTGGTGTTGACCCACAAAAACTGAGTTTGAAAAGGGATTACAATTCTACCAGCGGTCTTCTGGGGGGATGATGATAAAATTTATTTGTTTTCAGCTACTTAACCTGCGCAAGAAATTGTGCGATGCCGGGCACGGAATTAAGCGCCTTTCGACTCAGCCAGGGCATCATCGTCTAGACACTTCTCGGCATAGCTGCCCAAGATCTCATGTCCTAGTTTTCGAAAGCACAATTTTTGTTGCGTATCGTCACCTGCACTTCCAAAGTCTATTAGGAATCGGACCAGTTTCAGGGGAAAACTGACCATTCTTTTGACGACAACCATTCCGGCGATTGAGTACTCCACGTCGAACCAGAAAATGGCATTTTGATCTATGTAGCTGTATCGTTCATTCTGACGAACATCGCGTTCAACTGCGAGGCTTACTAGTCCGTAAAGTCCAGAGCGTTTTGGCTCCAGGTCCTGTCCGGCGTGCGTTGCGGAATAGGCTGCTAATTGAAGGAAATCGTCGCGTTCGATCGAAGGGACTTGCGAGTTGTGGCTGAAGAAGTTCTTGTGTTTCGAGTCGAGAATGTATGTCACTCCATAAAAAAGTTCATTTAGGTCGTGGTCACCAGTGTCTCCAGAAATAACTCCAAAACAATCGGGCGACATTGCCTTCCAACTGCCATTGCTTCCCCTAATTTTATTGATTCGACCCGTGGGGAACTTGGCGGACGATTTTTCTCCACCGACAGCTTTCATCGCTTCGCAAAGTAGGTATTCGAGAAGGTAATTCATATTTAATGCTAGTCCGTCCAATCGCACACCGAAGCCGCCAATCGACATGGAGTTCGCCAACATTACATCGCAGGCGAATTCGACTGATTTTGCGAGGGGGCGTAGCTTTCCAGGCAAACAAGCAAAGGATACCTGCCCGCTTCCAGATGATTTCCTTGTCTTCCAAACACTCTTGGCAGTAGTAATTGGATCCTTTGAAGGCGGGACTTTTTCAAGTGTATGGAGTAGCTGCCGAATCTTACGTCGGATACCGCTTGCAATACTCCCGCCAGAAGAAATGAATTTCAACTCGGACAAACGCATTGCTGCGTCCCTTATGATGCAGAGAGACGGGTGGTTAAAGGTGAGTTCGGAAAATGTAGATTGTATATCCTGGATGATGCCGGCGCTCTTCGCGGCTTCTGCAGCGAAATCTACATATCCGCGAATGAACGGGGTCACGTCGGACTTCTGCGAAAATGCTGGTCGCAAGTTTCGGCGAACGTTCTTAATGACTTGGGTCAGCCATTGCTCCAACAGAAGGACTGCGTAAGCGAATTCTTCGTTGCCACCAAGCGCGACTTTGCCAGTGTTAATTTTGAAGTCCGTTCGTCTTTCGCCGTAGAACGACCAAAGTTTTATTATCCCGCCAAGGGCGTTTTGCCGCGTTTGTAGGTCGTCTTCCGCGAGGTAGGCTAGGCATTTCGCGTCAAGAACTTCTCCGTCGTAATCAACGCCTATGTACTCGGATGTTAAATGACGTTTCATCTAGATTGCCAAGCCGACGGGGCGCGGTACTTCATCTAGGCTTGCGATCCACTTCACTTCGATCGCCTTAGCAACTGCTTCATCTCCAGAGCATATTGACAGTATTTGAGGAAAAACCTCTTCTTTAAGCGCGATTTTATAGCTTTCATGAATCGAGTTTAGAACTTCTTTGGTTATTTCTGAAGCTATTAGGGTCTTGGCGATCTTCCTCGCCAAACCAATAAAATGTGAGTGACCGACTCGTCGTGAGTGTCGGTCCAGGACTTCATCTGAGGAATCGATTACCAAATTGAGCGCGGAAAGTTGCAAGCTAAATGAAGCAATAATTTTGTCTACTCCGTTGCTCTTAGACAATACGTTCAGTGTCTCGGCCACAAAATCGCAGGAGCACACCAACCCAGGCGTACGCTTTAATAGCTGTGCTGGGTCCTTTTCGTAGAGATTTTTGACATCGAGCGCCTCAAATGGATTCGACGCACGTTCAGACAGCCGTTCAGGATCTGGTTGCACGTCAACAAATCTAAATCGTCTCTTCAGTGCTTGATCGAGATCATCCGTTGATCGATCAGCAGTGTTCATTGTTCCTACTATTGAAAGACTCGCCGGCCACGATATTTGACGTCCGCTATAAGGTAAGCGTACAGGTATTGTGGTTTCTGCATCCGTCTCAGCAAGAACATATAGCAGTTCACCGAAAATTTGAGCCACATTGCCTCTATTCAATTCGTCGATTACAAGGCAGTGAGATCCAGATCCCCAGGACTTGCCTTTGAATTGGCCCTCAACGAATCGATGAGAGCTACGTCGTGATAGTTTTTTCATCACGTTTTTTTGTTTTGATGCTGCAACGATAGTGCCATCAGTTACTTCGCATTCGTTAAATTCTGTGCCTTCAACTAAAAATTGGATGGAGCCTGGTTCTTCGCCGTACCTTTCCAAGAGCCCAATTGGAAAGCAAACGGTCAATCGCCCTTCGCGGTCGCGCCCCATCCGGACAAGAGTTTTAACCCAAGAATTTGAGGCCTTTGCGTGCTGTATCATCAGCGGTCCGTCCACTACCTGGTACCGGGTAGTGCCGTCGGGAAAGAGAATCGGAGTCATGCCCTCAACGAACTGTTGGTAGGTATACGAAGGATGAAATTGCACAACGGACAAGTGAGCGGGATTGGATTCTGAAAGAGCAAGCGCTCGGTGCTTTGCGACGGTGGTCTTCCCTGTGCCAGGTGGACCAAAATATACGACGAACTCGCACCTCCGATTCGTCTGCACTGGTTGTAATGCCGATCTTGCGGCTACAGGACTCGAACTAGAGCCCATAAGGAATTTGAGCATCCATGGGACTCGATTTGACCAACCCGCGTTGCTCGAAGTGCATTGCTTGTGAAGGTTTGTCCCAATATTTGTGTGCGACTTTGGGCCATAGCGACTATCTGCCTCAGCATGGAAGACTTGCTCGGAAGGATAGTGTATGAAAGCTCCTTTAACCTGGTCAAGTAAAGCCAGCCCGCTCTTGTCGTTTATGATTGCCTTCTGAAGGAGAGAAATTGTCGAAGCATGCTTTCCTGTTCTAGCGTCAAAATATCGTTTCAAGAAGGAGTCAATAAACCCTTTTAAATCAAAATTGGAAGAATTTTCAGATGACGCCTTGAGTAGCGTTGAATCCAAAGCGTTATTTCTTATCAACAAATTAGCTATGGTCTCTAAAGAAGCATGAAGTTTCTTTTTACGGGAAGTAGTAAACGGAAAATATGTATCTTCAGCGATCGAGGTGGAGAGAAAGGCGCAGGTCATTGCGACCGTTTGATCTATTTTAGAGGCGTCAAGCCTTTCAAGAAGCAGCGAATATACGAAATAATTAAGCTTCGCAATCGTAAGCTCGGCAACCGCGTACTTTTCGTCTGTCGCTACACCGAGGTTCTCAATTTGACGAAGTAGATATTCGAAGAATGGGTTGAAAATCTCTTTAGTAAATCCACTCATGCTGCACCCGTCCTAGCATTTGCCTTTGCTACATTATCGCTGATAAAGGTTCGAATCTCGTTTTCGTCGCTGCCACGATCGGCAAGGTCCACAGCGCAATCGTAAATGTGGCTCAAATTGAGAGTCATAAAATTTTCTGGGAGCGGCAGATTTCTTACATCTCGCACCAAAATCTTCGGGAATAGGCCCTTCTGGGCTTTGGGACTGCTGTTGAAATGGATTTCCGAGTAGAGGTCGCTGGAAAGAAGGACGGATAGCGTCTTCAGATTGGCTTCGGTAATTCGCTCGTCCTTTGAAACGACGTTGATGATCGACGGCGTGTTGTAGAACTCGCGATCGGTAAATGCACAATAGATGTGTCCGTGCTTCGATGAGGTGATTTCGCGAATCAGCACTCTAGGCTGCTTGAAGAATTTCTGATCCCGAGGTGCAGCGAGCCATGGGCCGTACTTGATCCATGAAGAAGTCTTTCTCTCCACGCGGCACACAGTTACGTCCTTGCCCTGAATTTCTGGCTTAAATGAAGCGTCGACCTTGGAGTCTGCGTGAAAGACGCGGTTACGAATTTGGTTCTCGCTGTGACCCCTATACTTGTCGTACGGGATGAGGCCCTGCGACACTTGGAACAAATCGCTAACGACAAGTTGGTTTCTTTCGGCGAGAGCCGTTAGATTACGTGGCTGTATCCATTTATCTGAAAATGATTTTCTTACTTGAAGACCACTTCCGGGGGAGGTTTCCAACAGAATGTTTCTGACAGTTGCCGACTCAAAAAGTGTTTCAGCACTGTGATCTGTTACTCTTGCGCAATAGCTTGTGGATAGCCATGAGCGAAATTTCTCTGAACCGACATTGAGAAGCATAGTGTTTGGAACTAAAAACATGGCGGGAGTGCGCGGGGCGTCGTGGAGAACCCGCAAGATAGAAAGGTAGAAAACTTCCTTGTCTGGAATCGGTGCTTCGGAGACACTCGTCGGTCTAGATTTTACCGAAAACCCGTAAGGCGGATTGGTAGCAACTAGGGCGGCTTGGCCGGCGAACTCGGCGAGTTTTTGTTGCTCCTTCGTTGAGGGATACAGCGTATCCAGCGCTACAAGATTTTTTTCAACGACTTTCAGAGTCCTTGGAGAACGCTCTTTCGCCCACGCTACTACTAGTCGAGCAACCAGGATTGCGGTTAAGTCAATGTCCGTACCGAAGACTTCGACTTTGTCGTGTCCATAAACGATATTTGCCGCAGCAAGCCAAGAGCCGCACCCACAAAACGGATCAAAAACCGTGGTAACACTAGACTCGCGGTATGACTTTAGCGCCATGATTGAGTATTTGATCGGAGTATAGAACGCGCCGATTTTCTCTCTTGCCTTCTTTCCTTCAGCGGACTCTTCGTACAAATTGGTAATGTCCGTTACCCGTTGATGGTAAGGCGTCTCTCTCGCATATTCTTCAATGCAAGCGATGAACGACTTGCCGTCAGCTGTCTGAAGCAGACGCTGAACAATGCGTATGGAGGTTTTGTACTCTGAGCCATCGCTCGGGACGTGGGTGCTCTGCTTTGACTTGAAGCAATGGAGAACTGTCAGAACAGACGCGAAAGCTGAAATGTCTAGTCTTTTCGTGCATTTGTAATATTTCTCGAACGCCTTTTGGAGCTTATCCTTCATACATCGCACCTTTAGTTTAGCTTGGGTTGAGCCTTAATGGCCATAGGTGTTTCGGCGTACGGGCATGAACAATTAAGGGGAGGTGGAGAAAGGGCTGTCGAGCAAGCACCTTCAGTCTCAGCGTGAAGCGGATGGTAGGAAGGTTCTTTACTTGTGTTCTGGCCGATAATTTTCAGAAGGCCAAAAGGCTCATCGAGAGCCGTCTGAATATTGGCTAATTAAGGAAAAATGAAACGCTCTCTGCGTTTTACTATCGGGTTGCGACAAAGTCCGGCGCGTGGGTTAAATAGGTGCCGTTCCGGCAGTTAAGGCCGACATAGGCCCGCAAGTTGCGTAGGGCTCCCTTCATCGACTATTGAGAGGGGACTACGTAATGATCGTCGAACCTTTAGTAGAACGATCGATTTGGATAAATGCAACTTAAAAAAGAAGCGCTCAAAAACCCGATGGCGTTGTACTTACGAAACATTGCGAAATTGGTACATTCGCAATGATGATGGTTTTCGAGTAATGGAATTAACTAATTGCAACTTCTAAATCAACGATAAATGACTCATCGCCATTTTGCTGCGATTTACAAGAAAAAGGTATGTCTTAAACATCTACACCAAACAAAAATATATGACCCTATTTTTACGGCCAATTTCCTTAACTACTCCCGCATCAACCAAACTTGCAAGGGCATATTTTACACTCGTTAGGCTGTAACCGCCATCAACCGCAGACCCATCACCAGGTTTCATGGAAATCACATCGTCATAAGAAAAACCGGGGGCATTAGGCAATTGTTTGATAGCATCAAAAACAGTTTTGTCCCGCGAAGATAGATTATGACTTTTTGTAGCTACTTTCAAAAATCCCGAGATAATGTCAAAATCTTCTCGTTCGGCGATTAAAAAACCATTCTCGATGACTCTCTCTTTCTGATTGATCAGAGCAACGGTGCAGAGAAGGTCCATAATGATCTTGGACATCCGTCGACTTTCTGGTTCCGATCCATTTAATGGCAGATCTTCGGCAAAAGGCACTACTACGCGATAGGGTCGGAGATGATTAAAGAAGGCTTTATACCAATCTAACGATTTGGTTTTCTGAATAGATGATTGTGCATCTGCAGAATATCGTTTCTTGATCTCGCTAATAACCCTGGCAGTCATTTGTGGAGTCGAATCGGAATGAATGGTAACGAGGCGATTCATGGTATCGTCGCGGAGTCGATCGGTTGGCAAACCCGTCGTTTGAAGTGATATATGGCCTTTGGCCCTGATTTCCACAGGCTTTCCGTTTACCACGGTCACGTGCCGCACCTCCCCTCGCGTGACTAAGATTCTGAGTAGGTATTGAAGGTCTTCATTTCGAAGGCCAGATAGCTCCTCAACAAAAATGACTTTTCCATTGAGGCAATGGGGGTCTTCGATGCACCTATAGATCAGGCTTTTTGCTGAAAGCGAGGTTACGCAAATGACGTGATCGTCGGAGAATAGGCGCATGAGTGAGTTAGCGAGTTCGGTTTTACCTGTGGAAGTCTCGCCAATCACGACAGCGCCAACCGGCCTTGCATGGGTGTTTGGAACTCGCGCTAGCAAAGTCGAAGCAAAGGTTAAATAGCCGAGGGCAAAATCTTTAAAATCGCCGACCCATCCCAAAGCTCCACCCTCAAAGTCTGCCTGCAAGCGTTTAAAAAAAGGCTGGGTTTTAGGTTGAAGCGGGGGTTCTCTGAAATCACAAATGGGATCAGTCCCCAGCAGTGAGTGGGAAGGGTCAATATAGTCCATGAGTCCACCAGGTGCAGTTGATTATTTGACGCAGGGTATAAACCAAGCGGTATCAGAGTATTGTACAGTTGACGAGTCATTGACGAAAGTGATTTATAGATCAACTTACCATAACCATATCTAGTATTCTTTTAATTTGAACATGATTCCAGCTCTTCCCCCGTCGGGTCGTATGTCCAATCTCATTTATTTCACGAGCCATGGCCCGAAGCGACAGTCCCTTAGCTTGAAAGTTCCTTAAAATAGGCTCTATATCCCGGTAAGCTTCACTCGCAAGCCTTTTTGCTGTATCACCAGCTCTCTGAGCACCTACTTTTCGCGAGGCTAAGGTTAAAGTCCGACATTGCGGCAAACTCGCCCCAAGCCTTCCCCCCCTAACTTTATAGGCTGCTAAGGCAGCCTTAGTACGTTCGCTAATCCGTCGGGCTTCATCTTCAGCAACAGCAGCGAGAATATGAATGGTGAGGCGATTGGCGTAGGGGTTGTCACAAGCAACAAATTCGACACCACTGTCCATCAATGCCGACAAAAAAGCGACATTCCTTGCTAATCGATCGAGCTTGGCAACAACCAAGGTGGCCTTTGACCTTCGAGCATGGGCTAATGCTTTGCCGAGCTCACGCCGCTCAGCAATTTTCCCGCTTTCCACCTCGGTATAGGACGCAAGGATGGTACCTCCGTTTTTGTGAGAAAAAGCCTTGATAGCGGCCTCCTGACCCTCAAGACCCAGGCCCGATTCGCCCTGCCTTCGGGTTGAAACCCGGAAATAAGCAACGATTTTCTTGTGATCCATCCTTGAACCACCTTTCTGAGCTCGATCCTAGAAATAATGAACGCCAAATTTGGCCTATAATCGCCGAAAGGTGCGTTCCCCATGCCTAGACATTCCCCGTCCCGATGGCCTACTAGAGGGGCTTTTTCTATTGAGGCCCAATTATGGCCAAACGACTGCCGCTAAATGCGGTGAGACACCTAAATTTGATCATTCTTCCTCAATGTTACAATACCTGGAACGAACCTTCCAGTCTTTGTACCAGCCCCTTCTCATTGCATGACTTCTCCATATTTGGTAAGATATATGTGAAAGTCATGCATAGGCATGAAAAATCCATATTCTGTCAGAAATATGGAAAAGCCAGTCATAAGGACTCGAGCGTGTCGGAAGAAGCACAAATCCTGAAACGGCATACCCCGGAAGAGGTCCTGAAATCCCGGCGCGTCTTTCGGACGATCGATGCGGTAAAGGCTGGCATTGCTCAGTCGACGGTCTCTCGGCTGGTGGCAAAGGGACGTGTTGTTAAACTTGACTATGGCATTTACCGTCATCGCGACACGGTAATCGACGAAAGTAAACTCGATTTTATTGTAGCGTGTCATCGACTGGGTAACGATTCGGTCATCGGGGGGATTTCGGCGCTGTTTGATTATGTCTTGATCCCTCAGGTTCCGCAGCAGATATGGATACTCATACCCCACGAGAATCGGGGTAAATACGCCAATTATAGAATCATTCACACAAAAAATGATCTTAACGTCGCTATAGAAGATCACCAGGACTATCGAATTGTCACAATCGAGCGAGCAATAGTGGAGGCCTTTCGGTATGCCTCAAAAATTGGATATCAAATAGCGCTTGTTGCAGCAAGAACGGCTCTTGCGGAACAAAAGACAACTGAAGAAAAAATCTATCAAACAGCCATGGATCTTGGCCTTTGGAATGTCATGATCCCCCATTGGGAGGCGATAACTGTTTCATGAGTACAGCAAAAAATCCGCAAGTTCAGTCTATAATAGCGAAAATTAACAGAGCTGCGCAGGAACGAGGTGTTACGACACCCCAAATGATGACAATGTTCCTCCTAGAACGAGCTGCCGTTCGTTTGTTGGCAGACGACAAACTCCGCAGCTGCTTGGTTTTTAAGGGGGGATATGTCGGGGTTAGAGTCTACAATTCACCAAGGTACACAACTGATCTCGACGCGGCCCTTCGGGGACTCCCCAAAGAAGTGGCGATTCAAAGAATTAAAGAGGCCATGGCTGTCGATCCAGGAGACTCTGTCTGGTTTAAATTTGAGTCGATGGCAGACATAAAGGCACAAGGAGACTATGGGGGTATTAGCCTTGTTTTCCGCGGTGGTTTAGATCAACCACCACCCAAGATTATCAATGCACAACTCGTTCATATTGATATCGGACTGGGCGATCCCGTCACGCCGTCCCCTCGAAATATATCGACCTCTTTCACGATTGGCGATGGAAGCCTAACCTGGCAAGTCTATCCAGTCGAAACGATTTTAGCTGAAAAAATCCACGCGCTCGTGAAGCTGGGTAGCAGAAATTCACGATCCAAAGATGTCTATGACATCCACCTATTTTTGCCCACGTCCAACCCAATAACACTTCGCGATGCACTTAAATCTACGTTTAGTTTCAGAGGAGATCAACTCCCGGAGTCTATAGGCAACAAATTATCTTTGATCAATACGGGTGTTTTGAAACGAGGATGGACAGCAGCTATTTCGACAATTAAGCAAGCCCCTGAGTTTGACGAGGCATTTGCTTCAATAGTCGCACATTTTAAATCTTTGGGTATCTGAGGGCAGTCAAATACCTTGAGGGTTAAAGGGTCGCATAGGTCGCTTCCTGATCTCTATAAGGCCTGGAATTGAAAAAACCTTCCCTGAAAACCCTGCCTCACCTCAGATAATTATTTCCAAGAATCCAATCGATTCAGGCGCAGTGCTACTTCAAATGTAAGGCCGCACGGCGGAAACAAGAGGTGTGCTCGACATTGGATCAGAATTCGGGCTTTAGACCCAGGATGACAATTGTTAGGGCGATAAGAGGGCCGTGTGTAGAAGACGAGACATCGATAAGTCGACGGCGGAAAATGCCTATCTAGCCAAAATCAGCGCAAAATTTGAGCCGATAAGGCAAATCTTGTTAGCAAAAAGTGAGATATTATGGTCGGGTAAGGAGAGGGAGCACAATTGCTCCCCCTCCTCCCCACAGAAGCCCGCCGGCGGATTTCCCGCACGAGCCTCTTCATCACACGGTTTACAGCACAGCCATCTCTGTCATTTGTTGGAATGAAAGGTAAATTTTA
>JBGSUI010000028.1:0-34883 GCA_041736175.1 Oligoflexales bacterium | reverse complement strand
AAACGCCAGGTTTCGGGGGGCACATGCCTGGGGTCAGTCTGCTTGGTTGGTTGGTCGTCGCAATAGATGACCTCTTCCACTTCGAGTTGGGTAAGGCCGCGGGCTTCTAGCTTTGTTTTCACCCAGGTACTTAATTGCACTATAAAGCCATCAAACATGCAGCCGCACTCCTTATATTATCGGTATATCATAAAATATACTTTAATCCAATTCGATAACGTTCTGAAAGCAGGTATGTTTTTCCCGAGTTTCCCCGAGACCTTGGCAACTGCCCTGTATTACAGGACATTTTTTTTGGTTAGACAGGCCAAATTTTACCGTTTCGAATACATCAGGTATGCGTCAAGCCAAAGTGATTGGGCGCCCCCCAAAAAAATGACTGCCCGCTAAACGACTAGTCGGGGGGTCCGGAGCACTGTTTTTTCTCATCTTGTTTTTAGTCGATTTTTGATACATCTGTTCTCTGACAGAGAGGCTCGTCCCTATGTTAAGGTACAATAGATTAAGGTTGCGATCACGAAAGGGTTTATATGATACGCAGTTTTAGGATTTTATTGGGTTTTATTTGGTTGCTAGGGGCCCAGGTCGGGACGCCTTGGGGGACGAGTTTTGGGCAGGGGTATACTTTACCAGGGGCGCCCCAAGCCACGACAACGGAAAATGCACAGATTCTCCAAAAGATTTCTAAAAGTGTTGCTCACATTGCCAAACAGGCCAATCAGGCGATCGTTTTTGTGTCGATCTATAAGGACGCCAAGGGAATGCCACCGGGCATGATCGATCCTTTTGAGTTTTTTTTTGGTCCACGGGGTCCCCGACAGCCTTTTGATGAGCCACAAAATCGCGGCGGCAGGCCCCCTCAGCAGCCCCAGGGCCGGCGGGAAGGCGGAGTGGGTTCGGGATTTTTTGTAGACCTCAATAAGGGCTATATCCTAACCAATAATCATGTGGTTCAAGACGCGGACGAGATCCAGCTTAAGCTTGCCAATGGCCAGAGCTACGAAGGCAAGATCGTGGGCCGTGACCAAAACACGGATGTGGCTGTCGTACAGGTCAAAGACCCGAAATTCGACCGCAAGGGCCTTGCCGCCTTGGCTATGGGAGACTCGAATGCTTTAGAGGTCGGTGATTTTGTGTTAGCTCTAGGTGCTCCGTTTGGACTCGAGGCGAGTCTATCCTTTGGAGTGGTCTCTGCCCTTGGACGGGGAAACCTGGATATCACCAAACTCGGAAACTTTATCCAGACCGATGCAGCCATCAACCCGGGTAACTCCGGGGGCCCCCTCCTCGATATGGCGGGCCAAGTCGTCGGTGTCAATACGGCCATTTTCTCCCGTTCGGGAGCCTATAACGGGATCGGATTTGCAGTCCCCTCTAATCTGGTGCGATCCATTGCCGACCAGTTGATCAACAAAGGCAAGATCTCCCGTGGATTTTTAGGAGTCGGTCTCCAACCTATTGACAAAGAACTCCAAACAAGCCTAGGACTACCCGCAGGGGTCCAAGGTGGTGCCTTGGTCGCTTGGGTCCAAAAAGGCAGCCCAGCTTCCCTAGCGGGGATCGAGCCCGGTGATGTGATCACCGAGGTCAACGGCACCGTGATGAAGGTTCATAGTGAAATCGTCAATACCATAGGCCTTATGAAACCAGGGACCTCGGTGGCCCTCACCATCTACCGGGACGGAAAAAGGCGGGCACAGACGGTGACTGTTGGTCAGCATCCGGAAGACGGGGCCCAGGGCAAGCCCGATCAGCAGGGTCCAAAAGGCCAGAGTGATAAAAATGCAGTCTTTGGGATGACGGTCAGCAACTTGACGGAAGCCCAGAGTAACGAGTATGGCCTAGAGTCCCGCGCAGGTGCTTTGATCGTAAACATCGAACCCGATGGCCCTGCGGACCGGGCGGGACTGCGGGCTGGCGATTTGATCCTCAAAGTGGACAACAAAAAGGTAGCAAATGCTGCCGAGTTTTACCGGCTTATCAAGGGTAAGCCAAAATCTCTGATCTGGATTGAGCGGGCGGGCCAGTTTTATTTTGTTCAGCTTAAGTCATAAACAAATCATTAGGTAGACTAGAGAAGGGTTTGAGCATGATTCCAGATCACACTGAGTGGGCCGAAAAATGTATGGGACAAAAGTCTTATGGGGTGCTCCTACATATCACTTCGGTTCCAGGGTCGGCCTATTCGGGAGATCTAGGTCCGTGTTCGATTAACTTCCTAAAATGGCTTGCTGCGGCCAAGGCCAGTTGGTGGCAGGTCCTGCCGATTCATCCGGCGGGCGAGGGGTATTCCCCCTATTCCGCATCGTCGAGCTTTGCTGGCGACCCCATGCTGATCGATCTGGGGATGTTGGCCAAGCTCGACTGGATCAAACCACGGGAGCTTAAAGTCAATGCCACCGAGTATTATGGTGAGGGTCCTACGGCTACCTTCGAAAAAAGCCATAGTATGCGCCAAAAAGTCTTGGAAATGGCGTTCCAACGGGCCAAACCTACCTATAAAGACCTCCCTGAATACCAGGCTTTTGTGGAGAAGGAGGCCTATTGGTTAGATGATTATTGTTTGTTTACAGCGTTGTCGAAAATGCTAGGTCATAGCCAATGGAATACCTGGCCAAAGGGTTTAAGGAGTCGCGATCCTGAGGAGATAAAAAAAATCCGGTCGCTCCTCCAAGAGGATCTTGCCTTTACGGAATTCTGCCAGTTTCTCTTTCAGAAACAGTGGGACATCCTCCGCGAAAAAGCCCGCGAGCTCAAAATCGGCTTGATTGGTGATTTGCCTATTTTTATCTCCCATAAGAGCGCCGATGTTTGGGCCCATCCCGAAGCTTTTCTGTTGAATGCAGATAAAGCTCCCAAGTTTGTAGCCGGGTGTCCCCCAGATGCTTTCAATAAAGATGGCCAGCTTTGGGGCAACGCCCTTTATGATTGGCCCCGCCTTAAGGAGGATCGCTACAAGTGGTGGATCCAGAGGTTTAAACGTATCTATTCCCTTTTTGATACGGTGCGGTTGGACCATTTTATCGGGTTTCATCGCTACTGGGAGGTGGAGGCCCAGGAGCAGACTGCTCGCCACGGGACCTGGCGTCCTGGTCCGGGAGCTGATCTTTTTAACGAAGTTGAAAAGCAGTTAGGAAAGCGCACCCTTATTGCTGAGGATCTCGGGTCGGTCGTTAAAGAAGTGAGAGATTTACGGGACCAGTTTGGCTTTTATGGGATGAAGGTATTTCAATTTGCCTTTGATGGTTCTGCAGAAGCCTCTAATCATTTGCCCCATCTGGCAAACCCCAAATCCGTGATTTTTACAGGGACCCACGATAACGAGACCTTGAGTGGCTGGATCACTGATCTCAAAGAGCGTGGAACTCGCAAGATGGGTGCGCGGTCCGACAAAATCGAGATGCAGAACTTGATTCACTACGTTGGGCAGATTAACCGCAGCGTCAACGAAACGGTGATCCGCCAGTTGATGGCTTGCCCGGCCCATATGGTGATTCTACCCCTCCAGGATATCGTCGGCAATTCTAAGACTTTTCGGATGAACACTCCAGGAGTTGCCGAAGGAAACTGGCGCTACAGGGCGCGTTCCACAGACCTTAATCCTGCTCGGTCCCAATGGCTGGCTAAGGTGGCTGAACTCTATCATCGGGTGCCGTCTAGCTAAAGGTTTTTGGTGATTTTATCGGAAAGGGCTTCGATCGTGCCCAGATCAGCTGTGTTAGACATATCGGCCATGTCAGTCCTATCTGTTCCGGGGGTCGGCGTCGACCCTGGCGTGAGCGACTCCTCTTTAGAGGCTTCTACCGTCGGCCCATCCTTATCGATATCGAGTTCGATCTTTGATTCTAGATCTTGGTTAGAATCAAGGGATTCCGTGGGACTTGCGCTGGGATATTCCAAGGAATCTTCGAGATTGGTTTGGTCGTTGCGGTTGGTTTTAGAAGGTCTCGGGTTTTCTAACAGGCGGACATAGTTTTCTGATTTGGTAAATTCTCCGTGGCTAAAATCTTTTGATTTACGAAACCAATCCAGTGCTGTTTCCGCTTTCCCCCATTTTAAGTAGCCTAATCCTAAATTAAAAGTTATTTTTGAACTTTCAAGTGGCTTTTTTAAAAACGTAAGGGCGCTTTGGTATTGTTCAACTCCCTTTTGAAAATTCCCACTATGAATCATCGCAATCCCAACAGTATTTAGTAGGCTTGCAAAAGACTGACCCATTTGGGTGGGTTGGGGAATGTGTTCAATGAGATTCTGCGACACCCGGTAGCCGTCGGCGGCTTTTGGATCGTCAGAGTCAAGACTGAGTGCCTTGGAGAAATAGTCTCTAGCCTTATCAAAATCTGTGAGATTGAGGTTAGCTTCTCCCATCAAACAGAGACGGCTGATATTTTGCGACGAAAAATTTTCACATTTTTCGAGGACTCTTAGTGCCTCTTGATGTTTGCCTCGGTGCATAAGCACTTTGCCTAGCTCGTTGCGAGCCATGATGGAGTCTGGGTCTATTTTGATGAGGCTCTCTAACACGGCCTGGGCAGTTTTAAAGGCCCCGAGATTTGTAAGGGCTTTTACGGCGATAAGGACCAGAGGTGTTGGATTCGGTGACTTTTTGATGACACCATAAATCACTTGGCTTATCTTGGTCGGATCATGATTGACTGTTGCAAACACTTCGTCGACCAAGACTCGATGATGTTGGTACCACGTTGATTCATCGTTTAGTTTGGTAATTCTATCTTTGATAATTTTTTGGGTAAAAGGTTTTTCGGCTAATGCAGTGCAGGGGAACTCCTGTAACAGCTTAAAGTCATTTTTGTTTAAAAAGCCAGAGACCACAAGGATAGGCGTCCACTGGTAGGCCGGGAGCCTCCGGACCCTATTGTAGAGAGCTATTCCCGAGAGACCTGGTAATTTCCAGTCTTGGACGATCAATGAATAGGTTGTGGATTTAGCTTGGTTAAATCCAGACTCACCATCATCAGCGGTATCAATTTTAGTAGCACCTAAAGATTTGAGCTGGCTTACTGTGAGCTTAAGACATAAGCTATCATCGTCGACCACGAGGACGTTTTCAAGGATATCTCCAAGTTTGATTTCACCCTCTGGCATAAATCTCCAGTTCTGTTTAGGCTTTTAAAGTAGGGTGGTGACTAATGGAAAGATAGTCACACACCCTCAAGATACTACTATCATCGGTGCTTTGAGTCAGAAACTAAGTAGAGCTGAATTTGTGATATGTTTTGAGAGATTAGGGGGTCATTTTTACGGGGGTGCCAGATACCCCATTGCCAGATTGTGATTATAGATTCCAAGGAGTTTGTCCCCAATTCTAAAAAAAGCTTATCCCCAAGGGTTTTGCGGACCCGACTTTAGGAGCTAAATATTGATGAATGAAATCAGTGTATTATCACGTGTGCATTGGGCGTCACCCGCTAAAAGGTCAGAACTTTTAACCCAACATGGTCTTCTTCATCACTTCGGTGGCCTTGGAGATCACCCGCCCGAAAATCACCTGCCTAGTAAGCAACAACATGGAGTGGTCATCCTAGAGGTGTTATCAGATTTCCAATATAAGACGGAAGGTACCAACCAACAGCCTGTTCGTATCGAGAGGCCGAAGAGCTCTAGAGGTGCTGCAGAGGCTGAAATCGATGACCGTCCCTTTGCAGACGGTCAAGTGACGTCTACCCCTGGCCAAGTGGTCGTGGTAAAAACAGCAGATTGTTTGCCTGTCTTGATTGCTGATACAAATCATACTCTCGTAGGGGCCGTCCACGCTGGATGGCGTGGGCTTACATCAGGTATCTTGAAAGGAGCTCTGAACTGTTTTTTTAGGCGAGGTGTTTCTCCTAAAAAAATTCTGGTAGCTATCGGTCCGGCGATTAGCCGCGAAAATTACGAGGTGGGAGACGATGTAGTCCAAGCGGTCTTGTCCGCCCAGTTTGGTTTGGGCCCTGTCGCTGCGGCCTTGTCTTTGGCGAAAGGACGCGGCGACCGCTGGCATTTTGATCTATGTGTCGCTGCGGCGCTGCACCTTTGTGCCTTGGGAGTCGACCCCCATCATATCGAAGTGATCAAGGCTTGCACCATGGGTGATACCCAGTGGAACAGCTATCGTAGAGATCGCCACCGTAACCAACTCAACTGGAGTTCTATTTCCTTACCCCATTCCTAGGCCAAAATCTCAATCGTGACCCCCCTGCTACTTTTTGGTTGTGGTCTTAGTCCCCGTCTTAGCAGGCTTACCTTTAGGAGCGCCCTTAGCCGCCCCTTTTGCCCCTGTCGTCCCTGTAGAACCAGTCGCCGTGCCCGTTCCAGGTCCTGTTTTACCCGCCACTCCTTTGGCTTTAGAATCAGCAAAAACAGAGCAGCTACCTTTAGGAAAGGTGGTGCAGGTTTGGGTGTATTCCTGCTGGCACTCGGGGAGAGTTTTCGAAGATTTAAGGCATTCAGCCATTTTCGTATGCATTTCGGCTAATTTTTCGTGATGGGTTGTTTGCTCTTCTTTCGTCGGTCCGGCCTGACCGCCTTTCGCAGCTGCCGCAGCATCGGTTGTGGTCGATGTTACCGGTTTTGCAGTGGTCCCGGTTACCGTTTTGGGTTCTCCAAAGGCGACTGTTGATGCCAGCAACAAGATTCCGACGAGGGATCCATTGCGGGCTGTGAGTGACATCTGTCCAGCTTCGGACGGGGGATTAACTTGTTTTTGTACAAAAGACTTCATGGATTCCTCCCTAAGGGTTTATGCATCGAAGGTCGATGTTTGCTTGCTAGGCACCTTCGAGGGGTTGATCGGCTCGAAAAAAAGAAACCTTTAAGACATAACTTAGGGTCTTAAGTCCCAAAACGTCCTGATATTTTGCAAAATAAGTGGCATTTATTGAATGATATTTGATGATTTAATTTGACAAGGATATGGTTTATATATAATATTTGTTTAGCTTATAGCCGTCCTGGTAGATAAGCTCTCGTTTTTCCTTAACACCCTCCTACTATGGAACTCCCCAATGAACGAATCGAAGTTGCTTTTGCTGGCTGCTGCTGGTCTTTTTTCAAGCCCACTTTATAGCCAATCCGCCGTTAAGGCACAAAAATCTCAAGACTCAAGTCCAACGAAGGTGGACTTTTATGGCAGCCTTGAGTTTAGACAGGCCGAAATCCAAGAGATGGAAAAGGATCAAAGGACCGCGACGACAGCAACCCTTGCGGTAGCACCTACCTTTGGAGCCATTTTTTGGCAAAAGAAAATCGATACGAGTTTTTCGGCGAGCTACGGTACCTCCAATCAATCCAGTGGGATTCAAACTTTTGAAGCCTATAATGAGACCATTGTGAATCTCTTTAAAAGTGAATATGTTGCCTTCGGCCCCTATTCTTTTACTGATTTTTCAAAGACCTCCGGGACCTGGATGACTACAGATCTGGGAGTGAATCTTTCTGGTGACTACAAAGTTCCTCTATCCATGGGAGGCTTGAGTCTTAGCGCCTTTACCAGACCACGGGGACAGGTCATGAGCCCCCAAGCCCTAGAAGACAACAAAACAGCGCCCAAAAACAACACCGGGGTCGAGGGGTTTGGTCTTAGTGATCCCGAAGACGCTAAAGTGCGACAACGGGATTTTAATTACCTTGTGGACAACCAAATCGCCTTGAAGTTTGTGCCCTCGATTCAAGAAAAACTGACCTTAGGACTCACCGTCGATGTGGCTCAGACATGGGTGCCCCAATACCAAGCGAGTGGCTTCGATGCCAGCGGGAGTCCAGATGCAGAGTTTGATGCTTATCGGGCACGGATGTTAACAGTCACACGGGCGTCTACGACTTACCAAATCACTGATATGGTCAAACTCAGAGCCGAGCTTCGCAGCTATATGGGAGGCTTTTATGGTTATGCCCTCAATGCTGCCACGGCGGATTCCACGGGAGAGATCACCAAGAAAAGCATCGAGTCCCGATTTACGGTGAGTGCGGATCTCTTTTAGACAGGATGACTATATCTCTAATGAGTCGCCAGAAAGCCATAGGTCTTATTGATCCCTTCAATATCCCCTGGACTCATGGTGACGGGTCCGCTGCTGGTCTTTTTCAACAGACACTTCCATCCCTCCTCCCGCTTTTCAAGGTGCGACGGAGGCCTTCTGTTCTTCAATGTAACCATTTAAAGAGTCCATAAATAATTGAATTTTTTCATCACGTTTATACGGCCACCAGACTGTTTTCCCCAAGCATTCAGTGGCATTTTTAAGCGCTTTTAATTGATGAACATTTATTTTATAGTCTTTTCTAGAAAAATAGATATCTTCAGATTCTTTTAGATTTTCAAAGAAAATATGAGAAGTCGTGAGCATGTGTATCGTACAATCTTTTGTCTGTAAAGAGATCTTTGGATTCTTAAAGGTAGGATTTTGAGCCTTTATTGTAATT
This sequence comes from Oligoflexales bacterium, assembly GCA_041736175.1. Taxonomy (GTDB): domain Bacteria; phylum Bdellovibrionota_B; class Oligoflexia; order Oligoflexales; family CAIYRB01; genus JBGSUI01. The sequence goes on along the minus strand of JBGSUI010000028.1, from coordinate 26,462 downwards.
CCCGATAGAATGACTGGGGTCCAGCTGTTCATAGATACAGCATCGACGATACGTTCATAACTTTTAACAAAAGCCATTTCTGCTTTTGTTGGGAATCCACTCCTCGCTTCGTCAAAGGATTTTGGACCGGCCTCGTGCGCGTTTATGGTGACTCCCCTTCCATAAACCGGCCCGCATGCAACTTGCTGCACCGTCGTATCGGTAAGAATACCCAAAATTTTTCCATCAGAGTCTAGTATGACTCCACCTTCTTTCATCGTGGAACCTCTGGGATCAACTTCCCGAACTAAAAATCTTCCACCGCTAGATGACTCCACCATCACATGGAAAGCGCTAACATCATCCTGGTAATAGAATTTTTTTCTCTCGCTTTGGATTTTTTGTGGGGAAATTTCAATATTAAAGGTACCATCTATTGGTTTAGTCAATTTATAGGCTTGTAAAGGTTGAGATTCAGAACCATTAGCACTGGAACCAAGCCCACCAAAGCTCAACTCTGGTCCCCACAAAAAAATGGCGTTCCAGTGTTTGGCTTCCACTTTAGAGTCTCCAAATTGTGCAATGAAACTTGCTTGAATTTCATCTTTCCAATTTGGCTTTTTAGTGATGATGACTGTGTTGGGATTAATCATGACTCCAATGCGTTGCTGATTTTGCTTGTCAGTGAAACGGGCAAAAGTCAATTTGTTACTTGGGTTGGTGTTTAGGGCAGTCGAATGATTTGAAATTTGGTTTTGACTCTTATTGCACGATAGGGTCAATGCTAGGGACAAGAAAAAAGCTGATTTAAACAACCTCATGCAATGGGATCTAAAAAACATATATTTCTCCAAAAAAACTGGTTTTGCCTTGCGCCATTCAAAAAGCAAGTCTCGTGCCAACTTTATCGGAAGATTTCTTATCGATGCCTCAGCGGGCAAGTTAGCTTTATTTTTAATAAAAACAAAGCTAACTTAGCCCGCTAACGGTTTTATATACGCCTAATCTGTAAACACATGTTTATGAAGCCATTCAGCGTCTATTTTTTAAGCGCTATACAAATTTATGGAGTCGCTAGAAAGCTATAGGTCTTATTGATACCTTCAATATCCCCTTGGCTCATGGTGACGGGCCCGTTGCTGTAGGTTGCCTTACGGTAGTAACAGCGATTCATAAACGAGTCTCTGACAAACCCTGTCACAGCTCGTCGTGGAGCGGTTTCAGGGTCATGGATACAGTCGGAATCAGGATGGGTGTTTTCGTGATAAAGCCCTACAGCGTGACCAAACTCGTGAAGCGCGATGCTAAGGAGTAGATTGAGTTTGCCCGTCCCGTTCTGCTTACTTGCTTGGTCGACTAAGAACGGCTGAACAGCCGTAAAATTCATGGTTAAAATCAAAGCGGGGTTTGTCTGGCGGCTTTTCTTTCCAAAGGCAAGAGCCCGTGGGTGGCCCTCCCCTGGAACGACCGGCTTTCCAAAAAAAGGTGAATCAGATCCATCAAAAATCAGGACTCTGATATCATCATCCTGATTGGGTTGGTTTTTACAGGCTTTCCAGCCTCTTAATTTTAAAATTGTTTTGTCAAAGTTACTAGAAACGAAAGCTTCGATTTGTTCTCTGAATTTTTTGGTATCTGCGCCTTGATTCAGCCAACATACGTTTAAATTGAGCTTATCCCATAGCTTGTCATTTGAGTCCAAGATGACCGTCTTTGTTTCAGAGGCCTGATTCGATGTTTTGCATGAATAAAATAGCGAAACACATACTGTAAATAATAAAAATAGTTTTTTGTTCATCGTTCCTTACCTTTAGTTTGGCTATTTTATAGACGAATCATCGTCGGAAGTGACGGGAGACTGCCCCAATTTAATGCCTTCAACATTTTCTGTAGCTAGGACGCTGCGAATAAACTCGTTCGCAAGAGGAGCGTTCACGCTAGCATAGACAGCATAATATTGGTTGTCTTTAGAAATCGAATTGTTACCAGTGTCAGTTGTCCCTTCAGACGCCACTCCAACCACTTGGCCGGCAGCATTAAAAAGGGCACCTCCAGAGTCACCCTGAGCAACTGAAACGGTCGTCAGCCCGACTTGCTCCGTTGCGAATATGATGATGCCGGGATTTATCAATGACACAGTTGCTGTCCCCGTATGACGTTTAGACATGGGGTTAGAATCGGGGTCAGCGGCATTTGTACGTCCATATCCCACCAGCCGGACCATATCTCCCAATAGGGGGTCCTCTGGGGCAAATTGACCCATAGGTCGACCCGCAAAGGTTCCTTTAGGAAATATTACAAATGCTAAATCTCTGGGTATTCTCTCCTTATAGTCCAATTTAGGATCGTAACTAGGAAGAAAAAGATATTGGCTGGCCTGTTTACCTAGGCTCAGCGCTTGCTCTGCTCCATGGCTCAGGTAAGGCGTTGCTAGGATGCTCTTTAGTGGCATATCATTCACAACGCAGTGGGCTGCCGTAAGGATTAAATCATCTCGTACGATGGTGCCTGTGCATCGACCCGCTTTACCGTTTTCCAGAAGAGACTCTAACGCAACGACTTCGGGATGGATGAGGTCATCTTCAACACCGCCGACGATTTTAGCCTCAGAGTCTAAAGATTTTTGTTTACATCCAAAAGAAAATATCGAGAATACACCATATAAAAATAAATAGGTTTTCTTGCTTGTCATAAGATTCCTCTAAATTTGATTGATCTAAATTGAATTGAAGTTCATGTTTTATGCAGCAAGATTCACACCAATTAAAGGACCCCCTGACATGGTTTGGGCATGAGTCGCAAAGGATAACTAAATGAGATGCTTCTGCCCGTAGGGGGGGGGTCTAGGGGATGTCGAGGATTGTCAAATGTTTGTTTGCCAGCGATCAATATTTGAGCAGGGGCTTGATCCAATGCCGGGGCCTTAATTTTGAATGCTAAAAAAATAGTTCCATAATTTTGGTGCATTATAAATTTATTTTTGGTGTTTTTATAGGTTTCTTAAAAATGTTTTGGCAGGGTGTCCGTTTTTTTGACAACGTAACCACTCAAACTTTAAAGATTTTTGTTTTGACCAAAAGTTTCCCAAGAGACCTTTAAATTTTTTAGGTCTTGAGATGCTAAAATATTGGCATAGTTTTCTATCTCTTTGGTGGAGGTCTGTTTACTGTTGGTACAGTGTTATTGTAAGCATATTTACTTCCCGGAGACTTTAGCTCTCTCTTATAACTTCGGCTGTTTTTGCGGCGCTTTTCTCTCGTGCGCTTGATTGCTCGAATCAATCGGATCATTAAATTTGTAGGAGATTCCATCCACTTTTTTAAGCCACTGATTAAAGTATGAAAACAGAGCCTAAAATTTGATTTTAAATAACCTCTATCATTTATGTCTTTTAATTTTTCGCCACATAAATGCATAAGTGCTCTTGTTGCATTAAGAAGCCAAAGCTTTGAGAAAAACTCTTGAAGAATTCCATTTTCGGACCGAGAGTGCCAAATTTTTCCATGGGCAGTGATAATGAAATCCTTTTGAAAAGTCTCTGATTCCCACCTCATTTGGTAGAGGTTGGCGATATGATTAGTTTCTAGCCATGATTGAGGTAAATTCGTGGCCATTACGCTCTCATCTTGCGAAAGTGGATGCTTAATCCTTACAAGAGTTAATGTGGTCCCTAATGTTTGAGTCGTTTGTTTTTCTTTTCCGCTCTTGAAAAAATCAGCAATTTCTTTGGATGAATTAGTTCTGCATCGAGCCAAAAAATAGACTTTTTTACATCTAATATGGTCTGAAACAAGGTCTTGACTTAAATAAAGTCGGTCGTATATCACGAGGGAACTTTCAGGCACTGAAGCTAAAAGTACCGAACGATCTCGGTGTTCATTTAATGTCGAATTAAATGTAACACTCACTGTTGTTTGGGAGATAACATTACAGCAATGCCCGACGTAGGCCTTTAGGGTATGACTTTCCATATCATTTTCGAGTTTTCGCCCACTGTAACCCTTTTCATAGAGATCTTTAGTAAGTGGCAGAGTGAGTTGATGGCCATCAATCGCATAAATACCAAGATTACCGTAGGTGGGCCTATTTTCCTCAAGAAAATTGGTGACGCCTTTTAATTGATCCTCAAAAAAGCCGCTGCTTATCCTATCTCGAGCTTTGGAAAGTGAAGACCTAAAGGGGACTTCTTCTGTGTCTTTGAAGACCTTTTCGAGGCTAATATCTGCTCCGTATGGCGATGCTGATAAATGAAGTATAGTATGAATGAGATTATCTGCACTAAAACTTGATTTCTGCCGTATCGCCAATTGAGGATCAGTGCTATATTTAGATAGGAATGGATTTTCTATTGATAAGAGTCCATACCAAGCGGAAAGTTTTTATCATGCTTTTTTTCTCGGGATGTTGATGCAGCTTCGTAGCCGATATTTAATCGATTCCAATAAACAAAGCGGCTATGGTCGTTATGATGTGATGGTGGCACCTAAATCAGTTGAAGGGATAGGGTATATCATAGAGTTTAAAGCTTTTGATGCAGATTTTGATGTGGATTTTGAGACGGCAGCTGGGACAGCCCTTAAACAAATCGAAGATCGCCAGTATGAGACCGAGCTTAAACGGCGGGGGGTCAAGAGGATAAAAAAGTTGGCCATCGTGTTTAAGGGTCAGGAAGTCAAAATTGTAGAAGGTGCTAGCAACTCGCTAATTTAGCCAGCAATTTCAGCTAATTTTTTCAAGTGAAATCTAGCAAAGATCAATTCAGTGGTCGACTCACCTAATACGCTCAAAGTAGCCTTTACCTTTGCTATAGGGCTTTAGTCACTTTCTTGACAGAAGTTAGTGGTGAGACTGTCTAGACTATGACCACTAGGGACATTCGATATAACGCTCCTTGTCATTGGTTGTATAGTAGTCCTTTAGACTCTGGAGAAGTTTTTGTTTTTCTCCTTCCCGTTCCTGGCTTGACAGACCATCCAGGTGGCGCCACTTGTAGGCCGCCATAAGTGAAAGGTAACGCATAGCATCAGGACGGGTCAGCGACGCTGGGTGTGGCTCATTTTTGAGGTTTTGCTCCCCATCCTTTTGGTTCCAAAAATCATCGGGAAAATAATAATCAATTGGTAAATCGTTTTTAACATCATCTTGATCTCTCCAGGCGACTATGCCGGTCACAAGGGCCATCATGAGTAACATCCATCGGACCAGGGAGCCAGCATTTGTTTGAAAGGGTCCAAAGCTCACTGTACCGCGTAGGTTCTCCGAAAAAAGACCCAGCCCCAAAGCATGCACGGCAGCGAGGACCACCACCCGTCGGTAGCCAGGGACACCTCCCACAACGGTCGTAATTCCTAGGGCACCAATGGCGATCGCGCCCCAAAGCCAACGCACGGGTGAGAGTCTGCCACTAAGGAAAAAAGCTGCTAAACCTAGGGCTGCAACCGCGCTAAGGACGGGATAGCCAAGGGCTGGTAAGGTGCTAAAAAAATAATAGCTATGCTGGTGAAAGCTGATCAGATCCCGGACGAGCTCCATCAGGCGATCCCCATACCGAGACCAGGCACCGCCCCCGAAGTCGATCATCCCACCGCCCCGCATCGCCCGTTGGCTATTCTGGTAAAGCGATATTCCAAGGGCTAGCAGGCTGCCACAAAGTGAAGCTCCCACGGTCCATTCACCAAGCTTGCGACTTACAAACCTAGATTTCGACTCTTGGTGGGGTAACCTGTGGAAAAAGTCTGCTAACATGAAGATGACCATACCAAAGGCAAACGTCAATCCCCCTCCATAAATCAGCATCGAAGCCCCTATGAAAACCCAGGATCCGAGGCGTAGGTAGAGTTGTGGTTTGGTGGCCAAGTAGAGGCCTGCAAGACCGAAAACCACATCGATGCCGAATTCGGTAGCAAGCCACACCCAAGCCAAGTATCCCGGCAGCGTCGCGAAGCTCACTGCCACGATCATGCTAGAAAACGTGTTTAGAAGTAACATCTGGCGGGATATGACATACAGTAACGGTGGACCGCCAGCCAAGACGATACTTTTAAAGAAGCGAGTCCAAAACAGACCTTTACCCGGAATCCACTCTAGGGCAAACAGGTACAAGAGATGAGCACCAACATTGGTGGCATAGCAGTTGTGTTGAGTCCTTAAAGACAAAAATAAGGGATCGCGGATACTGGCAGAGACTTCTTCTCCTGTCAGCCGGCTGCCTAAAGACATCCCTTGAGTGAAGCTCCAAAACCACAAGAGGCAACCAATAAAAATCACCACCGCAATCAATGGATCGGATTTTAGGACCGTCTTCACTCGCCTATAGGGCTTCATGAGAAATATCTCCGGAAGACGGGATTGAAATGGGAGCCTATAGTGGTATCTTATCATAAATACTCGCCTGTTTCTACCGACACCCACCCTCGCTCTTTTGCACAATCGTTATGAGATCTAAAATTCTGCCGATGTACGTTAGAGATCAGCCATGTGTCTTTCCAATTCCTATCGGAGCTCACAAAAATCAGCAATAACGCTCAAGAAGATGTAGATTTAACACCTTTAGTCCATCCTGACGTCACGGATTGGCTGGTTGTTGACTTAGACTTTTCGTTTATCAAAGTTGATTCACTTGTAGAATGTTACATCTATTTGTTTAAGACCAACCCATGGTCGACTTTAAAGCTCCTTTTAGTGCTAAGGAAAGGGATCGCCTGGTTTAAGAGATCCGTGGCCGAGGCGATCGATCCAGAAGATTTGAGATTTCCATTGAATCTTCATGTTTTAAATCTCATTGAAGAAGAACGGCAAAAAGGGTTTAAAGTGCTGTTGGCCACGGGCGCTGATCGCAAAATAGCAAAAAAGGTGTTTGAACAATATGGTGTTTTTGACGAGTTTATCTCCTCAGATGGATCTGTGAATCTGGTTGGCAATGCCAAATTATCGGCGATCAAAAATAAAATAGGAACAGGAAAGTTCACCTACATTGGGGATAGTGCCAAGGATTTACCAATATGGAAGCAGTCCGAGAGGGCAATTGTTGTCCATCCAACATCAAGTCTTAAGAGAAAACTAAAAAATGAAAAAATCGATTTTGTAACTGTTGAACTAGCCCCATTCAACACCTTAAAGGCGTTATTTAAAAGCATCAGGGTGCACCAATGGAGCAAAAACACCCTGGTTTTTGTTCCGCTCATTACGTCCCACGGATTTTATTCGCTGGAATACCTTAAAAATGGCTTAGCCGCATTTGCGGCTTTTTCATTTTGCTCCAGTGGAGTCTACTTGATCAACGATACCATCGATGTATTTGATGATCGAAAACATTCAGAAAAGAAATTTCGTCCTCTCGCTGCAGGAGACCTCACTGCAGGTGCTGCGGTCAAAAGCGCGATACTTATGACGGCAATAGGTCTCGGGATCGCCGCTGCCAGCCATCCCATTTTAGGTTACCTTTTAGCGCTCTACCTGGCACTCACAGGCCTTTATACGGTAGAATTAAAGCGATGGGCGTTAGCCGATGTCTTCTTGCTTTCAGGTTTCTATGTGCTGCGAGTGGTCTGTGGGGGTGTCAGTATGGGTATTCAGATTTCCTACTGGCTAACGGCTTTTACCTTGTTCTTTTTTTTAAGCCTTGCTTTTGCTAAGAGATTTGCCGAATTGGATAAAAACGTCAAAGATGGAAAGTTATTGACTCCAGGAAGGGGCTATCAAAAAAGTGATCTTCAGGTGTTGTCTATGTTAGGAGTCGGAAGCGGAGTTATGGCTGTGTCTATCTTGGCATTTTATATTCATAGCGAACAAGGAACACGCATCTATTCTAATACGACGATCCTTTGGCCGGTTATAGCAATTGTTTTCTATTGGTTAGCAAGAATATGGCTATTCGCCCACAGAGGGACGTTGCAGCATGATCCTGTCGTGTTTGCATTGAAGGACAGCGCTAGCTATATATTAGGATTTATAGTTGGTTTGCTACTTTTTCTATCAAAGTAATAGTGAAGATAATGAAATTGGATTTTCTCAAATCTCTAGACCGCATCGCCTATTTACCGGTTGCTCTTTGTAGTTTCATTCTCCGACTCCCCTTTCAAAAGGCCCCTAAAAGCTTGCCACTGGTTGTAAGACCGGGGGGGATGGGGGACCTTGTCTGTTTTACGATCGCCTGTGAGGAGATGGGGATTGACTACCAGAAGGACTTTGAATTTCTTATTGAGACCCGTGCGAAACCATGGGCCGATCATCTCGGTCTAACATACCACCTCGTCGACGATTTTAGGAACTTGCTAAAATTAGCCGGAAAATATCACAAAATAGTTGTGACGGAGCAGTTTTTTGGTTTAGCAGCAAGTATTGCGATCTTATTAGGCTCTTCTAGATGCAAGATCTTTGGTTTTTCAACCAACCGAGCAGCTCAATTTTTTGACAAAAAAACTTCTTATGACCCCCTATCAACCCACGAAGTCAACAGTTTTAAAAACCTAATTGGTGATAGTATCGCAGAAGGCACAAAAAATCTCGGGGATTCCCGTCCTGATGGGATGCGACCGCGCAAACAGGCCCACGAACCTCATCGGCTCGTAGTCGGTATCGCAGGATTGCAGGGTGCACCATCAAGGCAAATATCCCTTGAACAGTGGGCAAAATTAATCGCCCCGTGGGCAGGGGGCGGAGCGGTCAGGATCGTTGCAGCCCCCGTGGACTGGGACTTTGCCAGGAAGTTGGCTGAATGCCAGTCTAGTCTGTGGACGTTCGAAGCCAAAAATTTTAGGGGTGTTTGCGATTTAATTTCCAAGGCCGATCGCTTTTTAACGATTGATGGGGGTCTCGTCCATGTTGCATCGTTTTATGGTGTGCCGACGACGGCTCTGTTTACGAGTAGCAGAGACCTAAAGTGGAGTCCCTTGGGATTTGGTAGCAAACTGCTTCGTCATAGGCACCTATCATGCCAACCATGCAGTCTCTTTGGGCAGGTTCCACCCTGTAACGTAGGCTGGCAATGTCGCGAAGGATTAGACAAGATGATTCAAGAGGCTACATGATTCCAAAACTAAACCAAAGTCAACAGTGCTCCATTTGTGGTCTCGATTCCCTTTTGACTCCCGTGGCTCCAAGCCTTGTGGATCACATATCTGGTGAGATCTTTGAGAGGGTTCGGTGTGAACCATGCAATTTTGTTTTTTTGCGGTCTCCCCCTTCCGTGGGAGAAATTAGCAAATACTATAGCAACGAGGCCGGTGGGCTCATGCACCAGACGCCTCATCCCATCGTCGCCTTTTTACAAAGAACATTGTTTTCTATCGAGCTCAGACATTTTATGGGACACCTAGGGTCGCAAGCAGCAGTCCTGGATATTGGTGCGGGTGATGGCGCCATGGTTCGGTATTTGCGGGACCGAGGTTATCATGCAGAAGCAAGAGATTTTTACCCGGAGACCCAGTGGAGATCTACGAATATCCCCTATAAGATGATTGATTTTGTAGATCCAAATCCTAAACCGTTTTTGACAGTTGACGGACAACGCCCCCAAGCCGTCGTGATGCGCCATGTTTTAGAGCACCTTCATGACCCTTTAAGGGTACTGGAGAGGCTGCATGCCGAACACATTTCACTCCTGTACCTAGTGGTGCCAAACCTCGATGCTCTAGGGGCAAGGATGTTTCCTCAATCTTGGTTTTATTGGGATCCGCCACGACATATAAGCCATTTTTCTAGAGAGTCTCTCCAAAAAATAGCCCATGCAGCAGGGTACAAAATCCTAAAGATAAACTACTACGGAATCGACGAGCTAGTCTCGACACTCTACCGTTTTGTAGGGATCGCAAAGACACAAAATAAAACATGGATTCAAAAGATTCCCCAGCAGCTTTTTAGCCCCAAAGGCATCCTGGCGGCTCTTTCCTCGGGGATTTCTTTTTTGCCATTAAGGACGGTATGTTCTGCTGTGTTGCGGCGAGAACCCTAGGCTTTTTACGGTTTTTGCTTGGTGGATGAAGGCAAATAAATCCATTCTACCACTCTGAATTTGTTGGCACTGATTTGGATATTTATAACTTTAGAAATCTAATTTATAAGCCGTTCAACGACTTAATTTTGAGTTTGCACAATGATTTGCCGATGATAATCCATAGGTCATGCTTGATGATGGTAATGATAGAGGTAAGTTTATGTTTAAAAAAGTAAACATCCCCCATTTTTTCGGTCAGGTGGCTGTCGTCGCTATTTGCTTAGGGATCCTTATGAGGTATCGGGACTTTGTCCCCATTTGGGACACAGCTTGGTACTGGTTTCTCTGCATCGAGCCTACCCTGCAAAAAACCCTCGATATCATGTCCTATAACTGTTCCAATCATCCTAATATGGCATTTTTTATGCCCCTTGGCCTTCTTGTGAGATACAGTCCTTTTGATCCTTTAACCTGTCACCATATTGTAGGTTATGGGTTTGCTACCCTTGCCATCGTCCACTTCTATCAAAATGCTCGCGTCATCCTGGGATCCAATGGAACCCCTTTGATAAGCTCACTGGTGACCTTGGGGTTTGCCATGAACCCCGTGTTTCTCGCTAACATTGTGAATCTTACCCCAGAGATTGGAAGCGTTGCTTATCTTCTTGGTTTTTCCTGGGCCCTTCTAAAAGACCGCTTTTGGCTTGCCGCCCTATGGGGCACGGGAATGATTTTTACTAAGGAACCACTGATTCTTGTCTACGGGCTATATATCATGGCCTATTGTGGGATCAAGGGTTCCCTCCTTTTGGGGGATCGTTCAGAGCCTGTTACCACCCATTTAAAAGCTTTGATACGGAAGTTATTACCTCTTACGATTCCATTTTTCGTTTTAGCTTACTATGTGCTCGTTAGAGTTTTCTACTATGATTTACCCTTATTTCATGGTGCTGACTCCGGTGATCCCCGTGTGATGGGAGGATTTCGCTCACTTTATTCCCTAAATCTAACTAATCCATACCTCATCACTGTCTTGATACAGGTCTACGTCGCTGGCTTTATGTGGATTCCAACTGGATTTATCGTTTTTTGTAGTTTATATTTTATACTAAGCCGGTTAAAAAAACTTGAATTGAGTCGCATTCGATCTGTGAAAGTCTGGTTGGCCCAAAGACCCGTGGCCTGGCAGCTCGTCCTGCTTTATCTGGTCTCGTTTTATGTCTTTACCCGTGTGGTTCCTGTAGCCAATCCCCGGTATCTTTTGCCTATGATCCCGCTTACCATTCTCCTAGCGGTCCTTGGCCTCAAGGCCCTCCGTGTGTCTCCATCCGCTATGGTGTTTTGTTTGACCCTATTTATAGGAGTGCTTGTTATCAGCCAGAAGCGGACTGCAGACCCACTGAGTCGATATCTATTGGGAACTTTTTCTTTTGGAGATCATAAAAATCTAAATATGACTTCTATTTCTAAAACTTGCTGCGGCTATGGGCGAGACCAATTGGTTTACAATCTTGAGTTTATAGAATTGATGCGTCTTCAAGATAAGATTTTCGCAAAAATCAAACCATCGGAAGAGACCACGATAGTTTATCATTCCCTGGCTTTTTTCTTTATCACGGGATATCTCAATCGTGACACCAATGCACGTGAATGGGCATCTACTGGTATTATGCCCCGCTTTATCGATCATGAAGCGCTACTCAAAAAAGAAGACATTGAGGAGTTCTATTTTATCGACATGCCCAATATCGATAGCCAAGAAGTCCTACGTGAAATCCAAGAAAAATTTGTGATGGAGGGTGCTTACGAGGTAGAAGACCAAGGCTACCGATTGCGCTATTACCGATTTAAAACATCGCCCCTTTGAGGATGATTAATAATTATAAAGAGTTTATCTATTTGTCCAATGTAAACTCTTTTGCCACTGATCTACCCCATACCAAATCGTCACTAAACCCGCCTAAGAATATGGCATGAGGTTTGCAGAGCAAACTTACCATCCATCCGAGACGACGAGTTTTGGTGCCTGGATGTCTTAAATTTTATCAAAAGGGGGCGTCCTTGAAACTACTAAACTATTTGCTGCTTTTTGGCCTGGTGACGAGCTGTGTGCGATCTCAGGCTCCCGAGGCTACAAGTACCGTGATGGCCCTGGACGAGTTTGGATGCAAGCTTGATGACAATCTTTTCCCAGAATTTTTAACCTTTGGAGATCCACAATGGATCTCCTGGCTTTCGCAGCTCGGCGACTGCGAACGTCGGAAACTCCTTATCAACGCCGAAGGTGCTGCCGTGAGCGGTGGCGATCTGGCGTCGCCCTCGACTAAACAGTATGCAAAACGTTTGATTCCCCTGACGCTTCCCCATGTGGAAGCCCCCTTGGAACTCCTCCAAATCAAAGGTCTCGAGGGCGACGGCGGTATCCTATCAGACGTGGCAGATCCTGAGGGTTTGCAACGCATTGGCCGCGAACTTGGGGTGATTGTCTCTGGAAAAACCATAAAAATCCCGGTCCACCCGACGACCAAGTCACAACACCCCCTCATCCAATGGTTGATAGACCAGAATTATCCATTGGTCACCGATCAGAGTGGGCCCTCAAATCCTCCTAAAACGATCGGCACCATGTCAAGATCCCTATGGTATCTCCCCTCAAATCGAGTAACCACCATCAAACTAGGATCAGACTTTATCAATGGTCGAAAGTCCCCCACGAAACTAACAGATGTGGCCCGAGATGTTTCGGATCTCCAGGATATCCTCCAAAACACGACGATTCCTGACTTTATGGCAGATTTAGAGGTCACCTACCTTGTGGACTCAAAGGCCATGACCCTGTCCACAAAAAATGATCGTGGCGGCATGGAGTCGATGCCCTATGGCGTGGCCCTTCGTGATTACAGTCGACTGCTCCACGACAAACAAAGAATCTACATTCCCCTGGCCCTTTTAGAAGATCGAACCCGCTCTGGAGAGGGGTGTGACGACCAAAAATTGATACCCTATGGATTTAGTCGTGCTATAAAAATCCCATTGGCTCAACTAGAGTCGATGCTTTATAAACTCAACCAAACCTTAGCAAGGGTCATCGCTATCCATCATGCAAACGGCTATATGCCGATCGATTTCCATGGCCAAAATCTTTTGGTCGGTATACCCCTCGATCCCCAAGTCCCACCCCGCCTGGTGATCCGCGATGTCTCTGATATCTATCCCTTTCAATTTGAAAAAACGACCGGCAGCACCTGGGGAGGAATCAAAAAAGTGCAGGCTCGTGGTATTCGTCTTCCCAACTTAGACCTGGACCAGGCAGTCGCCTACAAAGACCAGATGAAACGGATTGGATTTAAGGTGGAAAATCGGTCCTGGGACCAAGTCCCCGCACAATACTCTATTCGGGATATGGCCCGTCAATATTACGAATACAATCAGGCCTTCTTTTGGACCCAGGTGGAAGAGTTTAGGACTAAAAAATGCACCCAACTCCGCCCTCAACGGGCTCCTGCATGTGTCGTGAGGGCACGGGCTTTTGCTGGTGCGGCTCGCGCCACGAAACCGCCTCTCACAAGTGTGCTTAAAAATTAGTTTATACCGACCTGTAAGGACCTACGATGCAACGATTTCCCCAGGGCCAAGCCCTCCACAGACCCCCACGACGTGAGGTCTTTCACACCGAGGCTCTGGCGTGGCTTGCGGACCATCCTGCTATGCCAGGCATGAGCGTGATCACCTCTTTACCGGACCTTTCCGAAGTGCCAGCTATGGGCTTTGAGGGCTGGAAAACTTGGTTTAAACAGGCCGCCCAAGCTGTCCTCGCTTGGATCCCCATGGACGGAACCTGTATTTTTTACCAAAGCGATATCCGCCACCAGGGACTCTGGGTGCCTAAGGGTTTTTGGATCCAGGAGGCTGCTGCCGGGATGGGGTATGCGCCCTTGTGGCACAAGATCGTCTGCCGAAAACTCCCAGGCACGATCACACCCGGACGGGCCAGTTATGGACATATGATTTGTTTGGTCCGTGAGGTGCATCCGGCTCCGGTGCGTCCGGCTCCGGTGCGTCCAGGACCGGATGTCCTAGTGGATGCTGGCCCCACCAACTGGCGGCGAGGGATGGGGGAGTATGCGTGCCGCGAAGCATGCCGGTTTCTCTACCAAGAGACGGTGACGACCACGGTGGTCGATCCTTTCTGTGGCCAGGGTGCCGTCCTAGCTATGGCTAACCAAATGGGTTTTGCGGCCTTCGGTGTGGAGCTGAACCGTAAGCGGTGCGAATTGGCCATCAGCTTTAATTTTTAACCAAAACCACCCCATCAAGAGGAGTCGATCATTCCCCATGTTCTCGGAGTCCTAAGCGCTTTCGTGCTTGGCCCATCGTTAGGTTCTCGGGGAGCCCATGACTGGTAGAGCCTTCGGGTTTGTTTTGACTAAAGCCAATAAATTTATCTTTCTCATTTTTAAATAGAATATTGAGGGTCGTCAGAGTCCCGTAACATTTGGTGATATAGGCTTGGAGGCTCAGTCGATCTGCCATCGGTATCGATTCTGTATGGTTTATTTTTTGTTCTAGCACCCTTAAGTTGTCCCGAATGGAGACAATTTTCTTAAAAAAAACTTCCAGAGGGATTTCTTTAGCCTGTTGGTCCCCCGAAGGTTTGAGGATTAAGGTGCCCTGCTCCCATTTTGCAGCGATCGGGGTGGGGCTGGGGCCAAACTCTTCGTGGATAAGGTCGACAATGAATTTCTTAAGATCTTCCATCAGAAAGCTCCTTTGGTCATGGGATCTGACGAGTTTAAACTACCATTGATCCCTTGGCCAGTCATAGACCGAGGCATTGAGATAGTCATCGGGCTCCTGGGTCGTCACCCAAAGTCGCTCTTCGTCGTCGCTCCTGGTCGTCGATCATCAGGTAGGTGATGGTCTTAAGGGGTTTGGGAAGGACCCAGGTAAGGCGATGAAAGCTGTAAAAGCAGACTGAACTTTTGACGGTGACTAACCTTTACCCACATTCCATGTCGATATTCTGGGGAATGGGACATGAAAAATCCACCTAACCAAAAAAATCGCTTAAATAAGTGGAACATAAAAATACTCAGAATTTACTGGTTCTTACCATAAAATAAAAAAATGAAAAAGATCCCGACCTGCTCTTCAGCGTTTTGCCCAACAAGTAACGGTGCATTTCTTGCAGCATCCAACTCTATCAATCAAAGAAACTTTTTTAACCTCATGGAGAATCTAAATGATTATCAAAAAACGATTGCTTATTCTGACCTCTACCTTTTTAGGTGCAGCCCTCACTGTAGCGATTACCAATTGCAAATCTGCTCCAGTGTCCAATGATTCCATCACAAACGAAGCGGACGCTATCAATGGCGCTGACGCTATCAATGGCGCTGACGCTATCAACGAAGCGGACGCTATCAACGGCGCTGACGCTATCAACGGCGCTGACGCTTCTCTTGGTGCTGGTTGGAGACCTACTGATACGACTTATTTTCCATATGGAGGAAACTGTGATCCATTCAGTAGTTTTTGTAGCGGTGGCGATTTTGAATTAGGTAAAGTCTCAAAGGAATATCAGATCAATAAATCGATCCAATTCCCTATGGCAATGCTCACGAAGATCCCGGCCTGGGGTCCACACACCTTTCACTGCACTCAATACCGTGCTCCTGACACTATGGCATTCAAAGATCTTTACGGACCTGGACAGCCCGATTACTACAAATATTATGTAGGCGTTTCCCCCCAAATCGGAGCTAATTGCGGCGACGTGATTAGGATGAACCTTAACGGTAAAGTATTTCGCTATTTAGTTACAGATGTCTGTCCTTCCTACCATGCTGTTCAAGGCAACCAAGCCCATTGTACGAAACCTAATCTCGACGTCTCTCTCTACGGCATCAAACAACAACTCGGCAACCCAAACAACACTTCCGGTCAAGCCCAGTATGCGATTGAGTGCAAAGGTAATTGCGGCCACATTAAACTTGGTCCCGTCAATTAATCCTACTGGGATGCGACGAGTTTAAACTACCATTGATCCCTTGGCCAGTAGTAGACCGAGGCATTGAGATAGTCATCGGGCTCTTGGGTCGTCACCCAGAGCCGTTCTTCGTCGTCGATCATCAGGTTGGTGATGGGCTTAAGGGGTTTGGGAAGGACCCAGGTATGGCTATGAAAGCTGTGAAAGCAGCTTTGAAAGGTATAGCCGAGAAGGCTGCCCTCGTGGCTATGGCCCAAGATGATCAGACCCCGCTTTTCGCTGATGGCGATACCCGCCCGCGCGTCTGCTGGTATGGAAGTTCCCTCTAGATAGCACTGGCGGGTCAGCGAGCATTGGGAGGGCTCTGATTTTTGGCATTCCATCAGGGCCAGAGGAAACGTTGGGAGCTTTAGGGCCACAAAATAGGGCTGCATCGATGACGAAGACCCTACGATTTTGCGGAAAGCGGTGGAGATACCGGCAGCCTTAAGAGAAGGAGTCTGCTTCCAGGCTTGGCTAAACCGCTGGCGGAGGCTTTGGGTCTCTGGTTTAGTGGCCTCACCTCCCCGGTCCCGGGGCGGTAGAATCAGGTCCCTGGGAACCGATCGGCGAAACAACTGTTTATATTTTTCGTCCATGACCACCCACGCAAAAAACATGCTGTCAAAGGCCATGAATTTTTGGTCCACCAGCATAAGGTTGGTCCAGTGGTCTTTGTCGTTATCAGTCATAAGGGTCGGCTTTTGAAATTGCACCATGGGGCCAAAGACTTGGTCCCTAGTTTTACCGGCGGGGTTAAATCCGGTGACGGTGCCAAAAACCGTGCCTCTCGGGAGCACGGTGATACCCTGATCCGTCTTTAAAACCCCGAGGGCCCCCCTTGAAAAGATATCAAGGCTTTGGACCTCCGCGGGGCGGGGGAGGTAGACAGGGATGATGCGGCCACCTGTAGGAGTGGGCGTCCGCGCCGGTGATAGGGTTGGGAAGGCTAAACAAAGTAACAAGTATAACGGATTCATCAAGGCCCCCCTCTCTAGGGTTGTCGGTGGAACTTGCGATAGATAAACAGGAAGATTCTTCCTGGTCGAGCAGCTCGACGTCGAAACGAATAGTCCTGAATTCATCTTCAGTGAAATAGGTAACTCTTCAGAGATTTCCTAAATGAGTCATTAATATCGTATTCTTAAAAAATTCATTGTCCAATCCTGTTAAGGTGGGCTCGCCTTTTGTCCGAAACCAATAATGGCGTTGAAAACAGGCTGCTTTGCATAAGGTATTATCACCGTGGACCATGTAAACAAATATCTAGAGACGCAGTCTCGCCTTGCCCGGATCACTCTCCTTAAAGAGTTTATAAAACTTGGGACTCCCATGCCGATCGAACTGGTCGAAGATCTCCTGCTCCTTGATCTTGGGATCCTAGAAAAATCTCTCCTGGTAGAAGCCACCCGGTCAGAAAATTCCCAAGATCTTGAAAACTTTTTATTGAAGGGTGTCACCCAATGGCCCCAGGATATTGGGGTCGTCGCCATTCGCCAATGGTGCGCGAAAACCCAGCGCCGAAAGGCCCATCAATGGCCGGGAATCCTCGGGACTCCCTCCCTGTCCCAAAGGGTTTTTTACACCATCATCGATCGGTGTTTTGAAACCGGTGGTGCCCGTGTGATCAAAGCCGCTCTCGAAGCCGAGGGGCTCCTTGAGATGTCCCATGCGGTCCATGGCCTGCTCCTTCTGAGGGCTACCCAATGGCAGTTGGAGCATCCTCTCCTTAAAGAGATGGCTCACAGGTCGATCACAGACCAAGGGAGTTACTTTGGCTCCGAGCATCGAGGGACCGCCCCAGCCGTCGGTTATCTGGCGTGGTCTGAACCGTTGTTTCTTCAGGAGATCTTTCGTTCCACCCAATGTCACGAAGCCTATCGCCCCGTGATAGGAGCCGTCCTATCGAGTTTAGCGGTGACAGGCGAGGGGTGGCCGCTCCTTTGGCAGCGACCAGGAATCACCAAAGCCCAAGTGCTCCAAGGACTCAAATCCTGCTCAGAGCTTTATTTTTCGTCGGTGTCACCTAAACACCTGGGAACGACCTCACCTAAAAACCAGCAGGAAGGACCCCCTTGGGAACAGTTTGCGGGAATCCCGTCGGGGCAGCTGCGAGATGCACTCCTAGAACTCGATCAACCTCTCGCGGCCACCACGGCCTTGTCGATGGTCCATGGCCTCTTAGATCCCAGCACTGAAGGGCCTCTAAGAGACCACCTTGGCACTTTGGGGGTTTTTCAAGACCCCATGCTCAGTGCCTTGGTGCCGTGGAATTTTAGGCCAGAAGCTGCAAATCCCACGGACGAGGCCCGCGAGCCGAGCCAGGGGATCAAAAAACGGGTTGATACCGGGATGGATCGAGATCGTAAACTGTTTTTTGATTTAGCCTACCGTGGTTTCGAAGCGGGAACCGATCATACACCAAGTCCATCCCTGCCCACGGCTCCTACCTTTTGGACCGATCTGACTCACCTATGGTTGCAGCCGTCCGAAGGTCTAATCCAAGACCTGGCCATAAAAGTCCGCAGAAAAGGTGGTATTTACAATATCTGTTATCTGAATACGCTCGGACGCTGCAAGGGGATCGATCAAGCTGCTCTAAAGGTTTTGGATTTTGTCAGGAGTGATCAGGAAGAAGAGCTGAAGGCAGCCATGGGGGCTCTCTCGGGCATCGACACACCCAGGTCCCTCCAAGAACTGATCGCAGCTCTCACCAGGCCCAATATGACGCGAAGTCTCCAGTTAGAGGCTCTCGCCCAGCTTAAACTTCATGATCTGAGTCAGGTCCAGCCCCATCTGCGCAGTGCGTTTTCGGATTTCGGAGTCCCCGTGGATGCAGAAGGAGCCGAAGTGCGCGAGCTGTTAGCCACGACCCTTGAGGTCCCCGTAGCGGTGTCAAGTACTGTAGGTGGCTCATCCCGTTTGCCCCCCAATGACGGGGGAAAAGGAGGGGAAGGAGAGCAGGGTCAGTGGGATCAAACCTTTGACCAAACCCTTTCAGGGATGATCCAAGGTTACCGGGATCTCTCGAGCGAGGTGAAGCGGTCCCTCCGGACGTCGCTTTTTTTCCACCGCCAGGTAGATCAAAGGGGTGCTTCCGGGATGATCGATCTCTCTCCGGTGATCGACATGCAGTATAAGGCTCTCGAACTCCTGTTTCGCGAATCCTTTGAGGACTACTGTTCAAAGGTCATCAACAGGGGTAACCTCCAACGTAAACTCGATATTATTGGCTATGCCCGTCCAATTCCCGCTAACATGGATCAGTTTGAAAACTATATCGCCAGTCTACCTACGATCAGTGAGATCCAGTTTTTCAGCAAATATAAACTGCGGAAGATGCTGCGAGCGATCTGCCTCTTTCGACCTGGACGCCGCTTTACCCTCGATGGAGTTAAGGCATTTGCTCTGTTCTTTTTATGTTTCGGGCGAAAACACTGCACTTATGGATTGGCACAGCTGATTGAGACGGGATTTCCTGACGACCAAAAGCTCTTTGAATTCTGTAACAGCCTGCATACCTTCCAGGATATGCGCAACCGAGCTGCCCACGAAGGGCTGCACCCCGAAGCAGCCTCAGATCTAGATAAACTTTGGTTTAAGACTGCGGAGATCATTCAAACCCACAACTTAGTCTATGCCTCACTTAAGCAGATTGGTGAGATCAAAACCCACCGCGGCGGGGATTTGCAAGATTCTCCACCACAGACTCCAAAAACTCCTAAAAGTCCCTTGATCATCAAAAAGGTGTCCTAAGATGCTGTGGAGAAACTTGGTAAAATTTGCGGTGATCTGGGCTCTGGGAGCCTTTGAGGTTTTGGGGGCTCCCGGGTCCGAGGGAGCGTATGTGAGCACTAAGGTTTTTTGTGAAGAAGTGGAGGCACTGCTTTGCCAAAAAGGCGGCGGAGTCTGTTCGCAACAAGATAACACCCAACACAAACACCAGTGTTTAGAAATGGTCAATCCCCTGGTCGAGCAAAAGGCGGTGCGGTATCAGTCGGCAAAAGCCCGTCTGTGTCTTTTGGAACTACGCAAGGGTCGAGTCCCTCCAAGCGGCAAGAGTCCCCAGCCGTCTCTTGGGGCTCAGGGGGCTCACATTCCCCCAGTCTGTTATCAGGTACTCGACGGTCTAATCCCAAAAGGTGCCTCCTGTGAATCGTCCGTTAGCTGCGCCGGTGCCGGGGTGTGTATGAAACCCGCAGGAGCCCTTAAAGGTAAGTGTGGACAGGGATTTACAAAAAATGAGCTGTGCGATCAGGACCAGAGCAATGGGAGCTTTTTTGTGGCTACCCTTGACCGCCGACAGGGGGTTTGCGCCCCTGGGCTTAGCTGCCAGGGAGATCCCTCGGGGGTGAGGCGGTGCCGGTGACGAGAGGTTTTCCTTGCCCAAGGGAATCTATCGAGATATCTAGTTAAATCCCTTCTTGGTGCTTTGTGCCCAAGGTGTGCGGGTCGGCCCAGTGACCTCTCTCGTAGGAGAAACTATGACCATAAGCCCATCCTCTGAAAACAGCGAGCAGCCTTCCAAAGATTCACGACAAAAGGTGGCGTTAGTCACGGGCGCTTCCCGCGGGATCGGAGCCCAGTGTGCTTTGACCTTAGGGCAGGCTGGATTTCGAGTCGCCGTCCACTACCGAGGATCCGAGGAGCAGGCCCGTGAGGTCATATCCCAGCTCCCCGACGGTATGGCTAAGGGTTTTAAGGCTGACCTGGCACGACCTGAGGACTGTCAAAATCTCGTCAAGGCGGTCAAGGAAGAATGGGGTAGCCTTGATGTTGTGGTCAACAATGCTGGCATCTCCATCGACCAGATCCTGGCTTTTGCAAAGCTTGAGGATTTCGACACCCTGCTGTCGACTAATCTAAAACCAGTGTTTCTTATCTCAAAGCTAGCCAGTAAACTGATGCTCCGGCAAAAATGGGGACGCATTATTAACATATCGTCGGTGGTCGGCTATACCGGCAACGCAGGTCAAAGCATGTATGCTGCGACAAAGTCAGCAATCGTCGGGTTTACCAGGAGCATTGCCCAGGAACTCGCACCTGCGGGGATCCTCTGTAATGTGGTCGCTCCAGGGTTTATCGAAACCGATATGACCAAAGATCTTGGCCCCGAACAAAAAGCGGCGATTTTAGCCAAAATTCCCATGAAAAAAATGGGGTCTGCCTTGGATGTCGCCCAGGCCGTGGAGTTTTTGGCATCGGAAAGATCGGCCTATATCACAGGAACAACCCTCCATGTTAACGGCGGTATGTACTTAGGTTAAGGAGCTTGTCATGGACAGGGTGATGATTCAGGCTCTTGGCCATAGCTATCCAGAAACGGTGATCGCAAACGACTTCTTTGACCAGCTTGCCATCGACTCGGCAGCGGATTGGATTCTTGACCGGATCGGCATACGCCAGCGATGCTCCGTTCTGAGTGAGGGAGATATTCTGGCTTTAAGGACGGGTCAGTTGACCCGCGATGATTTGGTAAGAGCGGGGCGGATCCAAACCTTAGGGTCTTTAGCGGAGCCTGCCTGGAGTCTTTTAAAAGAACGGGCCACAGATCTAGGGCATCAAATTCAACCTGATTTAGTGATTGCCGGCACATCGGTGCCAGACTGGGATATTCCGGCTAACGCCTGTGCCATCGCCTCCCACCTTGGTCTTGACTGTGCTAGCTTTGATGTCAATTCGGCTTGTAGTAGTTTTGTGGTCAATCTCCATGTGGCTCGGAGTCTGATCCGCTCGGGTGCCCACCGGCAGATCGGGATCTTTAACGCCGAGCGGTACTCCACTCGCCTTAACTATAGTGACCGCTCCTCTTGTGTGCTGTTTGGTGACGGAGCCGCCGCCGCCCTCGTGCAGAACATGAACCAATGGACGCCGGACCCCAGTACAGGCTCGGGCGGCATCAGGGGGCTTGAAATCCTCGATACAGTGGTCCATTCGAATCCCGCAGGACACCGCCATGTGGTGATTCCAGATGGGGGGACCTTTAGTCAAAACGGTGCGGTGGTGCAAAAGTTTGCGGTGACAAAAACGGTAGCCGTAACGTTAGAGCTCCTGGAAAAAAATCGATTTCAGGTGGGTGATTTAAACTATTTTGTGGGACATCAAGCAAACCTCAGGATGCTGGTCTCGGTAGCCGACAAGCTGCACCTTAAGCCGGAGCAACACCTTTACAACGTGGACCAATACGGCAACCAAGGAGGAGCCGGAGCCCCAGCGGTGCTTTCCCTTAACTGGAAACGGTTTAAACCAGGGGATCTCGTGGCGGTCAGTGTGGTTGGTTCGGGATTGACCTGGGGTTGTGCGCTGCTGCGAGGGCTTTGAGGGTTGATAACGGTATAGTCTAAAAAAGGAGTATTTCTGGTGAGTAAACCCGTGATCAACGCCGAGATAGCAGCCTCGGAACCTTCTGTAGCCGCACTCTATGAGGCCCATGTTAACCTGTTACGGCAGAGCTACGAACAGGTCCTCGCCCAGACAAACTATGAAGCGGTCCTGATCGACGCAGGTCCTTCGTGGGAGTATTTTGCAGACGATCGCCACGGGGTGTTTGTACCGACGCCCCACTTTGCCCACTGGACCCCGCTCGCTTCGCCCGACCATGTGCTGGTTGTGGTCCCCGGACAGCGTCCTATCTTGTTTATGTATCGTCCCGAAGATTTTTGGCACGAAACCGACGGGTTTCGTCTCCCTCAAGGTGGTTGGCGCGTGATGGGGCGGGGAGAGGATGTTTTTGATCTTTCGGAAAACCTTTTTGAGGTCAGGGTTTTCTCAAAGCTTAGCGATTTAGAAACGGACGTGGTCCAAACCGTCGGCAAGAAACGCTGCGTTTTAGTTGGTCCCCCTAAGGCTGCCTTTTCGGACTTGGGTTGGGACATAAACCCTAAGGGCTTGACCGCAAGGCTTGATTGGAACCGAGCGACAAAGACCCCCTATGAGATCTTCTGCCTAAAAGCGGCCCAGCAGTCGGCGGCCTTAGCCCACGAAAAAACCCGGCAGCGCTACCTGGCAGGACCTGCGTCGGAGTTTGAACTCCACCTGGCTTTTTTGGCGGGGGCCCAGATGACTGAAGCGGATCTGCCCTACCAAAGCATCGTCGCCCTTAATGAGAGGGCTCGGATCCTCCACTATCAAAATAAGCGGGTCATCCGAGAGACTAAAGATTTTTCGTTTTTGATCGATGCCGGGACCCAGTTTCGTGGGTATGCCTCGGACGTAACCCGTACCTACAGTGGGCGAGATAGCTCCCAAGGCTTTCAAGGCTTGCTCAGAATGTTGAATGACATCCAAAAACAACTCGTCGCCGCAGTCAAGCCGGGCAAACCCTTTGTGGAGCTTCATGAAGAGTGTCACCTCAAGATAGCCACTTGTTTACGAGAGGCTGGAATCCTCAAAAATTTAAGTCTCGAAGCCATCGTGGCCAAGGGGCTGAGTCGGGTGTTTTTCCCCCATGGATTGGGACACCACCTGGGGCTCCAAGTCCACGATATCGGAGGCAAACAGGCGACCCCTGAGGGTGATCCTGTCGCTCCTCCTGCCCAGGTCCCTGGGGGGACTTACCTACGCAATCTTCGCACCCTAGAGCCAGGCCATGTGATCACCATCGAGCCAGGGATTTATTTTATACCTTCACTGATTAATCCCCATTTAGAAGGTGAAAACCGGGTTTATTTTGATCAGGACGTCATCGCCGACCTTAGTCCCCACGGGGGCATTCGTATCGAAGATGACGTCTTGGTGACCGTTGGAGGAGCTGAGGTCTTGGGGTGACCCAAGGGCATTGTGCAACAGCCTGTTGCACCCTAAGGGGAGATTTCGATGCTGATACCAGGAAAGTGTGGTGTTTTTGCGGGATCGTTGCCATCGACAAACACCCATTGGAGTAAGGCCCGCATAAAACCAAAGAGGGGGATCTCCCGAGTGACCATCGACCGGAGTTCCTCGCGCCGGGAGCGAAACCCGGCGTGGCTTTCTTGGGTGAGGTACTCCCGCTCGTTTAAATAAATGGAAAGGGGCAATATCTGAACCTCGATGGTTTTGCCCCACCAGCTGATCACGGATTTAATAGCATCCCAGCCGCTTTGTTTTTGGTATTCGGCTCCGCCGTAGTTTTTGACTTCGAGGACTTCGATGGACTCCGTGGAGGGCTCAACGGGGATGCGCAGCTCTTGGCGTAGGCCCGCGGCAAAGGGACGAGACAGGAGGGTTTGGTGGAGGGGAACCACATCCTGGGCTTGGGCCACGACGATTTTGATCCCAAAGACGTCTTTGACAAAAAAACTAAGGTGGCTGACCAGCTTGTCCCGCTTGACGAGGGAGTCCAGATCGAAGATTTCGTCCACCACTTTGTTCCAGATCTCCTCCTCTGCTTTGATGCGGCTGATGATCTTTTGGATCTGATGGGAGTTGAGGGCCACGGGTTGGTATTCGACCACATTGGCGACGAGATTGGCCTTGACCCATTGCTCGTTCTGAAAAAACCGAAGTTTGGAAAGCTGGCGATTGCCCAGATCCAAGTCGGTTATGGAATAGAGGTCATCACTACTGATGCTTTGGGACAGCACAAACCGCTCGCGACTGTTTTCGATCTCTCCAAAGACGACGCTTGAGAGAAGGTAGGCCCCCACATACTCCCGAGAGACCAGCTCCGCGAAAAGGTGGAGCTTGCGCTCTCCCCTGAGGAGCATTCCCGCAAAGGCCTTACGGATGTCCCCCAGGTGGCTTTGGGAAAAGCTGATGGTAACGGGATCCTGAGGTGCGGCCATGATCCGCCGTACCGTCTCGGAGAGGTAGGCGACAAAAGAGTTGAGCAGTGGCTCTTGGGTGAGCATCCAAAGGGGACTCTTTTCCAAGGGAAAACCTCCTCATAGCTGGGTGACCCGACACTAAGAGTAATCTATCTTTAGACCTAAGGCTATTCTTAAAACTCAAGACTCCTTTTAAGTCTTTCCGCACCATGGATGATAATCACAAATAGCCTTTAATGTCTCGGCTTAGCTGGGTATTTGATCTCTTTATGACCCGCGCCGTGGACAAATTGTGGGCACGTTGCTTCGCCAGTTGTTTAACAGATTCAACCCAGCTATAAAACCTGGGTCATTGGCTTTAAGTTTAGACCTAGTGGTTAGGTCTAAACTCATTTTATTTTTAAAGGTTCCTTTTTATGAAGACGTATTCTAAGCGTGATTTTAGTAAATTTTATTTGTTTATGATTAAGAGTGTCGCTCTCCTGCTCCTTACAGGCTGCGGTCCTAATCAATACTCCACCCTTACAAACCTCTGGAACGAGCATAACAACCCGGTGATTCTCACAGACACAGGTCTGACCACTGTTTTTTCCCAGCTGCCCCTTTCCGGAAGCCTTGCGGTCCAGCCTTGGGCCTACACCTATTGGCCCAGTCATAAAGGTGGCGTCGCCCAACGATGGAATGGCAACCCAAACGTAAACCAATTTTTATATCTCCCTTATCTGCCAGCCCAAGCTGCCAAGCTATCTCAAGAGGAATTAGCCAGGTTGTCTCCAGCAGAAAAGTTTGACCTCTACAGAGGCTTGTTAAATCTTCTTAATTTTTGCAAAAGCCATTCATATCCGAGTTTAGACTCATCCGCTAGGTTCCTGTTGCGGCAAAATCATCTAAAGAGTATTTAAAAATAGATAGTTACCAGTATAATACCTCATTGTATTAAAATGACCCATATTATATACTATAATGAACGTAGCTTGATTTTGAGGTCTAATACGTTGTATATACCAAGAAAAGTAGAAAAAGCATGTAACGCATGGCTGAGACGAGAGCAGCGCAAGCCTCTTATCGTTCGTGGTGCCAGGCAGGTTGGTAAATCGACGTTTGTTCGTGAAACCGTGAAGCCTCCGTCCGAGCTAAAGACTCGGCGGCTTCCGGGAAACCGGGAGCACTTCACCAGACCACAACCAAGAAAGGATCGTAAGAGTTAATGGTTGTAAACGATGGACAAGAAAATTCAGGCACCCTGGGATGGCGACTCAGTCCCTTGCTCTGCGGCTATGCATTAAAAAACCACGAGAGGAGTGGTAGTGTGTATAGCGTTAAACCTTGTCACATCCGGTCGAGAGTAAGTCGGAGTCCGTCAAGGGCCTTCCCCATGGTGGATACGCACAACTCCTGTTCAGGGAGGTATGCTCAATGGTAGCATATGTTCTGAACAAACACGGCAAACCTCTTATGCCGTGCTCACCTGGTAAAGCCAGAAGGCTTTTAAAAGAGGGAAAAGCTAAGGTCGTTGGCCGCGAACCTTTTACAATCAAGCTTCTCTACGGTTCGTCCGGCTACAAGCAGAAGGTCAAACTCACCGTCGACGCTGGCTCTAATCATATCGGAGCGGCGGCAAGAACAGAGTCCGGGACAGTGCTATACGCTTCCGAGACCGACACAAGAAAGGATATTTCGGACAAGCTAACGCAGAGACGAAGCTACAGGAGAACCAGGAGAGGACGAAAATTACGCTACAGAGCACCCAGGTTTCATAACCGAGTTCGCAAGGACG
>JBGSUI010000261.1:0-8555 GCA_041736175.1 Oligoflexales bacterium | reverse complement strand
CAGATAGGCTTGGAGGAGGAGTTGGGGGCCTGCTTCGTGATATTGGTCAAAGCGTTGGATCCAGGTCTCGCTATTTTCTCTGAAAAACTGCTGAAAGTCTTGGAGCAGTTTTTCTACGGCGATGGAACCATCAGGATTGATATACCAAAGATCATCAACGATGCTCTTTAGGAGGTTTTGATTGATGAATGTCAATTGCCGAGGGATAACCTCGTGGTATATTGGATTAGCAATCTTAAACCCCATTCGAGTCCCGACAACAAGCCCGAGATCGACTACATAATCGATGTCGTCTTGGACGATATCCAGGGAAAAGTCTCCGCTAATCATAGGCTCGATCACTCTTCGCACCCTTGGCTCTTTAAGCTTATCCGCAAGCTGATCCAGATGGGTTACGCGCCGTAGGATCAAGGCCTCTTTAGCCGCAACGATCATCTCAGCCGTGATGGTTTGGCTGCGGTCTCGGCCAAGAGGGTTTTTAAAACAAGCTTCATAGGCGAGGGCGTTGACGAGCCATGGCTGGCCATTAGTCAAATCAAAGACGAGGTTTAAGGCTTCGTCGCTAAAGGCTTGACCGCTGGCCTCGGTATGCTGCTGGTAAAGCGCCTTCACTTCGTCTCGAGTAAAGGGCCCCATTCTGAGGGAGTCTGAATTTATATTGTAGGCACTTCCGCCTGTTACCGGGGCCTTTCCCGATCCATCATCAAGGCGGTAATCTCGCACGTCGCGGACCCCACAAAGGATGACGCTTTGGGGAAAGTTTTTGGGGCGTTCATTATACCCGTCGCGTAGCTGGCGCATGACAGAAACGAGTGTATCCCCGACGAGCGAGTCGATTTCATCGACCAAAAGGACCGTGGGTAAAAGGTGTTCTTGGGCCCATTTTGTGAGGAGGAGTCCAAGAGCAGAAGCCGGACTGCGTCGATAGATTTCATCGACGTTTGTGGCTAAGGTATCATCCTGCGGCAGGTAGATTTTTTCTCTTCTCACCAGATCTTGGGTGATAATACGCATAGCCTGCTCGACATTTCCTCTGGCCGTTTGCGCACTTTCCACATTGATATAGAGGCATTTATATTTGCCGCTTTGGTTGAGGATTTTGCAGAGTTCGAGCAAGGTGGTGGTTTTACCGCTTTGGCGAGGAGCATGGAGGACAAAGTACTTTTTTTGGTCTACGAGCATCAGGATTTCATCCAAATCGATTCTTTGAGCGATTGGTATAAAATAGTGGTCTTCTTCCTGAATGGGGCCTGCGGTATTAAAAAACTTTGCCATATTAATCACTTAAATTTAAAAGCGGTTTATCATGCTCCCCACTTTTTTTGGAGCCAGCGAGGGTTTACCGAACTCTAGGCTTTCTTATAGCTTATTATCACAGACGTGACCAAGTCTAAGTCCAGTGTCCCTCCTACTCAATCAAGGTCGTTGACTTCAAGCCCAAGATTGGCCTGTCGCATCTTCTGAATGACAAAAGCTTTCTAGGCAAATGTTAAAAAAATCATTATCCTCTAAGGAGCGAACCCTTACCACGGCAACATCTTGTGCAAACCCTTAACATCAACCAAAATGTACGTGCTATTCATGGCATGGATCCTTCCCTTAACCTTTATAATCTTTCCAAGAAACCTTTCTGGGAAATCCGGTGCTCAAGCACCAGGGACCGATCCAGCTCCTTCGACAGAGTCTCAGACAGAAACAAAAAACCAAAATCCCTTGGTAAAAACCTATGTGGTCCTTGATGCACCAAAGCTTAAAGGTCCTAAACGCAAATCCTGGAATAAAATTTGCGGCGCCAAAAACAAAAAACCAGCAGGCCTGGCGAAACTCCTAAACTCCGGGATCACCAAATGGGGAGACAAAGTCGTTTGCCTTGAATCCCCCCAGAAACTACCCAAATCATTCAAAGGCCCCCAAGGCTCCATGGTTCTCATATTAAAATGGGATAAATCCACCTTAGACCTCACCCTAGAGCATCGGACCGGTCAAACAACCCTCCCCCTCACCACCTACCGCCTAGGTCTAGGAGCGGATCCTCTCAACGAGTTAAGCGCCTCCGGCAAAGCACTGGACGTCATCGCTCAAATGTTGGTCGAAGCCAGTCCTTTCGGCTGGCAAGCCGAAGCCAAGGAGCCTGAGCCTGGAATGATCGACTTCACCTTTGTGGAGTCCGAGAACTCTCTCCCTCTGCCTGAATACCTCTATGTTTACCGACTTGAAATCCAACCCTCCTCCGATGGGAATACCCCAGCAACGCTTATGCCTACCATCCATGCCAGGCTTAAAAGGTCCAACCAGAAATCCTTAGACAAAGACAAAAACACCAACGTTAAATATCTAGTCACGGAATCCTACCGACCACTCCAAGGGGGCACCCTTTACCGCGTCCACACAGAATTCGGCCCGTGTGGGAGGCAAGCAGACTTTGACAAAAAACTCAAAGCCGCGCTCAAGGGCAGTTCGCTGCTGGGATTTGTGGATGACTTGATCTTTGGAACCCTTTCTTCCAACTATGGCGGCGTCCGCATCGGTAAGTCGTTTATAGTCGACAGCCTTCTCAGCAAAACGTTTTTGGTGTCCGCACTAGCAGAAATCCGCGGCGGACCGCTGCAGGGCCTACGCTGGTATTACGATATCGTGCCGCAGGTTAAATCTACAGCTAGGGGGGCCCCCGAATCCTTTAGGCTGGCCCGAGCCTCTTTAGGGTGGTCCTTTGACATCGATATGCCAAGCCCGGTCTCAGACTATATCAAGGTCGTTGACTTCCAGCCCAAGATTGGACTCCTTGACCTTAAGACGAACCTCGTTATTCAAGACACGCAAAACCCCCCGAGCGATGCCGTGACTAGCCTCTCCTTTGAGGCCCGCAACGTCCTGGACCTGGCGGGTGAACTCGGGTTTGAACAACAGACTTCCAACTTTCGAGCTCGGGTTTGGACCTCCGTCAGCGGTGCCGCTTTCGGAGTCTCCAATAAAGAAGACGTAAAGGTTTTTAGTTCTAGGACTGGTCTAGACTTTTATTATGACCTATTAGGGTTAAACTTACCTTTTTCGACAAGCCTGCTCGCCTTCGGAATGTTTGAAAACCTTAGCCTTTCGAAAGACCCCACAAAAATCCAGAAAGTCTCCGGAGTGGGGATCAGCTCGATATCCTTCTCCACCTTTTTTCTCGGGGGAGGTCTAACCCTATCATGGTAAGTTTTTTTCACAGACCCCGGTCCCCCTTTACAGTCATGGCAAGCGTGGCTGCCATGATAGTCCTTTTTTTGTTGAGTTTTTCCCCAGTCAAAGCCGACCCACAGGAGCCCCCACAAACCAAGGAGCATGCCGATCTTCCCGATCCAGTCTCCTGGATGCAGACTCTAGACCCATCTATCTTAGCAACTCCAAGCTCTTTCCTAAGTTGCTTGACCATTTGGACTGAACTTAAACAAAATCAAAAACGATGGACCAATCTTGGCAACGCACTCTCCGCAAAAAGTTTTATTAAGTTTTTCCCCCAATCGGGCTTTACCTTTCTAGCTCGGTTATCAAAGACACAAGCCCAAGAAGACCTAAACACAACACCTGAAACCCCAGGGGGCAGTCCTGTCAATGGCATGCTGGTGGAAAAGGGCAAAAAACTCTCCCTAGTTTCCTGGAACCAAGGCAAAAAATCCACCCTTGGACCCTGGCCTAAGCCCGCATCCGGAATCAAAAACTCAGAGGGTCTCCTTGGCTTTTTACGAGACAAACTCGGGTATGATGCCGTGGTCCTAGCCGAAAAAGGGCCGTTTATCCTGGTTGGGTTTATCTTAAGTCCTGAAGAAGAGGGCCAAGGCCTCCTCCTTAGGGACTCTGAAAAAAACATCATAGTCGACTCAAAAAAGGCTCAAGGTAAAGTCCTACTGCAGGTTCTCAAAATAAAAGGAGGTTATGGTGTCATGGAAATCCTGCTCGCCGAAGGAAAAAAAGTACCGATTCCCATCGGTTCCAAAGTCCTGCTGGGACGAAGCGAGGACTTTAAAAAACTAATCAAGAATCCCTAGTTCCAACGGGATATTGTAATGGTCTTTGTTTATTAAGTGCTCTGCTTACTGGAATCAAAAATATTGATTGCCTATTGCACTTTTAGTACATACACTAAAAGTGCAATTTTGCTATGGAGGGCAGGAGGTTCATATACAACACCCTCGTTGATCGAGCCAATATCTGTAATCTCACCAACGAGGCGGACCAACTGGTCAAGGCCCTGCAAACATCTGATAAAATAGTTATTTACGGAAAAAGAGACAGCGGCAAGACCAGTTTGATCAAAAACAGAGTGATACCTGACTGGTTGGAAAAAAACCCTGGTGGAATGGCAATTTATGCCGAGCTTTACGGGGTGAAATCCATCGAGGACGTCGCTGAGAAGCTGACCGCTTCTTCGCGAAGAAATGCAGAACTTGTCCTTTGATATTCCAGTGGTCGTCCTAGGTTCTAAGCAGCACCTACTGGCCAAGATTTTTCAAAAGCCCAAGGCACCATTTTTCAACTGGGGCAAGAGACTAGAAATCAAAGCGCTGCCCATAGACGAATACAATGCTTATATTCTGGAACGCTTCAGCGAGCACTCCATCACAGCTAACAGTGAAACCCTAGAGAATCTGCAAAAAACCCTGCTGTTTAATCCCGAAGCTATCAACATGTTCTGCTCACATATCGTTTATCAGATGGGTGACCACGGGACTGATTCCGTCTCTTTAAAGACTCCCATGATAGAAGCCCTCCTCAAGGAATACGTTGCTACTATGGGCGGAGAGTTTGAAACTTATTTGGACTCCTATACCAAAAATGAGGTCAAGGTGCTTACCCTCATCGCCAAGCGAGGGACTCTTACTAACCCGCTAGGGAAAGACACCCTCGGCAGCCTCAGATTATCGGCAAGCGGTATGCGCAAAATCTTAGGGAAACTGCTTGATCATGCGGACATCTATCGGGAAACCAATGGATTGATCCTGAGCAAACCCCTCTTGATGCATTACCTAAGAGACTGGCGCCTCTAAAGGTTTTCCTAGAATCGATAAAGGTGATTCTTTTGGCCGCTTCGAGCCCCCATTAAATATGCCACCGCTTTTTGCTGTACCGAGGAGTGGACGCGTCCACCGGTTTGCTTGATTTGCCATAAAGCTACTTCCGGGAATTCAATATAGATTTTAATGCGAGCCAGGGTGCCTTGGTCTTTGCTTTGGCCACTTTCGATTCTATTAATGGTAACCTGTCTAAAGTCAAAGGCATGTGCAAAGTCATATTGTGTCATGCCGAGCGATTTTCTGAATATGGCTACTTGATTTCCGTCAATTCCCGCGGTTTCAAAAACGGGTTCAAATACAAAGCTCGACGGTCCACGTCTGCCGATTGTTCCTAGAAGAACAATGAGATTTTCCTCACTCGCGGAAATTCCCTGGGAAAGACAATAGTCGTTGTATGCGGGATTATCGCGAGACGGGAGTCTGTCCATCAGCGAAGGAAAAAGGGTTCCTTTTTCCGATAAATGGCTTTTTTGGAAGAGACTTAGTTCCGGCCCTAAGGGTATGGCTTTGGGAAAAAGCATGTAACTCTGTTCGTAGACAAGCTCGAATTTTTCCAAATTCTGATGATACTTTAACTCTCCCACCGGCACTCTTCTTTTGCGGCCTTCATGATAGATCTGCAGTCGGTCGTCACTTCGTTCCAAGAGCATCGTTCAACTCCTTATATCTTTTATCAATGAGACGCAAAAATGCGCCTTTCATCAGATCACTGCAAAAACTCGTGTGAATAAGGGTTCTTATTTGTTTAATTGGAATTTTTTTTTGCAGGTGTCTTAGACGGCTTTCGTAACCCAAAATACGCAATTCCTCGACATAGTCGCGCATTGAGGGATTAAGGGCTTTTGACGTTGCTACCTTGCCCAAAGGATTAAAATCAGCTTTTAGCATTTGCCCACTTTCAAGTCCAAGATAGGAAACATTGTCGTATACCGGAGCGAGGTACATGGATTCAGCAGTATTGATAAAGCCTAAATTGCGGCCATGTCGATCGTGATTGCCGATGAGTGAGTCAAAGATCAAGGTGTCGATAAAAACCGCAACATCATATGGCCTACCGGCTTTTTCGCTGATGACTTTGATCAGCGTTGCACAATCATGATGCTCGTCCAGGCGAAAATGATAAATATGTTGAAGGTTAGCCGGGCTATTTCTTTTTATGAAGTTTTTTGTTACGAAGATGCGTTCACCATGGAAATCAATGGCGTAATGCTCGGCAACCGGTATCCCGATCACAGCGCCAATTTGATTGCAAAGATATTCAACTTCGGGGAGCTCGGGAGCCTCCATCTCCCGCATCTTAAAGATATAAGACTCATCACCCAATTCGGCTGAATACTTTTTGAATTTTCCTTGGAAAAAACTGCTGTTGTTCTGCGCTGAACCACGGGTTTTGGTCGCATCTGAATGACCTGAACGTCGCATCAGGCTCTTAAACTCCTGGTCGGAATCGAGTTTGAACCACTTTAAATAACAATCCTTGTGAAGTCCGTAGCTGGAACTTTCAGATGACAAAGCAGTCAGGCATTTCAAGCAAATCATTCGTGAATCTCCAAAATAGAGATCAATATAGAGATGGTATCTATAGATGTCAATATAGAGATGGTATCTATAGATGTCAATATGGAGAAGGTATCTATAGATACTAATTGTTCATAATATACAATAACAAAGGTAGCATTGGCACAACGACGCCACTTCAAATCGACTAGGAGATGGACACTTTTACCATTGGGTCTGCTGAATTTTTCGACATAGTCTAGTCGCCAAGAGCCGCCCCTATAAAAACCATGGATCAGAATAGAACTTATGTCACCTCATAATAGTGATTTGTTTTATCTGGTTACCCCTCTACGCTCGTCGACTCTTACCCATTCCGCATCCCAGTAGCTAGTTTTGGCTAATGATTTGCAAAGACCACCTTTGGGTCCCTTGTAAACAAGGATCCTGGAGTTCCCTGCCCCCCCTGAACCTGTAGCAAAGACTTTTGATTGAGCTGCCGCAACTTTGGAGCACCGACTATGAAATTATGGAAGATCATGGCCACAGCGATCATCACCACGGGCCCTTTTTGGGCTTTAGGCTGTGGTGACGCTTCACTTACCGGAGAGACCAAGAAAACCTCAAAGCGTGAGGTTTTGGCCGGAAACCAAGGTACCAATGGAGTCGAGGGTCAAGCCCAGGGAGCCGAAACCCTCGGGACGGGCGCCGACGGCAAACCCTGTACCAAGTTAGCCCTCGGCAACCCGGACGCACCAGCCCAAGGTCCTGTGCAGACTCCGCAGCCGATCCCTGGCTCCCCTGCTAACGGTGCTGAACCAGCACCTCCGCCCCCTCCTGGCGGCTACGCTCCCTGCGGACCAGGACAGACGGCTGGGCCCGGACAAGGTCCGGGAGTCGGTGTCGCCGTCGACATCAACAACCAAGGCAAAGGCCCGGGCGGCACCCAGATCGGCGTAGGAGTCGGCGTCCCCGGTGGACCAGTCTGTATCGGTAAGGTCTGTGTACAGGTCGGTGTGGGAATCCCAGGCCATACCGGATGGGGATGCAAAACCGGCGGCTGTCCGTCCACTGGACCTCTACCTCCACCACCTCCTCCCTGTCCCCAAAACGGTCCCTGTAACAACCAACCCTGCGATAGTGGAAAACACAGCGGTTGGGGCTCCAAATGGGGTGGGTCTTGGAAAAAAGGTGGCTGCTGATCCCGCTAGGAGGGGGCCCTACCCCATCCTAAAAGACTGTTTCAAGTCTAAAGATGGTTGTAAAATATCCTAAACTTGATAAAACAACCTTGTCTTTTGTCTGATCCGGCCATTTTAATGTTTGGCACCCAGAGGCGCTCTCCCGAAAACAGGCGTTTACCCTGATAAACAAGCTTGAGTGTGTAGGGCTCGATGTATTTCTTTGCATCCAGAGATAAGAGATGAGCTCCCATAAGCTCCTGAAGAGCCATGGCAAAATCAGAGTCATCGATTGCTAGGGCTGAAAGCTGGAGTCCCGTGGCGACCTCCGGCTGAAAGAAATTCTTCTGGTTTCGCTCCGACTCGGTTTTAGTATCGGGCAAGGTCACCTTTCGCAGCCCACCCCCAACATCTTCATATTGTGTTTTATTTAGCTCATCTGGAAGTGTCTCTTGATTGGTGAGATCAAGGTACAGCGCAGCCTGTTTCTTGTCGTAGGTGACCTCTACAGCCTTTCCTCCTGGAAGAGGGTTTTCACGACGCAATCTGAAGAAATTGCCGACGCTCGTGATACAGAGACTTGGAAAACCAGCATGAACCAACAATCGAGTGAACAGAAGCCAGACAGACTACCAAAATTTGGGCAATCCAACCTAAATCAAAGCCGATTGGGTTTATCAAAACACAGGTTTTACGTGCCATTTTTTATTGAGAAGCCCTCCAAAATCTTAGTGGCACAAGACTTGCTTGTATCAGAGTCATCTTGCAATCACCGCACTGTTCACCTAGGAGTCTTATATGTTCATCGTAAAGTTCAGAAAAATTG
>JBGSUI010000240.1:0-112414 GCA_041736175.1 Oligoflexales bacterium | reverse complement strand
TCAAAAAATCTGCGGCATAGTATTGTATCGAGATTTAGTGGTTGTCGGACGCCATTGTAGGGCTTTTATATATTAATTTATGCTAGAAAACTTTGTTTTTTGATCCTTTTTGTTCAATTCTTTGCAAGATCTAAGTATTTGGTGTCTGTTGTGGGTGTGAATGACTAAGCTCTCTCTGCAATCAACACATCAGGGACCCCTTGTTTTTCCAGCATCTGAAGCAACCGAAGGGCTGGGCCACTCGGTGATGAGCAGTTCTGCTCCCACTTGCGCACGGTGTCAACACTAGTCGACATTAGTTCGGCAAGGTTTTGCTGTGTAAGACCTGTAGCCTCCCTAATGGATTTTATTTGTTTGGCAGAATAGGATTTGTGCGCAATAAATTCAACTTTTTTCATAGTGCGTACGCGCACATGACTCTCGTCTTTATTGTGATAGTAGTCACGAACAGCTTCTGCCCGCATAATCAACTTTTCACCAAAGGTTTTAGATGTCTCTTTTTTTCCCATATTTTTCTCCTGATCGGCTACCTTTTAATGGTATTACTCTTTTAATGTCGGCTATAATAGTTTTGAGCGTCTTTTTTTCGCCCGCCGTAATATCTGATTTCACATTTTTACCGTATGCTAAGAGGAGGACAATTGCATTACGGTCACTCAAATAGACATAAATAACACGTGCCCCGCCTCTTTTTCCTCTGCTAGATCTTGGCCTTTCAAATCTCAATTTTCTAGCTCCGCCCGTACCTTTGATGAGGTCACCCGCTTCCGGAGCTTCCATGAGTCTTATTTGCAATAGCCACAAGTCTGTATCATCAAGCCCTAAATTCTCCCAATCATCATAAAATTCAATAGGTTCTACAAAATTCAACCCTTGTACCCACCTGTGCTCATAGGTGTATTGCCCTGACCATCTAATTCTTCCCTTTCGATCTATATACTAGCATTAATTACTAGTAAACATCATTATCGGCATTTTTGAAAAATAGCTTTAGTGAAAATCCCGAGTTTCTAGATTCCAAGAATCCCATTGGTATGCCGGCAAGAATCCTGGAGAGGGTTTTCTGCGGTCTTTTCTTAAAACGAGATTCAAAGCCGCAAATATGTTTATGGGGCGGCTTGACTCGATCTGAGCGGGAAAAATCTGAAAATTCGTAGCAAAGGTTATTATAGGACCTGTTTTGTAAGCCCCAAAACCCGTCAAGATTTTTCTGAAAAATTCCAAGAATTGTTTTAGCGCCAGTTCGTCCCGGGGCGATGGACGTCCGAAGCCCGTGGTCCCAAACTCGGTGACTCCAGGGGTGGAGCCCATTGCGAAAAAATCCAGGCCGACAATTCCAAGGACCGTTCGCCGCGAGGTTTGGTCCCGGGACGAAAGTCTCTGGACGTCGGTGGGGTCAAAGCCAAAATTAACAGCTCGAAAAAAAAACACAAACAAGTTTCCAACCGAGTCGCTCTCGCAGAACGCGTGACCGCCCGTGTTGACCGGTGTATTTTTTTGCATTTTCGTTAGGGATATAGCTTAACTTAGCAAACTCACTTTTAGTGTCTTAAAACTAAGAACTGTTTATCTCAAGCTTCTGGCTTTGTTATTAAAACAGTTCTATAGGCTATGACCTGTGAATACCCAAGACCCTGGAGGTGGCCTCGTCGCTTTTCCAGAGTGATGGGGCTGTCTTAAGGACCGATTGATCCCTTCATCCCGGATCAAGGCGCCCCTTTCACAAAGCCTCACGATCATGGAGTGTACCGCTGATTGGGAGACTAAGAAACGCTGGGCAATATCCGTCTCTGACGGTCCATAGCCCTTTTTTGACCAAAATTTTCCAACAAAATCAACGTATTCCTTTTGTCGGACCGTCAAATTTGCTACGGTCTGTTTAACGCCTGCCATAAAATTCTACCTACCTTTCACCGCTCATGTCTGACTCATCCGCATCGAAATCAACATCGTCGTCATCGCTTGAGTCATCATCTCCGTATTGGTTTGGGACAATTCCGTGCCGAGTCATTTGAAAAGGCTTCGCACCAAATTGATCAGCCTTGAAATCCTCAGCTCCAAGCACCTCAATGACAAATTCGTGATTGTCACCAAAGTCAAACAAATAGTCAAATTTCATTCCTACTTTTAAATCAAGCTTTTTGATTTCAATTTCAGTGTCAGCATCTCCAAGCGGACTCGATTGATATTCTTCTCCTCTCAAATGGAAGAGATACATATGATCATCATCCCAGCGGAAAACGGCTTGGATCGCTACGTGAAGACTATGCAAACTGCTGGTACCGGGAATTTTAACAACACCATAAAAGTCTTCAAATGCTGAGTGATGAACCCTCAGTGAATAGACAAAATTTTTATCTTTGCAACAAAATTTAAACTTTTTCCCACTTCTACACTCACACAGTTGGTAGACTGTTTGCATTTTAGATTCCTCGACATGCCGTAAAATATAGCGACTTGCCATCAAGATAAACAAAGGTTGAATCATTCGATTTAAATGCATTAAGCTCGATGGTCCAGAACAATAAAGGAAAAGGTCTACTTTGAAAAGCTCTTTTTCAGGGGCTAAAAGAGTGCTGTCACCTCATCATGGCCAGCGAGGGCCTTGTTAAGCTGAGCCAGGCGCTGCTTGCGATCTGGGATTGGCGGAGCTGTCGCTGTGCCGTTATAGGGTTGCGTCGTAAAAGAAAACTCGACCATCAACCGCTCCAATGATGTCGAGGCCATTGCCGGGTGATATCGTGTAGGTAATCGCCTTCCCCGATCCGTCAGTAAAGACGAAATGAGCATTTTCTATTTGCCGCTTATCCCGTGTAGGACCACCTAAAGAAAAATCGTCTTGTGGAAATTTGGTGAAAACTTGTTGGTGTGGATTAAGTTTTAACGAGACTAGAGTCGAACCATATGTCGAGAAACTGCCAAATTTAGCAAGGGAATGTCCGATTTCAATAAAGGGGCCTTCTTTGCTCGCAGCTCGATAAAGGTAGAGGTTAGCTTTATCGCGTATTTCAGCTTTGATGCATGGTGTTTGGTTTGGGACCCGTAAATACTGGGCAAAATCTGAATATGATAGCGGCGAGTCACATCTTACGAGCTCAAAGTTGTCTGACGCAGCGAAAATATTTTTTATGCGCGCAAAAAAGGTGTCGCTTGTTGACCAATCACCATTTTCTTCAAGATACTTGACAATACTCTTTTGCGTTATGGAATCGACAAACTGTTCGCCCATGAGATCGAAAGCACCTCCCTCATGGACTAAACCAAAAATGTGCCCCAGCTCGTGGGTGAGCACCATGCGCAAAAGACGTTCACTGCCGTAAGACCATGGGTTTTCCACGGTAGAGTCGCTACTAAAATGCAGCGGACCTTGCTGTGGTCCAATGTAGATAAAGCCTTTTCCTCGCAAATTTACGTTGTCGTAATGGGTTTGGACCGTCACTGCGACTGTCTTTTGAGGATAGATCCCATAGGTTTCAATCTGACCTTGGGTAAGAGTCCCAAACTGGAAGCGAAGGTCGGTAGTCGGGCTGCATGGCTCTTCCACAAAGGTCTGCGTTCCTAATCGAATGGCGCCATAAGGTTGCAGATCAGGCCCGTACATTTCGGGATGTTTGGCTAACATGCTTTTCCAATCATTAAGCACAGTCCCAATAAGCTCACGAGCTTTGGCAGCTCCAACACCAAAATGGGGCTCGTCGATATCTAAGCAGTAACCGACTTGGGACACATTTTCGAGAAACCACGGATTGATTTGGTTTCCGAAAATAAAACCGCCGCCGCTCGAAATGGTCCCGGCTATGGCAGGCGAACCCATCGCCAACCATGTCAAGCAGGCTGGTAAAACTACTATTTTATTGAAGATCTCTTTGTAGGACATAAAACTAACCTTATTTTTATGAGATTCAACAAATAATATTAACTTCTAACCCGCATCTTCTAACACTGGTGGGGTAGCTCTTAAAAGGAGTTTGTTATAAACTTAGGATCGTTCCGATTATAAGAGCTTAACGAATCCAGTCTAAGAGTCTGTTTATATGAGTGAAAATTCTAAACGCGATGTCTTTGCTTTTCGGGACTATCTCCTGTGTATCCGGGGGAGTGGTCGACCAAGAATAGGCAACGAGGACTTGGGGTCCTATCGGGGAAGCCATTGAACGTTAAGATTACCTGACTTTCAGGTAAGACCCGTAACTCACTCCGTCTGGTTTCGGAATACTCAAGAGGTCAAGTGTCCGCCTGGCTTCACTGGCGCGGTTGTCGGATGGCGTCTGGTCCATGGGTCTCCTCTGCCCTTTTGATAAATTTGGATCAACTCATCGTTTTGCATGCGACACTAGCATCCTTGGCTGTAAAACACCCAGAGGTGTTCGGTTTTTAGTGATTTTTAAGGCTTTAGTATAAATTTTACTCCAATGATTTTAGGTGGTTGTTGGTAATCTGGAGCTTTTAGAGACCTTGACTATTGCAGAGGTGTAAGGACCTAAAAATATCAACAAAACAGCAAAATGTTAAGTTTTGGAGGTGGGAGCCGATGGATTCTTTAAGACCCTAACTGCAGCTAGGCAAAATGAACGTCAAGGGGCACGGGTTCATAAACCTAAATTTTAAGGACGGAGTCAACCTATGAGCTACCAACCACTACCAAGATTTTTCAGACTCCCCGCGAGCAAACGGGCTTTTGTGGGGGTGGGCTATCCTCTAAAACTCATGTCGACGGTCCTGACCGTCGGGCTCCTCGCGACACCCGCCCAAGGGTCTCCCTACCAGTTTAGCTATAGCGGACGCCTCGCCAACACGTTCGGCGAGGCCGTCAGAGGTCCCGTCGACCTGGAGCTTAAATTTTACCGGGACGCAGCCGGCGGCGCACCGGTGCCCGTCAGCCCCATCGTCAAACGGGGGGTGACCCTAGCAGACGGAGTCTTCCAGGTGGACCTTTCCGAGCTAACCCCCGGTGAGTCCCATCTGGTCTTTGCACCCAACGTAGCCACCTGGGTCGAGGTGACTGACACCACCAACCGGACCGCCTATCCTCGGCAACGCCTGACAGCCGTCCCCTACGCCTTCAAGGTCCCCGTGGACCAGAGTGCGATCACCTTTGACACCGACGGTCGGCTCACCGTCAACAGCTTACCCATGAGCAAAGTGGCAGGGCTCGAAGCAGCCATCGCCCAAAAAACCGACTCCTCAAGACCTGTCTATGCCTCGGGGATCCAGGGCAAAGACGTCACCGCCACACCGCCAGCACCAGGCCAAGCCTTGGTCTTTAACGGCAGCTCCTGGGCACCCCAGACCATCAGTGCCGGTGGCTCCGGGACGGTTACCAGTGTCAGCGCGACCTTGCCCTTCACCGTGTCTAATGGCACGACGACTCCTGCCCTCTCGATGGCTCCGGCTTCGAGTACGTCTCCGGGATATCTGACCAGCACTGACTGGGCTACGTTTAATGGAAAGGCGTCCCAAGCCGCTCTGGATACTCTCGGCGACCAGGTCTTTAAAAAAGATGGCTCGGTGATTATGACGGGAAATTTGACTTTGAGCCCCGAGAAATCTCTCCAGCTGGGAACTTTTACAACTGCCCAAGAGACCACATTGGTGGCTGGATTGGTAGCGGGTGGAACAACCAATAAAGGTAAAACCTGGTACAACAGCGATACCAATCTGATGCGGTTTTTTGACGGTACTATTGCCCAAAGTTTAGGAGTGGCAGGAGCTGGGATCACGAGCCTTAACGGGCTGACTGGTGGATCACAGACTTTTGCGTTTGGAACTTCTGGTACTGCACCGGCTTTTTCTTCTAGTGGGAGTACCCACACCCTAAACATCCCCATGGCTTCGGCAACCTCGGTCGCCGCCGGACTGATTTCCAAAAGCGATTACGATTCATTCACGGGAAAGGTTGGTTCTATCGTGGGCGACGGGACGGGGCTCTCGGTCTCAACTTCTGGCGGGACTGTCACGGTGGGGCTGAACAATAGCGGCGT
Source organism: Oligoflexales bacterium (assembly GCA_041736175.1). GTDB lineage: Bacteria > Bdellovibrionota_B > Oligoflexia > Oligoflexales > CAIYRB01 > JBGSUI01. Next base: position 106,433 of record JBGSUI010000240.1, on the reverse strand, counting down.
CACAGCGGCGTCCTACAACCGGGCAAACATAACTGTGAATGCCCAGGGGCGGGTTACCACAGCTTGGGGAGGTCCAATCGATTTAGCAACTGAGGTCTCAGGCACGCTATCTGTGGGCAGGGGTGGCACGGGGATGAGCTCGGGGACGGCTTATGGCGTTCCTTACTTTAACTCTGGTGCAACGAGCATGACTACGACCGCTGCGGGTACCTCTAGCCAAGTGCTCGTAGCCAATGGAGCTGGAGAGCCTACTTTTGGTCAGGTAAACCTGGCTTCGAGTTCAGCGGTTACGGGAATTTTGCCTGAATCACTGGGTGGGACTGGGTTCACTTCGCTAGGTGCTGCTCGCACCACCATGGGGGCTGCAGAATCAGGGAACAATTCCGATATCACATCCCTGATGGCTGGAAATATTGGGGTGGGGACCTCTTCACCAGCCTATAAGCTTCATGTTTCCGGTGCTGGCGCATCGCTGGTGTTTGTTCAAGCTACCACTGGAAATAGCGAGATTAAGCTCGGAACGAGTTCGTACTACGGCTACCTATCCCTTGATAATACAAATGGAAGTCTAGCGGTAAAATCAGGGCCTGGAGTGCCGATTTCAATCGCCCCAAATGGCACCGAGGCCATGGTGGTTAAACCCGATGGGAAGGTCGGGATTGGGACGTCGAACCCAACTGGAAATTTAAGTTTTGGTGGGACTGTTCCTAAAATGCTTAATGTGGAAAGAAACATAAGTGCCACTGCAGGAAGTTCTTTGACCATAAAAAGCGGTGGCGCGGGTTCTGGATCTAATATCAACGGTGGTGACTTGATCCTCGCTTCAGGAATAGCAACAGGAACGGGATCTTCGAAGATTGATTTTCAGGCTGTGCCACCGGGAAATACGGGAATGGTAGACCAGATCCCAGTCTCGAGAATGACGGTGCATGGCACCGGAGTCTCTATGAATGGGAGCGTATCTGTTAAGACCGTCGTGATCTCAACGGGCTCCGCCTATACAGTCTTACCAGATGATGTCATCATCATTATCACGTCAACAAGCACCTTTACGGTCAACTTGATGAGTTGTACCACTCAGATGGTTGGAAGGCTTTTGACCATCGCCAACCGGAGTGCTTCCGCGGCAACGATCTCAGTTTCTCCTTCTATAGCAGGCACTTACTCACTCGGTAGTCCTGGTACCGCAGTACGCCTTGTCTGCGATGGTATCGACAAATGGCAGGCCATCTAAATCACTGTAGCCAAGGGACACGGGGTTGTTGTCAGTGCCGCAGGAGGTTGCCACATCGCCCGCAAATTTCGACAGGACGATTTGCCAGAGGAGGATATTCATCGCATTTGGAGTGCCGTTTCTAAAATCATTCTGCAATCCCTCACCTGAAAATCCACCAAGGAGGACCGGAAGGCCTTCAAAAGCATCGGAATAGGTTGTCAAGGTCGAATCAAATATTAATTCCTTCGGATAGCAATTTTCGCCACCTTGACGGTTTTTCCAGTATTCAGCAAATTTCAGGATTTCATCGGCCTGTTTTCCTGAAGGTATATCCGCGTTTCCAAAACAAAAGTGGGTATTCTCCGAATCCCAAACGAGGAACGCCAAGCTTAGTGGTAAAAGATCCATTCGGGCTAAATTTGTTTACATCTGAGGTCGGTGCGGGATCTGGGGATACCTCCGTAGAATTTAGTCTGTTATCACGCGTACGACGAGGTAAACGGGTAAAGCCATTTTTCTTTAAAATTTGGGCTATCGCTGGCGGTGAAAGTTTTTTCCCTTTTTCTACAAAAAGCGATCGCAGTGCTTCAGCATTTTTATCTTTGTCAACTTAAAAGAAGCGTTGCGATTTTGTAGGTCTTAAGTAAAAAAATTCGACGAGATTAAATATTTTTTCACGTATTATCGGGCATCTACATCGCAAATGTTAATTAGGAACTTTACTGTGGGAATCCAGGCTAGGAAACCGCACAACCCTAAATTTCTGTTTCATGACAGCTCTGTTTTTGCCGATGTCGATGAACGACAGATCGCATCTGCGATTAAGCTAGCCAAGGCGACTTCGGAGGAACATGGATTTCAGTACATTTGTTGCCTAAACTCGGACAAAGTACCAACAAATCTTTTAGAACCAGAATTGATGGTCAGCGACTATGTTAGGTTGGAGTTAAAGGACAAACCAGACGGTGCTTGTCTGTTTGGCTTCCGTTTTTAGGAAGTGCTAGGTAAACATATCGACTAGAGCAGCCATTGCCCCAGCGATACCGGCAATCCCACCACGAGCTTTGGCAGCGCCAACACCAAAATGGGGCTCGTCGATATCTAAGGCAATAAATAATATTAACTTCTAACCCGCATCTTCTAACACTGGTGGGGTAGCTCTTAAAAGGAGTTTGTTATAAACTTAGGATCGTATCGATTATAAGAACTTAATAAATGCCATCTAAGAGTCTGTTTATATGAGTGAAAATGCTAAACGCGATGTCTTTGCTTTTCGCGACTATCGCCTGTATATCCGCGCAGACATTGCTGCCCACAGAGGCGAGCGAGGATACCAGAAGAAGCTGGCTGAGGCGGCCCAATGCCGTCCATCCTATTTGTCCCAGGTCCTCAACTCCCACGTGCAGCTGACTATGGATCAAGCCGCATCGCTGTGCGCCTTCTGGGAATTCAACGACGACCGAGCCGAGTTTTTTCTGTCACTGGTACAGCTCGAAAGGTCCAGTAGCAAGGATCTGCAAGATTTCCTGCATAAAAAAATTAACAGTTTGCAAAAAAAGCACAAGCAAGTCTCCAACCGAGTCGCTCCCGCGGAACGCGTGACCGCCCGTGATGACCGTGTTGCCTATTATTCCAATTGGATCTTTCCCGCCGTCCACGTATTGGCAAGCGTCAGAGAGTATCAGACGGTTGACGCCATGGTCCAGCGTTTGAACGTCCCAAAGCCAGTCTTGCATACTGTCCTTGACGAACTCAAACGGATGGGATTTGTGAGAGAGGAGAACGGTCTATTTAAGAGCATCGTCCAGGACATCCATGTAAACCGCGAATCCCCATTGAACATCTCAAACCACTTTCAATGGCGACACCGTTCACTGGCCAAGATCACAGAAGGTGATTCGAGAAATATTCATTACACGACACTATATGCGATGAGCGGCAGCGATATCGACTTGCTTCGGGAGATGCTGCTGGATTTTGTCGAGAAGACGCGTAAACTAGTCGCTCCATCACCCGAAGAAGACGTCGTGTGCTTTTTAGCCGATTTGTTCTATCTGTAAATCGGTGGGAGGTGCCTCAAATAGCAGATCATAGCGTAGGAGATTATTTTGAGAATCCTAAACACCCCCTTTAACCACCAAGGATAGTCCCGATGGCAAAGAATAGTCGCAATACCAGCATCGATTGGTTGCGTGGTGCCGTGATGGTGCTGATGGCTTTAGATCATACCCGGGATTTTTTTTCCGCGGGAGGGTTTAATCCCCTTGACCTCACAAAAACCAGCGGGAGCTACTTTCTCACCCGCTGGATCACCCATTTTTGTGCGCCAGTGTTTGTTTTTCTCGCGGGGATGGCCATTCGTCTGGCGTATCTATCTGCACAAAAACAGGGTGCCGGCTCTGTACAACAAGCTAAATCTCTGTTTCTTAGGGGGCTCTGGCTGGTCTTTCTCGAAGTCACCTTGGTTCGGTTTGGCCGGGTCTTTGATCTAAGCTACCAGTCCATCGCGCTCCAAGTGATCTGGGCGATTGGGGTTGCGATGATGGTGATGTCACTCCTCACCTTTTTGCCGTGGAGTCTCGTGGGGCTGGTGGGACTAGGAATCACCGGACTTCATAATCTTTTGGACGGAGTTTCGGCTTCACGCTTCGAAGACTTTTCATGGCTATGGATGATCCTCCACGAGCCAAACGGGTTTTACCTGGCTCCAGGGGTCAAGGTTTTTACTTACTATCCAGTGCTGCCGTGGGTGGGAGTGATCGCCTTAGGCTACGCTTTTGGAGAGCTTTGGTTGAAAACGGAAAGAAATCGCTCAAGGCTTTGTTGGATGAGCGGAGGCTTGCTGTGCATTGGGTTTGTCGCATTGCGCCTGATAAACCTCTATGGCGACCCCCATCCCTGGAGCTATCAAAACTCAGAGTTATTTACTGTATTCTCTTTTATCAACTGTACCAAGTATCCACCATCGTTGCTTTATGTGTTGATGACCCTAGGGCCTGCTTTAATTGTCTTGGGGCTTATCGAAAAGATTTCCGTGACGGCCCTAAATCCCCTCGTGGTTTTTGGCAGAGTTCCACTGTTTTTCTATCTCATTCATCTACCAGTGATCCACTTGGCGGGCGACCTATCCAAATCCATAGGGTCCTATATGCCGGTTTTTCAGGGAGGCGAAAAAACCCTATTTGTGGGTTTTGGAATCTTTGGAATTTATGTAGCTTGGATCCTTCTGGTGAGCCTTCTTTATATTCCTTCTCGCTGGTTTGGCAAGGTGAAGCAGAACTCCACCTTAGGCATCTTAAAGTACCTCTAAAAGGGATATAAATAGAGATCAGCCTCAATGGAGGCTGATCTCTGGCGGTTGGGTTGCGATCACCTGGGACGTTGGACCAATAGAGTCATCCTTAGACTCAGTGATATAGGCTGGCACGCTTAATTTAAGGGGGCGGTAGAGCTGTCGCTTTTTGTATTGATGGGCTTCCATACGCATCAGGATCGAGTCTAGGGATTTTACAGCGTTGGCGATATACTGTCCTTTGTTTAACATTACGCATTCGGCACGGACTGACATGGCAGCATCGGTGATTTCCGCCCGTGTGGGGATCCCCGTCTTGGCTAGGGTCTCTAGGACCTGTGTGGCCCAGACGACAGGGATATGGGCCGCTTCACAAAGCCACAAAATCTCCTCTTGCACCTCGGCAAGACGCTCGAACCCACATTCCACGGCCAAGTCTCCCCGCGCGATCATCACGGAGATGTTACGTTGCCCTAGGATCGATAAGAGAATTTCTGGGAGGTTTTGAAAACCGGAATGGGTTTCGACCTTGATCATCAGGGGAACGGGTGAGGTTCCTATGGCTTCTTTGACAGCATCCATATCAGCTACGGAGCGCACAAAGGAGATTCCTAAGAGATCCACATGGTCTTTGACCGCATCGATCAGCGTGAGGTCTTCGGGGGAGAGAGCGGGGAGCTTAAGATTGACTCCGGGGAGGTTGATCCCCATCGCGGCCCTAAGGCGGGCGAAACCTTTGATAGCTTGATCCACTCGGAGGATGACTCCTTCGGGGTAAACCTGGCACACTTGGGTGACGATCTTGCCGTCGTCAAATATCACAGACGTGTTTAGGGCGAGAGCCTCAAAAATAGCATCACAGGTTCCCATAACTGGGAGATTTCGTAGTCCTTGGGGCATTTGGTCCAAGGTGATGCCTTCGCGAACCAAACCAAAGAGCCCACCGACAGGGACCTTTGCTGACCAGGGGACGTATTCATTGTGGGTTAAAATTCCTCGGAGTTTTTTGGTCGGGCCATTCCCATTTGGTTTTGGATTCCAGCGGATATGGGTTTGGGGACTCAAATAGGCCGTATGGTTTAGCAGGCATCGATAGGCTGGTTGTTCCGATCTAAGCTGTTCGATGACGATCATCGTTCTCTTTTTGTTTCGGAGATCTCGAAAGGAGAGTGTGGTTCCGACAGCGAGGTCCCGGCTCTCGGTCATTAAAAGCTGCGGCTCGGTCGAGAAAGGATTGAGGGTATCCTGAGAGGTATGGATCTCGACCCACGCAGGTTTTGTCACACGCCCATCGACGGCGCGGGCGGGTCTAAGTTTAAGGATCGGAATTCCAGGGTTTATGGATTCAGTCCGTAGTTTAGGACCAGGGACATCGACTAGGATTTTTAATGGCTTTTTTTTAAGCTGGGCTCGCTTGCGGGCCATCTGGAACAGCTGAAAAATCCCGTCGATAGACTCATGGGCCGCGTTAAGTCTGAGGATATTCATCCCCGCGTCGAGGAGTTGGTCGAACCATCCTTCGTTGGCTAAACCAACCTGGGGTGCAGTCACCATAATATAAACATGGCGATTTTCAGGTTTAGGACCAAAAATTTTTCGGGTATTTTTGTGGAGGATGCTTTCGCTTCGTTTCCATGAGAGAGGGCTCAATGGCAATGGCAATGGCAATGGCGTCGCAGACTGTACAGTTTTATGGTGCAGTAGGGCGTCGTTGATCCGGTCTGAAATCGCCTGAAGGCTTCCCATCACATAACCCTCACTGCGACCAAAAGACGAGAGCCCCAGGTCGGCCAGCTCCAGCTGCAAGCTGCGTACATCTTTCTGGCGTAGGGCCAGATAGTGAATAAAATTACGCAGGGAAGGAAGCTGCTCTGTGATTACAGCAGGCTGCTGCGCCACCCCCCTCTCTTCGGCTTGTTTCATGGCGGCCACTAGGGCATCAAGTTTATGCTTTAACTTCAACCAATCCATCATCAGAATCTCCCTTTGAGAGCTAAAAACCGTCACCACCATACACGAGCAACTTAGACTAGTCATGATCTTCCCGCAAAATACAGCGACTGCTCTCAAAGGATTTAAGCAAAATTTATTTTTCGACTTTTACTGCAATCTTGCGAACATCTGTTTTTGCCGCGGGAGACTTTGGTAGCTTAATTTTTAGCAGTCCCTGTTTAAAATGGGCCTCTGCTTTTTCCCGATCTACCTCTGCCGGGAGCGGTATGCTGCGGTAAAAACTCCCATAGGCCCTTTCCGAATAGTGACAATTCTTTTCTTTTTTATCGGTTTCATAGTGTTTTTCGCCCCTTATACTAAGTGCATCTCTGGTGACCTCTAGATCGATATCTTTTTCTTCGATGCCTGCAAGTTCCACGATCACATCTATGGATTCTGGAGACTCGTGGAGTTCCACTTTTGGCTGAAATCGCCCGTCTGCGGTCCAATCGTCCCAACTTGCTCGCGGCAGACTTAGATCCTCAAAGAATCGAGACATCAGCGACCGCATTTCGCTCAACGGATCCCGACTGCTACGGGCTGGGGTTGGAGCAAGGTTCTTACTCAGTGATTTAAGCATGATACACCTCCTTAAGTTAAGATGATGTTAGCGTACCCATACCACGGAAAAGGCCCACTGTATCTAGGTGTCACTGGGACCCCCCGAGTTAAAAGCCAGCAAGATTGGTGCCAGCCAAATAGTGTGAATTCCCACATTTAATGGGAATAGCGGGGAGGAGGCGGATAGCAGGCATTTTCAGCGCATACCTGCCAAATGTTGTATGGCCGGTGGTTTCAGAGTACTATGCGCCTTGAACCGCGAGAATGGATTTTAACTAAATTTTTGGAGCTACATGCATGAGCACTTTAATTGGAATAGCGTTTGACGACGCATTTAAGGCAGACGCACTCAGACTAGAACTCCTCCAGCTTAAAAAAGAATACCTTGTGGATCTTGATGACTTAGTCGTCGTGACTAAGGACGAGAAGGGAAAGATTAAACTCCATCAATCATTAAACCTTACGGCTTCAGGCGCTGCCAGTGGCAGTTTTTGGGGTCTTTTGATCGGCACGCTTTTCTTCAATCCCCTCTTAGGAGCAGCAACTGGCGCCGCATTTGGCGCCTTCAGTGGATCGGTTTCTGACTATGGAATCAACGACGAGTTTATGCGTCAAAGCGCCCAATCCATTCCTTTGGGCGGTTCAGCGCTATTTGCTTTGATCCGAAGAAGTACCGAAGATAAAGTTTTAGCCAAACTCAAAGGATTTGGCGGAACGGTCTTCAAGACTTCGCTAAGTGCTGAAAAAGAGGCGATACTCCAGGCAGCTCTAAAGGACCCTGTGGTTGGTGAATCAGTTCAAGTTCAATGATTTCGTGAAGTTCAGTTTGACGAAAAAAACTCAAAATAGCCCTGAATTCATAAAGAGGTAACCTTTTAGCGCACGAAAAGGTCAAAACAAACCAATTTTTGGAAGCCGGGCGGTTTTTCTAGGCCACCAGTTTGTGAGATTGGGTATGCGTTAGGGGAAGCATGACCACAAACTGGGTCCCTTTAGCTTGTCGGTTCAGCTGAATCTCACCAAGATGTGCCTTGATCACACCGAAAGCGATGGAAAGACCAAGTCCGGTTCCTTCGCCGAGTGCTTTTGTGGTAAAGAATGGAGTAAAAATCTTTTGCGCAATGTCTTCACTAATACCAGCTCCTGAGTCGGTAACCGTAAAAAGGACCCGGTCACCTTCTACTTTAGCTCCAAGTTCTGCCCAGCCCTCGGGCTGGTCCTTGATGGCATCAAAGGAGTTGTTGATCAGGATGACCAACACCTGGAGGATTTGGGATTCGCAGCACTCAATACTTACTTGTTGAGTCGTTAACTTTAGGTCTTCATCTCGAAAACTCAACTTTCGACCTGCAGCACTAAACCGACCTTGACTTAAATTGATAGCTTTGCCTAGCAGATCTTCTATAGACACAAGTTTATATGCCATTTCCTGATCTTGATGAGAATAAAGCAGGAGGGCTCTGGTAATTTTCGCAATACGGAATCCGCATTTTTCAATCTTTTCTATAAGCTCAAAAATACGGGCATCTAATTCTTTGGCAGCCCCTAAAAGTGACTTCAAGCGACTAAGATTTCCAGTAATAATCGCCAGTGGATTATTGATTTCGTGGGCAATCCCGGCAGCCATGCGCCCGACTTCTGCCATGCGGGCACTAAACTCGACCTTAGCCTTTTCAAGCTGAATCTCTTCTTTAGCCACTTCAATGGTCTGGGCTTGGGTGCTTATCGTCGAGAGATTCTGGTTATGGAGTGCCTCTAAAGAATTTTCCCGCTGATTAACAAAGTCTACAAGCTCCGACCATTCATCGGGTTTCGTTTTGCGGTCGCCGAAATTTAAGCGGATATCACCGGCGACTGGTAGCGGATTTTTTCTAAAATAGGCCACGAGATCTTGGATAGGGATAATGAGCAATCGTTTAAGAATCATATACATAAAAGTCGAAACCAAAACTGCTTTAATTCCATTTAGGATGAGCACAAGCAAAAATCTGGAGGCGACATCATTGATCACTCGATCTTTGCTCATCGTAAAAGAAATAGAACCAATGATTTTTTTCTCGGTACCGTCGTTGTAGATTACGGGAGCGTTCTGTGTAAAGGTATAGACGGGGTGGGTGGTGAGAGTGCTTGATGCTTTAAAAACAGAATTTTTCTGCTCATCCCAAACTTCAACGCTATGGACAGCAGGATTACCTAGAATACTTCGCAGCTGATTTTCGATGGATTCTAAATCTCGGTTCCATAACAAAGCCGCAACCCCTCGGGAGGCTAGGTCTTGGAGTTGGACGGTAGTATTTTCGAGCTCCTGTGATTGTTGCCGATAGTCAACGAAGGAAGTGACCAGAGTGATGACTGCTGCGACAGATGTGCTTGCAACAAAGAGGTAAACTAATATTTTTCGAGCGAGGGAGGTATTCCCCTTGGCATTCACTCTGAGACTCCTTTTAAACTCTAAGGATCTACGGGGGCTATTCAACTCTTTTTCGGAGTTTAAGTGATTTACTTAATTTTAAGAGAGTCACTTTTTGAGTGAAGACGGCATTTCTTAAAGAAAAGACACTGATTATTCTAGGGATTATCAGTGTCTTTATCTTAAAATAAAATTTTTTGTCGCTATTCTTTGTAGGTAAGCTTGTATTTGTCGAAGATTGATTTTATAGCATTCGCTTTGTGCATGGCCGTAATTTTTTCATCAGACAGCGCAACTAGCTTGGTAGCTAGTGGACTTTCCTTGAAAACTAAGACTATTTTTTCCTTCACACTTGTTCCGATAGTCTTAAGACCTTTTCCAGAAAATTCCGGACTAGCCAAAAACTTGTCTATTTTATCTGAATCGTCGTCAAGGATGACATCAAAGCGCTTTATGAGGAGCTGTCTCAATCCTTGCTCTAGGGTGTTGAATTCGATGAAATTCATTTTGAAAGGAACAAGTCTATCGATATTGTACCCCCTCACGAATCCGATCTTTTTGTCCTTTAGCGCCGTCGTTTCGTCCCATTTTGGAAATGCTGATTTCAAGTAAATTGCGTTATAGAAAGCAGAATCATGGGCGACGTTACCCTTCACCCCCACTTTGCCACGATCGCTCTCTCCCACGAGTATATCGAACTTACCTGCCTTAAAATCTTCACTGCAACGAACAAAACTATAACGAGTCCATTTGATCAAATATCCTTCAGAAAAAATCTGATTGACCGTATCGATATAAACCCCACCTTTTAGGTCGGGTGTAGAGTATCCTTCCCAATCGCCAACACAAGCTGTCAAAACCGGTTTATCAACAGCCATAACGGGAAAAGGAACGCCTAATAGGCCCAGAAGTATGAAATACAGACCATGATGTAAGGTCGACTGTTTAATAGACCGTGCTGTAGCATAACGCATTGTTGCAACTCCTTTTAAATGTAAAAAAATGTCCAGTAATTATAGTCTTTAAATATGCCTTAAAGACAGAGGTTTCTTTGGTCTAGGGTTGCCAGAGTCGCCCGGTCCAAGGCCGCGGTCCCCAGGGATTGGGGGATTAATTGTTTGAGGACGTTAAGGGCCACATCCACTTTGATATCATCGACGGTAAACACGGCGACTAAACCTCCTTCGACTTGGGCTTTTAGGACAGTGGATTCCGTGGGTCCGACTTGGGTATTGAGGTACTCATAATAGGCTCCCTGGTAGGTGGATAAGGTGACGCCGATCTGGTGATAGTTGCCGACCGCGACGAGGCCTGCCTTGATCTTAATATCGATATTGTTGGAACGTTGGCCCATCCATTTTTCGAAGACAGCTTGGGAACCCCAGGAGAGATCATCAGCGGTGACGGGGTTTGCCACCAAACAGCGATAGTTTTGGAGAAGCTGCCCTGATTTTTGCTCTGTCCAAATCTTTCGTAGAGTTTCATCGTTAGCGATTCGGATTCTCCGGGGATCGACACTGGTTCCCCAGAGGAGGTTTTTCCAGTGATCTAAGCTCGAAGAGGTGCCGAGTTGGCCCAGCCGTTGGCTAAGAGTTTGGGATTCCTGGTCATAGGATTGGCGGATATTAAGGCGAAAGCTTCCTATGGGATCAAACAGAGACCAGAGATTGATGAGTTTTTTGCGAGTCAGCCACCGATTGACGACCAGGTCTTCGGGATCAAGGTGGGCACCTTGCCGCCAGAGGCTTAGGAGTTGGTCTGACGTCCAGGGCCGGTATCCCTGTACGAGATTGTAGGGGACGCCGATGATCAGTTTTCCTGCATTAAAGTTTAGATCGGATTTAGAGGTGCTTTTAGGACAGATTTCAATTTCTCGGATTTGAAACGGGCCTTTTGGCTTGCCTAACACCGCCTTATGATGAACAAAAATAAACTGGGCTGCGCTTTCGATTTGGCGGGCGATTTGCTCGCGATTTCTGGCCCACCATAAAGAATGTCCGGGGGTAGATTCACGAAAACACTCGTTCCCCGGCCTAAGATTGATGGTGTAGGTCTTTAAGGGCAAGGCATCCTTGATCCCATTTTTGGCAAAATAGTCATCGGCCATTTTCTGAAAATCATCCAAATCCCTGGTTTCTTGCAGGAGGTTTCGAGCCCACTCGTTGAGGGAGAGAACCCTCGATGCTGTCAGGGATTCTCCGGACCTTGGAGGCTTGTCCTCTGGTTGTACCCGCAGGGTGTCACTGTCGCCCCCTAATGTTCGGCAGGCCGATAAAACCCCAAGGAAACCATAAAAAATAAGATTCACCCAGATCCTCATCGCTTTTGGCGTGTTACCGGCGTCACACTCTGGGCCGTCGTTTCTTTAGAGGCGTCGAGTCGAATCAGTTCAAGCTGGCTGCCCGTCGTGCGAATAACAATCAGGCTGTTTTGTCCAGGAGGGGTTTGAAATTGCGGCTGGGTTTCGGAGCCGGTGTCTTTGTTTTTAAGGGTACAGGTCCATGCTGCGGCATTAAGGCCTAAACCGTCATTGTGCCACCCGACCCAGGTGTAGGTGTCTTGGCTTGTTGGTCCCAGCTCTTTGAGAGGTAAAATAATCGGGCTTGCCAGTCCCTGAGCTTTACCCTGACAGGTTAACAAAATGCTCTGTTTTGATTGGTTTTCAAGCTGCCAAAGAGTCGGATAAGCTGTGTTTGCCCTTGCCGTTTCCAGGGCCAGGCAACCTGCTAAAAGGGTTATTGAGGTGAGGTGTATTGAGAGGTTTTGGATCATTTTAGACAACATAGGGGGGCCATCCTTGGGTTCTGTTTAGTTATTCTAAAATAGGACTCATCATCATACTTTGTCAAGGCGGGCCAGGGACAAAGCAACCCTGATTCCAGGGCTGCTTTGTCGTTTGCTTTCAGCTTGATTTTTCTACAAGGACTTAACCTGTTTTCTTGGGGTGAGTTTGTGCTTGGGTATTGAGTTGCAGGATTTCGCCCATCCCAAACGCCTTGTAAACTTGCAGCACCATCTCTTCATAAGCCCGGTTATAGGGTTCGACGGCTTGGCCCATTCCCATCCGGTCGACCGTGGTGCGAAAGGGTCTTTTGCCACGGGGAGCTTGGATGATATTTAAGACAGCATCGGCAACCCACTGGGGATTCGGTGCTCCGGGACCTTTAAGGTTCTTTTCAAAATTTTTAAAAAACTCTTCGGGGGCCTGAGCAAGGGGGCCATAACCTTTATTGCGAGAACGATCCGAAGGCAACAGAAGTCGATTCATAAAATCAGTGCCATAGCCACCGGGCTCGACCACACAGGATTCAATACCAAAGGAGCTGAGTTCTAAACGATAGTTTTCGGCAAGAGCTTCCAGTGCAAATTTAGAGGCATTATAAGGTCCGTAAAAGGGAACGGTCATACGGCCTAAGAGGCTGGTGATATAGACCAAAAGCCCCTTGCCTTGCTCTCTCAAATAAGGCAATGCAGCACGGTTAATCCTTTGCACGCCAAAGACGTTAACGTCAAAGACCCGTTGCCAATCATCTGCCGTAAAGCTCTCTTGGAGACCTAAGACACCGATGCCAGCGTTGTTGATCACGATATCGATGCCGCCGAGCTTTTCGTGAGCAAGGCGGATACCCTCAAAGACGCTAGACTCTTGGGTAACATCAAGGTCCACCACCTGTGCACCCATTTTTTGAATTTCTTGCACGACTTTTTGGTTTTTGCCGTGGGAATCTCTCACGGTCCCGACCACTTTGTGTCCGGCTTTGCTAAGTGTTTGGACGATCAACCGTCCAAAGCCACTGCTTGCTCCAGTTACTATAATTCGATCTCCCATGTTCACCTCCAGGTTTTGAATTTGTTGTGGATGGAACCCCATGCTCCATACAAACCCCGAGGTCGGCGAGTGGAGCCAGACCTTGAGGGAGATTGTATAGAACTGAGTATTATCAGTGAGAAAGACTACGGATTAGCGAAGATTTGCATGGAATAATCTGGTACTGGTTTATCGAATTTTAAGGAATCATGCTCCCATGATGCTGTTGAATCCCTTCAAGGATCTGATTGAGAGAGGTCAATGCAAATTCGGCCATTTGATCCTGAAACTGTGCTAGCTGTTCGGGAGTATGGAGTTGGTTCATAAATGCAGCGGTTTGTTTGAGGATTGTGTTTTGGATCGTCTCAAGTTGGGGAATCGTTCCGATGGATTCTTTATTGTTAAGAAGGCTGAGATTCAAGTATTTTTGTTTTTCCGTTTCGGCAAAGGGTCTCAAAACTTTTTTAAGTTTCATAGCGGTTTCTTGGAGCGGCACCCGTGTCCCTTTGGAGAGGGCTTGGGGAATCCTTCCCGCTTCGACCCAAATGGGAACGGCCAGGGACGCCACGGGCTCTCCTAAGGAAACCCACATGGTGGCGAGGGAGGGGGTGCCCTTTGGATTTTGTCGACGCCCTTGGAGCACAACCGATGAGGCTGTTGAATCCCTATTGATGGTTTCTGTGGTGGGTAACCACAGGGGGTCTCGAATGCTCCGTTGGCCGAGTTCAAGGACTGATGGGACAGACAGGAGGCTATGTCCAAAATCTCTAGCCAGAGAGTTTATGATAAACTCGGGATCCACCAGTCCTTGGTGAGCTGCAATCAGACTCGATGCTCTTTCAAAACGCAAATAGCCTGCGCCTTGACCGGGGGTGCCGCTGCGGGCAAAGTTGGTGTTGACCAAGTATTTTTCTGGATTCGCAGCCACTGAAAATTTTTCGAATCCATGATTGTGAACTTCAAATAGCCAGACTTCTCCCTCGCTATCAAACACTAAAAAATTTGCCTGGGACCCCAGATCAGGGCCAAGGTGGTCGGTTAAATAACGCTCAAAATCCTCCACCCGCCGCGCTGTCCGCAACACATCAGCCATCACAAAGCCTTCCAAATCGACCATTTCAGGAGCAACCTTGGGTAGATTGTAGGCTACGGAATTGATGATACCAAAACCCGTGTCGTTAAGGCCCGCGTAGACGGCTCGTCCCGAGACTTCGTGGGCATCGGTAAGGCCCACATAGCGGTGAGGTGCGGCGTTTACAAAGACGACGCGGTTCCAAAGGGTATCGGTATCTCGATTTTTCCAAATAAGGGGCGCATCCATGCTTGTCTTTGGGGCCAACCAAGCAGCCGTGGTGCAGGCGTGAGATTTTACGGGGATCGTTGCAAGAGCTAAACATGAAACCATGAGTATGACCATGGGCACTAGGATTTTAGGTGTTTTGCGAAGAGCAAAAGCCATCAGAAACCTCCTCAGCATTTCTTATGTTGTCTTTAATTTATGGGAACTAGCGATTTGATTATAATCGATTTGGGGAGCGATTGAAAGCCAACAATTTTATTGTTTAAAAAACATCTGACGGCAAATTCTTAGACTACTCCTGGGAGTCGTGGATCGACTTCAAATGATCGATATTTAAATAATATTAGGTATTTGGATAAAAATTGGCGGTTCTCTGACGGCGAGCATGGATTTTGCTACATAGATATTTGAAATGCCATTTTCCCTTACCAAATCATCCAAGGCATGGTTTAAGATGAATTTATTGAGCCCTCAAATTAAAATGCTATTTGTTGTCGAAACTTTACTCCATATTTTAGGTTTGATGGCGTGCCAAAAGAGCATCACAGAACCTTCGGTATCAGCGGTCTTAGTCAATGGAAGCCCTTCCTGTGATATCCGCCAAAGGATCCGGGAGCTGACAAACCCCCAGGGCCTGGCAAATACTAACGAACAGGCTTTTTATGACTTAGTACAAAGGGAAGGAATCAATTCCAATACTTCCGAGATCGAGCGGATAAGGCCCAGTCTTGAGGTTTGGACCACAAAGATCCGCTCTATGGTGTGCCACCGGGCCCAAAAAGCTAGTTGTCATTTAGCATTGATTCCGAAAAATCTCCAAAAAGCATTGGTGTCGATCCAGTACGCAAAATATGCGCACACCCTCAAAGTAAGGGAAGTCGATGGAAACCAAGTTATTTTTGTTAAAGGTTCTGGGTTTAGGCCTGAACGTGATCCTAAGCAGCCTGATGGTGTTAAAGAACGTTATCAAAATCATTACCTATGGTATTTCCGGGAAATGGCTGGCGATCTACATCCCGGTTTTTTGTGGGGAGCTTTGCTAAACAAAGATCCTACGTATCTAGACAGCCATTGTGCTGAAGGCACTAAATATTGTCGGGATACAAATTTTAACAACATCATAAAGTTATGGAGGGAAATCCTACGTCGAGGCTATCTTTCGGAGCTAAAGCGGGGCCTGTACGAGGAGACTACGATTCAAGACCTTTATCTAGTACAACCTCATAAGGCTGCTAGCTTTAAGGTGGATAAGGACCTTGAAAGACTGAGCGTCGATCTTTTTGGGAGCGAGAAAGGGTCCGTACTGATGAGCAAAATCAATCAATTTATCGCGAAGCGGAAATCACCGATTCTTAGGGCCAACCACAATGGAAAGTTTGAAATCACCGAAGCCAACATGAAACAGATGAACCTTGAAGTGCCGGCTGTCTCTTTAGAAGGTTGGAGCGTCTATTTGGTGGATCACCACAGAATCTCTGCGGCCCACGACTTAGGGATGGCGATTGAAGTCATTGCCTATCATGGGTATCTGTCTTTAAATTGAAACTATGGCCACCGTTTAAAACTTGAGCAAGAAGTTGTTTTTTAGTCTTAGTTTAGGTATTTAACAATCCGTAATCATATTTATTTTTAGTGGCCTTAAAGTTGCACAGCCAATCTCAGGTGGAGCTTTAGGGGGCTCCTGTCCTTTGAGCCAGAGTTGTCTATGGACAAGAGAGCGTGAGGTTTATTATGAAAAAAATCAATCATCGTTTAGAATTCAAATTTTTAACTCTCTCGGTCTTTTTTTGGCATCAAGGGTGCCAACCGACTGGGTCATCGAGTCGGTCCCAGTTGTCGGATTCCCCCCAAGCGCTCGGTGAAGGCCAGGCAGGTGGGACTTATTATGGCTGTGGTCTTCCACTGATCGAGGCTGCTGCAAAAGATGGCCTCAATGTTTCACCAAAAGATCCTCAAAGAGCTTTTGATGTCATTTCTGCGGCAAATCTCAATGAACTGGCAGAAAGCGTGGGGATCTTGTCGGACTCAGAGCAAAAGCTATTCGAAACGGCAGAACTGATGATGCCACCCGGTAACACCCATCGAACTACTTTTTTTAGGGACGAAAAAATCTTAGGGACACTTTCAGGAGATCAGCCCGCTCAAAGCATACATCTGGAAGTGCTAAAGCCGATTTTAGAAAGTGGGTTTTTAAACTCCCCCAAACGGAGTCAATTTGCGGTGGCGGAAACTGGTGAAAACCAACCAACGATCAAAGCTAAAGTAACCCCTCCCCAAGAGGAAGCACTCTACGGTGCTTTTGGGTGCGTCTTTACAGCAGTGGGGCCTCGTGATGGGCGGCCGCAATATGGAGAAGTTATTTTACGTTTCAAGCCAGCCTCGCAGCCCCCTAAAAACGCAGTAACTTTTGCCACCTATTCGAGTGCGTTTAGTTTCATGAAGAATGCTCGGATTAAGGTTTGTGAAACCCAATGCAAATGCACCGTTTACACCAAAGAACTCCAATCGAATTCCTGTCAAGCAGCTCGATCAAAAGTGGGCTCTCAAAAAGCAGAAGCTTTCAATTTTGCCGATCTTCCCCTAGATCCAGAAAAATATCCATGCTACGAAAGTTGCAATCAAAAGGTTCTAGCGAGTATGCCAAACTTTAACCCGGGGTTTGAAGAGCGACTTGCTTACTCGCGAACGGTGATTGCTCCAAAGCATTATGATGAATGGTTTCGCTTGACCTTGATTAATATGCTGCGAAAAAATAGCAAAAAAGACGAACTTGCCACGGCACTCCAGGCGACTGTCGGCCATGGGAGTCTGGAAAGTCAAAAAAGCCGCTGGTGGAATCTGATTGATACTGAATGGTTAGGTTACCTCGAAGCTAAGTATGATGGTGGAGTTGCCCTCAAAGATTTAGAGTCGATTGAAATTCCAGAAGACAAGTTAAGCGAGGTCTTAAGTTGGAATCTCAGCCAAGAAATCAAGGTTAAGATTAAAAAAGTATCTCCTCCTTGACCAGCTTTAGAGACGAAGGTCCTTGCCAAGAGAAATGCAATCCGCCAAACTGAATCCAGTCACCAACTCATGGGAAGTTGGGTAGTCGAAGGGATTTAATTTAAATGGGTGGAGCATCAAGATGGGATTTAATAAAAATATCTTTGTCGGATTTGTCAGGTATATGGCGATCGCTAGTTTAGCGACTTGTATCGGTTACGGGACAATGGCTTATGCCGAAGGGAAATCCCCTACGCCCGCGCCCCAAGGAACGCATGTGGGGGATGCTTCGAAGGTTGAGTGGGGTCAAATCCCCCTCAAAACCATCGGCGGCAAAGATTTCAAATCCCAGTCGTTGCTTGGCAAGACGATCCTTGTGGTCAATACAGCGTCGAAATGTGGATACACTCCCCAATTCAAAGATCTCCAACAACTCTACCAAAAGTACCAACCCCAAGGGCTTGTGGTTTTAGGATTTCCCAGCGATGATTTTAACCAAGACCCTGGTACCGAAAAGGAGATCGCAAAGTTTTGTGAGGTCAACTACGGAGTAAAGTTCCCTCTTATGGCCAAAGGTAAAGTCAAAGGTGACGATGCCCAGCCGCTTTTTAAGACCCTAAGCCAACTCGCCCCGGATAAGGGAACTGTCCAGTGGAATTTTGAAAAATTCCTAGTCAATAAGGATGGTAAGGTCTTAGCGCGGTTTCGCTCGGCGGACGGGGTGGATGCGATCGAACCAAAAATCGTAGCTGCCCTTAAATAGCGGCTTCGACTCTAGTGATAAATGAGAACAAATGTTTTGTTTAAAGATTAGTCGCGGGAGTTCAATTCAAACAGATCTAGACAGAGACAGTAGACTTCCTCTTCTTTTGACGAGGCGAGGATGCTTTCGCTTCGAGAAAGGGTATCGAGGAGAAGATCTTTGATCTTATCGACGTCGGTCTTGGCAAGGGATACCACCGAAGAATAGTGCAAGGACTCGGGTTTGGGTCGATCCATGGCGAGGAGACTCTGTAGGCGCCAGTTGCTGTGGTGACGTGCGATAAGGGGGGAGTCTCGACCGAGATGTATGCGCCTAGGACCGATTTCGTAGCGACCATCACTTTCAATAACCAAGTTGGCTTGTGTAAGAAATTGCAGACACTGAAGAACAAAATGCCTTGGTAGTCCAAGTCGTCTACCGATGGCATCTGGGGTTTGGTAGTGAGGAATTGAGGTTATGACATGAATCGCGGCATAGTGCCACGAGCTGTAGTAGACCATACGTTCTTCACCAGTGAGTTCGGAGGTAAGGCGCAAACGTTCGCGGATCTCGGTACGCGCTTTACGGACCATCTCGATTTCCTCGTAAAACCAGCGCTTGAGGTCCATGGACCCAGCCCGCTCGTGCTGCAACAGGAGCAGAAAAAACCCGGTTTCCTGGCGATCTAACTCCAAAAATTTTGAAACTTTATGGGCCTGTTCTAGGGACAGATTAGCGATTCCCTTGAGGACTTGGGAGATATAGGCCGGCTGACAACCGAGATGCCTTGCGAGCTGGGCGCGCCGCCCGCGAGTAGGTCCGGTCCGCGAAAGCATCTCAACAAGAAATAGCCTGTAATGATTGAACTTGTAGATGTTTAATGGGCTGGGCGATGCCTCTATCGCCTGGGGTTGGGACATGTTAAGCTCCAGGTTAATGATTTGCTTCGTATTTAATTAAAATAATCTATTCCAGCTGTCTATGCCATGGCAAACTTTAGGTAAGGAATGGATCGTGAGTCTCAATTAAATTTTCATGAAAAGGGAGAAACACATGGTGTTGAAACATGCAAAGTTTTTAGGAGTGGTTGCTTGGCTGTTGATAAAAAGTGGCTTTTGCTATGCGGACTCTAGTGATGGAGCTGGGAGCAGCGGTGGAGGTCGAATCCTCAAGGATGCACATAATCCGTGGTTTTTAGAAAATACCCATGAGGTGGGTTACTGTATTGTCCACAATGCCACTGATTTTTCTCTTGCCATCGATCAAGTCAGACTGCATATAGCTGAGGCATTTTCCTTCTGGACGGAGCAACTTCAAAAAGGGAACTATACAGATTATTCTTTTTTATTTAAGGGGCCACAAAATTCGTTTAGGTTAGGGACTCAGAGATTTGTGGAAACCCCCTGTGATCAAAACCCTAGTATTGTGTTTCAATTGGGTAGCCTTAGCCCACAGCAAAAAGAAAGGATCGAGGGCGTAGACACCACGATTGCTGAAGTGGTCCGGACCAACTATGACCGGGTCAACCTGAGGGGGTCTGGTTTTGTTTACGTGGCATCAGACCGGGGACCCCTCTGGGAGGGATCCAAAATTTTTGCAGAAAATACTTGGGCAACTCTTGACGGTAAAACCTTTTATTTTTCTATACTACATGAATTGGGACATATTTTTGGATTGCCAGACACCTCTGCAGCACCTTTATTGATGACCTATGGATGGGTACAAATGAAGGTGGACTATGTTTCGAAGCTAGAACCAGAATTTGCCAAATACCTGCATGAGCCCGAAATTACAGAATGGACACGTCCCATGTTCGACGACTTTGGCTTTTGTCGTTCGGGAGGTGTGGTGGGTCCCTATGAAAAGTGGCGTGAACGTGTTTTGGGAATCCCAGCAGTAAGCGAACAATGTGAGAGGACACAGATTGTAGATGAAAAATTGCAAATTTATGCAGGGCCGAGCCGCGATCAGATGAATTTGGTTGGATCTGGGACTTTTAATACGGATCATCGCGATGATGGCCAAACTTTGATTTCGGTGTGGTTGCCTCAAGAGCAAAAAATTTATCAACTAAGGTCGGGAGAAACTCCGAAAAGAGTCCCTATTTACGATTCTGTGAGAACAATCGTGCGGGAAGTGCAGGGAACCTTTCGTGTCCAAGCCTCCGGTTTTGAAACCCCTTTTGTCATGAAACTTAATCCAAGCGAGCTCACATGGTTTCCCATGGTGATGGGGGTTGTTGATGGCAAGCTGTACACCGATTTGATTCACCCTCAGTTTGGGGTCAATCAAGTCAAGGCAGCTTCTCCTGGACAGGCACAACCTGATCCAAAACAGCTAGTTGCAAAAATGCTGGCATGGGCATTTGATCGTCAGTAACCGCCTCGAAGGCCATAGGTCGTAGTTGCTCTTAAATAACTTCTGGCCTGTCGGTGGGTTCTCTGGTATGACGCCTCCCGTAGGATCAACGGGAGCGTCTAGTTGAATAACCAAAGAGTTTACGATAAAAAATCCGAGGGCCAAGAGCTTGGTCATTTTACCCACCGCAACGAGGCCTTTGATTGCGAAAACTGTGGGCTAAGGATTAAGCCCCGTAAATCGAGCTGTAGAAATCACTGCCCATTTTGTTTAGTTTCGAAGCATGTCGATTGTTTCCCGGGTGACCGTGCCAATCCATGCCAGGGACTGATGGACATGGTGTCTTATCAGTTGACCTCCCAAAAGGGCCTGGTCCTAGAGTTTAAATGCCGGCGTTGTGGAGAGCTTACCAAGAATGTGGCTGCCCACGAGGATCCCATCCAGCCCGATAGTTTTGACCTTATCCTCAAGTCTCAACAAATGGTCAAGGGCACAGGGAGACCCTAGGCTGCTCCAAAAAAGTCAAGAGCGAAGTGGTTGACTAGCTCAGATCAGCTATTTGCCAATATTTACAAAGATCTAAGATTTTGCTGGTCGGTCGCGAGGATCTCAAAGAGGCGTAAACATTGTTTCCATATGACCGATCAAGTCAAATCCTGCGGCTTGGGCTGAAGGTAATCCCAAAAGGTTGATAAAGCCATGGATGAGTTTAGGATAGACTCTAAGTTCCACAGGGATGCCTAAAGCATCTAGAGTTTTGCCGTAAACCAATCCCTGATCAAACAGGATATCGTGCTCCGCAAGAGCCAGGAGGGTCGGCGGGAGGTTGCCTATAATGGGGTGATCTTGGGGGGTGACCTGCTCCCGCGACCATCTATTGTTAGGGTTATAGAGGGAGCAGAACCAAACATAGAGGCTTTTAGTCAAAAGAGATTTCGTTTGAAATCTTTCCATCGAAGGACTGTTGATTGCGGTGTCGGTGGCCGGATAGATTAACACCTGAAAATGAGGTTTGGAGGCGGTCCGAGCACTCACTAAAGCCGCGAGTTGTCCGCCAGCACTATCCCCAGCAACCCCCAGGGTATGGCCGGCTTTAAGGCCAAAAAGAGGGTGGCTGCTGAGCCACTCCCAAGCCTCCTCGGCATCCTCAAGGGCTGCAGGAAAAGGGTGTTCGGGGCTGCGTCGATAGTCAAGGCTTAGAACATGGCATTGGCACTGTTTGGCCACCCACTGGCAAAACCGGCGGTGGGACCAAGGGCTGCCCAAGGCCAAGCCTCCACCGTGCATAAAAAGCAGTGACCGTGATTTTGGATTAGTCGAGGCATAATGAATGGCTGTGAGGTCACCGGGTTTTTGGGAAGACTTTGTCTGCTGTGATCGCCTGACAAACACTCGCTCCTGGGAGATATCGGTGGGGGCGGTCCCGCCAAAAATGGTATCGAGTTGGTTAAATAAAAACCGGCTTAGCCATAGGGGTAAATACTCCGTGGGCGGAAGCAGATTGTGGATCCAAAGGAACCGCTGTAGGTCTGGGGGAAGCGTGCGGTTGCGGTCCGCCGGTGTTTCCAAGGTTCTTGGGGGGATGGGATTTTCTTGGAGTGATTTAGTTTTGAGGCTCATACAGGGGCGATGGTTCCCCTAGGTTGAGTTGTCCATTCGGGGTTTAGGTATGGCCTGCGAGTGCTTTTTAGACCGCGCTTTAATTCTCGCTCAAGCCCATAGGTGTATTCCTGGCAATTGATTTGAATGGTATGACGGGGAGATTTCACGTAGCGTTTTTTCATGGCTTCATGATCCTGAAGCATCATTTTCTCCATTTGATCTCGCTCTGGTAGCTGGTAAGAACCCGTTAGATAAAGACTTAGGAGATGAGCCTGGACTTCGGCAATAGGCATGATCGAACACAGAGGTTGGACCAGCCCAAGAAACATCAAGGTCGGGTGCTTAGGGCTAAAGATCCGCTTAAAAAGAGGGAGATCGTTGTCGTTAAAGGAAAGAGTGGCGCTGTCAAAAAAAGGAAAACTGATCTTGTAGCCAGTAGCGTAGATGACGGCGTCCACCTTCTCTCGACTTCCGTCGGCAAAGATCACGTGGTCCGTATCAAAAGATTTAATATTTGGTTTTGGAATCACATCGCCGCTTCCAAGGCGGATATGGATTTCACTGGAAATAGTAGGGTGAGTTTGACCGAATTCATGTTGGGGGCGGGGCAAGCCATAGTCTTCGGGTTTGCCAACCATAAATCGATTGATCCTGTTAAGGATTTTGTAGCCGATTTTTTCGACCAACTTCGCTGGCAAGAGAGGCTCCCACCAACTAGGCTTTTCTCCGGGATGGCGCAGAAAGCTGTCGACCGGATGGCTACCAAAATACTTTGGTAAGATATGGACCCCGCTGCGGGCCGCCAAAAAAACTTTTTCTGCATGGCCCCGTTGTCCCAACTCGCAGGCGATATCCATGGCAGAATTGCCCAACCCTAACACAACTACCCGTTTACCCTTGAGGTTGTGGGGTTCGTCGGGATTCAAATAGGCATGGGCGTGCATGGTGATTCCAGAAAAGTTACCTGGAAAAGCAGGGTCAGGCCACCGCGGGTCCCAATGGTGACCGTTGGCTACGATAAGTCCATCGTAAATCCGCTGGTTGCCGTCACCAAGGACTAAAAGCCATTTGTTTTGGTCGAGGGGCTTAGCTTTTTTTACTTCACATTGGAAGGTGATCGACTCGCGCAAGCCAAAATGATCCACAAAACTTTCGAAATAGTCCCGTATCAACCCATGATGGGGAAAGTCGGGATAATGGGAGGGCATCGGAAAACAGCGAAACTCCATCTTGCGGCGAGAGGTGTTGATATGAAGGGACTGGTAGGCAGCCGATAGGCCATTGTCGTTTTTGTAGACCCAGTTGCCGCCCACAGAGCTGCCTTTTTCGAAACAGTCGTAGGAGATCCTCATGGCCTTGAGTTTTTGGCAGGCAATGATACCACTCGATCCGGCACCAATAATGGCGACCTTGGGGGAGTCTTTCATTGGAAAATGATTTGAGGTCAAGGGTAGACTCCTTAGGAAGAGGAGGGAAGGGGACGAGGGGTTTCCTGGATCTCTTTAGCGGGAATAAAACTCAGTGCTCGTTTTTTTGGCTTAAAAGTGAGCGTGCCCTCCATGCTTCGCATATAACTCCACCGGTTCGGTTATCCTATTTTACAGAGGCAATGATACTGCTTATTAGCCAATATTAATAGGATTTTTTTTGCGAAAATCTTTTCGGCTACCCTCCAGCCAGTCAGTGACCGGCTGATCTTCTGATACCTATTGCGTTAGTTCCACCTCGACTGATGTGACGACCACCGATGGGGGTATTTCCTTTGTGTGGCGCCATCAATGCCTGCGCTGGCTCGACGTACGGTGGCTATACTGCGGGAACGTGGCGTTTGCCGACAAAAAAAGAGACGATGTCCCTTTATCAGCATGATTGAACGGTAACAACTTTAACGCCACGCTAAAACCTAACAGTATCGAGGTGGGATTACCTAGATTGCAAAAGTGCGCCTTAACCATCGATAACTTATACATTATTCTAATCTCTAGCGATTCATTTTGAGAAAATCACCGAAATTTTGCTAAAATTTATTAAGATTTTCTGCGTTTCGCCGATATACCTTGAAGAAGTATACCTCAATGAGGTATACTTGGATCTGAAAGCTCGATTTGGAGCAAAAATGATCCAAAGTTTTACCTGTAAAGATACGGAAAGATTCTTCGAGTCAGGACGAATTCCAAGAAAAGCTGGGTGGCAATCAGTTTTAAAAATTGCGGCTCGAAAGCTGGATATGCTTGACGCTGCTACTGTCCTTGCTGAATTTAAAAGTTCCCCCTAACAATAAACTGGAGTCGTTGAAAGGTGGCTTTAAGGGCTATCATTCTATTAGGATCAACGATCAGTGGCGAATAGTTTTCAAATGGGTGATTAATAATGCACGTGAAGTCCAGATTTGCGACTATCACTAAGGAGTGTTTCCTATGACTAGAAAACCCACACTACCCGGAGAAATTCTTCTTGAAGAGTTCTTAGAACCTATGCAGATTTCACAGACTGCTCTCGCTAAACATATTGAAGTCGATTATAAAGTTATCAATAGAATAGTAAATGGCCACTCCAGCTTAACTCCAGATATAGCTCTCCGACTTAGCAAGGTCCTTGGGACGACACCGGAATTTTGGCTAAATTTGCAGCAAAAATTGGATGTCTTCGATGCGCAGAAAAATTTAAAAGGACTCAAACTAAAGCCTTTACAAAAAGTTGTTTCTCTTTTGCAGGAATAAAGCTCATAGCTCTTTCGGCTAAGGCTGTGATCGTCAGCGAAGGGTTGACACCAGGGTTAGCAGAGATGGCTGAGCCGTCCACAATATAAAGCCCAGGATAGCCAAAGACCCGGTGGCGGGAATCGATCACCCCTTCTTTTGCTGAAGCTCCCATGCAGCAGCCTCCTAAGATATGGGCCGTCGAAGGGATCCCCAAAAAGGATTCGACTAAAAAATTAGAGGAAACACCCCTCACTTTACTCGCAAATTGCTGCGCTAAAGCTGTGGCCTCTGGCATAAAAGCCTTAGGGCTATTGCCTCCTGGTGGGAGGACCGAGCGTAAGAGGAAGGAGTGACGGTTCCAAATGGTTTTTTTAGGTTTAAATGAGAGAGTCCCCTCCATGCTTCGCATATAAAGTAAAATCTGTGTCTGTTTGCTAAAATCGCGTACCAAAAAAACTCTTATCCATCTGCCGGGTTCTCTTATAAACCCCCGTACAATGGCAAGGAGGCGTTGTCCGAGGCGGTCACCCGGGGAATGGGGTGCGGCGAGGAGTCTAAAGAAACCAGAGCCTCTGCCATAGCGAACCGGCTCGAGGTGGGAATGTTCGTCCGTCTGAAGGATGGAGCTGATGGCCAGCCCTTGGCTAAAGTCAAAGCTTTTATCGGGAGTGGTCACGGCGATGATCGACTCGTTATTGGTCCGGATCTTGTGACCAAGCGTCGGCCCTAAAAGGGGAAGCCCCTCGGGAATGGCCTGCATATTGAGGAGCAGCTTTAGAGTCCCGAGGACTCCCGCAGCAAACACCACCTGTTTAGAGCGGATGATTTGGGTTGTCGGTTTTTGGTAGCCGCTTAAAAATCCCCGTTTGGAATCTCGCAAAAGATAGGTAATCTCATAAGCATCTGGGATGGGTTTCACCGCGACGACCTGACTTAGGGGAGAGATGGTGACCCCCTTTTTTTCGGCGAGATAGAGATAATTTTGGTCGAGGGTGTTTTTAGCGTTGTGGCGACACCCCGTCATACAGGCTCCGCAAAAGCGGCAACCTTCCCGAGGTGGACCTTCGCCACCAAAATAAGGATCTGGGGTTGCCTTGTGAGCCGGCCCAAAATAAACGCCTACCTCCGTCGGCTCAAAGGCTCCTTGGAGTCCACGTTCTTTCGCTATTTCATCAAGGATGCGATCGGTCTGGGTCAGATGGGGATTGACTGAGGCGCCAAGCATTTTGCGAGCGAGTGCATAGAATGGCTTGAGTTCTTCATACCAGTCAGCAAGGTGGGACCAACTGGGTGAGGTAAAAAAGTTTTTTTTAGGAACGGGTAGGGTGTTGCCATAGACTAGCGAGCCGCCACCAACTCCGACCCCCGAAAACACTGTAATATGCCTTAAAAAAGTCATCTTAAAGGGACCGAAAAATCCAAGCCACGGCATCCAGAGCCAGCGTTTAAGGTTCCAATTGGTTTTTGGAAAGTCTGTCGCTTTAAACCGAGGTCCTTGTTCGAGGACGCAGACCCGGTAGCCTTTTTCCGCAAGCCTTAGGGCAGCAACACTGCCCCCAAAACCAGAACCAATGACGACAAAATCATAAGCGCCTGAGGCGGTCTTCAAGGATGTAGGGCCAGTGGGATCCATCGTTAAGCTTTATGCGATCTAGGACTGTATCTCAGAAGGGATTCTATGCGGAGTTGAAAATGCGAGTCAATCAATCTTTTTGTAGGTATGGGAAAGCTGTAAAAAATTGATTGACCTCCGACTTTACTGATCTTAAGGTTATAAAAAGATTTTTAAAGTATCCGTAGGATAAACCATAAGCGAGTGGGTACGGGGCTCGGGCAAAACCAAAGCGTGATCGCCCGCAGATCGCCCACAGGGCGCTCGCCATGGGGCCCCTATTGAATTAATTCCGATCTGGAGGATCCAATGTCAGCTTACATCATCGACGCGATACGTACGCCACGGGGAAAAGGCAAACCCGATGGCAAACTCTTCGAAGTATCGCCGCTCGGGCTTTTGTCTGCGCAACTCCAAGCGCTG
Source organism: Oligoflexales bacterium (assembly GCA_041736175.1). Lineage (GTDB taxonomy): Bacteria > Bdellovibrionota_B > Oligoflexia > Oligoflexales > CAIYRB01 > JBGSUI01. The sequence goes on along the minus strand of JBGSUI010000240.1, from coordinate 79,430 downwards.
CAAACCCGAAACCATCTCGACACCTCAGAGGTTGATGATGTGATGATGGGCTGTGTGAGCCAGGTCGGCGAGCAAGGAGCTAATATCGCCCGTGCAGCGTTGCTCAGCGCGGGTTGGGATCAAGGGGTGAGTGGCACCACGGTCAACCGTTTTTGTGCCTCTGGTCTCGAAGCGATCAATATGGCTGCAGCAAAAATTATGTCTGGCCAAGACCAACTTATCGTGGCAGGTGGCGTGGAGTCCATGTCACGGGTTCCCATGGGCAGTGATGGCGGCGCTTGGGCTTTAGATCCAGAAACCAATATCAAAACTGGATTTATGCCCCAAGGCTTAGGCGCCGATCTGATCGCTACCCTCGAAGCCTTTAGCCGTGAGGAAGTCGACCGTTTTGCCCTTGAATCCCACCAAAAAGCTGCGAGAGCCCAGAGCCTTGGGTATTTTAAAGACTCTGTGGTGGCCGTTAAAGATCAAAATAATTTGCCTATCCTAGCCTCCGACGAAATGATCCGACGGGAGACCACCTTTGAGGCTCTTGCCCAACTAAAACCAGCTTTTGCCAAACTCGCTGAGCTCGGATATCTAGGGGTGGCTCTCAGGAAATATCCCTCGATTGAGCGGATGAACCATGTTCATACAGCGGGTAATTCCTCAGGGATTAGCGACGGGGCAAGCGCGGTTTTGCTGGCCAGTGAACAGATCGTGAGGCGGCATGATTTCCAACCTAAGGGGCGGATTGTCGCCATGGCAGCTGCAGGTACAGAACCCACGATTATGTTGACGGGCCCTACGCCTGCCACCCAGAAAGCCCTGGCAAGGGCAAAACTTAGGGTCAGTGACATCGATCTTTTCGAGGTCAACGAAGCCTTTGCCGCAGTGGTTTTAAAATTTGCCAAAGATCTAATGATTCCCCACGAAAAAATCAACGTCAATGGTGGTGCCATTGCCTTAGGACATCCACTCGGAGCCACAGGAGGCATCCTCGTTTCGATGCTTCTGGATGAATTGCATCGTCAAAAAAAGCGATATGGTGTCGTGACCCTATGTATCGGTGCTGGAATGGGCCTAGCCACTGTGATTGAACGAATTTAAAACCCGAGAGGATGTCTATGACTCAGTTACAAAACCATATCAAATGGGAAAAAGATCACGACAATATCGTCACCTTGACTATGGATGTCCAAGGTCATGGGGTCAATACTCTAAACCAAAGTTTTTGCCGCGCACTCCGCCAGACGATCGAGCGGCTAGCACAGGAAAAAGCCAACCTGAAAGGCGTGATTGTCACGTCAGCTAAAAAGTCATTTGTGGCTGGTGGTGATCTTAACGAAATGCTGGCCTTGGTTTCTGAAGAAGCTGCACAGCTTTTTGCGGTGACCGAAGATTTGAAAAAAACTTTTAGGCTCCTCGAAACCCTAGGTCTACCGGTCGTGGCAGCGATGAACGGCAGTGCTTTAGGTGGAGGCTACGAGCTATCTTTGGCATGCCACCATAGACTTTTGCTAGAAACGAGTCATTCCCGGATAGCATTGCCAGAAGTCAACCTCGGTTTAATGCCCGGGGCTGGAGGAGTGGTTCGATTGGTTAGGCTTTTAGGCCTCGAAAAAGCACTGCCGATACTCATCGAAGGAAAATCCTTTGGTCCGACCCAAGCCCTTGAAGGGGGGCTTATCGACGGGATTTGTATCAGCCTTCCCGGGATGATGGCCCAGGCGAAACATTGGATATTGTCCCAAACCCAGTTTCATCAAAAGTTTGACGACAAAAATGACCGGATTCCTGGCGGAACACCAAAAAATCCTGGGCTTGCAGAAAAACTAGCAGTGATTCCCGCGATGCTGATCGACAAGACAAAGGGCTGTTTTGCCGCACCCGAAGCTATTCTATCCGTGGCGGTTCAGTCGCTTTATGTTGATCTAGACACGGCGCTACGGATCGAAAGCCGGGCTTTTGTCAAACTCGCCAAGGGACCCACGGCCCGTAATATGATGCTTGCTTATTGGTCTCAACTCAAGGATATCAAACAAGGAAAATTTAGAGGAGAGGATACCGAATATCCTCCCTTTAAAACCATTGGAATCCTGGGTGCAGGAATGATGGGCGCGGGGATTGCCTTTGCTGCCGCTAAGGCGGGATTTACGGTGTTCCTCAAGGACCGAGACCTTGAAGCCGCCCAAAAAGGCAAAGGGATCAGTGAGAAAATCCTGACGGAACGGGTGCGTAAAGGAGCTGTTACTGACCAAGAAAAAACCGCGATTCTATCGAGAATTGTCCCGGTGGGCTCTTATGAGCCAATGGACTCCTGCGATCTGGTGATCGAAGCGGTCTTTGAAGATCGTCTCGTCAAACGTGACGTCACCGAAAAAATAGCCAATTTAGTGAGCCCCCATGCAGTCATTGCGTCAAATACTTCGACCTTGCCGATCACCAGTCTGGCGGACGCGGTCTCTAAAAAAGAAAACTTTATCGGTCTGCATTTCTTTTCTCCTGTAGACAAAATGCAACTGGTTGAGGTGATTAAAGGCAGCAAAACCTCACGGCAGACGGTGGCCCGGTGTTTTGATTTTGTGCGCCAGATCGATAAGATCCCGATCGTCGTCAACGACAGCCGCGGGTTTTACACCTCTCGGGTTTTTGGGACTTTTACGGCAGAGGGTATGGCTCTCTTGGCTGAGGGGCAAAACCCGGCGGCCATCGAGCGGGCAGCCGTGCTTGCGGGAATGCCTGTGGGACCCTTGGCGGTCTCTGATGAAGTCAGCTTGGTGCTGTTTGAGCTGGTGCAAAAGGCTACGGAACAAGACTTTCGTGAGCAGGGTCTCTCGGCCCCTGTACACCCTGGGAGTGTTGTGATTCAGAAGATGCTGCATCATTTCCAACGCAAAGGAAAAGCCCACGGTGCTGGCTTCTATGAGTATCCAAAAGAGGGACGAAAGTATCTTTGGCCAGAGCTTTTTCATATTTTCAAAGGCGTGGAGATTCCGTTCCAAGATATCAAGGATCGGTTGACCTTTATTCAGGCTTTGGAGACAGTCAGAATCCTAGAAGAAAACGTCGTCCAAAGTGTGCCGGAGGCCAATCTTGGGTCAATCTTTGGCTTTGGGTTTGTCCCGGCAAGCGGTGGGACTTTGCAGTTTATCAATACCTATGGACTCAAACAGTTTACCAACCGCGCCTGGGAGTTAAGCCGTCTCTATGGATCTCGGTTTGAACCCCCTAAATCTCTGATAGAACGCTGTGAACGCAACGAGCTATTTCTGTAAAAACTCCGAGGAATGGACCTTTCAAAAGGGAAACCCTATGCTGACGCCAAGAACGATCTATGAAAGCGAACACGAGCTGTTTCGCAGCAGTTTTCGAAAATTTTTAGAGACCAAAGTGATCCCTTTCCAAGCTCAGTTTGAGCGGGAAGGGATCGTCCCTAAGGCTCTCTGGAGAGAGTGTGGGGAGCTAGGATTTTTGGTGCCCCAAGCCGATGAACGGTACGGTGGGCTTGGGATTAAGGATTTTCGCTACGAAGCCGTCATGCTTGAAGAGCTTGCGGCCTGCAACGAATACGGATTGATGTTAGGGCTTCATACCTCTGTCGTGGCCCCTTATCTTTTAGCTTACGGGACTGAGGAGCAAAAGGCGCGTCTCATCCCTAAAGTCGTGAGTGGTGAAAACATCCTCGCCATCGCCATGACTGAGCCCCAGGCTGGGAGCGACCTTGCAAGTATGCGCACGGTTGCCGAACAGGCGGGGGGATGTTGGGTGCTGAATGGACAAAAAACCTTTATCTCAAATGCCCTCAACGCCGACGTAGTGATCGTGGCGGCTAAAACAGATCCTAAAAATCCCAAAGCCATGGGGCTTTTTATTGTCGAATCTGATGACCATGGGTTTCAACGGGGCCAGCCCCTTAAAAAAATAGGTCTACTTTCCCAAGATACCGCAGAGCTTTTCTTTGAAAATGTCAAAGTAAAACCCAACAATATTCTGGGAGATCCTACCCATGGGTTTCGGTATCTGATGACCCAGCTGGCAACCGAACGCCTGACTCTGGCGATTGGTGCTGCGGCGACTTGTCGCGCAGCCCTCGAAATAACCCTTAAATATGTCAAAGAACGCAACGTTTTTGGCAAACCCCTCAGTGCGTTTCAAAACACTCAGTTTAAGATGGCAGAGATGGTCGCTGAAACCGACCTGGCTCAGGTCTATGTGGATCATATGATCACTCTACAAAACAAAGGGCAGTTAACGGTCGAGCAGGCCTGTGCTGCGAAGTACTGGATTTCCGATCTGGCGTGCAAGGTGACCGACGAATGCCTGCAGCTCCACGGCGGCTACGGCTATATGACCGAGTATCCTATCAGCAAGATGTACGTGAATGCTAGGATCGGCAGGATCTATGCGGGAACCAACGAAATTATGAAAACCGTCGTCGCTAGGCATCTGCAGCTCTTATAGAAACTGCCAACCGTTTGCTGTTTAAGGGGTGGGATATGCTTCCTTTAAAGGGGCTTCGGGTCCTCGATTTTAGTTCGTTGCTGCCGGGCCCCTTTGCGACCCTGTACCTGGGGGATTGGGGGGCCGAAGTGACGGTCGTCGAAGCACCAGGTCGTGAGGACTTGGCCCAGGTGATGCCGCCTTTTGCGGATGGCCAAAGCACGACCTACGGGTTTTTGGGGCGCAATAAAACCGTGATGGTGGTTGACCTTAAAACCCCAGACGGGCGCCAAAAGATCTTAGATTTGATCCCAGACACCGATATAGTCGTCCAGCAGTTTCGACCTGGGACGATGGAAAAACTCGGTTTTGGATATGAAACGCTTAAAAAAATAAATCCAAAACTGATTTATGCATCGATCAGTGGATATGGCCAAGAAGGACCAATGCGAGATCGGGCAGGTCATGATATCAACTATGCAGCAAGATCGGGCGTGGCCGTCATGAATGGTTCTCTCGCGGCGGGTCCTGTGCCGACGGGGGTTCCACTGTGTGATCTGGGAGGATCGCTGCACGGTGTGATTGGAATCCTTATGGCGCTTTATCATCGGGAGAGAACCGGGGAGGGGCAGGCCGTGGATATTAGCCTTGCGGCTTCAGGCTTGTTTCTCTCGTCGCTTTGGGCGCAGATGGAGCTCGCTGCGGGCCAGAGTCCTCGGTGGGAGTCCACAGAGCTAAACGGTGCGGGGATCTATGGGTTCTACCGTACCAAAGACCAACGATACCTTAGCGTGGGAACTTTGGAACCAAAATTTGTAAAAGGTTTCCTGGAGGCGATTGGTGGTCTCTCCTGGCTTGGTGTAGTGCTGTCTAAGCTTGAACTCAAACAAAAGGTTGCCGCACGGATCGCCCAAGAGACCCTGCAGGTGTGGCAGGAGATTTTTTCTAAGGTTGATGTCTGTGTGGAGCCTGTCCAAGAGTTTGAGGAAATCTTTGTGGATCCTCACCATGAGGCTCAACAGTGGGTGGTCGAAGTCCCCGTGAACCCTCTGGATCCTTTAGGCAAAAAACAAAAGCAGCTAGCTATACCTCTTAGGTTTTCAGGTTTGAGTCCGCAGTTTTTGCATATAGGACAAGGAAGAAGCCGCTAAAACCCTAAGGTTGACATTGACGGACTCGCATATTACCGGCACGTTAGAACCGGAGATTAATGCGTCAAAAAAGATATATTTGAGGGAGGGTTTATATCCATGGGAGGAAGGCAACTCATTCTTATCGGTTTGCTTGTTTTGGGGTGGGCAGGTTTATCGATGGGCCAGACTTTAGAGTTGGAAACACCGTCTCCTTATTTGGAAAACATTTCTGACTCCTTAGGGATTCACCATCAGGTGATCCCGCAAAATAAAACATCGGGTCTGCCCCTTAGCCTTGATGTTTGGACGCCAAGGAATCCTGGTGAATATCCTGTTTATCTGTTTCTAACCGGCCTCAACGGTGTTGCCCCGCCCTTTGGCTACGTCCAGACTTTTGCCAAAATCGCCGAGCGGGGAATCATCGTGATCGCACCTTTTGTAGGGTTTGTCGGCCCACAGAGTTCGGGCCGGGTGAGCCTTGAGTTTATACAGTCGATCTATTGGCTCAAACGACACTTAAGCTTAGAGCTTAAAAAAGCAGGTCTCCAATCCGATATCCGCGCCCATTGGGACCAACTCATCGCCTCGGGACATAGCTCATCGGTTAAGACCATGATGGACTTTTACAAGTCCTATAAAAACCACCTCGCGGCTTTGGTCCTGATTGACCCGGTTAACTCCTATCCTTTCCAAAAGGATGGAGGTACGGTTCAACAGGATGAGTTTTTTGATGACGGGATTCCCCTACTGATCCTAGCTTCGGGTTTTGGTCGCAAATCGGGACGAAATCTCGGCGGTCTGTGGCCACCTTGTGCTCCTGATGGGATTTCGGGGACCTATTTTTATGACCACTTTGCGGGACCTAAGTATTATATGGAAGCTCTGCAATACGGACATGCTGATATGCTTGAGGGGGTTTATCTTGATATGCTGCGGGCAAGTCGCTTTTGTTATTCGTCCGTAGAGATGGACCCACAGGGGTTTAGGACCTGGATCGCGGGGGCACTGGCCTCTTTTGTCCGCACTGTGGTGCTCAAACGGGAAGAATACCGTCCTTATTTAGAAAACCCAGGGACAATACTGCAACAAACCCGCGTGATGATGCATCGGTAGAAAGTTGCTTTTTGACTCGCTGTAATACAGGGTCCCGATATTTATCTTGTTTTGCCATGAGGCTTCCTTGCTGTGGAAAAAAACGACGAGGAATCTGCCGTGCCAGGAGACACCACCGTATTTGCTTCCACCTCTGGCAATTCAACCACTTCAACCAAGATATTTGACATAGGACATGCCACGTGTCATGATTGATGACACATTGGAGTCATTCATGAAAACAATCAGTAGCTTAACTCTAAGGCAGTCCGTGACTAAGGTGCTCGCCACCTTGCGCCGTACTGGCGAGCCGATCTTAGTGGAGAATGGGCGCAAACCAGCAGCCGTCTTGATCTCACTTGAGGATTATCAGATGCGCTTTGTTGATCGCGACGCCCATGAGCGACGCATAGCGCTGATTAAAAAAATACTGGACTCCGCGGCTATTGCTGATGATCCATGCCCGGCAGAAGATATATTACGCGAGCTACGCGGGGGGCAGAAAAAGTTATGACGCAGCTTTTTGTTTTGGATGCGTCGGTCGCCGTTAAATGGTTTTATCGCAGCGAGATAGGTCACCAAGAGGCTGCCGAGATTTTGCGTAAAATTGGCGATCAGCCCGAGATGGTCATTGTCCCTGATCTATTTTTTATCGAAATGGCGGCTGTCCTCGTGCGCAAGTCAAAATGGACGAAATCCTTCGTCAACAATGCTTTGCAAACCGTCATTGATCTTGGTTTCCAGATCTTACCGACTGCCGGCGGCTTTTTGCTCAAGGCTTCGGCCCTTGCCTGCGAGTATGGAATCAGTGTTTACGATTCTATTTACGTGGTCACCGCCAAAGAAGTTGGCGGAGTATGGCTTACAGCAGATAAAGAAGCAGCACGCAGGTTACCAAAAAATCTGGTTGTCACTCTTTAGAAATCAAAGGCAGCGTGCTTCCGTAATGGTCGACGGCCACAGGATCTGCTCAAGTGTCTTTTGGCTTGGCGACGGGTCCAGTGCTAGTTTGCGAGTATGGGACAGGTGGATGAATTTTTTCATGCTTGACACCCTGATCTAATGATGCCGTTCGCTGAGTTTGCGGAAAAACACGGGATTAGGATCCTTGCGTCTGTTTTTCGAACTTTTGGGGTAGCTTTTTCATGGGGTTGACGGTGGCCCTGTTCTACAGGTGTCTATACTTTATACAGTTTAAATAAACAAAAAATTAGTTGATTTAAATAAATTTATATAGTAAATAATAGTTAGGTTAGCTCAATGGGCTAATCGATAAAAAATGATATCAATGAGTATCATTAATATCAAGAGATGCGCTAACAATTGCTGTGGAATGTGGGTGGATGATGATGCTGAAACGAAGCCATTTAGAAGTGCGTGGATCTATGGAAAACAAAATCCTGTCAATGATTGTGCTAAGTTCTGTCACTTGGTCCTGTAGCACGGCCAAGTTTTCAGGCAAGACCCCAGAGAGGGGGCAAGACTCTCCGGTCACCACGGCGACGCCTCCCGCGCCTCCGGTGGATCAGGCCGAGAAGCCGACTCCTGAGGTAAAAAAGCCCGAGGAGGGCGGAATAGGTGTAGGCGAGACCGAAGTAGCGGAGCTGCCTAAGCCGGTGCAACCTGCCCCGGGGGGTGAGGCTCCACCTGTGGTGGCTCCTCCCCAAGAGCCCAAACCACCTACAGAGCCAGCTCCCGGAACGGGAATAGCAACCGTGCCTAAAGAGGTGCCAAAATGCACCCCTACAGAAAAACGCACGGGTACCAAGATGGTCATTGTGGTCGATAACTCCAACTCCAATGCTGAGACTGATTGCCCTGGAGCTATCAAAACAGGTGAATTTAACGGATCGTCTCTCTATAAATGCACCCTCGAAACCAACCGAGAAAAAGCAGCTCTGGCCGTCTATGATTTGCTTAAAGGCGTGGCCGAGTCGGATGCTGCCAATCCGCTGGCTAAATCCCAGTTGGCAGTGACGTCCTTCCCGACCCAAGCTGATTATGTATCGGGATCTAAAATCGAAAAATCGTTTATGGATACGACCCAAGACAAACGTTCAGAATTCCAAACTTCTCTTCAGTTTACCCGGTCACCCTACGGGATGACCCCCTATGGTTCTGCCATGGCAAGTCTTGAGCAAGTCTTTAAGTCAACACCTGACGACCAACGGTCTAAGGTCGCCCTTTTTGTAACGGACGGCGAAGCCACTGATCGCAACCCCGGTCTTGCCGCAGCCCAGGCTGAGGCGCTTATGGCTGGGGGGATTGAGATCTTTACCGTCTATTATCCTGCCAAGGACTCACGCTTAGCCCGGGCCGAAAAGCATAGGGTTATGATGAAAGGAATCGACGACCAATATTTCGCTACCAGTGGCCAACATTGGTACGACGAAAATAAGTTTAGTGATTTTACAGCCTATATAGACTCCATCGTCGGTCGAGCCACCGGCGGCGGCGATCCTGAGCCGAGCACCTTGCTTAAGATCAGTAGCAAAGTAGACCGTGCTTGTGCCGATGGAGTCACTCTCTGCGACCGCAAAAGCTACGAAGTGGTGGATGCCCAGGGTCTCACCCAAGCTCTTCAGCAGATTGTTAAGCGCGAAGTGATTGGGTGTGAGCTCTAAGCGACTGTCTCCCGTGAGGTTTAATGGCTGAGGTTCCTTGGCCATTTCCTATAGCGTTTCATCGTCTCCTTTTAGAAGCGAATTCCTTGATGTCATCGGGGGGTTCGCTTCGGTTTTTTTTTGTTGCTGAAGTGATGGGATGCTTTGTTGTTTTCTCCACATTTTGCGTCTCTCTCTCGACGCCATTTCTCGGCGGCTTGACTTTTGTTCTTATATTTAATAGATTTTTTGTTTGCTTCCTCTTTGTCAGCGCAATCTGATTTGAGTGATGAGTATGGCCCTGTCCATGGACAAATGGGTGACGAAGGATCAATCAGTTAAAAAGCAACAGGCATTTTCAAAAAAGCAACATGCATTGAATGTCCTACATTCTCTATAGGCCCACTTGGAACCACGGGAAGCTCGGAGACTCCGAAGGGAGAATGGCAGGAGGAGTCAGGCCATCGGACACGTCCTTTGCTCGAATTGGGTTTACTATGGGCAACCAGCGGTTTAGGACCTGGGTTGCGACTGCTGTTAAATAGGTGTAGTCATCTCGTCTCATAGGACTTTTGTTGTAAACGAACTTTTACCTGGAGGCGATGGACATATGCTGCCCTAAAAGGCCCCCAGGCAAAAAATGACCAAAAGTCTTATAATCTAAGTTTTTAAGCTCTTAATTGATCTTTTTACCGGCACAGGTCAGAGTTGAAAACTGGTTTCCACTCCAGGTGGTGCCTTTGGCACAGTCACAAGTACCCTCGCCCGAGAAGGTGATATCCCCTGGCAACGCTCCAAAGCCAAAATCAAATGCTTTCACCGAGGCACCCTTAGGCACTTTGATCTCGATGGAAGCCGAGTTACCAGTGGAGTAAACACGAATTTTTTGTAATTCTAGATTGACCGTGATGAGTTCCAATATGGAAATCGGGCCTAAATTCGAAATGCCTTGGGTGAAGGTTCGGTGGTCCCGGGGCAAGCCGATGCTTGCTCGGACCTCATTTTAGGGATAGACTCCTGAAATAGACCTTTTTTTAGGAGTATGGTCTTGTTCGATCGATCTGTTAATATACCTAAATCAAAGAGTTTTTTCCTTTTTGGTGCCCGCGGGACCGGCAAAAGTACCCTGTTGCGACAGCGCTTCCTAAAGAGCCAAGTCTACCTGTTGGATCTACTTTTGCCCTCGGTGGAAGAACGCTTTGCACGGGATCCTGAGCTGCTACTTGGTGAGCTAAAAAAACTCCCACCTGACATCGATACCGTGATCTTGGACGAAGTCCAAAAGGTACCAAAATTACTTGATGTGGTGCATCACTATCTAGAAAACAATCCTCCCAAATATCGATTTGTCTTAACAGGATCAAGTGGCAGAAAACTCAAGAAGGGAAGTGCCAACCTGTTAGCGGGACGGGCTTTTGTCCGTGATTTATTTCCGCTTGTATGGGAAGAACTCGATGGATCGATTGAAACGGAAACTGCAATGGCCTGGGGGACTTTACCCTTTGTCACTGCCCTCAATGATGACGAAGAAAAGCTTGATTATTTGATAAGCTATGTGCGCACCTATATCAGCGAAGAAATTCAACGTGAGCAGATTGTCCGCAATCTTGACCCATTTCGCAAATTCATCGAAGTTGCAGCCCAATTAAACGGAAAAATCATCAATAACTCTAACATTGCCTCGGGAATCGGTGTTGATCCAAAGACAGTTGGGTCTTACTACACGATACTCGAAGATACCTTGCTAGGACATTTAGTCTTGCCTTTTTCACTATCATTTCGCAAACGATTAGTGAAATCACCAAAGTTTTATTTTTTTGACACGGGAGTATGCCGCGCCATGGGCCGAACCCTAAGCGTAGCATTAACTCCGGGAACATCCTTATATGGCGAGGTTTTTGAGCAACTGATCGTAACTCAGGTGATTCACACACTTCGCTATCATGCCCCTGAGGCAAAGGTGTCATTCTACAAAGATGAAAATGATATCGAGGTCGATCTTGTCATCGAAATACCAGGACAGACGATTAAGTTTATCGAGATTAAGTCCTCGAAAAATTGTGCTGAATCCCTAGCTAAGAACCTAAAAATAGTAAGGCGGGACTGGCCTAACGCTCAGTTTGAGCTGTGGTCCCAAGACAAGATCCACCGGGACATAGACAACATCAGCGCTATTTATTGGGTTGATGGACTTAATCAGCTGCGGCGGAGCCTAGAAAAATAGTTCTAGCAGGTCTGTTTTGCCTCAAGATCTATTTTGGCTTTAAACCACTTCCTTTGGTCATCCACTAAATTGATGAGTGCGATGGGGGGGGCACGGTGCCCCATGCGCAGATTCCAGGGGATCAACCCCTGTACCAGGTGCCCTTTGCCCGCGCGGTGAAACAGTCAAACTCCCTGACCCAATCCATCGCATCCATGGCCGTGGGTCAGATCCAAACTCCAGCGGCTGCCCAGCAAATCATAGAAGAAGGGAGTGCTGATGTGGTCCTCTTGGGTCGGGCCCTTAGCTGCCAATGAGACGGCCGTCCTGGCTTTTATGACCACTAATACAGCGGCAGCGGCGCCGATGGTGGCTTGGGTTTTGTTCGATCTGATTGTCCAGGTTTGCCGATTTTGCATGACCCGTGCTTCAGTACCTTGGATTCTGGGTATGTTTTTCGAGGGTTTTTTGCGTGCCGGCAGGGAGTGGCTGGGCTTGGAGGGGACGGTGATGTCACTTGCGGCAGGTTCAGCAAAAATTGCTGCGCGACGCTAAGCTGCCGCAGAAGTGGTGTCATCTGTAAATATCTTAAAAATCATTGACAAGGTTTTGAGAACGGAAAAACACAGCTATTTTGGCGCGACCAACTTCGGTGGATGTTCATGGCCACAACTGTCCGTCCATGACGCCGATGACACTCCCCCTAGTTTCATTGAGCGGCATCGTCACAAGGACGGGTCTGGTGATCTTGCCGTCAACTGACCTATAGATTCCCTTCACTGTTTCGTAAACGATCATCGGACCCCATGTGTATATGTTCTGCTCGGGGTTAGGGAACACAATTTGCTCGGGCGGAAGCCAAACAAGAATGGAGTTTTCCAACCGAAAGGACTTAGCGCCATCGAGGATCGCGGTACCAACCATCTGATACGTATTGGTTTCCCCATCGTCGTCCGCAGCTGCCAGGACTGTCATCTTGCCAGGCTGATAGTCAATTGTGAGACATTTCCAAGTTGGGTTGATGCCGTAAAATGCTGCTTTTGTCGCTTGGAGTTGTCCTCCGCTGCAAGATACCATGATGCTCATGAGGCCGTCAGCGTTAGATTTAAAGTAGTTTGGCATTCGTAAGTCTTCTGCCCCCCTCGCAGCCCACTGTTTATTGAGCATATATTCAGGATAGGCCCCGCTCATCATGCCCGTACCTTGGAGCGAATTAGGTAAGCTTGCCGAGTCGACTAGCCCGAAGACGTGGCCAAGTTCGTGCACGAGAACCCGGTAGAGGAGACCGCCATCAGCGAGGTTCCACGGCATTGCCGCGATCTGATTGCTGGATGGCTTGAGCGGCCCGGAGTCAGCGGCGACGTAGATAAAGCCTTTGCCCTTGAGGTTTACCCTGTCATAGTAAGTCCGGACGGTTGTGGCCACGAAATGCGTGGGATCACCGATCTGGGTCTTTTGACTGTCCGTCAGCCAACCCAATTGGAATGTGATGTCCGCCCCCGCTAGACAGTTGACTAAATGAAAACTCTGCGTTGCAACCTGCACCGGCATTCCGTTGACGTTCATCGAGACCGAACGGGAAAACTCGTCCTTCCAGTAGTCAAGCGCCTGCCGTACCCGCATCTCAGCCAAGTTTTGAGGGAGATGGAAGGCATTGGGGTCAATCTGAACGCAATAGGACACGTCCGAGGTGTTTTGGATAAACCACGGGTTATAGGCGTCCTGCAACACCTCTCCACCACCAATAACCCAGCCCCCGGCAAGAGCGGCGTTCGCTCCCATCAACATGGTCCAAAAACTCAAAAGCAGCCTGCGCATACATCCTCCTTAAATTAGTTGTCGTCATTTCGCGTTGCTATTCCTACTCCCTAATATAACGTGTAGCCGGGCGTCTGTAGATATAATATATATCAACTACAGGACCAACTTTGTACTTTTAGTATACCGTTCCGAAGGGCCTAGACCAGTGCAATTCTACGACTTCAGTGACTACCGTGATCTGCTGAAGGTGCGTATTGAAGAAAAGCGCATCCTGCTCGCGGGTCACAACTACCAAGACTTGGCCAAAGCATGTCGGGTTCAAAAGGCCTATTTGTCGCGAGTTTTCAAACACGATGCCGACTTGAGCCAAGACCAGCTCTATCTGGCGTGCGAGTTTCTCGGCATCCATCAGGATCAACGCCGGTTTGTTTTCGCGTTGCACGAGCTTTGCAGATCGACTTTGCCTAAGCGTCGCTCAGAGCTTCAGTCCGAGATCGAGGACCTGCGGACCAAGGCTCTGGGAACCGAAAAGCACATCCAGACAAAGTCAGTGTCCGTGGATACAGCAGATCGACTGGTGCCCTATTTTTTGGACCCGGACGTTCAGCTGGTCCACATGTTTCTGACGGTCAAACGGTACCGGGAAAATCTCGAAGATATAAGGTCAAAGCTGTCCTTAAGCCCTGCCCAACTGAGTGCCATACTCACTACGCTTGAGCGTCTTGAACTGGTCGCCATTCGCGGCAAAAGCATTGAGGTTCTCCAGGATGCGCTCCATCTACCGACTTCATCCGAACTTTTTCGACCCTACCGCCTCTTACTCCGAAACAAGGCTCTGGCCAAGATGCAGAGCATGCCCTCAGACCAAGGCCAATTCATTTCGGTGGTTTTTTCGGCGAGCCACGGGACCGAGCGAACGATCCGTGAGCGACTTCTACAAGTCCTGCGAGAAACCGAGGACCAAGTTCGGGAGAGCCGGTCCGATCGAGTCTATCAGATGACATTTGATCTCTTTTCTTGGTCCGATTGATGCACGTGGCACCGGTCTTTTGGCCTATAGGTTGGTCAGTCTCATGATTCCGCTCTAGACTTATATCGATGGTGAGATCACGGGCTAAAAAGGCCCCTAGAGTGATCAAAGGCTTTCCAGGTCCAGCGCTAGTCCTCAAAGGCAAAAGGGTTTAAGAATTGACGCTTCCAAAATAGGTTTCTCTCAACCAAGCTCAGGTTTGCCATGTCGCATACCTTGGCCCAATTGTCTTGGATAGCTTCCCGTTGTCTCGTAAAAATTGTTTTGGCTTCAACTTCCGAAAGGAGGAAATGAGGTGCAGCCTTAAGGCATGTTGTAAGTTTGCTCAACCTATGGTCATCGTAAATAAGCATAGCTTGTGTCGCTTCAGAACCTGAACGGTGTTGCGGGCAAATATCGTATGCTGGGGTCAAACGCAGTGTTTTCCCATCCCAAAAGGCTGCATGGTTGCGAGCGTGGTCATCGGTATTGCCGCAGAGAATATTGAAGGTGAGACGAGAAAAAAGTTCCTTAAGGGTTTCTTTTGGATGGTCGAAACGAAGACGGATGATTTCTGCGAATGTTTCATAGCTGGCATAGCGCGCCATCATTTCATCAAGACCAAAGAGTGTTAGAGCCGAAATCATGGATTTGCGCTCCCATCCATGTGTGGCTTTTTCCCGATCAAATCGCTCGATAAGGAGAATTTCTTTTTTTGCGACCTGGACAAGCTTTGTGGGGGCCGCATTGATTCCGGCGGCGACAGCGAGTTGCATGGCGATAAATTCAGCTTTCACGATACTGTATAGATCGGAACTTGAGGAAAATTTTGCGACGTATTTGATTCCTTGGTCTTCGATGAGAGCCTTGGGACGCGCACCACCAATGGAAGTTCCATGGAACAAGGCTTGATCCAGCTCTTGTAGTCAAAGGCTTTCCAGGTCCAGCCACTCTAGGTTTTCTGACAGGGAGCAGTCGACGAAATCCACCAGTTAATCAGTAGAGAACCTTGCCTATTAAAGGTAATCTACTGTATTGAATATAGATATTTTGGTCTAAAAAAATAGACCAGGGATGCCTTGATTTTTAGACCAATCGCGCCGATAGTAACAAAGAGAAAATGGAGGCTGCGATGTCGTTACTTACCAATCTTAGAAAGTCGCAAAAGCTGAGTGAACGGGAGCTTGCAATGGCTGCGGGGATTTCACGGGAGACACTCCGCAGATGCGAAGCGGAACCTCGACACGCTAAAGTCATTCATCTTGAAAAAATGGCTATGATATTGAATCGTCAGGTCTTACTCGAATTCGTTCCAGAAGCACCTCCAGCAAGCGAATGTTCCAGCGTTGCTGTCTCCTTGGCTGTCCTTCGCGATGGTTTTGACTCGTGGAAAATCCACTTTATGAACTTCGTGGATGAATTTAGACGAACCTGTGATGTTCGATTGATCTTGCTAGCACCGGTCCCGGGGCTGGACCAAAAATTGCACGCGCTCTTTGCGTCGATAACCAGCGCTTTGTGTTATGAGACTGGGGTCAACCTGCCTTTATGGGCGCAACGTGAGCACTTTCTCGATCGACCTTGGTTTGTCTCTGGTATGCAGTCGTTGAAAGCAATGGCGCTGCTGGAATCTCCGCCGGAGTTTCGTCGAAATAATATTTTTGTCCATGAAAACTTTCTCAGGAGAGTTTAAATATGCTTACTCGCGATCAAATATTGGATTGTTTGAGTGCGCTTAATGAAGAACTGCGCCAGGAAGGGCAAAATGGTGAGATCGGCATTGTTGGGGGTGCCGTGATGTGCCTTGTCTATAATGCACGCGTGGCAACACGCGATGTCGATGGGATTTTCGAGCCCAGTCAATTCATTCGTCGCGCGGCTGCAAAAATAGCTGCGCAAAGAGGTTTGCCAGAAGATTGGTTAAACGACGGCGCCAAGGCCTTTATGACCAATCATTTTACCCGGGAAAATGTTGCTAAATTCTCTAATCTTCTCGTTTGGGCTCCAGAAGCGCGCTACATGCTAGCGATGAAATGCATCAGCGCAAGATGGGATACATCAGATCGCGACGATGTTATTTTCCTGATTAAATTCTTGAAGCTTACCCTAGCCATAGCTGTGTTTAATATAGTCCAAGACTATTATCCTAAAACTCAAATCCCACCAAAGACCCAGTTTTTCATCGAAGAGATTTTTGAAGCCGAAACTTGAACAGGGGTTTCCGTGTCTTCTTCTCCTTCCCTAAAGGGGTCCGTCAAGGTCGCACTAAATGCTCCATGAGAGTCATTAAAAATGCCAAAGTCATATTAGGGGTACAAAGGAACCGTGAGCTAAATGTTCGTACTCCAGATTCATGGCTAATTCCGGCGCTTCGACCATGGTTTCTGCATCAATAAATCTCAAACCTGGATTGCGGTTTTTACAACTGACTATGTAATATCGCTCATCCGGAGTAAGATCTATGCCTACAGGCTGCTGCATTTTATGGGCACCCAAAATCTTGAAAGTATTAAGATCAAGAAAGACGACTGCTTCATTATAGGGGAGAGTCACAGCAAAACGCTTTCGGCGCTTATCGAGACTTATACTTAGAGACTCTGAAATGTGGTTGCGTGGTAGAGAGGTCCCTGACAAATGTTTGTTGATCACAATTTCGTTTAGTTCCCCAGTCTGCTCATTGAGTGATATGACTCTGGGTTCTCTCATGGTTATTTTTGACAGATCTGGATTTAAGGAGGTGCCGATCAGAAGGCGGGTTTCATCGATCCGCTGCACGTGCCTCAGGGTTGGTTAGCCCATTCTTGATTAGAAACCGTGCGGAAGGAATCGGAGTGGTTGAGGTTAAAATCCCGGATATGCCGCTTGGTGTGAGGGTCAAACCCTTCGGAGCGAATCCTCGCCACAAATTCTACAAATTTCGAAGACTCCTTGACCTTTGTGGACAATGCGGTCCGCTCTAAAGCATGATCACCGACGATTTTTGCACCCCTGGCAAAATCTCGGCCCCGGTCATCCTCGTAAAATTGGGACACTACGAGGAGCCTGGTCCCTAGGTAGGCTGCCTCCTCAAGATCATGGGTCACAAAAAATATGGTCATCCGGGTTTCTTCCCAAAGCTCCAGCAGGTAAAGCTGCATATCCTCCCGGGTCCCAGGATCTAAGGCCCCAAAAGGCTCGTCCATTAGGAGGACTTTCGGCCGGGTCATCAGGGCTTGGGCTATAGCAACGCGCTGCTGCATCCCACCTGAGAGTTCATGGGGGTATTTATGGGCGTGTGCCTCTAAACGCATACGCTTGAGGAGCTGGAGAGCGGCTTCTTCCAGTGATCTTTTCTGACTTAACCAGGCGCCCCAACCCAACATAAACCGCTTGCCTAAGAGCACGTTAGAAAGCACCGAGAGGTGGGGAAATAAACTATATTTTTGGTAGACGATTCCCCTATCTGGTCGAGCCCTGTCGACGAGATTTTCTTCGAAATAGACAGCTCCCTGGGTAGGCTTTTCTTGGCCTAAAATCAACCTTAACAGCGTGCTTTTGCCACAGCCACTCGGCCCAACGACCGTGCACAATTCCCCAGCCTTTACGTGGAGATCGATATCATCTAAGACCAGCTTAGGTCCGTAAGACTTATAGACGTCTTTGACACTGATCAATTTTTTGTCGGCATCAAAAGGTTGTTTTTGATTCACTATAGAAATTCTCCACCTAGGTCCAAACGTACCACTTAAACCATTTTTTATTGACAGATTTAAGGATATAATCCAGAGAAAATCCTAAAAGAGTAATCCACAAAGCATAGGGGATAATAATATCCATCGATAGATAACGACGGACCAGGAAAATGCGGTATCCCAGTCCAGCATCGGCAGCGATCGCTTCGGATGCAATCAAGAACAACCATGCACTGCCCATGCTTAACCGCACTGTCTCTACCAGGCGAGGCAACACCTGGGGCATGACCACCCAATATAAATAGGCGATTCCGTCAGCCCCAAGGGTCTGGGACTTTGTCCTTTGCTCAGCAGGAAGTTTGGCGACGGCACCAAAGATGTCCCTAGCAATAATCGGATAGACCCCTATAAAAATAAGCGCAATTTTGGCGAACTCATCGACCCCAAAAACGATAAACAAGATGGGTAACAACGCCAGCGGCGGGATGATTGACATAAAGGTGACCAGGGGCAAAAACCCCGCCCGCCACTGGGCAAAAACCCCCAGATGGACCCCTGTTAAGAGTCCAGCCAGCCCGGCGGCAGCCATTCCAGTCCCAATCCTGACCAGACTCTGGGTGGTATCGAGCCATAAAAGGATACTGCCGCTACGAGGATCTTCCTCAAGAGCCATAGTTTTCATAGCTTCAAACATCTGGGTGAGACTAGGCAATAGCTTATCGCTCGGATTGTCCAGATGCCGCAGATGGGAGGCGAATACATAGACCCCAATCAAAAGTAAAAACGGTAAGGCCCCTAAGACCACCGTTAAGATCGGTCCTGGTTGTGCGTCAAGGCCCCAAATCTGGGCCTTCCATCCAACTTTCACCAAGGGTTTGGTTCGATGGAAAGTCGCAGGTTCTGTGGCTTTGACGCTTGTGGTCATGGGGAAACCTTGTTTAGAGTTGGCCTGAAGAGGCTAGTTGCTGCATAAAGGTGCTATCAAATCTGAGCTTGATATTGGTTTTAGATCCTAGGATGCTGCCATCTGGAAAGATGATGCCGATGTCATCTTTGGATTTTGCTCCTTTGCCAAAAAGACCCTTTTCAAAGGAAAAGCTCCGGACCTGGTCCATGGTTTTTTTAAGATCTCCACTTTTTGCAAAAGCGACGGCATCGCTGGCCTTGTAAAACATGGCGGTGGTTTTAAGCTGATCTTTAAACTCCTGGACCGAACCCCCAGCGGTTTTGGCCATGGATGCTAAAGCGGCATCTGTTTGAGATCCGCTGCCATTCAGGATCGCCATCACATCGTACCAGGCTCCGACCAGGGCTTTTTTAAGACTTTCTGGAGCAACCGTCTTGACCACCATAAGGTCGATGATTTCACCGGGGATCTTGGAAGAATTAAAGAGTTCCTTAACCCCTTGGCCGGCCTTTAGTTGCATCAAAATGGGGTTCCAGGTGACGGCCACTCCGGATTTTTCGGACGTAAAGACTCCGCCGATATCAGCATCGCTGGTGTTGATAACCTTGACGTCGGATTCTTTTAATCTGACCGTTTCCAGAGCTCTAGCTAAAAGGTAATGGGACACCGAGAGTTCGACTAATTTAATATTTTTGCCCTTAAGCTCCTTAAGGTCACTCGCTCCTTTGGCGATGATTCCATCGTTGCCATTAGAAAAGTCGCCGATAACCAGTGCCGTGGAATCCACACCCCCGGCCGCTGGAATGGTCAGCGCATCCATGTTGGTCATGGTACAGGCATCGTATTTGCCGGCGGTGTAGAGATTGATAGACTCCACGTAGTCATTAATCAGGGTTAGTTTAATGGAAATGCTGTACTTATCAGCCCATTTTTTAAGGATTCCCGAAGATTCCGCATAGGCCCAAGGTTCCCAGCCCGTATAATGGGACCAGCAAACATTAAAATCTTTTTGATTTGGATTTGCATCCGATCGTGAGGAAAATCCTATGATCCCCAAAAGGGCTGCCGAAGCGATTACTTTACTCAAAAAACGCGTTACCATAGACTCACTCTCCTTATGTTTTAACGATTAGACATCTAAAGTTATGGACGGCTTTGCACGGTTTCCTTTTTCCATCTTGACGATCGAAGCGTTGGCCTGCGAGGTTAACTGGTCCATTTCTATAATCGTGTTTGCCATCTGCGGGAGTGCTTTAGAGCGGAAACTAGATATATCCTCCATGGCTGCATTGATATCGATAAAAGCCCCTTTTAAAGCCTCCATATCGATCGTGGTCGATGCTGCTTGTTTGTGAATCTCTGCGCCTTGGGTTTTTAGTCGTTGGGCCGTGCCTGCGATAAGATTTGAGGTGGTTTGGTTGATCGCCGAGATTTTATCGAGGACGATTTTTTGGTTAGCTAAGGCCATCGCCACCGTCACGGCGACTTGGAGTGCCGAAACCGTCACGTTAAGGGCACGCTCTACGCCTCGGACCAACTCTTGGTTGTTGCGGATAATGATCTCCGTCGCTAAGACGCCTTGTTGGTTGACGGCGAGCTGTTGCTGCAGATCCATAAGCCTTTGTCTTACGGCAAAAAGCAGCTCTTCACGAACAAATTTTTGTTTGACCTGATCGGCTGCTAGTTCTCGATCTGCCAAATATTCGAGTTTTTGATCGACGAGCTGCCCCAGCTTGATCGTCGACTCGATCTTAATGGTTAGTTCACGCATCCTTTTTTGATCTTGGCTTAAGGTTATATTGTCCCTTTTAAGCTGGTCCCGGCCATTCTCCAAGCTACGAATGATCGCACCGATGGTCGTCTGGGCGGATTCATATTTTGAGAAGTATCGTTTGAGGGGATTTCCGATACCTGGGATTAAGCCTACGGTCCTTGAAAACCAACCAGCCTCAAGGTCTATTTTCCCTGGATCGAGGTCTTCAACTTGCATCTTTAGGTCGATCAAAGATTTGGCCACTTCACCACCATCCTCGCTTTTTTTGGCGAGGGCATTGAGGGGCTGTTTAAGCATCTCACTCTGCCGAGCTGCTTCTTTTTGCAGGTCAAAACCGATGGTTTCTACCGAACTTTTGGCGGATGCCCGCGACGTTTCATCCCCAGGATTAAGGCTCACAAGGGCTTTTACAAAATCCTCAGCTTTGCGGTCTAGCTCCGGGTGATCCCCAGGATGGGCTGCAATCGCAGCGCTATCGACTAATTTGAGGTCTAGTTTCAGAGTCTGGGGATCGGCCGCATGGAGAGAGGTCCCTGACTCTTGGATGACTGCTGCCATGTTTGAACTCCTTTAAAAATTGAAAAAAACGATTTATTGGTTATTGATGGCATAATGTTTTGCCCTTTGGGCCAAATCTTCTAAGTCTTTGATGGTGTCTGGGAGCTGTGCTGAGGTTTGCCCCCTCGATGTTTGAATGGAGGCTATGGATGCCTTTGCTAGTTCGAGTGCGGTCAAGGCTTCCTCGTTGCGGCTGAGGATAACGTCGATGTCCTTGAGACATTGATCGACAATGGAGACCCTTTTTTCGAGTGCTACCAATTCGTCTCGGTCGTCAGGGGACAAGTTTGCAGCGTTTTTTTTAAGGCTATCCATCCGCTTTTTGGCATAGGCCATGTCGGAAGAGTCGATGCTTTTAAACAGAGTGACCACATGATTGAGCTGGTCTAAAACCGATAGATAGAGTTGTTCGCCGCTTCCTAGGTAGCGCCCATAGGTGATTTCGGTGGGCGCAAATTTATCTGCCAACAGAGACCTAAACCCCTCAAATTTGCTATTGAGCATGGGAAATTGAGCTTTTGCTTGTTGGACAAGCTCCTCCGTGCCGGGGGTAGAGGCAATCTCTTTAAGGGACTTGGATAGTTTATCAGTTAAAGCTTTTTTTTGAGCCTCCATCATAAGTCGTAGGGATTCTAAATGGCGCCTGGTGTAGACATCATATCTTGCAAAGTAATTATAAGTCCAAGATCCACCACTTAAAGCCAAGGAAACGAAGCCCACTGTACCATTGAGCCAGTTTAGTCCAAAAAGGCCAATGGACAAAAAGCTAAGGACGCAAATACCGCCACTGTATAGGGTCAAAGGATGTTGGATAGTCTCTTTTATAAGAGCCTTTTTTGTGGCTTGGGCTGAAAAATCCGGAAGCTGCTGAGTCATAGGCCAACGATTCCTCTCAATACATCTCAGAAACCAAGGAGATTTCCACCCGTGGTAGTCGATAGTTAAAAGCCCGATCAGACTCGTCGAGCTGGCGGGGAAGGGGATTTGTGCCACCAAGACCTACGGGTCTAAGGCGAGAACGGCTGATCTGGTGCTGTGTGACCAAATAATCAACTACCGATTGGGCTCTTGCCTCCGAGAGCTGTCGATTTGCTTCGGGTTCTCCAGACACACCTGTGTGACCTTTGACCAAAATCCGAAAATTGGGGTAATGGGCTAGATGCTGGGCTGCAGCATCAAGCTCGGCACGGCTTTCGTCGCCGAGTTCTCCGGTCCCACTTTGAAAAGCAATGGGCCGTACCTTAAGGGACCCAACCTCGATGAGTTGGCTCCAGCCCTGAGCGTCAAGATCCGTAAAGGGGCGTGTTAAGGAATTGGTAAGACCACTTTGCTCATCTCCAAGGCTAGTCAGGGTTACGCCCACTCCAGACTGGTAGAGTGCCTCTAGATAGGACTTGTTTTGCAGCCGGAAGGGATCACCGCCAGGGATAGGATTCTTAGGGAGAAATCGGCTTTCCAGGAGGATTTTTGCCGTGGATTCTATGGCGTCCGCGAGTCCTTCGGTCTTTTTGCCGTTAGGCTGGGCGATCAGGCCAAACCAATCACGGGCATTTTGCATCAATGTAAACCAGTTTACACCTTTGAGGACAGGTCCTACCATATCGGCTTGGAGTTTCGATTGGGCAGCGACTTCCTGGTGGAGGGATTGGGAGTCATTTCGAAACTGTTTTAATGTATGAAAGTAGGCCGAAAGAATGTCCTGTATTAAGCTGGGATTTTGCTGGGCGAAAGTCCTCTGGGCAAGGAGCACGTCAACGATAACCTGTGCGGAGTCTCGGGTCGATAGCAGCACCGCATGATCGCCCGATGCCATAGCCATCGAAACAAAAGGCTCCCAAAGGACCGCGATATCCGCATCTTTGTTTTTCAGCTTTTTAAAGGCCTGCTCAGCACCTTCGACTTCGATCCGTTTGGATTCACCTTGCTTGAGAAACTTGGGGATATCAAAGTGAACTCCCACTGCAGTCAGAAAATACTCGCTGGGCGATGCCGGAGTAAAGGCGATCCTGAGCTTTTCTGTGGATTTTTTAACCTGATCTAGATTTTTGTACTTCGCTTTATCGGCCACTAAAGCGTCACCTCCTTTTGATTCGTCGAGGACAGCGATGATGACACCAGGGTCGTCATAGGCCGCGCCGTTGACCAGCAGGGCATCGATGGTGCTGACGGCTAGTTGGATCTGGCCCTTGGAAAGATTGCTAAACCTGTCTTTGTAGTTGCCTTGGTCGTCTTCACAAACCCAGAGATACCCCTTTGCACGCATCTCTTGGCGCATGATCTTACTACAGAGGGGAATATAGCCCACCCAGCTGTCTATGCCGACTTTAATGGTGCCTTTGGTCCCCGCAGCATCAGAGGAGTCTGCCTGCTGCTGATCTTTGATCTGGGGCGCGACCAAACGGTAAGCGATCATGGCTGCCGCTCCGACGATAAGCATCACGATCACACCGATGATTTTTGCATTTCCAGTGGTTGGACTATTCATAAAAAATCCCACTAAGGACTGGTAAAGGTCGACACATCAAAGGATTCCGACTCCGCTAGAACATCCTCAAGGCCCTTAGTCAGCTCCCCCGGTTCATTGGCAGCTTTATAGAGAACCTTGGAAGGTTGGTTAAGGGAATGGTCTGAACCGATACAAAATCCCACCGTATGGATGATGACGGGAGAGTTTAAAAGGAGGTCATCCACCACCGGTCTTGGATCTTCGCCTTTGTCAGCTTCGCCATCGGTCACCACGACGAGATTATACTCGCCATAAGCCAATTGTTTGCGAGCTTGGTCTTCGAGTTTTTCTGCACCAAGGGTCATAGCGCTTTTTAGGGGGGTCGATCCCCCTGGGGTCAACCCGGTCACCGCTGAGGTAAACTCTTTTCGATTCTGAATTCCAAGGGGAACCACTTCTCTGACTCCTTGGCCGTCAAAGACTGTCAAGCCAAGATGGGCGTTTTCAGGTACAGAGGATGCAAACTTAACGAGAGACTCCTTGGCCACATGCATTTTGTCGCTACTTCCCGAACAACCCGAGACACCCATGCTCCCCGAGGCATCAAAGACCACGTAGTAATTTTTAGCAGCCAGGGCGAGAGATGCTCCTGTGGATTTGCTCTCCTCTGGATTTCCAGCGTCTACGACCCTTGGCCAGGGCCTTTTGACTGGTGTGGCTGAGGGGGGTGCTCCATCCACTTGATCGCCAGGCTTAAACATAAGGTAGACGCCATAGCCAACCAAAGCGATGACAACAAACCCAATAACAGTACCTGAAGACTTATTTTTTCCTTTGGCTCTTTTATTCATAGGACTCCCTAAAGAGGCTTAAAGACAGATTCTTCTGCTTCCATTTGGACGATTCGAAATTCGACTCGCATATTACTTAACCATTCTTTCTCAGATTTTGGCTGGCAAGGATCAGTACCACAGACTCCCGTCTTTGGTTTTGCAATCCCATGGCCTACCAGTGCAAATTGGCTAGGATCGAGACTGATGGACTGGGCTTCTGCATACTTAATAAGGGCATCACGCACCACCTGGGCACGGGTAAGACTGAGATTCTTTGCGGACTGTTTGAGTCGGTTGAGGACCACATCTGTCGTCCCTTGTTTTTGCTGCTTGAGATAAGCCATGGGATCTGAGTGGCCTTCGACCGTGATCACTGCTCCCCCATAGGTTGAGGCTAAACTGACCACCTTTTTAAACTCTTTTTCATAGTCGTCAGCGCTAAAAGAGTTTTGATTGGGCTTAAAAACCACCTCGAAGGAAAACAAGGAGGAATCATTGAGGGTTCCTTGCTGGTCTTTGCGCATGACGGCCTTGGCCACTTGGTCGGTATCGAATCTTTGCTTGGGTAAGCGGTCGCCAGCACCTAGGAGACCCAGTGTTTTATAGTCCCATTGGGCTGCCTTTAAGGGAGTCGCTTTATCAATAAGCTTGAGAGCTGTTAGAATAGGGGCTATTTCTGAGTTTAAAGCCGCAAAATTTCGCGGGTATTTTCCATCATTGAAAAAGCGCTCATTATCTGCAGCTCCTAGCATCTCAGCATCGGCGTACATCCCTTCCACGTCCTTGGTGGCTTGGGGGCTGTCGAGCAGAATTTGTGCCGACAGGGTTAGAAAGTCCTTATAGGGTGCACTTTCTTTTTGTTTCCAGAGCTGGGCGAGATCGCCTTGGGCCTGGATAAGAGTCGTTACAAATTTTTGGACCAGCTCTTTATTTTGTTCATAAAAATCCGATCGCACCGCATAGACATCTGCAATGATCTTACTTGCCGATTTAGTCGATAAGAGGATCGAGGCACCCTTGACAGAATCTTCGGCTCCTGTCCCAACGGATCCATTTGATGTCAATGCTAAGGCATCGGGAATGATCACGACAGCAGCATCGATCCCCTGAGTTCGAAGGGCTGCCGCCGGAGATTGGGCAGTTCCTGTCAGATCTTTGACCCATTTCAACTGGACGTCTTTAATGGTTAGGCCTGCATCATCGAGGATCTTTCCTAAATAATCCAGATGGGGACCGTAAGCCTGGAGAGCAATGGTTTTACCCTTCAGGTCTGCTGGTTTGGAGATCCCACTTTTAACCACCAAGGCATCGCCGCCAGCCGACCAGGTTAGCTGGTGGATCACAATCATTTTCGATTTAGGGTCGACATCCGTGAGGGGTGCGGCCAGATTGATCATTCCTAATGTGCCCCTTAAAAACGGTGTTTTACAGGCAAGATAGGATTTGATTTGGTTGGTAAAAATATCCTCCCTAACCAATTGGAGGCTGAGACCAGATTTCCCAAACAGGCTGGCGGGCTGGGTTGTCTTGCCACCATTGGCAAAGATAGTCATCATGTCCCCACCCCAAGTAATCACTGGGACCTGGATGGTCTTTTCGCCCTTGCAAGAGGCGACAGGCTCTTTGATCAATGCGCCCAGAGGCGCGGCGTCAATAAAATTGACACCAAGAGCTTTTTGGGAAAAAATCACAAACAGGCCAAATAATATCTTTTTACACCAATAAGTCTCTGTGAATTGTCGCATTCATTTACCTTTCTCATGGCAATCACAAACCCTAGAGCCCCTATCTGCCTAAAAAGCCCTATGTTACCCTATTAAGAGATTCTCTCCGTTAGGTCCCTACTCTTTGAGTCTAAGTACTCCAAAATGATA
Source organism: Oligoflexales bacterium (assembly GCA_041736175.1). Taxonomy (GTDB): domain Bacteria; phylum Bdellovibrionota_B; class Oligoflexia; order Oligoflexales; family CAIYRB01; genus JBGSUI01. The sequence continues at coordinate 53,144 of JBGSUI010000240.1, read as the reverse complement.
ACCGAAGAATTCCAAAAAAGGGAGAACTAAATGGGGGAGCTTATCCACCTAGACGCTAACTCTATAAATAATTTGTCTTTACCAAATCTCTGGCAGCCGCTCTTGGTTGTCCTGAAACATCTCGAAGACAGGCTTGAGAAGCCGGAAGACCTCTTTCCAAATCATCTAGAGCTCCTCAAGGCTGCACGGACTCTCCTGGAGGCAGACCGCCATCACCAGTTTCAAGACCAGCGTCCCCACCTCAACGAAATCTTTGTGGAGGCTGTAGCCCAGTCCACACTCCTCTCACGGGTGGTCTTAGGGCCCCGTGGTCTATTGGACACTGCTGGCTCGGAAACTTTGAGCCATCACGCAAGCGATGCCGATTTGTTGCCAAAGATTGATTGGAAACAGTTTGCCACGTCTTTTCAACTCAGTTCAGAAGCGATTGTTCGCATCGAGGGTCGACTCCAAGACTGTCTAGTCCTTGCGGCACAAAAGAGTTTGGTGATCGAGTCTCTCCTTGATGACTTTAAGATCAGAAACCATTCAGGAGCCGCACAAAAAGAGCAGGTTCTCAAAGCCTTTCAGGCCTTTTACCCCGCAGTGCCGCTCTGTGCCGGAGAGGTTGAGCTGATCACCAGCGGTACCCTTTGGAGCTTTTGTATACCGTTTGCCGACGGCGAGCTGCTTACTCCATGGCATAGCCAGCGAACCTCTGAGGCCAGGGATCAAATCTCAACTTTTCTAAAAGAGATCCGCAGATTTAAACAAGATCAATTTGCTAGATTTCCGGCCTTTGGCTCCTTTGATTTTGAAAAGATGGATCCTGTCGTGATCCAATCTTTGATGCAAAAATGCAAAATGGACCGTGCCACTGTCAAATCTCTGCTAAGTCGGATGGTTTCTATTCTGCCTCTCCAGGAGGTTGATAAGTATATCGTCCACGATCTTTGGGGGCATGGCTGGCAAGCAAGTCTTGTCCCTTTTGATAGGCACTACCAGATGATGGCGGGTTTTTCGGCGCCCCTTAGCCAAGCGATAGAGCTGACTCCCGATTTATTAAACCAAGCCATCGTGGTCAAAGAAAACGAAGCTTCCTTAAACACCCCAAGGGTCGAGTCTTGGATCCACAGCTTTCTATCGGCCCGCCTGCCAGTTGCCCTAACACCCATCTTTGCCGAAATGCTTGCTGATGTGGTCGAGTTTAAATTTTTGGCAGATCATCCTGATCTGCTCGAAAAGATGCCGAGCTCCAGTCCCTACAAGTTTTTTCCGACAAAAATCGATCTTCTGATGCAGGATGTTCCCTTTTATTTTGGTCAAGCCACTAAGCCTTTGCGTCATCTATGTACCCAACCAAAGCACCAGGAGAGTCTCACCCAACTTTTTGCGAAGACTCTCTCAAGTGATTTTGGTTTGTCTGAGGACCAAAGCTCCCGTGGGGGTGCTAATCTCACCCAGCAGGTGATTGCCGTGTGGCAGGCTCTAGAAGCAAAGTTCTATAAACCAAAAATCGAATTTCGGTCGGAACCCTCCGGACATCTGGTCACCAATTCCTACAGCAAAATTCTGTTAAATTTTGTTTCGATCCACAGCACACTGGTGGATCTTGAACAAGACCTACACCTTGAGCACCCGATCTTGGGGGATGCGCGTCATGAGATAAATGGTAATAAGTTTAGAGATATTACGGTTTTAGCGACTGCCCTTTACTTTGTCGCAAACCCGGTCGCCCATCTTTGGTCTATCGATGAATATATTGCATTAGTCTTAAAGTCTCAGTGCCAGCAGCTTGCTGTTCTTGGGAACCGGGATCGTTTTAATGTAAACAAATAAGTCATTGTAAATATTCTAAAAAATAATTAAATTAAAGTCTTAACCAAAATAAGCCGAACAGTTCACGAGCCTTATTAATGAGGATTAGAACTGTATCTCAGGAGTGCCTATGGTTGTGGTCCCTAAACCCCGTTTGCGAAACCTAACCGAAGTTTTAGTTTTATTAGCGTTAGCAGGGATTTTATCTTCCTGTGGAAAAGACGACCCCGTGGACCTTAGGGGGCAGAGTGCCGGTAACGACCAAGCCTCCCTGGACCCATCTGGAAATCCGGTTTCTGCGACCTCACCGACTTCCAGTGGCGGTAGTGAAAAGAATCCTGTGATTCCTTCAAGTTCTTCGTCGCGCTCATCCGAAGGAGATGACGACGTTGCTTCTCTCGAAAAATCAGAAAAAGTCTTGGCTCTTTTGGTTCTCGGTGGATACACTAGCTGCGACGATCCTGAGACACCGTTAGACCAGGCGATGACTGAGATCGGCGGCTTTTTAAAGGCCAATGTCAAACCTGAATCCGGAGAAACCAAACTGCTTTTTTTGTCTTGCTACGGAACCGATCCAAACAAGATTCATTTTAGCTGGGACCACCAACCTAAACACGGTGCGGCCCCATCGGTAGAGGAGATGGCAAAGTTTATCAATACTTCTCTTAAGGGCCATCATTCGGTGCGTATTGGCCTTGTGGGCCACTCCTATGGAGGTTGGACAGCGATGAAATTAGCACCTCTTCTCGATCCGCAATTTAAACTTCATGTCATGGTGACTCTTGATCCTATCAGCAAGGTGGAGTGTACGCCCCAAGGATTTATCGATGTGCTGTTTTCGGGTATTCCCCAACCTGGATGTGTGCGAGCACCCCGAGATATTTCACAGCCGAACCTTGACAAAATTAAGCCCGCAAAACCGTGGGTGAATTATTATCAAACCAACTACAATCTGCTCCATTCGAGTCCAATCGATCAGGTTAAGAATATTCAGAAGTCTTATACTGGTCCCGATTTTGAGCCCCATCTTGGATTTATTAGAGACCCCAAGCTCTTTCAGGAGATTTGGGAGCTCTTTTAAACCATAATAGGTCTTGATTTTTAGGTAGGCAGGCGCTAGGTCCTACCGAGGGCTCGGTTCTGGCTATTTCCAGCCGTAGTCTCGTAAAAGACTGTTAAATTTCTGCTGATAAAGGGCGCCAAAATGATGATGCGTATTTCAAGGTTCAAGATCCTCCTCGGGTCTGTGATACTGAGTGGAATCTTTGGTTGCAGACCTGGATCGAATCCTGGTTCGGAAAACGAACTCGCTGCAGTGGACTCCGGGAACTCGTCCCGGGCTTTTTTTTATGATGTTTCCAAGCTTCAAAAGATAGAAATCTGGATCCCTGACTGGGCCAAACTGGCTACCCAGCAGCCCAAAGGTGGTCGGTGTAACTTCGATTATGTGGGTGATCATTTCGACACGTTCAACGCCCCTACCGTTAAAATCAATGGTGTTACCTTTGCCAATGCCGCCATCAAAAAGAGTTCGTTTTGTGGCTCCTATTCAGACACCAAGCCGAATCTTAAATTAAACCTCACCAAATTCAACCAGGCAGCTAAAACGGCTGCGTTAGCTCTGACAGGAACCACAGAGCTGGTTTTAAAAAACTCGGTTCAGGACCCTTCGCTCATTCGTCAATGCCTGGTCAGCGAGATTTTAGGGAAAGCGGGCTTTCCTAAACAGTATTGCAATTTTATTGAAGTGTGGGCCAACAACAAAAAGATTGGCCTGTACGTCAATCTGGAGCCATATGACAGGGAGTTTTTAACACGAAACCTAGGGTCCCCGATCGGTAATCTCTATGAAGTCGCTGGGGAAGACCTGGATGTATGGGCCCTCAGTCGATTTAAAAGAAATCTCGATAGTTTTAAGGTCCCCGAAGATAACAGTCTCACCGATTTGAACGCCTTGATCCAGGCCGTCCTCAGGGACCAGAGCCCAGACCTAACAGAAATTGGAAAGCACCTGGATATAGAGCAGTTTATTCGTTTTTGGGCCATGGAGATAATCTTGGTTCACTGGGACGGTTTTACTCAGAGTCGAAACAATTCATTTATATATTTTTATCCCAGAAACGGCCGGGCCATGATGTTTCCACGGGGTATGGACCAGGTTTTGACAGATTATGTGGATCCAAAAGGCAGTGGAGTACCATACAACCAAGTTTTCTTTCGCAGCCATCGATTGACCCAAAAAATTTTGCAAAACCCTCGATACTTTCAATACCTCAAAGATGCCATCAGCTACTATTTAACCATTGTTTGGGATGAAAAAAGTATCTTGGCCCGCATCGATAGCTTGGCTTACTACCCTGCAAGTCATGTCCCGGGGTGGTATGAAGAGGGTGAGCCGAAAAAGTCTTATGAGAGCCTCAGGCGAGTGGTGATGAATCGCAAAACGGACATCAACCAAATTTTGTCTGGTGCCACTCCTTGGGTCCCCTGCAGGTCGCAAACCTCCGACGTAGATGGAGACGGTTGGGGCTGGGAGAACGGTCAGAGCTGCAAGGTTGTTCCTTAAGTTTGGATACCATCGTGCTATTAGTGCTGGAATCCAGGACAACTCTTTGGTAGAGATGGGGTCTTGTTTGGAAATCGAGACCTTCCAGCACTTTCGGGGCCCTCTTGCATAAGTTTACTAGGAGAAACCATGCCGCACTCCTTTTTCTGTTTTTTGGTCATATCATTGATATTTCTGGCTACCCATGGAATAGCAGCTCCCAACACTCTCGAGGTTGTGAAAAAGCGGGGGGTACTCCACTGCGGAGTCAGCCAGGGCCTTGCGGGTTTTTCGGCCCCGGATAGCAAAAACTCTTGGTCGGGAATCGATGTGGATCTCTGCCGAGCAGTTGCAGTCGCCGTCTTAGGTGATGGGACTAAAGTCAAATACCGGCCCCTGTCAGCTAAAGAAAGGTTTACTGCATTGCAGACTGGAGAAATCGATCTGCTTTCGCGCAACACAAGCTGGACCCTTGTAAGGGATGCATCCCTAGGGTTGGATTTTCCGGCAGTCCTTTACTATGACGGGCAGGGATTTATGGTTTCCAAAAAGGCCGGAGTTAAAGCGGTAACGGAACTGGCAGGGGCGACTATCTGCACCCAAACCGGCACGACAACCGAACTCAATATCGCCGACTTTTTTCGCGCCAAAAATATGAAATATAAACTGGTTGTCTTTGAGAAAAATGACGAGGTGGTGGCTGCCTACGAGGCCGGGCGGTGTGACGTCCTCTCTGCCGACCAGTCTGGACTTTATGCGAGTCGCACAAAGCTCAAGCAGCCAGCGGATCATATGGTGCTCAGCGAGGTGATCTCTAAAGAACCCTTGGGACCTGCCGTCCGCCATGGTGATAATCAATGGGCCGACATCGTGCGTTGGACCTTGTTTGCTTTATTGGAGGCTGAAGAACTTGGCCTAACCAGTCAAAATATTGACGGAGAGCTGAAAACAAGTAAAAATCCTGGAGTCAGGCGTTTTTTAGGGGCTGAGGGTGAAGTAGGAAAGGATTTGGGACTACGGCCGGATTGGGCGTTGTCAATTGTCAAACAAGTAGGTAGCTATGGCGAGGTTTTTGAGCGGAATCTCGGCGAAGCCACACCCCTTAAAATCGCCAGGGGTATGAATGCCCTATGGAATAAAGGCGGTCTTCACTATCCAATGCCGGTCCGTTAAAACCTCCACTGATCAACCTCCTTTTTAAAGAGCTTCCTTTGTCACAAAGTCAGCCCCATATCCGGCGTCCAAGAAAGGTATCATGGGTCAGCATTTGGTTGCAGGTTCTACTTCTGGCGATCATCCTCGCAGGATTTTATGTCGGGGGCCAAAATGCCCTCGAAAACCTCCAGCGGCAGTCCATAGCCTCGGGTTTTGGCTTTTGGGATCGTACTGCCGGTTTTGGAATCACCCAGCATCTGATTCCTTACGGTGAAAGTTCTACCTACGGAGATGCCTTTTGGGTTGCGCTGCTCAATACCTTATTAGTGGCGATCTTGGGAATCATCGGCGGAAGTGTTGGAGGAGTTTTGATCGGCCTTGCAGCTTTTTCCCAAAATCTTCTCGTACGCTTGCTGGGCAGGGTTTATATCGAGGTGATCCGCAATATTCCTTTGTTGCTCCAGTTGTTTTTCTGGTACTTCGGGGTTTTGCGATCTTTGCCGTCACCCAGGGAGAGTTATTCGCTGGGAGGAGTCATCTACCTCAACATCCGGGGTTTATCGATCCCCACCTACTCATTTCGGGGAGGAGGGTGGAGTGTGCCCCAACTGGAGGGGTTTAACTTTACCGGTGGGTTGGTGATCCTTCCCGAATTGGTGGCTCTCGTCTTAACTCTCTCCCTTTATTCAGCGGCTTTTATTGGGGAGATCATACGGGGAGGTATTTTGGCGGTGAGTCGCGGCCAATGGGAGGCGGCCTTGGCTCTCGGTCTGACTAGGTTTCAAACATTACGTCTAGTCGTTATCCCTCAGGCTCGGAGCGTGATTCTGCCGCCGCTGACGAGTCAATATTTAAATACGACAAAAAACACCTCCCTAGCGGCGGCCATCGCCTATCCAGATCTGGTTCTTATTTTTGCGGGAACCGTTCTGATGCAAACTGGTCAAGCCGTGGAGGTCATGCTTTTGACGATGGCGGTATACCTCGGTCTAAGCCTTCTCATAGCTTTGAGCCTATGGTTGCTGCAAAAAAGGTGGGCGACCCATGACCTTGGCTAAGAGTGAAAATCTTGTCCCGTGGCTGCGCAAAAACCTTTTGAAGACTCCCCTCGACTGGATTATCACAGCTATAATCGTGGGACTTTGTTTATGGATTCTTCCGGGTTTATGGAACTGGCTTGTCTGGGACGCTACCTTTGTGGGGATGAACCGTAGCGACTGTACAGGAGAAGGAGCCTGTTGGCCTTTTGTTTGGTCCCGCATGGGGCAGTTTATGGTTGGATTTTACCCTGAACATGAACGGTGGAGGCTGGCCCTTTTACCTTTATGGCCTTTGTTTTTTGTCTTAGGAGCGCTTTTATTTAGAGGAAGCTGGCCGCGGCGGTTTGGGGTGTTAACCGGGGGCGTCTTAGGATTTCCCCTCTTTGGATGGGTGATTTTAAAGGGTGGAAGATGGGGTCTGGCGGCGGTTGATACGGCGGAGTGGGGGGGACTTCTCCTAACACTTTTTATATCTCTCTGCGGGATTTTTTGGTCCTTACCCTTGGGGATTATCCTGGCGCTAGGTAGGAGGTCGAAGAAACCTTTTGTCAACAAGGTAAGCGTTGCCTTTATCGAACTCTGGAGAGGTGTGCCCCTTGTAACGATTTTGTTTTTTTCTTCGGTCATGATTCCACTCTTTCTGCCTAAGGAGATGGATGTGGACAAGCTGTTGCGGGCCGTGATAGGCGTGACTCTTTTTGCCTCGGCCTATATGGCTGAGGTGGTGCGGGCTGGCCTCAATGGCGTTGCGAGAGGCCAATATGAGGCAGCCTATTCCCTCGGCCTTGGATGGGTGCGGACGATGATGCTCGTGGTTTTACCACAGGCACTTAAGATGTCGATTCCGGGAATCGTAAATACTTTTATTGGCCTCTTTAAGGATACATCCCTGGTGCTCGTTATCGGGATGTTTGATCTTATGGGGATGATTCAGGCGGCTTCTACCGATTCCCAGTGGCTTGGCTGCACCTATGAAGGGTATTTTTTTGCAGGGGTTGTCTATTGGGTGTTTTGCTTTTCCATGTCGCAGACCAGTTTGCGCTTAGAGGCGCGTTTGCAAAGGAATCATGCAGCCTCGATGTAGGCTCTAAATATAGATTTAGTGAACTCCAAAAAAAGACAGGCGAGACGCAACTATGATTGATATTAAAAACCTTAGAAAATGGTATGGAACCTTTGAGGTCCTTAAAGGGATTAATTTAGAAGTGGGTCGGGGCGAAAAAATAGTGATCTGCGGCCCTTCCGGCTCTGGCAAGTCAACCTTGATACGTTGCATCAATGGCCTTGAAGACTACCAACAAGGAGAGGTTTGGGTTGATGGTAACCTTGTTGACGAACATCCTAGACATCTCCTAGAGGTCCGCAAAAAAGTGGGGATGGTTTTTCAACAGTTTAACCTTTTTCCCCATCTTTCAATCTTAGATAATCTTTGTCTTGCTCCCCAATGGGTTCAAGGAATGTCACGCAAGGAGGCCGAGACCAAGGCCATGGGTTTTCTTAAGCGGGTGCATATTAGTGACCAAGCCCATAAATATCCCGAGCAGTTATCTGGTGGCCAGAAACAGCGGGTCGCGATTGCGCGTTCCCTCTGCATGTCTCCCCAAGTTTTGCTGTTTGATGAACCCACCTCGGCCCTTGACCCAGAGATGATCAAAGAAGTACTAGACGTCATGATCGAGCTTGCCGAAACAGGGATTACGATGATTTGTGTCACCCATGAAATGTCTTTTGCCAAACGCATCGCCGATAAAGTGATTTTTATGGACCAAGGGGAGATCGTCGAAGTAGCTCCGCCACAAGATTTTTTTCAGGCCCCAAAGTCGCCAAGGACGATTCAGTTCCTAAACCAAATATTATGAATGCTCTCCGATAAGTATTCGAAGATATGATCAACGCAAAAACCTGCTGCCTCAGTTTTAGGGAGGGTTTCATGTAACTTTGGGACGAATGACGCTGGTAAAGTCCCAAATAATCCTCACGATTTTAAACAAATACCGTTTATTTTCTCTTGCCTACAGATCGTTACCTACGTCCTTTTTAGTGTAGCAGCAGGTGCCCGCCTATAGGTCCTCGTCACCGGTTTGACCTTCTATGAAGGGTGTTGGCACGGCTCAATGGTCTGCTATAATAGTATCAATACAAAATCAATAAAGGAAGATCATGCCCACTTTTAGACAAATTGTTATGTCAAAGGTTTTGAGACTCTATCCTTTGTACAGTGGCAGTGGTTCCCTTGCTAACCATGCTCTGGTATTAAAGTTGGCTGGTGAGAGTAAAGAGCTAGCTTGGGCCAAAGTCCATGGTGGTTATTTTGCCCCGGCACCTCTGGATGATTATGTTGGTAGAGCGGTTTATTACTCTGGAGAGCTAGATCGAAAAATCACTTGGGTGATATCTAAAGTCGTTCGGCCTGGGGATCTTGTCCTTGATATTGGGGCGAATCTTGGTTTGATTAGTATGATTTTAGCCAAGCTGGTTCAACCCTCGGGTAAAGTTTTGGCATTTGAGCCGATACCGTACATGCAGACACTGATACGAAAAGCGATTGAAAAAAACGGAATAAACAACATCGAGCTGTTTCCAATAGCTTTAGGTGCATCTCCAGGGTTGTTGACATTAAATATTCCCCAAGGGCACTTTGGGCGTTCCTCCCTTGTCCAGAATTACCAGGGTGAGAATTGTGAATCATGCTCCGTTCCGGTAGAAACTTTATCGGATATCATGCGGCGAGGAAAATTCATTCAGAAAATTCGTTTAATTAAAATTGATGTTGAAGGATTTGAACCGGAAGTGCTTAAAGGCGCCAAAGAGGTCTTCGAACTCAACAAGCCTGATGTAATATTGTTCGAGTCTAACCTACCTGACAAATCGAATGATCCTAGCTTTGCTATTCTAGGTAGCTATGGTTACAACTTTCTTAGTCTTCCGAAGGCAAAATTAAAAATGAAAATTAAGCCATTTCTCCCTTCGACACCGACGGTGGCCCATGACTTTATAGCCGTTCGTCAAGGCTCTACTTATGATGAAATCACTAAACTACTTATGTAGATTGTGTAGCGTAGCATCGCTTGTGCCCGTAAGGGCCTGTCAAAAAATAAAAGTCTATGACTAATGAATGCAATCGAGTCTTATGCATGATAAAAACGGGGTCAAGTTTGCAGAGCCTACGCCAAGAATTCGGTGGACTGTTCAGCCTTTGCTGGGGTTTATTGAGAGAAAGTTAAAGCAGTTCGTTGGTTTGCCAGAAAAGCCATTAAAAAGTTTGGCCTCGAAGGCGTGGGAAGTGGCACCAAGCTCAAACCTGACGACCCTTCCTGCCTATTACTTAAGCAATCAATTAGAACGAGTGACCGGCCGAGCTTACTCTTACAATTGGGTTGATCATGGAGTCGAAGAAAGCCTCAAGTATGAAATGGCCGGAGGCATTGTGCGCTACCAGGCGCCTACGATGGCTTATTTATTAAAAGAGGTCTTTCTCATCGATGGTGGTTTCTATAAGGCTGGGTCTATCGATCGCGTTTGCCCGAGGTCTCAAGTCGGCCTACCGCACCGGGTCGAACAGGAAATCGATCGAGGTGCTGTTCACTGCACGATCGACGGTAATTTGTTCTTTGGTTTATGGCTCCAAGACGATTGTGTCCTTTATCCACTCGCAGTCAATGAGGGCCTGCCGATTACGAGCTCGCGACCTCTGAGCAGCCATCAATCAGCGTATGAAAAACTACTAGATATGCGACCAGTAAGGCTCCATTCAGCCTTTTTCCGCGAACTCGTGATTTTTGACGATCGACTACAGAATAATTCTAAACAAGTTCGATTTCACAAACTCCGTGAGAGACTTTGTGGTTACTTCCCTCCAAAACCCCATCCCGGGGTCTTTATCATTCGTGGCGACTCTGGAAAACAACGCAAACTCATCAATGAAAAAGAAGTTGCGGAGCATATGCAGCGTAAATTTGGCATGCGGGTCGTGGATGTAACTAAAGATGACGTCCCTAAGATCTTAACTGCGTGCGCTGGAGCGCAAATTCTTATGGGAGTCGAAGGAAGCCACCTTATTCATGGACTTATGGTCCTCCAGCCTGGTGCAGCTGTTTTCGTTTTGCAGCCGCCTTTCCGATTTTGTCCTGTGATCAAGCGCACGACTGATAGGGACGGACAGCACTATGGATTTGTAGTCGGCCATCAAGAAGCCGAAGGCTTTCGGATCGATCTCAACGAAATAGAGCAAACTCTACGTCTCTTTCCACGAAATGTTTTAGATCCCACGTTGCACGACGTTATTTAGTTGGCAGGAATTAAAACCGAACCGGGATCTTAAAATCCCAAACTCTCTCAGAAGAGGTGTCCGGTTTTTTTGAGAGATCTTTCTGTATAGGTTAAGGCTACAGAATGACGTTGGTAAAGTCCAAAATAATTTTCAAAATTTTATAGCGCATTGCCAGGGATTGCTGATTGATTTATGGTGTGGCTCGGCCGCTAGACTGGGATCGGTGGATGGAGATTCAGTAGGTGACCTTCGTAATAAATAGAATCGATAAATTGTGGCAGGGTTTGGTGGCCTTAGGGAAAATCTTGAAAGGGCGCTGGAGACGAAATTCCACACGCTCCAACCAAGGCGGTCAATCTCCTCATTCTCGTCATTCTCCCGACTCTATTTGGCTCGGAGAGATCACCGCTTCGGTGGCCCACGAGATTAGGTCGCCGTTGACAGTTCTTCTCACAAAATGTGAGCAGGTCCATAAACAGGCCTGTGCCTTAGAGTTGGTGGGGCTGGCTACCTATGGTAAGCAAGAACTCAGGCAGGACTTAGATACCATCATACGCATGGCCCGGCGTATTGAAACCCTGACAAGAACTTTAGGTGGCTTGGTGCGTTCTTCCCATGGTGAACAAAATGCCGTCGTCGGGCCACTGTGCGCAGTGATCGAAGAATCCAAGGTCCTTTGGCAGGAGCGGGTCAAAAGCCAAGGAGTCGAGCTTGAAATCGAATTGAAGGAAAACCCCAAAGTATGGGGGGATGTTGGGCAACTGTCACAGGTCGTCACAAACCTAATGAACAACTCGTTGGACGCAGTGCACGGTATGAAAAATCCTTGGATAAAGATCCACGCTGTTCAGAAAACCGAAGTTGTTACGATCAAAGTCATGGACAATGGACCTGGTATGCCCTTGGTGGAAGCCTCAGACAGAAAAAGGTCCTATAGATCTACAAAACACAACGGGTATGGTCTTGGCTTATCGATAGCAAAGGGCATCGTAGAAAATTTCCATGGCCAACTCTGCTTAGACCACGCTTCGGAGTGCACTTGTTTTGTCGTAATCTTGCCTGCAGTAAATCCATTGACAAACCCTAAGGTGTTATTCTGATTGTGTAGATGGTGAATCCTGGAATAGAGAGATTTTTGAGGTCTGAAAAGGGCGTCTTTTTGAGAAGTCCTGGTAGCGGGGAGCTTTTATCTAATTTGTAGATTTCTGCTGATTTAAACGTTTGGGTCGTTCCTTTCATACTGAGGTCAACAGTTAAGGGGTCTTTTGTCTTATTAAGGACCACTAAGACCAGATTTTTAGGATTTATAGGATCGATACTGGCGTAGATGGAAGTACGGGTTGGGCTTGAAGTCGCAGAAGCTAATCCAGTATCGCCAAAGCGACTGCGTTTGCCATCAAAATTTCTAAACATCCTAAATGCACCATAAATATAAGAGGAATTAGATGAGAGTGGCCAGTAGGATGCCGCAAAGACTCCTTCGCGCCCAAAAATCCCTAAAATATCTGCTTGGGCAATAGCTCCGCTGATTTGATTTTCACCTCCATAGTTGTATTCGGTGATAGCAAGGCCCATCCCAGGGTTCCATTTTTCGATGGTTTCCCGCATCCGTGGTATCAGACGGATTGCCTTGCCACCCAGGTCTTTTTTTGCAATCCAAGTGTCTTCCACAAAGGTTGGGTCCCAAAGAGTCCGAGTAGCATCGATGCGGGCCTGATGGTATTCGAGACTATCTGGGGCATCCTTATGGGTGATCCGAACACCCTGTTTGGGTTCGACTTCAGAGTACCAATGGAAATCTAGGATGTCGACAATGGGACCTTTAGTCTTAGCTTCGTCCTCGGCTTTTTTGAGGCCTTTGAGATAGAATTCGTAAAAATTGACGTTCCCGTTACCGTCACAGTGACCAAAGCCCTGAAGACTTGTCATCGAGTACCAACCGTAATCCACGGGCCCAAAAACCAGTGCATCTTGCCGGATTTCTTTGACCATAGACCCGTAGTCGATATTGCGCTTGAGGATTTCGGAGTAAGAGGGGTTGTGTTGGCAAAAATCACCCCCCGGTCGGATTCGATTATGGGTAGTTCCCCAAAGGGCGACTTCATTATCGAGCGAAAAGAAAATCTGTGAGTCTCCCCGCTTCTTATCGGGGAAGCTCTCAAAGATCCACTTTATAAACTCATTTTGATTAACATACTCGTCTGATAAATTTGGATTAGTTGTCGGTTTTTCAGCAGTTTTGGTTCGGGATATTCTAAAATGAGTCTTAAGATAATCGCGATTTTTACAGTTACCGTCTTTGAGCTGGTTGGCTGGTGCGCAAACATCTCCATCTGTGGCTTTATAGGCGACGTAACCGATGATGGGGATGGTGACCAAGATACTTGCCGTTGGTCCACTCCCGTTGACCCCAAAGACCTGCTTAGCAAATCCGCTGACGACGCCACCAGGGTTAGAGCAATCTTTCATCGTGACGATGGGGTTAAGATTAGAGCATAGGTATAGGTCGTTTTGGTAACGCCAGTCGCTGCCCGCATGGGACATATTATTTTCCCAATTGTAGCCGGTAAATCGATTGCCACCGAGTCTAAACAGACTGAATTGGTTGTCCGCGCTCCAAAGCTCAGAGGCGCCCGAAACCGCACCGAATCCGTAGATATAGGGTGAAATCTGTCCGGTATGGGAGGTGTCCACAGTTAATTTAATAGGGCCTCGCGGGTCATCTGTGGGACTTTCTAGCTTTTTAATCCCCAGTTTTGATATGGAATAGACAGGGCTTGCCGCGGACAGCTTTTCAGGCAGCGCCCCGCTCACAGCGATCACCCATGAAAGGATCATTTTCCCGTTTGTGGAAAGAAACTGTGTGGTTCTTAATTTCATAGGACCGGCACCTATCCATAGAGAGTGGGCGATTTAAGGCGACTTTTGAATATTTCTGAGTTGTAGGATTTGTAGTATATTTTTGATACTAAGTAGTCCAATGGCCAAGGCGTATAAAGGTGTTCCTATGATAAAACCAATGATCTTAAGATAGACTGGGGTTTCTGCTATGGATTCATAAAAGACAGCGGCAATAAATACGGGAGCAATGGACAACAAACAGTTTTTCGCTGATCGCCAATCAAAAGAGCGGTGCGGTGTGATCATAAGAAGCAGGCTAAAGATCAGCATTTCGGCTCCAAAAGTGCTGATTGCCGCCGCCATTCCTGCGCCGCCTTCGCCCCACTGGCTAGCCCCGAAGGGGATCATAAACCTCTTTATGATAATATTGATCAAGGTTGTGAAACAGAGCACCAAAGCCATTTTATATCCATTTGTCGACAGCTTTAATCCAACAGCAAGAAAGACGTTCAGATAGATCACCAGCAAAATCGGCGCGAGAAACACCATAATCCGGTAGGACTTTTCAAACCCAGGTCCAAATAAAATCAGTGTTATTTCTTGGCCAAACAAAACGATGGCTAAAGCGATAGGAAAAGATACGAGTAGTAAAAAGTCCATTATATTGCGCAAAAGAAGGGTATATTCTGGAATGCTCTCTTTGAAGGATTTTGAGAGTGTCGGCATGATTGCTGAATCAATGATGGGAACAAACACTAAGCAGACCCCGATCAATCGAAAGGCAGCTCCATAATACCCGGCTTCTTTAGGACCCGTCAGGATAGTAAGCATGCTCGAATCGATGGAATTGTAAATATCTCCAAAAATTCCAGTGATAAAAAAGGGCATGCTTAACCTCAAAATCCCTTTCAACAGTGGGAAATTAAGATTTTTGCAGAGGAGGTTTTCTCGATAGGCGATGGACAGAAGAATGGTCAAGCCTGTGAGCTCAGCGATCAAAAAGCAAACAGATAAGTAGATGATTTCAGGTTTAAAATGCAAAACAGCTAACGATGACGATACGAGGACCACTTTAGTTAAGATATTAATGCGAATGACGAGCTTGTATCGCTCAAGGGATATAAACATACATTTAAAGAGATTAGTCTGCAGCATCATGACGGCATACTGGATACCCATCACCAAGGCAGCATTGGTGGTTTCTTGGTCAGAGTCTAAAATCTTAAGCCCCACATAAAGGCACGCTTCTAAGAGCAAGGAAAATAGGACTTGGGATACAAATAGAGTCGAAAAAATCTCTTTAGCGTGATGGTTATTGGGAGGTACGGTTCTGGCGATGTAAGACTGAGTTCCAAAGGAAAGAAAGATAAAAAACAGCATTGAGAAAGACTCAGTAAAATAAAAAGCACCAAGTTTCTCGGGTCCTAAAACCCTTGGGAGGTAAAGTTTGAGTGCTAGAGACAGAACCATCGTCGTTCCAGTGCTCATAGCAAAGCGGAAAAAATTGTCCAAGATCTTGCGATGCAGGACAGGAGTTTTATCGTCCATAGGTTGATAGCTTATCGAGATGTACTTTAGAGTAAACGGCCAATATTTTTTGGGCTTTTTGGGGCCAAAGGTATTCGTCTACGATCCTTTGGCGTGAGTGTTGACTAAGGGTTTTCGCCAAGGTGTGGTTGCTGGCAAGCTCTCTAAGGTGTGAGGTGATTTTCTGGATCATCAAATCTCTGTTTTGCATAGTAACTTTAAATCCACAGTCACTGGTAACGATTTCAGATGGTCCGCCATAGTCGGCGACAATGGGAATCAGTCCGAAAGACATAGCTTCGATAAGGGCGCCGCCACCGAACTCTTTTATAGAGGCAAAGGCAAAGATGTGACTCATTTTATAAAAATCCCCGATGATCTTTCGATCAATCCAACCTTTAAAATCCACCTTATCTCCGATGCCAAGGCTTTGGGCCAGGTTCCGAAGATTTTGTAATTCTGGTCCATCGCCTATGATCTGAAGGGTGATTTGACGATCTCTAAGCAGAGGTGCGCTCGCTTCGATGACCATATCGACACCCTTGAGGGCGACGAGTCGACCCACAAAGAGTACCTTAAGGGGGAGATCCCAGACTTTTTGGTTGTCACGGGGGATCTCTTGGGCGGTCATGCCGTTTTCAGGGAGGTAATGACACTTGTGAAGGTAGGTCGGCGTGAGTTCGGAGAGGGTGGCATTGGACCCCACGATGATAGCCGAGCTATCTCTGCGTGTGCTTTTGTAAAAAGGCAGGCAGCGAACAATTTGACGAAATCTGCTTAGGTAATCCCGGTCTTTAGACTGAAGGTAAGCGAATTCTTCCGGCCATTTGAGCCCCCCGTTGAGCGGCCCGATGATAAAGGGGGTCTTATGACTTTTACAAAGGGAGGCTAACAGACTAGGGATTACGGGACTTAAAGGTGTTGCACGATGCACGAGATCAAATTCATTATTTTTGATTTTTTTGCGAAAAAGAAACCATGTTTTAATTTCGAAAAGAGGATAGAAAATAAAAGTGAGAGCTTGGAAGGTCGTATAGTCTACCGCTTTTCCAAGGAGTACGAAACGGGCGCAACTTACCAAAAAATTAATGGTTTTTGTTTGGTCTATATAGGTGACATTTTTCTTAAAAAATCCATTCCTATCTATATTTTCTTGGTTTCTGCTACTCGTTACCAGGTGTACAT
Organism: Oligoflexales bacterium; assembly: GCA_041736175.1. Taxonomy (GTDB): domain Bacteria; phylum Bdellovibrionota_B; class Oligoflexia; order Oligoflexales; family CAIYRB01; genus JBGSUI01. The sequence continues at coordinate 36,784 of JBGSUI010000240.1, read as the reverse complement.
CGCAGATTTCGCCCACGTGCCGAGCGATATTCCAGCCGACGAGTGGGACACTCACCCAATCGGGGTTTGCTAGTTCTGCGATCATAAGGACGCGCAGTTTTTTGTGAGGGGTTGCTGTGTCGTCCATGGCCAATCTTTCGAGGGTCGTGTACACTGAAGAGGAGGCGCCGTTTCCTGACTGCACTTTATTGTACCCTACATTTCCTTGTTTTGAACCCCCCCTGCCATGTGACCCACGAACCCTATAGACACAATTTGCGAGAACTTTGCTATGAGTCAAAGTAAGATTCCCGAGGATCAGCTGGTGGAGTGGCTCCGAACGGCGCTCCCCGATGGTGTGTATTTTTTAAGCCTTTTCAAGAGACATCGCTATTTTATTATATCGATGCTCGTCATCACGATTGCTAGTGCCTTTGTGGGGTACTATAAAGTGAAGAATAAATATTCCTCAGACACCTCAGTAGTGATAAAGGCAGACAATAGGACTGTAGTCTCCCGAGTCCTGGAACCTATTAATGTCCGTGAGCATATCGATTCCTTTAGTATGATGACTAAATCCCAAAAGTTTTTGGGAGAGGTTTATGAGCGTATGCTCCGTGAGGGGATCATAAAAGATAACAGTTTAGAGTTGGAGTCCTTAGTTGCTCTGGCAAAAAAGCAAATCAAGATCTTTCTAATCAAACTCCAGGGCGGTGAGTTTGATGCCGAAAACGAAAAATATGGTAATAAATTCCGAGCAATAGATAGTCTAAGTCAAGCCTTTGTAGCCTACGCTTCTGAGACAGGGGTTTTGACGATCGAAGCTTTTTTTGATTCTCCTGATAAAGCACAAAGAATCACCCAGTTGATCATGAATCATTTTATCGTGACTGAATTAGAATCAGAAGTTGCCTACCTGGAGAGAAAGTCGCAATCATTAAAGTCTAATATGGCTCTTGCAAAATCAAACTACTCTCAGGTCAAGGAAGGTCTAAAGTCGACACTCAGCAGAGAAGAAGAGGAGCTGTCATCTCGTCGAGAAAGCGAATTAGAACTGACCGAGAGAGTGCGAGAATTAACCGGTGAGATAAATAGTCTCAATCTTGAAAAAACCCGAAGTCGCCTTTCCCTCGAAGCCGAATACAAACGTCTCAGCACGATGCTTCAGCCCGACCACCCAACACTTGTGGCAAAGAGAAAAGAAATCATGGCGGTTAGTCCCGATGACATTGTATCGACTAAAGAAAAGCTAAGAGACGACCTCAAAAATCGCTTAAGAGACGTGCGGCGTAAATCAAATGCCAAAGATTCGCTTGTAGAATCTGGACTTGGTGACGCTGCATTTAACCTCAACTTACTTACCAATGGGCTTAACGATATTGAGATTGAGAAGGAAAAAATTATTAAGGATCTCATGAATCCTGAACAAAGCACAATATTTAGGACTATTAAGCCGCCTGCACTAAATATAAAGCCGTATATAAATGCCAAAGCTAAAGTCAGTGTTGGAATCGGATTGGTAGGAATGTTTATATTGTTTTTGGGTCTGTTGATCATGGAATTTTTTAGTGAGAAAGCTCAAGACGCCTGGCGTATCCGCAAAATATCGGGTAAAGAAATTATTGCTAAACTTCCCCGTGTTCTTATCGACGATGTAAAGGGTGAAAAAGAGATTCTTAAACAATGGGTTCGTGGCAAAGTCTCCCCCAAGATTGTGAAAAAGGGTTATATTAAAGGGATTTTAGAAAACAGAGCCTTTGAAATCTCACTGATTGAAAATTGTGTTGGTAAAACCATCCTTTTGACTCAAATGACCGATGTAAGTCTTTGTAGCCATCACCTAAAGAATTTTCTGAATATCTTTGCCAAAGATCAGACTCAGTCAGCCATGGTTATCGATTTTAATTTTGTATCACCGCTTATCTCCTTAGAGAGTACCAAGAATCTCTCCCGAGAAAGTATCAAGTCAGGTAGCAGGGCTGTGGGAAGTCATGATAACCATTTTTATCCTCATCTTGCTGCGATTAGCGGCAACAAGCTGAACAATCATTTTGACTACATTCCAGTCCATGAGTCTGAAGCTGGATTTGATTTTTTGGGACAAAGCTCGGATTCAAACATATTTGATCTTTATCGCAAAACCTATGAATGGATTTTTGTACTGGGGTTTCCGGCGTCATTTTCTGTAGAAAACCGTAAACTACAAAAGTATGTCACTGATACTATCGTCTTTTTGGATTGTGAAACGACCCAATATGCCGTATTGAAGCGGCTTATGATCGATCTAGAACAAGCTAATATACGCGGCATCGCCATGCTGGAATCTGCAGCATGATCAGTCGTGATGATTCGTCCCTAAAGCTGGCTGGTCTCATGATGATCCTAGCATTAGGGAGTTTTGCGGTCATTACCCTATCCACTGGGAATATAGCAGTGCCACTTGGCCTGCTAGGTTTTTTAGCGGCCTCAATAGTTGGTCCGCGTGTGGTGTCTTTACCCCTGCATCAAATCGTGACTGGATTTTTCTTTTTGATGCTTTTATTAGATGTACCAGCTGCACCAGCCTACTACCATGTGGATCCCTTTTCGGAGCTTTTAGGTGGTGTGCTACTGTTTAATTCTCTTGGCAATACCCTGGGGATTCCGGGACTCTCAATACTTCCCTTCGATCTGATCACCTTCAGTCTGTTTTTATTGGTCATGGTCCTCTACGTACCCCAATTTACAAAGCTGGGGTTATTGCCAGGTGACAAAACGCTGGTTGTTAGATCTAGTCTAATGCTCCTAGTTAGTATTTTGATCGGTGTGGTTTGGGGCCTTGCTAAAGGCCATCAGCCCTACCTGGTATTTATACAAGTGAGATTTTTATTCTATTTATACTTTTGGTTTATGATTGGATTTTGGAGTATTTACCAGGTAGACCAGGCTATTGCACTGCTAAACTCCTTAACTATTGCGATGATTTTAAAGTCGTTGATCGCAATTTACGTATACTGGACTGAATTAAGGCAATTTACGGACGCTGAATATCTGGTGGATCACCATGCATCGATGTTCTGGAGCATCGCGATGATTTATATTTTTGCCAGGTCCTTTCTGTGGAATCGCGAACTCAAAATGAAAATCATTGGAACCCTCCTGATCGCATTGATGGCTTACCCCTATATCCTAAATGATCGACGAACATCTTTTCTTGGAATCGGATTTACTTTTATGTTTATGCTAGTGGTTTTAAAAAAGCAGCAACTCCGAAGACTCTTTGGTCTCCTAAAATACGGGCTCCCGCTCTACCTTATCTTTTTTATCAATCATTGGATCAAAAATCAGGATCAAAATCCCATTGACTATCGGGATTTGGAAAACTTTAATATTTTGGCCATGCTGGCTCAAAGTCCCCTGTTAGGATTTGGCTTTGGGCAACGCTTTGAAATGGTAGCGCCCATGCCCGATATCAGTGAGATCTACGCTCTTTTTGACTTGATCCCCCATAATACCATGCTGGCTTTGTGGGCCTATGGGGGGCCTTTAGCTATGGCGGCGCTATCTTCGATTGTGGCGATGGGATTTATGTCCAATATTTATCTCACAAAATTTAGCCACGACCGGCAGGCCGAGCTGTTTGGACTGGTAGCTATTGCTGGGACGATCCAGTGGTTGCTTTATTGTTTTGCCGATTTGGGCCTAATCGAAATACGGTCATCGACGGTGGCAATGGTTTTTACTGGAGTGAGCATCGGCCTCAGATTGAGGTTATCAAGACAGGAGGCTTCAGAAAACACCTATGGGTAAACTCCTTGGACTGAGCATCTTGATGAGTTTTATGATTCCTGGAATTGTTCTGGGCAGATTTAAGATTGGGGTCAACTATAAAAATTATAAAGTGATTTTTCTTGTTCTCTTTTGCTTCTATCTTTTGATGTCCATCATTGTCTTTGGTTTTATAGATCAATTTGACCCACGTCGCTAGGTGTAAAAAATGGAAATAAAAGGAGCATAGGCTTGGATTACTTTTATAGCATTGTAGCCATCGTCTTGATGATTGCTCTATTACCCTTTGTGATGCTGGTCCTATTAATTGGATTGGCTTCATTGTTTAGTGTCCGACAGTTGATGAATGAAGAATCTAAGAGAAAAAGTAGGTTTTGCGTCGCCATCCCAGCACACAATGAACAGGACTCCATCGCAAGGACTCTTGAAAGCCTTAGGAAGTTGGACTACCCACAGGAGCTTTTTAGGATAGTCGTTATAGCTGACAATTGCACGGATCAAACAGCGACCGTTTCTAGGTCCAAAGGCGCTCTTGTAGTCGAACGGTTTCATGACAGCAAAAAGAGCAAAGGCTATGCTTTGGAGTATTTCTTTGACATCAAAGATACCCTAGAGCTTGGGTCCGTGGAAGGTTATGTGATCGTCGACGCTGATACTGAGGTGGATCCAAATCTACTTTTTGTGTTTAATCGGTATCTAGAAAAAGGCTATTTATGGCTTCAAGCTTTTTATACGGTACGAAATCCACAAGACCATTGGCGTACCGGACTTATGAAGTATGCCCTCTCTCTCTTTAACGGAGTATGGCTATATGGCCAGGAGGAATTGGGGCTTGGTTCGGCACTGCGGGGCAATGGGATGTGCTTTAGTGCGGAAGGGCTTCGCCGCTTTCCCTGGCAGGCCTATGGGTTGACAGAGGATTTAGAATTCGCCTGGCGGCTGCGAATCCAAGGGGAAAAGGTCGCATTTGTCCCCGAAACAAAAGTCTACGGAGAAATGGTGGTGGGTCATTCCCAGGGCGTAATAACACAGCGGCAAAGGTGGGAAGAAGGGCGAAGCCAACTAAAACGTCTTTTTACGCGAGATGTCCTAAAAAGCGGTCACTTGTCGTTTTTTGCCAAAGGGATTGCTCTTGCGGATCTTTGGATGTTGCCTTTGAGTCGGTTTGTCAGTGGACTCTTACTCACGGGAATTTGGGCTGTAGCAGGCGTCTTTTTAGATGGCCCAGTCTTGTTAAGGTGGGGTTGCTGGATTGTCTGTGGCCTAGGATTTTTAGGTTTAGGACTTTACGGTCTTTTACCCACCGTTAAACTCGGGATGCCTCTAAAGGACTTAAAACCCCTTGGCTATGCGCCGTTCTATATGATCTGGAAGCTTTTTGTGAGCCTCAAACCTAGACCTCAGGGATGGGTTCGGACCCCGCGCAATGTGGAAAAAGCTTCGGATCGAAAAGTGGGGTAACAAGACGGAGGACGATCATTATGTCTTCGGTATTAGGTTTCTACAGTCAAAAATGAAATTGCTTTTGACGGCTCCTCCAAGGAAAGGGAGAAATGTAACGGCGCCCCCTCCAAAGGCTGCTCTTTTAAGCTGCGCTCTATCTTGGCATAAAGTGAGTTTTGAGGCATTACAAGCAGCGGCCGATAACAGGATCCCTCCATAGAGACCGGCTTCGATTTGGGTGGCTTCGAAATTGTCCACACCCGTCTGCTTGATCCACTGTCTCTCATAGGTGATCCCATAACCATAAAAAGCGTTATGGAATGATAGTCCTTGTTTTTTGGTAGAATCAAATTCGATCACATTGCAGATATCTGTATCAAGCTTGACAGGACCCAGAAAAAAATTGGCTTTTGGAAAGCTATTCTTTGGATCCGTGTATCCAACTTGAACTTTCAGAATATTGCCATCTAAGTCATTAGTTGTATGGATAAAACATGCTTTTCCGGTTGCATCTTCGCCCTCAAATTTCTTAGTAATAGTGGGCCTATCTAAAAACTTTGACAAATTATTCAAGCTCAACCAAAGATTTTGCATGAGTTGGCTAGGGGGCTTTTTATCAGATTCCTTCTTTAACAAATCTAACGCTTCCCATACTCGGATTTTCCCCCCGGGGCTATCGGCAGTCAAGGCTGCTCGAGCAGAAATGTAACTGTTTAGATAGAAACTCACCATCTCGCCAGAATCCGCAAATTCAATATTAATATCTGGACCAACACTGGATTCATTTTTCTTGAAGTAAAATGTTGCTACAACCTCCCCACCATCTTGCGACTTGAGGGGAAGACCCCAATAAGTATATTCACGAGAGTTTCGACCTAGCGAAAGTTTTCCATAGGTGATCATGGTTTTTAAACCTCTGACCTTATTTTGAAAGCTCTCTTCTAGTTGTCTCTGGGTATTTTCGCTGGTATCTACCTGGACTTGGGAAGAGGCGTCTTTTTGACTTTTCTCGCAAGCTGCAACCGAGAGATTAAAAATCAGCAAACAAATGATGCTACTTTGTCGAACCATCGCCAAGACTCCTTAAGGCTGGTTAACGAACACGAAAACACTACAGCAAGAGTCATGCCGGAATTTTGGCATAGGCTTTCCCTCATCTCAAATCTGCCCCTGAATCCATAGGCGTTTTCTGTTCTTTAACCCCTGGGACTGGTACCTATGGGACAGGTTCCTATACGGCCAAAGATGATTCTGGAGGTCCAGCGATTGTCTATAAAAACAACAATAGCTATCTTGTAGGCAGGCAGCGGTTGAGCAGTGACCTTTAAACTAAAGCCCATGTGTCTTAAACAGGTGAAAGGCTCGCAACACCGAGACCAGCAAATGGGCGTCATGGAACCGGGAGCGGTGGTTGACCCACTCATCGAGTTCAACCCAATGAAGTGGAGCTTCCGAAGAAAACATCTCTTCGACAATAGCCACAAAGGGAGTGACCCGCTCTGGAGAGATTCCAGGAGTGGGCGCATAGCTGCCCCCAAGTCGTATGGGTTGGTGGGCATTGACCCCGTGTTCGTTCATCAACTTTTGGCGGATCTCCCTAAGGGCATCTTCATAGGTAAAGGTATCCGGACCCAGCCGCCATGCAGGCACCCCATACAGAATGGTGGAATTTTTAGCAGGCAAACCTATAGGGCGGATTTTTTTATCGAGACCCACATAGAGTTTGTTAGCCTGCTTAGCGATGGGGAGCAGCGAGCAGGTAAATCGTGAGGCTTGTCGAGGTACGATATATTCACATTCTATCGACCGAAGGACCTGTTTGGCAGCATTTTTTTCAACAAAAGTCCCGGTAAAACTGCGAAGCTGTTCGAAATGACTATAGGGTTCTAACTTTTTAAATCGTTCCCCTAGATCTTCAAACAGCTTATCAATTTTTTTAGGAAGCGGATGGCAGGATTTAAACTTTGATAGGTCACATTGTTCTCCAAGCCAAGGATTTAATGGAATCCCCTTGCGGAGCAAAAGATCGTAGAGGACAATATTGACACGGTTATCAAAGAGTCCACCAATCTGGTAGCCCCTTAAAAGCTGGTTCGCGCTCACAACATCCAGCACACCTAGGTTGGGAAAGGCCCTCGATTCGCCGAGGTGAATCTCACCGACAGCTTCGGGAATGATCTCTATGTAAAAACTTTCGATGGTTTCATCGATCACACCAGCCGATGGCAAAGTGGTGAGACCTGGTTCTACAGCGATGATATGGGTTTTTTGTAGGTTGATACGTTGGTGCAGGATCTGCGGAATATTTTGGGGGCTGGGATGATCCCAAGGGACACTGATGGGCTCGACCACATAGCCCGCCGTATAGGTGTCGTCCACGGGGGAAGGTATGTCGGCCATTGAGTTAAGAATCGGGCGGGGAACGCCCCGTTGGACTAGGAGTTTAAGGTCATCCCCCTCTCGAAACCAGGGGATCAAGTCGACGACCCGCTGGGAACGATGGCACATCTCAATCTTTTGTTGGGTTGACTCTAGGATATGGCACTCTAAGGACAAGGATTGGGGGGTGACGACTTCGTCAAAGTGGGCTTCCACAAGTTCGACCGGTTTATGGGCCGCGCATTTTTGACCTACGATCAGATAACTGGTAGCCGGCCAAGGAAGTGGGTGTTTGGTATGGAGGTGTAGCAATCTGATGGAGCCTTCGAAACAGTTTTTGATGATCCACGGATCTCTAATCGATGTTGATACGAGGATCTGATAGCCCCGTTGTTTAAGCTCGGACTCAAACTGCTTTTTAGTAAAATAGGTGTACTCTTTTTGGAGTTCCTGGTCCCAGGTAGCACGGACATCCTTATGTAAAATAAATTCTAAAGCTGTCCTAAAATCGACAACGGCCCGAAAGAGTTGTTTTTGTTCCGATGGCGTGAGGGTCTCCGAGGCATCGCTCCATGGCACCGAACCATCGGGATAAAGGCTGCTTTTAAAGCCCTTTGAAAACTTTAAAAACAGATCAGCGGTGGACCAGGACTCAGGGTTTTGAGGATCTTGTGCGAATGGAGCGTCGTCACGACTCAATTCGATCAGGATGGGACCTCGAAACTCGGGAACTGCAAAATCTCGAATTGCCAGAAGACCTCCCTCCTTAAGCTGAAGGGTGTGGGCGTCTAAGAGGTTGCCGATTTGAGCTGTGGGGATCTGATGGGAGCTGAAAACCTGGTGCAGGGCCGAAGAGTTAAAAATCCCGTCAAGGGATGCGGGTTCAAATATTTTTTGAGCCAAATCCCCTGTGAGAAAGCTTAGGTTTTGTGCTTGATGATGGGACAGTGCGTAAGCGATCGACTCTGGACTGGAGTCTACCCCGACAATCAGTGCCCGGGGAAACAGCTTAGCCAGATAAAAGCTTGCATCCCCTAAACCACAGCCCATATCTGCAAACCGCCCCACCGTAGGAAAGTAGGCGGCGGTGAGTCCGATGTTTTGGTACGTAACCCGATCCCCACCCTGGAAAGATGGTTTGTAAGACTGATTGAGGCCTCGATGCTGTCTCTCGTATCCCATATCGTCTCCCTTCAGCAGGTCTAACCAGGATTTCCCCGTTGGTGCTCACTCTTCACACGATCACCATGAGGAGAGGGCAGCCTGGTTTTTTAGAACCCTCTGGTGCAATCCCTACGCTTTAAAAGTGAGTTCTCCAAGGAAATCTTTTTTGCCGATATCGACGCCGTTGTGGCGCAGGATGGCGTAGGCCGTGGTCATATGAAAATAAAAGTTTGGAATCACGTGTTGCGACGCATATTCGGTCCCAAAGAGGTATTTTCCCTCCCAGCGAGGGGTGGTCACTTTACACACAGAGGCACCATCAAAATCTTTGGGCTGAAATGTTCGCAAGTAGTTAAGAGTTTTGTCGATTCGGGTCTTGAGCTGGTCAACGGTGGTTTCGTTATCCTCAAAACTGGGGGCTTCCTTGCCTGTAATACGGGCAGCGCCAAATTTTGCAGTATCACACAGGATCTGAATCTGTCTCGTAAAGTTGAACTGATCAGGAGCTAGGCGGGAGTTTAGAAGTACGTTGATATCAAACTTTTTATGTTCGGAATAGGCAACCGCTTTATTAAGAATAAGCGTCATATTACGTAAAGAACGTTCGAATTGAACGACTAGCAGATCGTATAGCATGGGAGTCTCCAAATCATAGGTTTACAAGAGTCGGTCTCGATCGACTGCACAGACGTGGAGTGTACACAATTTTTAGGGAAAGGGTCTATTTTATGATCGCTCTTGCACTCATGCATGGTGGGGGGCTCCCCGAACAAACCCGTGACAGCTCTAAAAAAATGTTGCAGGTTAGACTATGAACTCTTTGGAAAATCACAAGTTTGATCCATAGAAAGAAAAATTGATGCAAAATAAAGAGCCACGAAATCCACAAAATCCAGGAAATCTACGAAATGCAAGAGATACGGAATTGGGAAAAGCGGCGGAGCTGACCCAACGAGCTTTAGAAAGCGCAGGCAAACTCGGCCTGAGTCCTGCCGATGCAGCCTTGGTCTTGGGCGTTCCGTCGGGGGTCTATCAGGCGATGAAAAAAGGGACTCGAACGGTGGACGGCTACAACGGAGAGGCCGAACGGGCCGATGCCCTCGTTAGGATCACAAGCCGCCTGTCCGCCCTGTTGGGTGCTGAAGAGACCCATTGGAGATCGTGGATCCGTCGGTCTTTGCCCCAGTGGGGCCAGGCGCCCCTTGTCAGGATGTTGCAGCGGGATGGTGTGCAACATGTTGCAGCTTTTCTGGAGTCCGTAGACCGCGGGAGTTTTCAGGAATAGGTCTGGTGTGGTAGAAAATAAACTGTTTTGTATTTAAAGTGAAAGCTTTATCAACCGGCCTATGGTTTGGTCGATGGTCCAAAGGCCATTTTTGACAAAGGAGACCCCGTGGAGATCGGACGCGCCAAGTCCAAAAGGGGAGGTCAAAAGGCTGGCTTTGGTGGTGGCTGACATAAGGCCAAAATCCCGCTGTCCGAAGACGTCATAGGCTTCTTTTGGAAAGCGATGATTCCAGTGGTAAAAGAGGATACGCTTGTTTTTGCGGTCGCTGACGGCCAGGACGCCGTCGCGGATCGCTAGGCTGCTCGGTTCATGGAGGGTATCGTTGGAGACCGAGTTGTTGGGGAGACCTTGATTGGGGAGACAACGTTCAAAGCTGGTTTGACCTAAAACCTTTTGGGCTTTAGCCCCATTGTGGGTCGGAAAAGTCCCAAAGAAAAGGATCCGATGGTGGCTGGTATCGGCGATAAGGAGTTGATTGCCATCGATCCAAAGGTCTTCCACACGGCCTAGGGAAGATTGGGAGCAGGAGGGTTTGTTGGCAAAAAAATCCGGTTGTCCAATCACAAGGCGCGCTTTGCGGTAGTCTTGGCGACTAAACAGCAAAACCCGGTGATTGCCCCCATCGGACACCAGGATACCTTGGTGGGTACAAAATGCGGCCACAGGTTGGTTTAGTTTGTAAGGTCCCACTCCAGAGGCGGCGGTTTCAAAGTTCTCTTGGCCAATCACAAAATCTGCGGGCACAAAGGAGTCTTGTGGAATCTGATTCCAGATTAGAATTCGATGATTTCCCGTATCGGTGACAAGGAGACGGCCGTCTGTACAAACGCTGACGTGGCTAGGGCGGTTAAGGGTCGAGGCAGAAACCTCCAGTGTGTGGTTTGGTTCGGGATCGTCAAAGGTCTGTTGGCCCAGGACGAGATCGGGTAAGGTGTCGTCGGATTCCGGGTATTTTGAAAAGACGAGGAGCCGATTCCATATTTGGTCGACCACCAAGAGTTTGATCTTCCAGTCATCATTCGGGTCGGTGATCCAACTAAAATGGCGGAAAAATCCCACAGAGTCCTGAGAGGGTGGGGAAGGTTGTGATGCGTCTGGACGGCTCCAGAAAGTCGAGTGGTTCCCTAAGATCTCCTGAACAAGCCCTTGGTCGGGAGGACTAAACCGACCATAGCGAGGAGTGCTCTGGTGCCCGAGAAAATCCTCGGCTGATCCAACACCCTCGGCGGTGATGCTAAACTGGGAGTCTGTAGAACCTAGACTCTCACCGGTTAAGGTCACAGCGCTGATACATGCCCAGTAGCTGCCATTTTCCAGAAAAATGGGCACTCTAAGCTGGTTCGTGGTCACTTTAGTCTGATAAAGGGGCGACGAGCATTCTTCGCTATCATCGATTGCGACGGAATAGGAGGAAGCTCTTAGATCATGAGTCCAAGACAAAACAGGGGATGGCGTAGCCAGGGATTCCGACTTCGAATCTAAAATAAGGTTAAAGCCAACGGTCTCCTGGAGATCATTTTGATGGTGTAAGGGCAAGGCTATTTGTCTGAGCTGCTTAACAAGAGTGTCCATGATTTGGGTAGGGTTGGCTGGGCTAGCGGCGCTGGTTAGTGAGTTGGGCTCTTCATTCCAATATTCTAACGAATCCCCACGATCGGACGGGTCAAGGGTGCAGTCGGATTGCAAGATGCCGCACAAGACCAGGAGCACAAGGAGAAAGGTCGAGGTTTTTCCTAAAAGAAACATCCAGGGAACCGTGATCGCATTTTGGGTATTCATGAATCCTCCTTTCGTACCTTTAACAGTACTGTGAATATGGGGATCAATCTGGAGCGGTCCAAGCCCTGCTAGACCAAACCACCAAAGAGGTGTTCGGTGTCCATGCCAAGATCTTGAACAAGCTTCTGAAAATTATGCTAACATCAAGAAATGATATTTATAATTAAGTGTTCAGTCGTCTGGTTTTGGATTGGTCTTTAATTTTAATGTGGAACCAACTCATGATTTTAAATTATCGAGCAAAACAGGGTGATCATCGCGGATTTACTATGGGAGTCGTTTCGATTTTAACCATGTTGCCCCTGCTAAGCATGTCCTGTAAGGATTTTGGAACTAAATTCGCCCAAACTCCCACTCAAGAAGAAGGCAGCGAAAAAATCGTCGATGCAAAGATGACCCCCAAAAGCCAGTACTATGCCGCAGATCCAGAGTTTATAAACAAAAACAACAAACTGTATTTCAAGATTTGGAACGAGATATTTAGCAATAAGCTGGATCAGCTTCCCCTGACGGGAGCAGCGTCCCCCGAGCGTAAACCCTATTCAGGCGGCTATTATCCCGAGCGGGATGGGGGTACCAATGTCGTGATGGTGGGTGGTAAGACGCCTCTCCAAAAATACGATGAGGCCTTTTACGGGGGGCAAAACCGTGCGGTGGCCTGGGAAGTGGAAAAGCACACCACAGGTCCCGTCTGGGCTGGGCACTGCAATGGATTTGCGGCGGCAGCCATCCGCCATCCGCGAGAACCTTTTCGCAATGTTCAGCGGGGTGGAGTGACCTTTTCGCCACAGGATATTAAGGCGCTGCTGGCAGAGATTTACATGAATGCCGACTATGAGTTTATCGGCGGCAATCGCTGTAACCAGGCCGGCGATCCATCTACCGATCGTGTTTTAAATCCCGAGAGATCCGCAGATCCCAGCGTGATGGATGTTTGCGAAGACGTCAACCCTGGGACACTGCATCTGGCCTTGACCAACTGGATTGGACGAATGAAATTTCCTCTAATCACCGATACCTCCCTCGGTGAAGAGGTCTGGAACTATCCGGCTTTTAGCTACCAAGTGCTTAAGCGGGAGGAAATTCCAGAGTCCCTCGCAAGACAGTACGTGTCTAATTCTGGAGGCGAATATGTTTTTAATCCCAATGCGACCAAATTTTATTATATCAATCTTAAAATGCAGTATGCAGAGGCTCTAAAGAAAGAGGTTTTAGGCCAACTGATCACAAAGGAAATGGACCTGCACTATGTCTTAGAACTCAACGATGCGGGCGAAATCCTTGGGGGAGAATGGGCGGGTTCCCAAAGTCGCAAGTATCACCCAGATTTTATTTGGATTCCCTTTGAGCCGACCCAGCCAAATGGAACACGGTTTATGGGCAATCCCCACATCAACGCCCAAGAAGTGATTAAACTATGGGCTGAATCCGCAGGTTATGATCCCAACCAACAGCCGCCGAGGATTAAAAGACCCATAGAAACCAATTCCTGGGGACGCTGGGACCAGTTTGAAGTTCTCCTAGATGGCAAACAAAAAGGAGCGGTTTTTATGGGCCGCCCTACGTTACTCGAAGTAAGACCAAAAGGTGGTTTGGTCGGCGCGGGGATCTCCCTCGATATCGAACTCAATGGAGCACCCCTCAAGTCGTTTGCCACTTCCGATCCTACGACCATGAAATTTTCGTTTGATTCTAGACCAGGACTGTCGATCTTAAGGTTTGTGTGGAAAAAAGACGGTACAACCGTCGACGAGCAGTACCTTAGGTTTCATGTGATGCCTTAGCATAGGAAGGGCTGGCACTGCTGCAGGCAATCATCCCTGAAAAAAGACCAAGTAAACCCAGTCTCCAAGCATTTTACCCTCCTGCTAACCAGTGCGAGACACGACGCGCGGGGGGGGTATCGGCATATTCGCGGCAGATCTTTAGGAGGATATTGCGATATTTATGGAAATAGTTTCTAAATTTTCGAGGATTTGATTAATGCCCCCTTGTGATCGAGTACTATAAATCCCATTACTGGAGTCATAAAACACCCTAGTCTCCTAAACCTTAAGGTGTCAAACCACGGGACTTAAGCCACTGGAGATCCCGACGGACGTCTTGGTGAACCCGTGGACTGATCGTCACATTGTGGTTTTTAAAATAGCTCAGATTGTGGAAATCAAAGGGCTGAGCATTGAGTTTATGACAGGATCCACAGGTGGTATGGGGTACTTGCACGGCTTGAGAATCAGCAATCAAGGCCCGTTTCGTGCGCTTTTCTATGAAGTTGAGGATGGTATGGGTTGCAACCTCTTTTTGGTCCGCTTCCCCTAGCTGACTCATCATTTCGAAGATACGGGTGTCATCTTGGTGCATTGAAACCGAAGTTGCAGGTCCAAAGTCGATTAGAACCCGGCCATCATGGGTCGACTTGAGGAGGATATTTTTTGGGTCTAGATGTTCGCCGGCTTGGGTCGGGGCAAAGGCGACAAAAACCCAGTCGTCCAGGAGAGGGGGATCACGGCCTTCCGGTAGGGAAAATCCGGTGACTTCGGCGACCTGGTTTTGGACGGCTTCCTGGCGTAAAAAGGCGGCGAGTTGGTCTCTAAACTGTTTACCAAGATTGGTTGTTTGAAATTCAAGGCGCGCTTGTAATTCGTCTGCGGGGATGACGGTGGCTAGGTTTTTGAGGTCTCCGAGGGTTTTGGCGACCACCTTTTGGTGAAGCGACTCATAAAGAGTTACTTGCGTGGGAGTCGGGTTGGGATTTTTTTGCAGGTCTAGATATTTTGTCCTGTCACTTGGCGTGAGGGCGTGGGTTCCCCTGAGCCGGTAGGTGACATGATAGGCGCGGTCGTCCCCTTCGTAAGTCCACTGTGACAACCGGGCATATAAAAAGGGTTGCCACACCAGGCGTATCTCCGCGGCGCAAAAAGAATCATTGACTGGTGTGAGGTAGGGGATGAGGGGTTGGCACGGTGCAAACCGAAGGGATACGAGCTGCCAGTCTTTTAAACTGTTTTCAGTAGAGACGGCTGACCCCACAGTGGTGGTCTCATAAAGTCTCAGGGAGGTATTCCACCAGGATTCGGGGAACAACTCACCGGTCATCGGAATGCGCAGCTGAGGATCTGGAGTCGGGGGTAATACGATAGCGATATCCTGAGGACTGGCTGGTCGTGTGGAAGCAGGTGCGGGTGTGGGAGCGGCGTGCCCTTCCAAACCACTCAAAAAAAACCCAAAAAAGAGCAAGCCACTAAAATTAATAAGTTTTACCACCGGACGAGACCCTCCTAAATGCGTCAGACGAGGACTATAGCAAATTGAGACTGATTCTCAAGTTCAAAGTAATGGGGGGGAATGCTTTTTTTTGTGGGGAGGTTTCCAGTTCCTAATCTATGACCCATGACGTTGCCAGAAGAGTCTGGTAAGGTAAAAAAAGTTAAAAGGTGAGACAATAGCTAGAATTCATATCAAAACGTGGTGATTGTTTGGGAAATAAAACACTGATCTTTGTCGACGGCAACTGCATCGTTTGTGATATGGAGATCTCCCACTACAAACGCATCGCTCCAGATTTGTTTGATATGGTTGATA
Source organism: Oligoflexales bacterium (assembly GCA_041736175.1). Lineage (GTDB taxonomy): Bacteria > Bdellovibrionota_B > Oligoflexia > Oligoflexales > CAIYRB01 > JBGSUI01. The sequence goes on along the minus strand of JBGSUI010000240.1, from coordinate 21,402 downwards.
TCAGTGCATCAGGTTTCGATGCTGAAGAATATAACTTAACCCCTGCTGCCGTCCAAAAGCATATGCATGTGCGCACCCCGGAGGGTGTTGTAAAGACTGGAGTGGATGCGTTTGCCCATATTTGGTCGCAGATCCCCAAATATAACCTAGCTGCGCGGATCATTAAATGGCCTGTGATTTATAGCTTGGCAAAAATAGGCTACCTGATCTTTGCCACTGTCAGACCGCTGTTACCTAAGAAACGTCGACCCTAGGGAGCAAGACAAGATGCCCGGCCTTTCGCACCCACAATCTGTGGATCAGCCGATGCACTGGACCGCCAATAGGGACTATCGGTTAAGAAGGTAGCCTTATAGCCGGTTTGACTGACCGCTTTGATGTCTAGGTGATTTGGCCCATCCCATGGGGCACAGAGAACGGCATCCGCGGCACCGAGGGCTTGGGAGGCGACGGACGGAGGATTACGGTTAGGATTGGGGTCAAACTCATCGGCGAGTAGCTGCTCGGAGGCGCCTAAAAGCCGGAAGACTCCCGCTGCAAATCCGCTGATCCCGGGGCTGACGGGACGGGTCAACAGCACCGTGTTTTGACAGCCTACTGCTTTGAGAGTCAAGACCGGCGTGAGGTCGATCCATCCTCCGGCAGAGAGGGTGCCATCCCTGAGGGTTTTAACTCCCGAGAGACCTGGTTCTGCGGGGGATGTTTGTAGGATTTCCCGCCATGTGGTCAGGGGAAGCGCCTTAAAGCGACCCTCCCGTAGTCCGGTAAAGGCCAGGGGGTCTCGCTGGATTTTCTTGGCTTGATCAGGAGTCGCAAAATAACCAACTTTGACTCCAGAGGCATCAGGAGCCCACGAGAACGGCAGGCCTCTGCTGTATTTTTGGGCGGCCTGTTGGTATTGAGTGGCCATGCCATCGGTCAAGACTGAGGTCGAGATCAGGATGGTCAGCGCTCCTCCCGGTGTTTCCTCGATACGTTTTGGCCCTGAGGGGTCTTTGATTTTGCGGTTGCGATAAGAGCTGATGACTTCGATCAGCTTTTGTTTGCAAGAGATTCCCTCTGAAAAAGGGATGTCCTGCATATTATCCCACGGCTTTCCAAGCATGGGTTGGGAGCAACGAGCTAAAATCTGTTCCATAGTGTCCCGGGGGTAGTAGGAACCATACCCCGCATAAAAATCTCCTAATCTGCCAAAGCGGGTCGCTATTTCATTCCAATCAACAAACCCTGGGAAAAGTAGGACGCTGGGATCGGTCGCTTCAAAATTTCCAAAAGACTTTAAGGATTTTTGAATCTCATTTAAATGAAACGACGGGTTGGTAGACTCTCGCACCATCTGAAAAAGCTTGCCATTCACCAGTGGCCTGATTTCTTGTGATCCTAGGACTGTTTGCATCTCGTCCCAAGCTTTATCAGGATTAGACTTAATGAGATCGGTGAATGATCCTAGATCAAATGTCTTGCTTTTGATAGTACTTACCTGGTCAAAGATATATTTTAAAGCTTTGATTTCAGGAGAATCCATAAAAGCATCGACATATATAAAAATTGATTTTAGTAGAAACGAAAGCCTTGTCCTTTGGTCAGTTTCAGTGCAGGGCTTAGAGCCACAGGTTGCCAGCAATGGGTTTTTCATCATGGATTCATAGACAAAACTGGTGATACTCCCGGAGCTGCTACCGGCAAGACCTTGGAAGGGTTTGTAGTGTTCGTGGTAGCGGGCCAAGGCGCCAAAGTGGGCAAAAATCCTCGGACCGTTGCCCCGGATGGCTACGCAGCTTTCTAGCTCGCTTCTGACCTGGTTGGCTGCAATATTGGTAACGGTAGAAGTCACGGGGTTTAAGTCGCTGGTGCGGCAATGCACGATACCCATAATGAGGGCTATAAAAGAGATCCACTTCAACATCTGATGAATGACCATGAAGACTGCTCCGCTAAAAAAAACACTGAGATCAACCATTTTTCGACGCAACAAGATGGCGCCCCCCAAAGACGGGGGCATTATCGGCAGTTTCAGTCTTAAACTTGAGTCTTTTAATTAAATCATTTAAGGACGGGGTCCGGGACCATGTTTTTTACCGCTGCGGGTTGGCCGTGAAGCCTGCCAAGTCTCAAATTCTTGTTGGTTTAGTTTTCCATCTTTATCGGCATCAAATTGGTCGGTCACCTGAGAAAAAGACTGTTTTTGACGAGGGCCATGGCCGCCACGGTGGTGCTCACTCCGGTGCTTTCCGACCCTGGGACCTGCCTCAGTGAGTAAGGTCGTCAGCTCAGAACTGGAAAGTTGGCCGTCATCACCAGCATATTTCTTAAAGTCTTCAGTCATTTTGGCCTCCATCTTTTCAGCAATATCGCTGCTACATTGCCGCTTTTCGGCGCGAGCCTTAGGCGCCGCCAAAAACTCTTCAAGACTTAGCTGTCCTGACTGATCAGTATCCAGGTCCTTTAAGAGGCTCGCTGTTATTTTGGCAAGTCGATCGGCCTTGGTGGCGGTTTCTACCGACGGATCCACGGGGGTCGACGGACTAGCCGGCTCTCCGGCAGAATCCAATACATCGTCCAGATAGAGGTCCTGGTCGGTTTGCTCCCGTGCAGCTTCTGTTTGCAAACCACTGATCGCATACATACTTTTTTTCATACAAGACTCCTCAAAAAACGGTTGATTGGGACACCACAATGGTGCTGCCGAAGGTTAGAAACGGGGTGTTCAGAATATTTCCTATTTTAAGGTGACACTTCGGTAGCACCATTTCTTTCACAGGTATTATCGGTTTATAATTAGAAAACTTTAATTATATAATATATCGAATAAATACTGTATATTATAGATTTTAGTCTATGAATTTCTATCAAAAAATTGAGTATGGATATCTCCTTCTGTTACCCAGGGGAGATATACTCAAAAGTAGGCTCAAGTTTTTAGCTAGAAACACCGATAAGTGTTTTATGGTCAGAGGAGGATCATAGTATGACTTTAAGTGATCTTAAGGACATTGCAAGACGAATCCTGGTAACAGACTACGGTGACCCGAGGAGTTACCTTCAGGCAGTCTATCTGGCTTTAAAATCTGCAGATCCCCACTACTCCTACCAAAAATTTTCAGAAGATTTAGGTTTAGGCTCAGCCAATGCCCACGGTGTCATCAGCGGTCGGCGTCCTTTAACTCAGAAATCAGCGCTCAAAATCGTATCTGTATTAGCCCTTGTGGGGGTTCAGAAAAAGTATTTTTTAGCCATGGTCGAAGCGATGCGGGCCAAAACCAGGGGTGAACGGGATGAAGCTTTTGCCGCCCGCATGGAGCTGCGTAGTAAGGTCTTGCCTACAGAACTAGACCGTAAACAGTTAAGCTTTTTTGAGCATTGGTATCATGCAGCGATCCTAGAAATCTTGCGCTTGCCAGACAGTCGTGATGATGCGGAATGGCTTTCCCTTAAAATCTGTCCGGAAATATCCAAGCAAAAAGTCGAAGAGAGCCTCGCCTTGCTGCTTGACCTTGGTTATATAGCAAGAGACCCTGAGTCGCAAAAACTACGGCCCACCGATGCCACGATCTCATCGGGAAACGAAGTGCTCGGTCTTGCACTCCAGAGTTATCATCGCCAAATGCTTGGCTTGTCTTTGGACGCCTTGGACTATCTACCACGGGAAGAGAGAGACATCAGTGCCATCACCATCACGGTATCACAGAGTCTTGTGGCGCAGATGAAAGATGACATCATTGCCCTTCGTAAGCGATTTTTAAACCAGTCCGCAGCAGAATCAGCACCCGATGATGTGGTGCAGCTAAATATACAGCTCTTTTCACTCCTAAAAAGGGGGGACTAAAAAATGTTACGTCTTTGGTTTTTGGCTCTTCTTTTATTTGGATGTGGTGTGGAAGCCGGAAATCCGGGGGGTGGAACCAAAAAAGGGACCCTATCTATCGCCGTGGTGAGGGAACCGAAGGCGGGCAAACAACAGCTCACCTTGGCTCTTCAGGAAATCCAGTTGGTTGCTTCGCAGCAAGACTCCGCCGTCCAGGGCTTTAAGCCACAAAAATCGGAGTTTAGTCTGTTTGATGATTCTAACCAAGGGGACAGTGTCGATTCCCAGGATCTTGGCGCGACCGAAATCGAAGTTGGTGATTACAGCCAAGTTGTTTTTCAGCTGGTCCAGGACAATCCCCTGAGATATTTTGATCGAGATGGGGTGGCGAAAAAAATCCGGTGGGAAGATCCGCAAGCAAATGCTTTTGCTCTGTCCTATCCCTTCACCATAAAAGAAGGCGAAAAAACTGAGTTGCTGCTCAATATGAACCCCTATCAATCGGTGATCGAAGGTCCCGCCAATGACGGCATAGTCTTTAAACCACGTGGTGATGGCCGTAAACGAGATCTGGGAGAACCGATCACAGGCGTCGCGCCGATAGCCGATGCCCAGTGGATCTGTGTCTACCTTTATAACCAGATGCAACAGCTTCCACCACCCCCTTTCAAAGGACCAGCCCGCGGACCGCGGATGGAAGATCGACCGGTATTTTCTTCCAAAGACAAGGTTGTTTTGGATGAGTCTACGCCTTGCAAAAATGCTTTTAGCCAGGCACCCGTAATGAATTCTAACTTCAAATTAAGAGGTTTACCACCGGGGTCTTATCTGGTGCGTTACTTTCGCGATAACCAGACTTTTGTCGATGGGCCTGAGATTCAGGTGCCCAATAATCACAGCAAATCTTTAAGACAGGAGTTCAAAATGCGCGGTTCGGCTTTTCGGTAGGGTTTAAAGCTGACGGCGTCCTAGATCAACTCACACCCGAAGCAAAAACCTCCCCCTCATCCACGAAAATCACCTTGACCTTAGCATTTCTATGGTCCATTATTGATGGACCACTTTTTGTGGACCTTTTTTTGTGGACCGGCTTTTAAAAGGTACAGATTATTCCTCTTTATGGGACCCCTCATGCGCTCATTTTTTACCTATGACCGGCTATTGGAACCATCCGAAATATGCAATTTCAAAGAGGAAACAACGCGCTTGATCGAGCACGTCAAGGCTGGTCGAGCAGTCCGTCTTTATGGCAAGCGTAATTTTGGCAAAACGTCCGTCACGAAGAATATTGTCGCACGGCAGTGGGAGCGAGAAGCGCCCGAGCGCCGCATCATTTTTTTTGTCGATCTCTACGCAGCCCGAAGCCTTGCAGACATCTCGATTGAGTTTACCAAGGCCTTTAATATTGCCCTCTCGGCGAAACGCCGAACTTGGGAAAAGGGGCTCGATTGGCTAAAGGTCTTAAGTCGCGTCAGGCCAACCTGGACTCCTTCGGTTGATGGCGGCGACTTCGGAAATTTTAGCATTAAGACCGAAGCGGGTGCCAGCCTTGTCGATTTTCAAACAGTCTTGGCTAATATCGCGGCACTGGCGCAAGCGAAAACCTTCGAATTTTTAATCATCCTCGATGAGTTTCAGGAGATCAACCTAATCCCACAGGCGGCGGCCAAGCTGCGGACCTGCCTTGAAGCATTAGGCCAAGGAGTTCCGATCGTTGTACTTGGTTCTGCCCAGCATTTGCTCGAGAAAATCTTTCAAACGCCGCGTGCACCATTTTATAATTGGGGAACAAGCATCGAGTTTGGCTACATCCCATACCATGAATACCACGAGTATATTGCCGAACGTTGGCGCCTCGCCGGCAAGAGTGCCACATCGGAAGTGACCCACGCGTTGCAAGACCTTGTTGATCGCATTCCAGAGAGCATCAATCGACTTGCCGATTTCATTGCCAGCCTACCTGGTGACTTTGAAGTCTCAAAAGCTTCTCTAGAGATTCATCTCGATGCGTATTTAGGTCAAACATTATCTATTTATGCCCACCGGTTCGCCGGTTTCAGTGCGAGCCAGCGTCGGGTGCTCAGGATCTTGGCCCGGGAGCACCGGGCCATCAAGGTACTTGGGACCGAGTTTGTGGCTGCCGTTGGGAAGGTATCGAAAACCGGTATTGCGCGCATCTTGAAACAGTTTCTTGACGACGGAGTGGTCTATCGAGACTTCTTGGGCAAAGAGCATGTGCAGTCCTATAGCCTAGCTGACCCGCTGTTCCGGCACTATTTGCTGCGTTACCAGCTACTAGATTAATCGGTGGCACACCTTGAGCCACAATCGCCACACTCTGTGCTTGAATCGGAGCGATGCGTCTGTAAATTCCAATCTCTATACATTGTTCATCGCCGGAAAATCCTTTAACAGCTCACAACCAAAACAAGGAAACTATATCTTGGCCTTCTTTGGGGCCGCTTCATCGGCACTATTGTAATGTCCGACCTCTTTCGCCAATTTAGCCAACTCAATCTTCTCTTGAGCGTTTTGCCAGGACCAGCCCGCAGACCGCGAGATGAGCTCAAAATGCGCGGTTCGACTTATCAGTAGACGGGCTGCTTGACGGCTAAGGTCCAGAAAATGTAAAACCAGATGAGTTTGGGTGGAAAGTTTGTTTTCTTAATAAACTGAGAGACGAGATCCCAGGACCATCGTCATAAGGTGAAAAATATGTCTGAGCCACAACCATCACAACCCCAACCCACCGGCTTTCCTGTGGGCACAAAAACAGTTGATTTAGCCATCAGCGGAATGAGCTGCACCTCCTGTGTCCAGCGACTTGAAAAAGCACTCTCTCAGGTGCAAGGGGTGGAAACCGTCCAGGTAAATCTGGCCACGGAGCGGGCGCGGGTCAACTATGGGAATCGAGCAATCACCCCTGAGATTTTGGTCCAACAGGTGGAAAAGGCGGGTTACAAAGCTGTGCTGATCAAAGATCCCCTTTCTATCCCTGATCAAACCCAAACAAAGGCGGCTCCATCCGACCTCGACCATCAGGGACGACTGGTGATGGTGGGTGCGCTGCTTGCTTTGCCTCTTGTGGTTCCGATGGTTTTGGAACCCTTTGGTCTCCACTTTATGCTGCCTGGTTGGACGCCCTTGATTTTTGCCTTGCCGATCCAGTTTTGGCTTGGGGCCCGCTTTTATAAAGCCGCTTGGAGCGCATTAAGGGCTGGCGCTGGCAATATGGATCTCCTGGTGGTGCTTGGTACCAGCGCGGCTTTTGGTTTAAGCGTTTATAATCTGTTTATGGGTTCCCGTGCTCTGTATTTTGAGAGCGCCGCCGTGATTATTGTCATGGTTCTTTTGGGCAAGTATCTCGAGTCTCGAGCAAAGCACCAAACCTCTCAAGCGTTGCGCTCCCTCCAAGCCATCATCCCCGACCGGGCCCGTCTCCGTCGACCTGACGGTGATCAAGAGGTATCGCTGAGCCAAGTGCGGCTTGGAGATCTGGTGGTCGTGGGACCAGGAGAAAAAATCCCTGTGGATGGTCGTGTGCTCCAGGGATCGAGTCTTGTGGATGAGTCCTTGGTCTCCGGGGAGGGCCTGCCGCGGACCAAATCTCCTGGTGACATCGTCACAGGGGGCACTCTTAATGGTGATGGCCAACTCATCGTCACCACCGTAGCCCTCGGTGCCGAGTCGACCTTGGCGCGGATGATCCGCCTGGTCGAAAATGCCCAAATGGCAAAGGCTCCCATCCAGCGTCTTGTGGACCGGGTCAGCAATGTTTTTGTGCCCACGGTCCTAGGGATTGCCTTCTTAACCTTTTTCCTGTGGGGGATGGTCACCGGCCAATGGGAAGCGGCCCTACTCCACGGAGTTGCAGTCCTGGTGATCGCCTGCCCCTGTGCTTTAGGTTTAGCCACTCCAACGTCGATTATGGTTGGAACCGGTATGGCTGCCCAACAAGGGATTCTTATCAAAGACGCCGAGGCCCTGGAGACCGCCCACAAAGTCACAACCATCGTTTTCGACAAAACCGGGACCCTTACCCAAGGACGCCCCGAAATCGTCGGGATTTTCCCCCAATCAGGAGATCGCGAAGAGTTGCTTAGGATCACGGCTGCTGTCCAAGACGGGAGCGAGCATCCCCTGGCCAAAGCCGTGGTCGACTCTGCCAAAAAACAAAATCTCTCCTATGTCCCGGCCCGTAATATCCAGGCTGTCCCAGGAAAAGGGGTGGTGGGTCAAGTGGACAAACAAACTATCGTTGTAGGGTCCTTGGCCCTTATGAATTCCCTTAAGATCGAGGTTCTACCCCCTAAAGTCTCTAAGGACTTTGTCCCAGACGATGGTCTGACCGTAAGCTATGTGGCTAACCAAGACCAAACAAAATTTCTCGGTATGATCACCTTTCGAGATGCCCTTAAGCCCGAAGCTGCAAAAGCCATAAGGATCCTATCAGGCCTTGGAATTAAGACCGTGTTGATCACCGGGGACAATCCCGCCAGTGCCCGGCGGGTGGCCCAGGAAGTCGGAATCGCCGACTGGAGGGCAGAGGTACTGCCCGAAGCAAAAGCTAACATGGTCACCTCCCTCAAAGGTACGGGCAAGGAGGGTAAAGGAGGCGAAATCGTCGCCATGGTCGGCGACGGTATCAATGACGCACCTGCCCTGGCAACCGCTGATATCGGCATCGCCATGGCCACGGGAACAGATGTGGCGATGCACACGGCGGGCATTACCCTGATGCATGGAAATCCTTTGCTGATCCCCGACGCCCTAGAGATTTCCCGTAAAACCTACCAAAAAATTAAACAAAATCTCTTTTGGGCGTTTATCTACAATATCTTAGGAATCCCTCTGGCAGCCTTTGGTCTGCTGAGTCCTATGGTCGCCGGAGCAGCTATGGCCCTGAGTAGTGCCAGTGTGGTCGGAAGCGCTCTTTTACTCAAACGGTGGAAACCCAGCAGCCATAGGTAAACAGAAATTGTTAGTGGGAAGTCTGTAGCTCTTGATGCTGTCCTCTCGGGCTGGTCCCACCAGGGGATGATTCGGGTTGGAGGATGAGGCGTTGGAGGACCTTTTCAACCTGCTCTTATTAGATTTTATACTTCTGGTTGTGGTGGCAAACTCAAAGAAAAAAATCCTATCAAGACAGTTAAATGCAATCGCCCTGTTGTGAGTCCATTTGGCATAGACAACAAGTATTTTTCTTGGTAGCATGAAAACAACTTTTAACTCAGCTAATCTGTGGCGCGAAATAGTACAAATGAAATGTGCTAACTTGAAAAAATCCTGGGCTGTCAAAACTCGATTTCCATCACGCAGGTACGAGGATATCGGGGGGGGCAGCATAGGCAAAGCTTTTTCAATTTCTTATCACATGCTAGCTGCATCAAGGATGATTGGGGCTTATATGCGTGTCAAGGCTAAAAGGGTGCTCTCTGGCGTCACAAGTTTAGTGTTTCTGGGCATATTTTTTTCGGGGAATTCACAAGCAGAAAGTTATGGGTTTGCAGGATGTGGGGCAGGAACTCGGATCTTTGGCCCCAGAAATTGGCAGACCTCGGCCGCGACCACGAACCACGGTACTATTCCCATTGCCAATGGATTGATAGGTGTGCCCACATCGCAACCGTGGTCGATCACCTTTGACTTTGCGGGGTGCGGCGAAGACGCCATGCCGGTAGCCTACTTTGACCAGTATAATTTTACATTTCAGAATTTTGCTGCACTAGCAAAAGAAGCAGCGCGGGGAGAAGGGCAAATACTGGAAGGCTTAGCCGCGCAATTTGGTTGTCCCAAATCTTCCTACCGCGATTTTGGCGGTTTTGTGAAAAGTCAATTTTCGACTATTTTTGCCCAACCGGGTGTCCGCGCGACTTTTTTAGAGCTCAATGAAAAAATTCGTGGAAATTCAATCCTGGTGGCGAGCTGCATCAAAATTCAATCTGCAGAAACTCTACAGCTAGCTCAAGCAAATCGTGAATAATCAGCTCTCAATCATTCAACGGAGGCTCCACAATGAAGATCAAATATTTTTCTATGATTTCTCGCTTGTTGATATTGGTCCCGATCATGCTGTGCCATCCTATCCATGGGGTCGCTTATGGTAAAAAAACTATAAAGGAGAATCGTGGTTATAGCACCCCCTTTGGCAAGGCGGGATGTGGGCTAGGATCGGTGATTATCTCGGAAAAGACGAAAAATGCTCAGATCGCTGCTTCGCTCATCAACACCTATATTGGGTTTGTATCTTCGGCAATCACTTCAGGGACGTCAAATTGCGATTATTCCAACCAAACAGCACAAATGGAACAAGCTGTTTTTATCAGCGCCAACCTTTCTAGTCTTGAAAAAGAGGCCGTTCAAGGTCAAGGTAGCCATTTGGATGCTTTAGCCGAATTATTTGGTTGTGAAACCGATGCAGATCGGGGAGTATTCTACCGATTTAATAAATCTAGGTATTCCTTAATTTACAACGAACCAACGCCAGAATTGGTCTATAAAAAAATGAAGCAAGTAGGTCAATCAGACGGCAAAATAGTGAGCGCATGTCCTGGTATTTCTTAGTTTTAATTGTTTTTCAGGGGTTGTGGTATGGAAGCGATGCTTTTGCTAATCATAGCCGAGATGTCAAGCCGCTTTTAAATCAAGAGCCGACAGAGGCTGCGTGGCAGGAGTGGCGGGCACTGCTTTTTTATCACCCCAATCTATGGGGTGGTGCTTCCGGTCTTATCGATTCACCTGGTTTTTATCTGAGTCCCAATGGCAAATGGGATGAGCGGGATGAGTTGACAGCATTTTTGCAAGCACTTTTTGCGGGCAATAGGTCTGCAGCCAACTATGTTGGCTGTCGGTTTCCGCGGCGTGTCAAGTGGGCCATGAAGCACCTCGGGATCTTATCTGAAAGGTTGCCAAAAATTGCCTGTCCAAATACCTACACCATTTTAGGTTTAACGAAAGTTGAAGGGATTTCCTTGATATTTTCTAGTTATTTTCTGGAAAGTCCTGCTTCTTTTTTTGGCCATAGTTTTATCCGCCTCCAGGTCAAAAAAAATGATCAATACCATAACCCTATGTTAGATCCTGTGATTAATTTTTCTGCTGTTCATGGATCGGTCAACTATCTGAGCTACGTCATTGGTGGTCTTACCGGAAGCTTTCAAGGAATTTTTGAAATACTACCGATGCATTACAAATTGCAACAATATGCTAATCATGAAAGCCGGGATTTGTGGGAGTATCCCCTTAAGCTTACTCCTGATCAAATAGACAATTTTATATTGACCTATTTTGAAGTCAGGCAGGCTTGGAGCAGCTACTACTATCTATCAAGAAATTGTTCACTCCTCTTAACCAAGCTTCTACAAGCAGCCAGCTCAGAGGTTTTACTATCTGCTCGCTACCGGGTTTGGGCAACACCTCCGGATCTCCTAAAACGGACGATTACCGTCTTGGGTGATCCTCAGCAAGTGATTTACCACCCATCTAATCGTTCTCGCTACCTGCATCAGTATGGCATGCTTACTGAGGCTGAAAGGGAAATTTTTCACGACCTATGGGAGATGGAAAATCTAACACCTTTGCAGCAAGCGTCCAGAGAATCGGCAGCTCATATTCTAGATACTATGATCGATTATATTGACTTCGATTCTCGACTGACTGGGGCCGAAGTTCCTAAACAATTTTCAGGTTTAAGGCGAGAATTATTGATGGCAAGATCCCTTAACACCGTGCCACCCTATGCCGATCCTGTTGTTCCAAAGCGGGAAAACCCAGCCTTGATGCCTCCAGAGCAGCGTTTTGGGGTTGGAGGATACCGCACACCGCACAAACAAGCCATGATTTTTACCTGGCGACCGACTCTGAAGGGTATCTTAGGAAACCCCGAGGGATCCCGAAGTGATATGGGGCTAGAAATGTTTAATCTAGGGATTCTAGTCGAGCCAAAAAGTCTTGATCTTTTGTATGTCGATCTGATCAAGGTAGAGAATTATCAGGCGAAAATCCCCTATAAAAACTTTTTGAATACCAATATGTACGTGCGCTATGGGCATTTTGATCGCTTGGCTTCATTGGCAAAAGGTGCTGAGCTTGAAGCGTTTTTCAACGGCACATTCCCATTGGGTGGATTGCGCCTAGCGGGTGGAATAAAGGGGACCTTGCAAACACCTGGAAATTTAGCAGATACAGAATTATTTATTGCACCTGCTCTGGTTATATTACATTCTGAATCATCACGCTTTCGCTTTATCCATCAAAGCGCCTACCGATTTGCAGCCCATATCAATCGCCGAAGTGGATTTTTTACCGATACAACTGCGGTCTTAGAAATTTCCAAGAATAAAGAACTGGCTCTAGAGTTTGTGGACGCTGGATTCTCAAGCAGTTTAACCATTGCTCTTTGGCTTAGTCTATAGCTCAAACAAGTGTTAGGTCTCCCGTAGGGATCCAAAAAGAAAATACTCCAGCAGTCTGTGGTCACCCTTTTGGTTTTGAAAATGGATTGCGGACCGAAGGGCATGTTTGGGGCGAAACCCTGAGCCAAAGGCGGCTGTTGAGACGAGAGGGATATCGTTGGCTCCGTCGCCTATGGCGATGGTTTCGTCTGGAGAAATCTTAAGAGCTTGGCAGGTTTTTTCTAAAAAGTCTTTTTTCCCGATGGCGTCGACGATCTCACCTTCGAGCCGACCGCTTAGGGTGTCCCCTTCAAATCCAAAGGTGTTGGCGTGGACCCCATCCATACCCACGGTCCTGCCGATAGGGTCTGCTAGGATCGTAAAACCACCAGAAACCATGTAGCATTTGATGTTATTCTCTCGGGCTCGTCCCACCAAGGGGATGATTCCGGGTTGGAGGGTGAGGCGATGGAGGACCTTTTCAACCAGCTTTTTAGGTGTTCCCTTGAGCAGAATGATCCTTTGGAGGAGAGCCTCCTTAAAATCTAGTTTACCGTCCATGGCCAGCTCCGTAATGCGGTGGATCTCTGCGGAGAGCCCTCTTTCGGAGGCGATCTCCACCAGGGATTCTTCGACGATCACGGTCGCATCCATATCGAAAAACAGCGCTTTGATCGCTTGCGTGCCCATAATACCCGCAGTGAAGCCCTTGTGGATCAGATCTCCCACAAACGCCGTTAAACTATCTATTGTTTTCCTGTCGTCGGTATCCCATGTGCCGAAAACCAGACCTTCTGTCCAAGGGTAGGGGTAGCGGGTCCAGGTAAAATGCTTGTCCGCAGATGCGGAAGAACCTACTCCACAATTGTTTTCAAGAGTCACGGAAAAACTCTCAGGACAGACCAGTCGTATGGGTCCAGGACGCACTTGTTTCACGATTTGTAGCCTCTCTCCATCAAGAACTAACTCAAATATTTAAGCCAAACTTCTCTAAAGCCTATCTCCTGAACGCTTTGGACCCGTGCCTCGTGGTTTGTATCGACAGTACCTGGTTGCAGGTCGACTCCTAGACCAGGACCCGCCAAAAGCTCGCCGTGGGTTTCCTTGGGGACCACAAACAGATCGTTCCACGTGGGGCGCCTGGGTGCTCTCATGAGCTTAAGGCCCGAAGAATCAAGGCTGCGAGACCCTTTCTTCCGATTGCAGTTATTGCATGCGGCCACGGCGTTCGTCCAGGTGGTTTTTCCCCCCATGACGCGAGGTACAATATGGTCCACGGTCGCATGGGCGGGTTTGCACCTGATGCCACAGTATTGGCACTGGAACCTATCTCGGAGCAGGATATTTCGTCGGGAACAACGCACCATACCCATCTTGCTGACATTGTGAACATAGCGAACTAACCGCACCACACAGGGGAGTTCTATCGTGCAGCTTACCGAGCGAGCCACAGCCCGGGAGCGCTCGACTACCTCAGCCTTGTTGGATAAAACCAAGCAGAGTCCCCTCTGCCAACTCACGAGCTGTAGAGGCTCATACCCCGCGTTCAAAACAAGAATTCGTGTCATACATTTGCTCCCGGAAATGTAAAGTGTTGACTCCTTCTCATCAAAAACTGATGCCTGCTGCCGCTATGAGTTCTCTACCTGAGGCCTCGTAGGTGCCTCCATTCATAGCGGTTGGAAATTCAAATTTACGCTCATAAAGACCCATGCCTAAAGATATGTCGAGACCTTTGTTAAGTAGCCAACTGATTTGGGCTCTCGCGCGATTGTAAGTGAGATCTCTCGGGTCACCCGTCCTTTGTCGCACGTCGACGCGATTATAGACCAACAAATCTTGAAAATTAAAATGGGCTTTTTCTTGGCCTAAAGCAACTTTTAGAGTTGCTATTTTCCCGAGTTCATAGGAAACACCGAGCATCGTCAAAGTGTCGGTCAAAAGGTATTGGTCGGGATCGAGTCCGTAAAGAGAAATACGGGTCTGGTTGGTATCGGTATTGGTCGTGCCTCGACCGATATCGTCTAGTTCCCACAAAAAGCGCCGGTTGAGAAGCGAAAAAGCCAAGGAATCACTTGGTTTGTAGGATACATCGATGTTGAGAAATCCAGGTTCGACCACAATTTTTTCTTCGCCCAGAACGTCTGTTTTCCCCCGTAATTGTGGATAGTAAGCATATCCTAAACCGAAATTTTTAAGGGTTAAGGCAGCGCCCCCACCGTAGCCGATCATGGAAATTTTATATCGATTTTGCTGAGCAACGGAAAGATCGCCATAGATGAGACGGTCTCTATAGACATAGCGCAGGATCATGCCGGCGGTCAGGCCTTCGGTAAGCTCGATGGTGATTTTAAGCGCGTCCATCTGGATCCTCTCGACCTCCTCACGGGGGACTCCTCGACGGATGGCGCTGGAAGTGGTCTTTGTTTTGCGAAAAACCAGCTCGTGGAGCAAGGCGACCCGGGCTCCTGCACCTAAGTCAAAATGAACCGCCCCAAGAACCGCTTCATCAGAAACAACCGACTTAATATCATCGCCGCCCACAGTGGTATGGTCTAGTTTTGACGTACGTTCGTCGCGGGTCATAAGCAGACCGGCTTCGTGACCGTTGGCGCGACTTTTGGGAGGCATCACCCCAGGATGGGTCATGACCACAGGGGGCACCATGGTATCGGTGGGCATCAAAGCCGTGTGTTCTCCAAGCTGGGCTAAAGCCGCGTCTGGTAGAATCCACAGGCTGCATAGGATCACTAAACATAATATTTTTAAAACTACCAGGGTGGCATGGAGGAGGTTCGTAACCTCTTGCGTACTCTTCACTAGGTCCTCGTTCGTGTCATACAGGGGAGCGCGGCCAAGTAGGGCCGGAACTGGCTGTAGCCATCCCCTAGGGTGAGTGCCAGGACCATGCCACCAAGATGGCTTGGGTTGAGTTGGGTGCCGGTTGCGGGATCGTTGGTGACAACACCGGTGTTGGTGTCGATGAGGTTGACGGCACTTAAAGTGTCATCTGTGGATGCTCCGACAGCACGTCCCCCATCGATCTTGCCACCCATCACCAATGCACCTCCTGTCGGCCAATGGTCCCGCCCATTGGAGCCGTTGACCCGGGGGGTCCGTCCAAAGTCTGAATAGAGCACAATCAACGTCGTATCTAACTTTCCTGAAGCCTTGAGGCCAGCCACTAACCTTGCCATGGCGAAATCAACAGACTGCAAAATCGGCTGAAGCCGTGTGGATTGGTTTTGGTGTGTGTCAAATCCTCCAATGCCTAGGTTTATCGTGGTACATATGTCATTATTAATCAATTTTAAGGCAAGTGCTACAGCATCTTGAAAGCCAGTGTTCATCCCCGTCGGGGCTCCGTTCCTAAAGAGAGCCCGGTCGGCGTCGGTGAGCGCTAATTTAGCCCCAACATTGGTGGTGAATTGGCCACGGACTTTCGATTCAGCAGCGGCTAGATTGGAGAGACGGTCGTTTTTACCCACTTTGGTTTCAAGATCGGTCACCGAATTTTTCAGGTAATCGAGGACCGCGAGTTTGCGAGTGATGTCAGCTTCTGCAGGATACATCGAGCGGTAAAGATCCAGGTTGCCCGCCCGCACAACGGAAACGGGATTCAGGAGACCACGGTCGATTTGGGGGTCGGTGCCCCCGGAGAGTTGAATGATGGGGATTGTGGCTTGGCTCTCTGATGCAACAATCGCAGGAATCGAAGCGGCATTGACGCGACCGGCGTTGCTTAGGATTCCCGTATCCATATAAACCATCCCAGCATTGTGGGAGGTGGTTCCCATGGCGAGCCCTCGCACCACAAGCAGGTCTTGGCCTAGGCCGGCGATGCCGGAGAGCCACCGACCGACTTTGACCCCGTCGGTGGATTGGGCCACGTCGCGAGCTTCGTTGAAGCCATAGAGGAGGTCAATCCCGGCGGTCGAGGCTGGCTTGGGATCCGTGACTTCGAGGATATCCCATCCCCCACCCATATTGATCCAAATAAGGTTGCGTTTTGGTGTGTAGGCTGTTTGTCCACGGACGGCCTGTGACCCGAACAGGGTGGCTGCGGTGGTCCAGGCCGTAAGGCTAAACCCTGTCTCGATGAGTTGGCGCCTTGAGCATTCTTCCACAAGCTTTGGTGTGCTGATACGCCAGCTGGTTTCTGCATTGTTTTTAGGAGGTTTCTTCATGGGTTTTGCTCCAACCAGCAGCGGACCGATTCTTTAAGATCGAAGACCGCGCCAGCAAAGGGTGGACCTGCTTGCCCAGGGGGCATGTTGCCTAACGCCGTACAGGTTAGGCAAACTGGTCCACACGCTGTAACAGACTGAAATTAAAGGATTTAAAAGTGATAAAAAAGTATCTTCAAGAAAATTTGAAAATTTCTCCCCCAAGGAGTCAAGTCAGCCCCTATCCCGCCGATAAAACCCCTGAAGCCTTCATGGCAATGTTTAGGTCAGGTCCACTTCGGGGGAACCTTGAAAGTCTCACAGTCACCAAAAAAGTCAGCCAAAAAAGCAGCCAAAAAGGTCCCGGGTCGCCATCTCAAGCTTTCTGGATCCGAGACGCCGGCCTTTTCCGTTGGTGGGCGCGATTATGCCGCAAGTGGCGAACTGATCGACGCTTTGGCCGAACTGGTAGCGGCAGAACTCATGAAATCAAGTTTAGTGAAGCACCTCAATGAAGAAGTTGGACCCGGTGAAGCCGAAAAATCAAAATCGAAAAAAGCCAACTCGGACAAGTCCAAGTCAAAATGGATCCCGGGAAGCGACGAGGGAGCCGCCTAAGAGGCGCGAACTCGTGGCCGTTTACCTCAGGGTCTCGACCGAGGAGCAGGCAAAGCACGACAACATCGACCGGCAGCGGTTTCTCTGCGACAAAATCGTGAATAAGCTTGTAGCCGAGGGAGCGACGGTTGTCGGCACTTTCGCGGACGAGGGCTATAACCTTGAAACCTTCGAAGCCACGAGAGCTTTCTGGAAAATCCTCAGCCTTGTGGAAAAATCCATGATATCGACCATCGTCATCGCTGCGGACGACCGGATTTTTCGGGGAGAAAAAGCTTCGATACGAGGCAAAATCTTGGATACTTTGCGCAGAGGTGGGGTGCGGGTCGTCACCCCGGTGTCCGACGTCGTCTATAGTCTTGCGGATTCCCAATCAAGATTGGTGAGTTCTCTGTCCCAGGAGATCGGCAGCGCCAACAAAATCGAGTTGGTGAAATCTCTGCAGACGGGGTTTCGTCTGCAAGTGGAAAACAGAAAGTATCACCAGCCCATCGCCCCTTATGGCATCAGGGTGGATCGCACCCTGATCAAAAGTAAAAAGCATTTTTCTTACCGTGTTGTGGCCTCGGAAGCCGCCATCATCCGCGACGTGTTCGCCCTTTACTTAGGCAAAAAGCCGAAAATTTTGCCACCAGGGGGCGGCACGCCGATCGGCTATATCCGTATCGCCCGCATCCTGCGCGACGCGGGAGTGAGTCGAGAGGCATGGATTTCTGAGGCCGCTCATAATTCCAGTCCGCTGTGGACCCCTGAGGCGGTGGTCAAGATTTTAAGCTGCGAACTTTACACCGGGGTCAGGACCATTAGATTTCGTCGCACCAATCTACTTCCAGACAAAGAGGTCCGGCAAGTCTGTCTCGAGACTCCGATCATCGATCGGGAGACCTTCGAGACCGCGCAAAAAATAAGAAAAGAGCGTGGCGAAGCATCCGATCATTCCGATGCGCCAATGGTCACGCCGGCAGACGTTTGGTTTCACGATTTTCTCCACTGTGGGCACTGCGGTATGCATTTGTCGTTGATCAATCATTATAAACGCGGTTCTTCTTATTATGGATGCAGAAAGCACCATGTGATGCCGCGGCTCGACTTTCTTAAGACAGCCGTGGGCGATCTGGTCAAATCGCTCACCTTTAACGACGCATTCAAAGGGGCTCTCAAAGATCGAGCGTTGGACAAGATCAATGCTGATTTTAAAAAGACCCCCAAACAATCGGGCAAGACCAAACTTGCGGAGCTTCACACCCTCATCGACCGACTCACCGAAAGATACGCGCTGGATGAAGTGAGTCAGGAGGAATACGAAAGGTCGATGGAGTCCTTAAAAGTTGAAGTCGCATTAGCGGAACGAGATGCAAAGCTCCATTCCAAAAGAGGACTCGCAAACTCCGCACTGGAGATCTTAAGGCCAAAGGAGGCTATCGAAAAAGCCATCATAGAGTTGACCGAAGATATGGAACGGGGGGGGAGATCCATAAGGGTGGTTTTTGCTGCAGCCAAACTCCTGGTCATCGTCAACAAGCAACAGGGCAACGAGTCCAAGGATTTCAAGGAGACCAACGGGACCAATAAAAAGCCGGTTTACAGGGTGCATTTGACCAAATCCGAACCGTTGGCCGTGTTAGGGGAGGCCTACCATGGCCAACCTTAAAAAAAGTCGACTCAAGGAACTTAAGGAACCAGTCTACGAAGGTGGAGCTGGCAAAACCCCTCTGGTTGCCATTTACGCCCGGGTCTCGACGAATAAACAAGCAAAAGAGGATACGATCGAACGCCAGCTTGCGGTCACTAAGGAACGTTACGAACGACTGTTCGGGACTCATGAATCCGCGCGCCTCGTGGACGTGTTTAAAGACGAGGGCTATAACCTCGAGGCCAAAGACTCGGACCGAGAATTCTGGAAACTGATCGAACTGGTCAAGGCCAAGCAGGTCAATACCATCATCGTCGCCGCAAGCGACCGGATTTTTCGGGGCGAGAGTGCCGAACTTCGCGGAGAAATCACCGACGTTTTCCGTCACCTCAGTGTCCGCCTTATCAGCCAAAGCGAAGATGTGGTCTACCGTGTCACAGACACGTCAGGCCGGATCGCCTCCGCAGTCATCCAAGAACTAGGGGCCATCGCTAAACTTGAAAACTCGAGGATGCTCCAGTCGGGTCGGATTCAAAAACTTGTCAACCAAGACCAGTGGCGGCTCACCAACGTGCCCTTTGGATATCGGTTCGAGAAGACCGGCAAAAAAGAAAACCCTTGGCGCTATTTCGTGGTCGAAAAAGAGGCCCAAGTCGTGAGTGACATTTTCAGGCTTTACTGCGGCGCGGGTGCCCAAACTCTCTCCAATGTCTATGGCAATAGACCCCTTTCTGTTTACGACATCGCTGACCAACTAAACTCCGCTGGAGTGGACCGCTCGCCGTGGGTAGCGGTGACCCCGTCGGCAAAACCCGGTCCGTGGAATCGCTACCATGTCTTGGCGATCCTCCGAAACGAGATCTACGCAGGGCGGCTTATCGTGAGCTTCAAGCCCCAGGCCAGGTACAATATCTCGCTTACGACTAAAGTGATCGAGGTGCCGCGAATCGTTGACGAGGAGCTTTTTGAAAAGGCCCGCGTTAGGTACCAAGACTACCACGACCGCATCACCTCTAAACGAAGACCTCGGGATCACAAAAGGTGGCTTCACGGGCTTCTACAGTGTTCAGAATGTAAAGGCCGCATGGTGACGAGGGGGCACGGACGGACTCATCCCGTTTACGTTTGCTCCGAGCAGCCGAGTCACCGGACTTTTCGTGTGGAGGATGTAGAGAGGCTTGCAGCTCGGGAAATTTCAACCCTTTCAGCCAACGATTCCTTAATAGATGCGGTGATCGCAAGGCTTAAAAATGGCGATGCGGCCGAAGCCGAAGCCCAGCAGGCCTCACTAGCGGCAGAGGCAGCTCGAGACTCCTTGGAAAAAAAACGCGATCTCTTAACTAAGGTAACTGAAAAATGGGCCGCGGGTCTCCTCGCCGATGACACCTACCTGCGGGTGCGAGACAAAAACCTAAGTGTCATCTCAGATTTGGAGGAGCAGCTGGCAAAAGCCGACGCTGTGGCCACAGGGGCCAGGCTCAGGTCAAAACCCGCGGACGCCTCTCACCTCACGATTGCTATGATACGGGCGGCTCTAACCGCTGCTCTTGGTGACGAGGGCGATAGCGGTGACCGTGGAGAACGCCATAGGAGCCTCCGGGAAGCCCTGCAACTGGTGGCAACCCACGCGGTGATCGTGCCGGATGGTTCTGGCAAGGAAGGTGCATCCGGTCAGGATCTAATCAAGCTCTCTGACATCGAGATCAGAGAAAGGCTCGCTGACGGCCGCCTTACCCGAAGGGGCGTAGCGGAGGCTCTGGGCATCAGCCTGACTACGGCCAAGCGGCGGTGGCCTGGCAAATTCGGGATGAGGGCCAAGGCAAGGGCAGTGGATTTTAGGGTGGAGATCGTGTACAGGTAGGTTGTCTAAAGGTCTCGATCAACGGATAGCCATGCTGCTTTGGTTTGCAGTATCGTGGAGTGAAGTTCCTTAAGTTCATTGTTTACAGATAGACCTGGTCATTTTGATCTGGCAAAAACTAAAGCCTTTTGTAGGATACTGCTTTACGGCACAGGTTTTGATAAGTCGTTTATGCCAATCCAATCTTCATCAAGATTGGTAAATCGTTGCTTAGACATACAGCTTGGAGCAGATCTCTTTCGATTTTTCCCGATGCAAAGAGTCTAAACAGTTGAGGATATTATGTTCATTCAAAGAGATTTTGTCATGGTCGTTACCATGACTCAACCCTAGCAAGGGAAAACGAGTATGAAACGTCTTAGTGTTTATTTACTAATTTATTACGGGATGCTCTGCGCTTGTGGTTCGGGTAATCATTCACTCGGTAGCTCGACTATTCAGGGGAATGATAACCAATTAGGTACAGCACTCGCCGTTTTGAGTAAGATTGACTACCTTCCCTACGATTTTAAGTTGGCAGGATGTGAAACACGAGCGTTTTACCTCGCTATAGAGCTTGCTTTAGAGAAAATTCCCTCTAATCAAATTTTTATCTTTGGGTCTTTTGCCCCATTTCCGAGCATTGGATGGCAGTATCATGTTGCAACCGTGATAAGAGGCGAGACTGACGAGCCAGTGGTCCTTGATCCTACATTTCAAAGGCAAGAGCTATCTGTGACGGAATGGATAGAAAAGACAAGACCAACAAATGAAATTTATCAAAAATCTTTTACCGATGGAAACCGGCTACGTCGCTTGACTAATTTGACCCACCTAGGCTCAAGTAAATTGACCCACCCATTTTTTGTAACTTCTCAAAAACCAACGCAGGTAACATGCTCAGCCTAGGCCCCCGGACCGTGGTTTCTTTGAGCAACATAAATGGT
>JBGSUI010000165.1:0-23018 GCA_041736175.1 Oligoflexales bacterium | reverse complement strand
TCCTACAAATTGTAAGAAAACTCAAACAAGAGTCCACTATACCCGTCTGGAGACAATTTGCGGAGATGCTTTCAAAACAGTTTTGGAAGGAGAGGACTTTTTGGACTGATGGTTATTTTGCTTCAACCATAGGCGACGCCTCGGAAGAGACGGTTAGGAGATATATTGAATCGCAAGGTTGATACGGCGGCCATTCATCCGGCGATGCTGAAGACATCGCGGTTTTCTGGCCAAGAATTTTATAAAGGATAAAGTTCATGTCCTCCACTGTTTCCAAAAGAAAAGCAGCCAGACGGCAAAGCCCGACGTCGAAAAAGCGGCCGCTCGTTACAAAGCTCTCAAACAAAAGGTCGACGGTGAAGGGAAAAAGTAAGGAGCCAGCAAGCGTATTTGACCAGCTCGGCTTCTCGCCTAAGGAGAGCCGCAAGGCGCAGCTCAAGGTTAAGTTGCTAGGCAGCATCCTCGATATCTACCGTTCCAAAGGCTATACTCAAGTTGAGGTCGCGGCCCTCTGGAACAAGCCTCAGTCAAGGGTCAGCGAGATTCTGACCGGAAAGCTCCACCTAGTTCGCATTGGCACCCTGATCGATCTGCTCGAAAGCCTTGGTGCAGACATTGATGTGATGGTGATGCAGGCTGGGTGAGCTTTCGTCATTCCGATCATTTTCAGTGTCCGATCCGCCAAGCCATAGAACCTGTCAGCGGGGACCAAAAGACCACCAAGACCGGGGAGTCGCTCCCAAGATGGTTTTAATGGTGTCTATTATGCCAGCCCATCCCCCTCAATAAAATTAAGGTCCGTCCCAAAGGTTTCCCTAAGGGAGAGGGCTGCGGCGAGGGATATGAAGACGGTAAAGCCACCGACCACAAGGGCCGCTCCCCGCAGGCCAAGGGACCCTTGAAGGGATTGAAACATAAGGGTCATGGGCACCAGCATCCCGCGTACAAAGTTGGGGGCCGTGGTGGCGACGGTCGCTCGCAGATTGGTGCCAAACTGTTCGGCAGCGACGGTCACAAAAACCGCCCAATATCCCGCAAAAATACCCATCCCTAAACAGAGACCATAATAAGTGGCAGGAGCTTGACCTTCGCTAAAAAGGTAGAAAAGCATCATCGCTGTCAAACCTAGGATAAACCAAAGAATCACTTTTTTCCGACTTTGGACCCATTGGCTGATAAACCCACTGGCGAGATCGCCAATGACCAGACCTCCATAAGCCCACATGATCCCATTGGCAGCCGATACAGGCGCCGTCGCCCCGAGTTCTTGAGTGATCTCCGGAGCAAAAGTCACCAAGATGCCGATCACAAACCAAGTGGGCATACCGATCAGGATCGAAGCAAGGTAGCGCCTAAATCGAGGTCCATTTGTAAAAAGCATCCTAAAATCCCCCCGGCGAACCTCTGTGCCAGGGTGAGGGGAGTTTTGGGATAGCTGGTGAAACAGAGGAGACTCAAAGGTTTTGACCCGCAGAGCGAGGAGCCCTAAACCCATCACGCCGCCCACCACATAGGCGGCTTGCCAGTTGAGGGCTTGGGCCACCAGGCCCGCGGCGATGGCCCCAGAGACGCCGATGCCAGCGATGAGGGCGGTGGCGTATCCCCGGTGTTCTTTGCGCAGGGATTCACTTACCAGAGTGATGGCTGCACCCAGCTCCCCCGCGAGTCCCACCCCAGCGATAAAACGCAGGGTGCCATAGGCAGCCACATTGGTGACGAACGCGTTGAGGATATTGGCTAAGGAGTACATTAAGATCGAACCAAAAAGGACCGAAAGCCGGCCTTTTTTGTCGCCCCAGACCCCCCATAAAAGTCCGCCTAGGAGCATGCCAAACATCTGCATGTTTATTAAAAATACCCCTTGGGTCAACAGCTCAGGGCCTTGGATCCCAAGGGATTCAAGGCTGGGTTTCCGGACGATGCTAAACAAGACTAGGTCATAGATATCCACAAAATAACCCAGTGCCGATACCACGACAGCCGGATGGGTAAGATCTTGGAACAAGGACGAAGCTGCGGAAGAAGCTCCGGTCGAAGATGCGGACGAAGATGGACGTTCCAAAAGTTCTCTCTCCTAAAAGATTTGGGTAAATCGTTCCTGCCAGGGTACCGTCCATTCCAGTGCGAGAGCGTCACCGGCTTGGAGTGGGCCGACTCCTTCGGGAGTCCCCGTAAAAATAAGATCTCCAGGCACCAGCGGATGGAGCATGGCGAGGGACTTGAGGAGCTGCAAGATAGGAAACAGCATCATACCGCTCTGCCCCTCCTGGCGTAACGTATTGTTGACTAAAAAGCGAAAGCCCAGTTGAGTCAAATCGACCTCTGGCGTCACGGGGAGAAACGGCGAAACCATGGCGGAGCCGGCAAAGTTTTTGGCCCGAGCCCAGGGGAGCCCCTGGGATTTGAGCTGGTCTTGGACGGCGCGACGGGTGAGGTCGAGACCTAGCCCCAGGCCGCCGATATGGGCTATGGATGGTGATGATCCTAGAGGCAAAGTCTTGCCGATCAAGACGAGGATTTCGGCCTCATGGTGGAGACCCTGGTCTCGAAAGGGATAGGGAGTGGGGGACACGAGGCTCGCTGGTCCAAAGGGCCGGAGGGAAGCCTGGGATTTGAGAAAAACCACCGGTTCCTCAGGGCGCGCATTGCTTAATTCTTCGATATGTTTAAGGTAGTTGCGACCAATCCCATAAATCGAGCGGGGCGTGACCGGGGTTTTATTTCCTAAAACTTGGTAGGTAAATTCCGATCCCTCAAGGACTGGCTGGGTTGCGGATTCCTGAGTTGATGTCGCGTTCATGGGTGACCTCCAGCCTTCTTGGATACACCAAAAATCGGTCAATTCAAAGCAGTATCAAAGACTTTATCACGGTCATTTAGGAGGTCATATATCATGGGCAACGTCAAATCTAGGCAGGAGCCGCAAGTTATAGGCAAAATCTGTTTATACATTTTTTTGGGTTTATCTGCTGGATTACCGGGAAGTCTTTATGGATATGGTCCCTGCGACGCGGATCGTGAAAAACTGTGCGAGTCCCAAACCCACAAGGAGACTGAACAAAACTGTCTCCACCGGCACAAGGCAAAGACGTCACCCCAATGTCAGGAGTTTCTTAAGACCCAGGAACCCCAGTGGCAAAAGCTGACCCAAAGCTGGTCTAAAGTCCTAGACACCTGCAAAAAAGAGCTAGGAACCCACTGCAAAGAGATCTCCGGAGCTGTCGACAAAAAATTTGAGAATATGAAAGAAGCCCAAGTCTGTCTCATGGTTGCGCGGGATGAACTCGGCGAGACCTGCAAAAAAGAGATCAACCGGCATATCGGTGAATTTCAGCCCCATATCCAGCCTCTGTAGCGTGTGTCTTAAAAGTTATATTATTAAATATAATTGATTTATAAATATAAATAGTTTATAACAAATTGGTCTGGTGGTTTGGTAAAACCCACCTGGTCATAGAATTTGCTAAAAATGAGGTAGTTGTTATGTTGCGCATGTGGAAGCTGGGTGGATTATTGGCGTTTTATCTTTGGGGGCACAGCGAAGTCGGAATGGGCGAAGAAGCAAAGCCGGCACCGGCAGCTCCCGATCGGGCCAGTGGCCCACTTGAACTCACCCGTTTGCAAGCAAAAATAACACCACCCCCTGGCTGGGAATCAAACCAAGAGATTCCTGGGATTTCTTTGGTGATGAAAGAACCGGCCTCCGACAAACCCTCCTATGATAAACCAAAATACAATCGAAATATAACTCTCTTGACCTTGCACCAACCCAGTCCCATCGATGGGCAGCGACTCGAGAGTTTAAAGGCTGATCTAACCAAACAATTTTCGTCCACAAGTGGCGTCAGTGACTTTCAAATCATAGAAGCCAAGCTTTTTGACTACCGCAACAAAAACGACGGGATTCTTGTTTATTCGAGTATGAAACTAGGCGAGTATTCTATGGTCCAAATGCATGTCCTGGTTTCCGGAGCCGAAAAGCAGTATCTTATGACCTACACCGACCTGTTAGAAAGGTTTAATGACCCAAAGGATTATGGCTTTGCAGCAGCCTGGAGCAGTATGGTTTCTCTCGAGGTACCAGGGACTGCACCGAGCCGGTTAGAGCAAAATAGACCCATCTACTTGGGAGCGCTTGCAGCCTTGTTTGTTTTTTTGGGACTCGGCCTTTGGAGTTTTAAACGTTCAAGAACCAGCTACCGGCATTTTGCTGATCAGGCAGTGGATGGTCACAGTATAAGCCGATCGTCGATCAACATCATAGATACTAAGGAATGCTCGACTTTTTGACGGGACCTAAGGCTTTGTTTCGCACTGACCTGTGACAGTATTAAATATTTGTTTGGTAAAGTCACATCGCTTATCATCGGGTAATGCCGATGTCTCTATCTGAATCGCAGTTGGGTCAGACTGGGGGAAAGGATTGATGACCAAAGTGACCGGACCCTCCTTGGAGGTCTCTTTGGGTTTTGCTGTAAATTTGAACCCACCATCGGGTTTAAAATAATATTTTTCGGCGATTCCATCGACGCCAACCCAAAGGATATTGCATTTGATATCTGTGGGGGTCGGCAGTGACGCATAAAACTCCAGATCTCCCTCTAAGTCATTTTTGCGTTTAAAGGACGAGGAAGCAGCAAAGCTTGGAGAACATTCCTGCAAGAGGCCGGTGATGATTTTGCCTGATTCGGGTTTTGGAAAGGTGATGGGCACCACCCAGGTAAATTTTTGGTCGACGGATATTTCGTAACGATAGGTTTTTTGGAGTCGAGCATTGGCGATGAGTTGTCCCTCGGGCGTTTGGTAAATCTCAAATCCCTGAGCTTTATAAAGCAGATTTTTAGCACCGTCATCAAAAGCCATAGCTGGCTCAGGGGTAGGATTACTGATGGAAAGGTTACAGGCAGTGGTGAGTTTGAGCTTGGAGTTAGATACCGAGAGTTGGCTTTTTTCCCGATCTAAAGTCCCCTGGGTGGGATCGATACAACCCGAGAGTTCGTAGATGTTGTTAGGCCGATCGAGATCTTTGGCATCGATGTTTTCTAAGGTGATGAGGACTTTTTTAATGCGTGTTCCATCGGGTGAGCCTTTGACAGCGCGATTTTTGGGAGAACATCCCAGGCCCGCGGATCCAATGCACATCATTGCCAGCAGAAACGTCTGTCTGGGCCAAAGATGGGGTTTTAGATTTATACTTTCTGGTAGCAAATTCATAGGACACTCCACTGCGACTTCTACGGTTTCAGCCCGCCTACATCATCATCTTATGCTTAGGTCATGCCAATGGTTGTGGGGAGTTAAAGGCGACCCTAGGGAAAAGGGTTTATTTTTAGATATTCATCGGTTACAACATCCCACGGGTATTGCATGGGCCTGTGTTCGACAGCTATTTATGACTAGTCTTTGGGCAAACTGTTGTGTTTTCGACATATTTCGGCCTGTTATGGATTACTTTAAGGGGAGGATAGAGTGCGTATGGCGCAGAAAAAGCATGGCCCTCATAGCTTAAAACCCGCAAGCCACCGTTGGTTTTGGGATGAGCTTGATGGTTATTTAGCCAAAAAGGGGCTTAAACAAACCAAACAACGCCAGAGAATCGTCGAACTCTTTATCGAACTAGACACCCACACCTCCGCCGAAGATCTTCACCAAGCCGTTAAAAAAGATGGGCATAACGTCGGCCTTGCAACGGTCTACAGAACCCTTAATCTCCTTATGGAGGCTGGACTGGTCGAGCAAAAAGCTTTTAGTGAAGGGCGTTTTGTTTACGAAATCAGAACTCCGGGCCAACATCATGACCATTTGATCTGTCTCGACTGTGGCAAAGTGATTGAGTTTGAAAATCCAGAGATCGAACGGCTCCAAGAAAAAGTTGCCCAAGATTACAAGTTTCAGCTGACTCACCATCGGCTTGATCTGTTTGGTCGCTGCCAGCGTGTGGCCTGTGAGTACCGGCAGCCCTAATCTTTTTTCTTGTAGGTCGGGCCTCCTATGGGTACCATAGAGACTGCGCTATCCCTATGAGACTAAATTTATAGGAAAAAGGAAACCTATGTCCACACGAAGAGGCTTTTTACAGACTTCTTTTGTCGGCAGTTTGTTTTCCTGGTTTGGAGGAATAAGGCCACAGCCCAGCCTCGCAGCGGCGTCTCCTTCAGCCCAAAAATGGGATCCAAAATCCACGTGGGTCTTTGCAGTTGGGGTTTTAGTCTATCCCGATGGTGAGGCCTGGCCGCAAGCAGGGCGTCGGGATAGCGTTATGATCGAGGAACTCAAGAAATCTGGAGTGCCTCCATCGCAGATAGAGTTTGTCCGCGACAAAGATGCCCAATCGGAACGAGTGCTCTCCAGGTTTAGAACCTTTATCAGTCGTTCTCCAGCCCAAAGCACCCTTTGGTTTTATTTCGCAGGTCATGGAGCAAAAGACAAAGAAGGAGTTGGCAGTTTTGTGCTCTATGACAAAAATTGGATGCTACCAGAATTGTTTAGATCCCTGGAAAAAGATTTTAAGGGGCACACGGCACTGCTTTTTGCAGACTGCTGTTATTCTGGCAATCTAGGACTTGAGGCTATGATGCGAGCAGGGCGAATCGCCTATGGAGTCCTTACCTCATCCCTATCGAGCGTCCAATCGACCGGTGCCTGGACGTTTACCAACTGTCTCATCCAAGGCCTTAAAGGTGAGGTCGACATTAAGGACAACCAAGACAATCAAATCGATTTTCTAGAACTCGCGGCCTTTACCGAGCGCGAGATGGCTGCCAACGACGGCCAGCTTTCGACTTTTGTGGCTACCAATGGTTTTGACCCGCGGATGGTTCTCAAGCCGGGGATCAAGCAAACCCATCCTCGCCTCAGCAGCAAAGCTCGGGCGTTTAGCCATCACCCTCCTGGTACAAAGGTCTCGATAAAATGGGATAAAAAGTGGTATCCAGGGAGTGTCATCACCGGTCGGCTGGGAATGCACTTGATCAGCTACGATGGATATTCTTCGACCTGGGATGAATGGGTTGACTCTGGGCGTCTCAAGCCCCTCTAACCTAAGGCCCGTCAATGGGAGTCGCTTATGATTCCACTCATTTCTTGGCGAAAACGTCGCAGGTGGGATAAGACAGTATTGCGATTAAGGCCTCTTGTCTGGCAAATTTCCCTAAGGGAGTTTCCTCCAAAATAAAAACTCATTCCTATTTGGTTTTGTTTCGTGTCGGGAAGTTGCATTGGACCAGAGAGGCCTAGTATCCCACTGACTTCGCTGTCGTAAGGGTCAAGGGTTTCCCATTGTCGATGTTGGCGGCTTAGTTCTCTGATGCACATTCTACGGGCGATGGTCTGTAGCCAGTAGGAGAAAGAGCTCAGAGATCTGAGTTGATAAAAATGGGACCATCCAGTCATGAAAATTTCTTGGAGCATGTCGTCCACATCGGCTTTGCACTGGAAAAATCTTTTCACAGTCTTTTCCAGTTTTGGACGGAGTTCTTGATAGAGTTGTAGAAAATCTTGACTTGAAACATCGACAGTTGATTTTTGATTGAGATCCATAGAGTTGAATTTCTCCTTTTTATGGTGCTTTCGAGCTGGTCCGATACCCCCTCGATTCTGACCTTAAAGAGCAGAAATGCAAAGATTGTACCAGTGAGCATTAAAGTCCATATAATACAATAAAAACGATAAGATAAGATCTTATCGGAAATAAAATAAATCCGCGATGCAATCTCCGGGGGGACCAAGCGACTCTTTAAATCGCTGTGTGTTCATGTCGAACACCAATCAGTCAATCAAAAGTTTTAATCAAAGGGAATGAAAATGAAGAGCAGTTTAATCAAGAGTCTTATTGTTAGCTCAGTGAGCTTTCTAGGCTTCCAGGATGCTCAACAGCGGCATGGGCGGTGAGGACGCTGTCCTGGAAATGTTTGATTGGGCTGCGAGCCATTTCTTAAAGCAACCTATTGTTGGTAATCCTACCATGTGTCATAGGCGCTCAGTCGCCTCCAAGAAGGATGCAAAAACCTACCAAATTTCTATGGGAAACGACACATTTATCTTTATAAAGCACAATCAAATCAGTAGTATATAATATTTGTTTAGGAAGCAAATTTTATGTACCGATAAGCTTGATGTTAGCTTTTACAGGGGGATATGTTTTGTCCCAAATTTACAAAAAGGAGAGGGCATTATGGTTTTTACCAAAAAAGACATCGCAAACAGTTTGGCACTTATAAGTACGGGGATTTTTTTATCGCTTACCAGCTGCTCGAACACTGGATTTAAGGGACGCGGCGCTTTGAAACAGACAGGTATAGGCGACCAAGATGCCAAAGAGGGATCTGGTCAGCCTTCAGCCCAGGTCAATGATGCGTCTGTGTCTACGACCAATAAATCAAACGAAAATCCTTTAAACAACGATGAAGACCTCAAAAATAAAGGGAAAAATGGCATCGATTGGTTTGAGGACTTTATGGATAAGGAGGGGATTTTTGATACCTTTGAGGATCTGGCCAATGGCGGCAAGGGTGGAGCAGATAACAACACTGGCTATGGGGAGTCGAAGGACAACAAGGGCTCAGAAAAGGGAAAAGACGCAGGTAATGATAAGGGAAAACTCCCATGCGAAAAGAGTTTAGGGATCAACGGCACAAGCCTGAAGATTGCCGGCAATGGACAAAGTGAATCCATAACAATCGACACGTCCAGGGCGATCTACGTCCACGGAGGGTCGAACGCTCTAGAAGCCGCTGTTAAAAACGCTCCAAAAGTCGACGCCATATGTCTTGTGGTCACAGGGAATCTCAACAAAGTCACGTTTCAAGTGGCTACGGCATTGACCAACCTTTACATCATCACCCACGGCAACCAGCCTGAGGTCAAGGTCACTGTAGCTAAAGAGGCCTCTGTGGGACTTGCGTCCATCTTGATGACCGGAAACCAAGGTAAGATTACCTTTGACGGAGAGGGATCTCATAAGTGTCGAAGTATAACCAAAGGCAACGAAAACACGGTCACCTGTAAACCCTAATGTCGGGCACTATCAAGGGGCTCGAAGCGGCTCACATCATTTACTTACAGCGCTGGCTATGCCGAGAAAGAGATTTGACATAAAATCCTTATAACGCCACAACCCGCGCCGCAGGTACCCTCATCCGGAGCCCGACCCCGAAATGACACAGACCCAACTCATCCTCCAGCGTATCTTTAATCCCTTTGTCATCATACTGACGCTCCTCAGCTGTGGCCTCTATAGCTACGCAGCGATCCGCCTTACGGACAACAGCTGGGTGCAAGGACTGGTAGCGATTCCCTTTTTTTTAGTGTGGGTGGTGCCTGTGGTCTATTGGCACGGGCAGAGGGAGTCTCGAAAATTAGGTCGGGTTGACCATGTGGTCCATCTCGGGTGTTACCTGAGTATGGGCTGGATCAACTTTATGCTTATCCTCCTGCTCCTCAGGGATCTGTCTTTGATGGTTCTAAGGGGGCTCAGCCTCCCAGACGGTTGGGGTGGAGCCGAGGCGCTCCTTTCCGAGCTTGCGCCTTGGTATTTTATTTTGGATCAGCGCGGGGGTGACCTGGTCGCAAGTCTGTCGATATTGGCTTGGATCCTGGGCACCCTTAAGGCGACCCAAGGTCCCGTCCTTAAAGAAGTGGATGTCGAAGTGCCAAACCTCCCCCCTGGTTTGCATCAATTTCGAATCGTGCAAATCAGCGATCTCCACGTGGGAGCCACCATCCGCCGCAGCTATGTGGAACGGGTCGTCGCCCAGGCCAACAGTCTGCAGGCCGATATGATTGCCCTGACAGGTGATATGGTCGATGGCTCGGTCCAAGACCTGGCTTTTCATGCAGAACCTTTAAAAAACCTCCGGTCTAAACTGGGTAGTTATATGTGCCTTGGCAATCACGACTATTATTCTGGATCCCAGGCATGGACCCGGTTTTGGACCCAGGAGATGGGTATTCTCGTGTTGCGCAACGAACACGTGATCTGTCCCCTCGGTGGCCATAGCCGGCTGATGGTTGCAGGAGTGACCGATCCCGCCTCACGCCTCGAAGGTCCGGGACAGGAGCCTGATCCCCAACGGGCACGAGCGACCCTCTACCCAGGATCACCCCCCGGGATGGCAAGCCACGATGACAAAAATCATCATGATGATCGAGGAGAGGGTAGGATGTTCCGGCTGATGCTGGCCCATAACCCGAAGTTAGCATCGGGGGTGGCTGCTGCGGGGTTTGATATCCAGCTTTCGGGCCATACCCATGCTGGGCAGTTTTTGCCTTGGACCTTGGTCACAAAGTTGATCCACGCTCCCCACTATGCGGGCCTCTCGAGAGAAGGGGAAAAACTCCAAGTCTATGTCAATGCAGGCACGGGAAGTTGGGGGCCACCCATGAGGTTTGGTTCGACCACCGAATTGACGCTCTTAAGATTGGTATCTGCGTAGCTTAGATAGGCTTCGATAGAGGCGTAAGAATGATTTGGAGCGGGAAAGGGGATTCGAACCCCCGACCTTCGCGATGGCAACGCGACGCTCTAGCCAACTGAGCTACTCCCGCTTATGGAGTGATAAAGGACAGGCTAAACAAATGATGGTAGACTAAACACAACGCTTCTGGGGATTCAAACGATAAAACAATCCAGGCTGACACACGACCCACACGAGCTAGGAAACGATCTATGGGCCTGATTCCATTCATCAAAAACATGATGTGGAGCGGGAGAGGGGATTCGAACCCCCGACCTTCGCGATGGCAACGCGACGCTCTAGCCAACTGAGCTACTCCCGCTTACGGAGCTTGATCTCGCCGGAGACACCTAGTGATACGAACATTGAAATCTTCTGTCAAGGGAATGCTCGCAAAAATCTTAGAGCCCACCAGACCTATCCCCAAGACAGCAGGACCTCGCGAGGCCGCAAGGGACTTAGCTGAAGGGACCTCCCTCTTGGATACCTACGAACCTCTAGAGGATGGCCCTTTGGCGGTAGAATTCTTTATCAGGTTACGCCATAAGATCTATCGCAGCCTCGATGAAAAGCAAGTTCCTTACCACCGAGAGTATGGCCGACTGGCCACGGGGGTTCCTTATTTTTTTGTGCAGCCCTTCAATGAAAAAGGCTGGCTTTTCGAATCCAACCATGGGGGATGGACCCTTAGTAAGGCCGCAAAAATCTACGGCGATGGGACCTTTATCCGGGAGGGGACCCCCCTCGAACAGGCCCAACTCCGTCTCCCAGTGGACCCCTCTCCTGGTTCGACCTCCGGGTTGGTGTACCCCAGGGTGGCCTCCGAAGTCTTTCAGGAGTCGGGGATGGCACTGGCTCTCTACGAGGCAAAACTTGCCGAGCTGCTCGGCACCCTTTTAGATCCCTATCCCCCCTATCCTCCTCCAGGAGAGCCGGGCAGCTCTTACAAACGGTGGACCAGCCTCCTGCTTATGGGGATTTTAGTCGCAGCCACTTCCGACATGAGTCTTGCAGGTCCTTACTTTACGGGAGGGCTTCGTTCAGCACAGTTTGCAGCTAAACCCCAGAGCGACGAGCCAACCCCAAATTACTACGGATTTGGACTGAGGCTAGGTGCTGGTTATTCCGTACGACAGGTTTTTGATATGGGTCTATACGGGTCTGGGTTGTCCGCAAGGCGGGGCAGTCCGGGGGTGAGCCGTCCTGATGCCACCTTGGTCCACGGGGGTGCCGAGTTTGGTCTCCGCATCGCTAAGTCTCTCCTGATCTCCCTCTATGGAGGTCCGAGCCAATACCGTCTGGAGCGACCTTCCGACCAGCTTGCTCCTGGGGTCGAAGTGACCTCTGCCCTTAGTGGCTACGGAGGGGGGGTAGGGGTGGGAGCTATTGTTCCCTTTTCTAAGGAAAAGTTTCTCCAGGTGACCCTGGACTTTGAGCAGCACCATTTCCAAGAAAAGTCCCAAGACAACACCATTGGGCTTAAAAGGGTCTTTGAATCCTTTGGACTCACACTCTCGTTAACTTTTAATAGCTACAAAAGTTATCTAATCGATAATACTATATTTAAGGACTTTCTAGATTCCGTTAACTTTTAGGAGAGACTTATGGATACCACTCAAGTGGCCAAAGAGCATGGCTTTAACATCGTCGAGCAACTTCTTGGAATCACTATGCTGGGGACCGAGTGGATCCTGTGGCTGTTGTTGATTTTAAGTGTTGTTTCAGTGGCTATCATCATCGAGCGAGGGATCTTTTTCTTCCGGATTTCACTGGATTTTAATGACTTTATATCAAAGGTGACTAAAAATCTCATCGACAACGATTTTGACGGGGTGCGCCGGGTCTGTGAAAACGTGCCGGCCTTGGAATCCCAGGTGGTCCTCCGGGGGCTTGCCTACCGTGAGCGGGGGCCCCAAGCCATGCGTGAGAGCATGGAGGGTTATCTTGCGGGAGAACGCCAGGTCCTGGATCGCGGGCTGATCGTCTTAGGGACCCTAGGCAACAATGCTCCTTTTGTGGGCCTCTTTGGGACAGTGATCGGTATTATTATGGCTTTTAAGGATTTAGCAAACAATCCCGTGGGAGGGCCATCTGTGGTGATGGCGGGGATCTCAGAAGCCTTGGTGGCCACAGCAGTAGGACTGATGGTGGCTATTCCGGCGGTGGTGGGTTTTAATGCACTCAACCGCATCGTCAGACGGCACTATGCCAATGCAGAGGCTATTATGAAGCTACTTCTTTCCCATCAATCGGAGGTCTAAGTTATGGCAGGTGGAATCGCAGATGGCGACGACGATATCACGGGCATCAACGTAACTCCCCTTGTGGACGTGATGTTGGTTCTTCTTATAATCTTTATGGTCACGGCAAACTATATCGTCAACCAGTCGATTGCCGTCAATCTCCCTAAGGCAGAGACTGCCGACACCAAGGCCCCCTCTAAGAACATGGCTTTCACTTTAGATGCGAAAGGCGGGCTGTTTTTAGATGGACAACCTATCACCTTTGAAGAGATCAAAGATAAAATTACGGCCTTTAAAAAAGATGAGCCCAGTGCCTCGGTCAACGCTATTATCGCTGCTGACCAAACAACTCCCCATGGGCAGGTGGTAAAACTGATTGATACAGTCAGGAAACACGGTATAACGGATTTTGCCATCAATGTGGAGGCCGCACCCAGCAGTCCCTGACAGTCATTAACTGTCCCTTAAACACCTCCTGATGCCAGCAACGAGGGAGCTAACGTGGAGCCAAAAACCATCAACCGAGACCAGTGTCTCCAGCATATTGATGAAACGGTGTTTAAGTTACGACCTTCGGACTACCAACCCAAGCATCCCAAATGGCCTGGTCTGGTGGGCCTTGAAATCGAGATGCTGGTCGTCAAGCCCGGAGGCAGCGACCCTGATAAGCCTCAGGTGAGCCAGCTCTTTACAGGGCCTCACCCCACTTCTAAAATCATCGAGTCCTTGGGTCGACAACATCAGTGGGAGCTCAATTTTACGGCAGATGATCAGGGTGTTCCACGGCTCCTGACAGCAAAGATGCAGGAAGGAGACATGATCAGCTTTGAGCCGGGGGGGCAGATTGAAATCTCCACCAAACCCTACCCTTGCCTTGCAGAAGCCAATCGACGTCTACGGGAAGCCCAGACTTTGATCGAGGCGGGGCTTAACCAAAAGGGGTTTGTGATCGTCCAGACCGGAATCAATCCCTGGCACACAAAAGATGAGATCACCCTCCAGATGCGGAAATCCCGCTACTTGGCCATGGACCAGCATTTTGCAGCGATCAGTCCCTACGGGCAGCGGATGATGCGCCAGACCTGCACCATTCAGGTCAATTTGGATTTTGGCCCCAACGAAACCATCCTGGCCAAGCGCTATTTAGCCAGCGAACTGTTGGCACCTTTTGCCGCGGCGATTTTTTGCAACTCACCGGTGGTCGACGGCAAGAACCAAGGTATCCGCGGGTTCCGGACTCGAGTGTGGCGGCATGCAGATCCGAGCCGTACGGGTCTCCCGGCCTATAAAAGGCTTTTAAAGGATTTGAGCCGTAAGGAAGCGGTACAGATTTATTTTGATTTTGCGTTACAGTCTACTGTGGTTTTTGTTGAGTCAGCCGGTTATTTGATTCCTCCAAAACCCATCACGTTTAGCCAGCTTCTCGAAGGAGCCCTTCCGGATGTAAAACCACAATTAGTTGATTTTACAACCCACCTCTCCCTGCTTTTTCCTGAGGTTCGTCCCCGTGGATTTTTAGAGCTGCGTTCTGCTGATGCCCAACCTCGGGCGTTTCAAGGTGTGCCAGCGGTTTTTTGGACGGGACTCCTCTATAGCGATAAGATCCTCGACCAATTGATCGACCTGCTGGTGCCTTATGTTGACCAAATCCCCCAGCTTATGGGATCAGCCGAAGACGGGCTTAACCATCCGATCTTGGCAAAGGTCTCCCGTGAGGTCATGAATCTGGCTCAAAAGGGTTTTGGACAACTGGCGTCTTGTTACAAAGAGGGTGGTGCAGAGACAGAGTTTGCGGCGTATCGGGACCAATTTACCGAGCGAGGGCGCACGCCAGCTGACGATGTGCTGGACGCCTTAGCCTTTCACAACCAAACTTGTTTAAGCCTCGACGCCTACCGTGCTCTCGAAGATAAATGGATGAGTGTCGTGGCGATCTAAGCAAAACTTAAAAATTGGCCAGCACAGGGCTCAACCCCTGGTGATTGGCCTGATAGGGAAGGCCTACCTGTGACCCAGGACATAAAACTTAACTACGAAGAAGACTCCGATGATACCAGCCAAAATCCAGATGCGCGGTTTCCATGGGAGGAGATAAAAACCGGCGATGAGTTAGAAACCTATATCGAAGACATCGCTGACACGGTCCGCATCGGTCTTGATCAATCCATTGCCATCTTGACGCCGTGGTTTTTTAACAACATGCCAAGAGTCTATTATCAAACCACACCCCGCCCCGAAAAAGTGCGGCATCTTTCGGCGATCATCACTGGACACGTTTTTGAGACCAAACAAACCGTCGAGCTTTGGGATCGGGACCGATCTAAAGTGACCTATATCGGTCCTGGCAGCGATCGGCAGATTTTAGTCGATATGTCCCGGCGGCTTGCACCAAACAACCTCAAGTTGGGTTCCCTGTATTTTTCCCGAGATCGGCTGCTTTTTTTGTCCACATTCCACTGTAGTGGCCATAAGCCCATCGACCGGGAAAACCGCCGCATTATGGAAAAGTACCGGGTCGCTCAGGGCCTCCTCCTGAGCGAGTTTCCAACGGAACAGGATCAAATCCAAAAATTTCTAAACACCCTCGACAACGATTTTGTGATGTATGCGACCAGCTCTAGGATCCAGACGATCTACAGGATGGTCCGCCATATGCAGTCCCACGAGGGGGCCCATACATTCTTTCAGCCCATTCAGAGCAGTCCTAACGGCCGCTTGACCCTCGGGATGAAAAACGTCCAGCCTTCGGAAGTGTTGGAGGCGATTCTTCATCTTTTTACCCGCTATGAATTTGCCATCACCCGGGCTTTTCTAGTGCAGTTTGCCGAAGGTTATGACGAGCCCATCACCGTGATGCACTTTAACATAGCGCGGCTCGACGAAACCCGGGTTAACGTCCATTCAGTTGCTATGCTGCGGCTAAACAAAGCCTTGCGAACCCTCGGCTGGGTTGATGTGGACGAGTATGGTGAGTTGATGAAGGCTCCTTTTGGGATGTCGATCAATGCGACTAACCTGGTCAGGGCCGTGGCCTCCTGGGCCCATGTGATGCTCGGCAAAGAAAACTCCTATTATTATTCCCAATACAAAGTCCGGACCACGTTTTTTAAATATGCGGATTTTACGCGGGAACTAGTCGCTCTTTTTAGAGTTAAATTTGATCCTCTTAAAGACGATGCCCGCAAGAGCGACGGCTATAAAAAACAGCGAGATATCCTCCAGGAGATGTGCCGGGAGATCATCGACGAGGTCGAGCGCAGTATCCTTCAGGAAGCGCTCAACTTTATCGATCATACCCTCAAGACCAACTATTTTATGCAGACTAAGACGGGTTTAGCTTTTCGAGTCGCTCCCGAAGTGTTAAACACCAAGTTTTATCCCATGAAACCCTATGGGATGTTTTTTATTGTCGGTAAAGACTACCGGTTTTTTCAGATGCGTTGGAAAGATATCTCCCGGGGCGGTCTTCGGGTGGTGATGCCGCGCAACGGCTCTGACTTTGACTACGCCCTTGCGGGGCTCTTTGACGAAGTCTACGGTCTTTCCTATGCCCAGCAGCTCAAAAACAAAGATATCCCTGAAGGGGGCTCTAAAGCCGTCTTACTGCTTAAGCCGGGAGCCCATCGCCACCAGGCGGTCCGGGGTGCTGTGAACGCTATGCTCGATCTTCTCGTCTCTAAGGACGAGTCTGATGACGAGTCGTCTAGCTCTGTGGTCAGCTATCTGGATAAAGAGGATATTATCTATCTAGGCCCTGACGAAAATATCACCAACGATCTGATCGAGTGGGTGCCGATGCAGGCCGCAAGGCGGGGTTATCGGTATGCGCTTGCGTTTATGTCGTCTAAACCCAATGCTGGTATCAACCACAAAGAGTTTGGCGTGACCTCGGAGGGGCTTAACGTTTTTTTAGAAAACACCCTACGTTACCTCGGTATCGATCCTAGACAGCAAAAGTTTACGATCAAGATGACCGGTGGACCTGACGGTGATGTGGCAGGAAACGAACTAAAAATTCTCCATCGGGAATACGGGGAAAACTGCCGGGTTGTCGCCATCGCCGATGGTCTGGGCGCAGCCTATGACCCGGCGGGCTTAAATTGGCAGGAACTCCTCCGCCTGGTGGACGAGGGATCGTCCATCGCTGAGTACGATGCTCGCTACCTATCGGGAGATTCTTCTGCCTTTGCAATCAAAGCTGATACGACAGAAAATATGCGGATTCGAAATAACCTCCATTTTAAGGCCCAAGCGGATGTGTTTATACCTGCCGGGGGCCGGCCCTATACGGTCAACGACAAAAACTGGATGCAGTTTTTAGGCAAGGAAAACAGTCCTTCTTGCCGGGCAATCGTCGAAGGTGCCAATATCTTTTTTACGGCTGGAGCACGGGAACAGCTCCAGAAGGCGGGGGTCCTTATCATCAAGGATTCCAGTGCCAATAAGACCGGAGTGATCTGCTCTAGCTACGAAATCATCGCTAGTCTGACCCTGTCAGAGGCGGAATTTTTGGAAATCAAAGGTGTCTACGTCAGCCAGGTGATCGAAATCCTCCGCTCCAAAGCCCATGCGGAGGCAAGGCTACTCTTCCAAGAATACGCCCTGGCAGGAGGTCGTAAGACTCTGGTGGAGCTGTCGATGGCGGTCTCCAAACAGATCAACGACGTGACGGATATTATCCTCGAAAGCTTGACCCAGTGCCAAGAAGAGACCCTTAAAGATCCTCTCTACCAAGAGATGATCTATCGGCATTGCCCGCCCATTTTAGTGGAAAATTACCGGGAAAGGCTCTTAGAACGGCTGCCACCAGCCCATAAAATCGCGATCCTCTCGGCGTATATCGCTAGTTTTATCGTCTACCGCGAAGGTCTTAACTGGCTCGAAGGGATTTCTCCCGAGTCTCGCTTTCAGGCAGCGCGGACCTATATGGAGCAGGGGCTTAATGCTAAGCGCCTGATCGAATCCGTCGAAGGGTCCCAGCTCCCAGAAAAGTCAAAGATCGTCGCGATCCTTAAACGCAGTGCTGCCCGGGATCTAACGATCTTAGAGTTGGACCGTAAGATTAACGATACGGATGATTTTTAGGGAAAACGCAGGGGGGGGAAACTCCCCCTGTTTCCTTCGAAAAATATTGGGAAATGAGATCGTCTTTAAGTTGTCGGCACCGAGTGCCGATATCTTTTTAAAGGGGGGTTCTCAATATGAAGAATTTAAGCATCGTTACGTTCGCAGCCTATTGTTTAGGTGTTACCGTCCTACAGGCTTGTGATTCAGCCACGCCGTCCAGGTCCACTCAAACGGGAAACTCCCAAAAAGTGACCAGCACCGCAGTGCCCTCGAAAGATGCTACGTCGGAAGACGCTGCGGCGGAAGGGGACTCTGTTAAAAAGACCTCTGACAAAAAGCCCAAGGCTCCAGGAGTCGACAATCAAGAGGTGGTGCCGCCCCAGTCTCCTGCGGAGTCCACAGGGCCCTCAGAGGCTTCGGAGGGGGCGCCGTCTTCTGAGCCGATCGTGCCTGGATCGACACCGGCTCCTGCGCCTACGGATCCCACTCAAACGCCACCTCCCCCGACTCCAGTCCCTCCAGCGGCTTTTAGTTTAACCAGCTCGGCTTTTGCAAATAACGGTGCCATACCCGCTTTGTATGTGGCCAAAAATGGTGGTGGCAACCAGTCGCCGCCCATCGAATGGAAGAACGTGCCCGCGGGCACCGGGTTTTTCGCCATCCAGATGGTTGATCTTGACGCGGGGACTCCGCCGTTGATCCATTGGATGATCACAAATATCCCCGCAACCTCCACCAAACTCCCGACCGCCGTACCCGCGGGTAATAACCTCACAGTTCCCGCCGAAGCTCTCGGGGCTAATCAAACCCAGGCTTATCGCGGTCCTAACCCACCAGCTCTCCATCGCTATGAGTTGACGATTTATGCCATCAAGGCGGGCCAAACCCTTACCCTGACCACCAACTCCACCACCAACAAAACGGAGTTGGAATCAAAGAGCGCAGGAAAAGCAACGCTGATTGGGACCTATCAGTAACACTGGGGCCGCGATTGCAATTATGCTAAGATCAAGGGAAAGACAAAGAATTAATTCTTTCCCTTCAAAAATATTCACCGATTAAGTAACTTAGTTGAGTTTATCATGCGACTTTCTAATTTTGAAATCAAAGTAATTAAAGACACTTTTAAAAAGTGGTTTTTAGGAACAGATAAGCTTTGGCTATTTGGTTCCAGAGTAGATGATCAAAAAAAAGGTGGAGACATTGATCTTTTTATTGAAACTCAAATAGAAGATATTTTGGAAATACAGAATAAAAAAATTGCATTTTTAGTAGACCTCAAAAAACAAATAGGTGATCAAAAAATAGACATAGTGATACACTCAAAATCAAGCAGAAGACATTTGTCCATTTATGAAGATGCTCAAAAACAAGGAATTCTCTTATGTTAAAAGATGAACTTCAAGAGATCATAAAAAAAGCTAATCTTCATGCCGATCGACTTCAAGCAGCCTTGGTTAAGGTCAAAACTTTTGAGATCAGTCTAGTGGAAAAGTTTTCGATGGATCAAGTAGCCTACACTGATATGCTGACGCAGCGTTTTGCCAGCTTGCAAGACACAATAGGGTCGCGAATTTTCCCAAGAATTTTAAGACTAGCGCAAGAAGATGCGTTGACTTTTTTAGATAAACTTCATCGCCTTGAAAAAATTCATTACCTATCTAAAGGATCAGATTGGTGGATTTCCCTTAGAGAACTAAGAAATCTATCAACACATGATTATCCTCTTGAGCAAGAAACGGCTGAAGCCAATCTTAGACTTTTAATAGTGCGATCAGAAGAATTATTGGAATATTGGCAAGAATTGAAAGAGAAAATTGGTGGACTTACCAGTGTGACCCAAGTTTTCTAGTGACAAAGGCACCACGATACCGATTAAACTTCGGCGAAGCCGTCTTAATTCGTTTTCTGATTTCCTAGAGAATTGGTATCCGTAGCTAGTCTCAAAATTCGATACATTATGGGGCATTCTTGCCAAGTTCTTTCCACTCTATGTATTCCAAAGGCTAAACCCAGCCAAACCCTTACCCTGACCACCAACTCCACCACCAACAAAACGGAGTTGGGATCCAAGAGCGCAGGAAAAGCAACGCTGATTGGGACCTACCAGTAAAATTGTTAACAACAATGTTGCCGCGATTGAAATTATGCTATGATCTATAGGTACCCCAGATTTAGCTTAACTATTGTAAATGACCACGGAGATTTCAATGAACGATGATGTCAAAAGTCCGCAGCAAGCAGTGAATTCTGGTACCGTAGAAAAGAACATAGCCCCCGAATCTGACTCAGTTCAAAATGTGTCCCACGGAAACCATGAGGATGGCGCCACCATTGCCACCCCCTCCCCCGAGAATTCCGGTAAGCCCCAAGAACCCCATCCCGTCTCACGGCGGGATCTGGTAAGTTCAATCCCCAAGGTGGCTTTAGGGTCCTGGCTGGCGATGGAGGGGGATCAGGGGCTGGCGTTTAGCAATATGATGTTGTTTAAGAAAAAAAAGACTGCGCAACCGCCCACAGAAATTTATGGTATCTGGGGTTTTGGGTGGAACATTTTCGGCCAGCTTGGGGTGGGGAGCACGACTAACCGCTCAAGCCCCGTCCAGGTGGGAAATTTAACTAGCTGGGCTGAGCTGGCGGGGGGACGCGGCCATACCCTTGGCAGAAGAACTGATGGGACTCTCTGGGCTTTTGGGGCTAACTCTTACGGCCAGCTTGGGATGGGGGACATATCTTCACGCAATAGCCCCGTCCAGGTGGGAAATTTAAGCAGCTGGGCTGAGGTGGCGGCGGGAGACAATCATACCCTTGGTAGAAGAACTGACTGGACTCTCTGGGCTTTCGGGCGTAACCAATATGGTCAGCTTGCGGTGGTGGACACGGCTAACCGCTCAAGTCCTGTTCAGGTGGGAAATTTAAGCAGCTGGGCTGAGTTGGCGGTGGGAAGCAATCATACCCTTTGCAGGAGAACTGACGGGACTCTCTGGGCCTTTGGGGCTAACGCTTACGGCCAGCTTGGGGTGGGGAGCAGGACTGACCGCTCAAGTCCCGTCCAGGTGGGAAATTTAAGCAGCTGGACTGAGGTGGCGGCTGGAGCATCCTATACCCATGGCAGAAGAACTGACGGGACTCTCTGGGCTTTTGGGTATAACACTTAAGGCCAGCTTGGGGTGGGAGACGTGTCTCACCGCTCAAGCCCCGTCCAGGTGGGGAGTTTAAGTAGCTGGGCTGAGGTGGCGAAGGGAGGCGTCCATACTCTTGGCAGAAGAACTGACGGGACCCTCTGGGCTTTTGGACGTAACTCCTACGGTCAGCTTGGGGTGGGAGACATATCTTCCCGCACTAGCCCCGTCCAGGTGGGAAATTTAAGCAGCTGGACTGATGTGGCGGTGGGAATTCATCATACTCTTGGCAGAAGAACTGACGGGACTCTCTGGGCTTTTGGACGTAACTCCTACGGCCAGCTTGGGGTGGGGGACACGTCTTCACGCACTAGCCCCGTCCAGGTGGGAAATTTAAGCAGCTGGACTGAGGTGGCGGCGGGATACCACCACACGCTCGCCCGTACCGGGCCGACTCGTTTTACCCTTTGGGCTTTTGGCAGTAACACTTACGGCCAGCTCGGGCTGGGAGACGTGACCAATCGCTCAAGCCCCGTCCAAGTGGGAAATTTAAGCAGCTGGACTGAGCTGGCGGCAGGATTCCACCATACTATTGACAGAAGAACTGACGGGACTCTCTGGGCTTTTGGGCGTAACTCATACGGCCAGCTGGGGGTGGGGGATGTGACCAATCGCTCAAGTCCTGTTCAGGTGGGGAGTTTAAGCAGCTGGTCTGAGGTGGCGGGGGGATACGTCCATACTCTTGGCAGAAGAACCGACGGGACTCTCTGGGCTTTTGGGAATAACGCTTTCGGCGAGCTTGGGGTGGGGAGCACGACTAACCGCTCAAGCCCCGTCCAAGTGGGTAATTTAAGCACGTGGGCTGAGCTGGCGGGGGGAGCCTATCGTACTCTTGGCAGAAAAACTGATGGGACCCTCTGGGCTTTTGGGTATAACTTCTACGGCCAGCTGGGGGTGGGGGGCACGACTAACCGCTCTAGCCCCGTCCAGGTGGGTAGTTTAAGCAGCTGGGCTGAGGTGGAGGGGGGACCCTATCATACTCTTGGCAGAAGAACTGACGGGACCCTCTGGGTTTTTGGGCAGAACACTTACGGTCAGCTTGGGGTGGGGGACACGATTAACCGCTCAAGCCCCGTCCAGGTGGGTAGTTTAAGCAGCTGGGCTGAGCTTGCGGGGGGAGCCTCTTATACTCTTGGGAGAAGAACTGACGGGACTCTCTGGGCTTTTGGGAATAACCTTTACGGCCAGCTTGGGGTGGGGGACCAGGCTCACCGCTCAAGCCCCGTCCAGGTGGGAAATTTAAGCAGCTGGGCTGAGCTCGCGGCAGGCATCCACCATACTCTTGGGAGAAGAACTGACGGGACTCTATGGGCTTTTGGACGTAACGATTCGGGCCAGCTTGGGGTGGGGGACTTTATCCACCGGTCCGCTCCTATCCAGGTGGGTAGTCAGAGCAGTTGGGTCAGTATCAGCGGCAACGGATATTCAACGACCGCTTTAAAGTTCTGATGGTCTGTGTAGCGGCGCTGGCTGATAGGTGTTGTGGTTGGTCCCCAAGGACTGCTGCACACCTTTCACTGGTTCAAACGGTCTTTAATTTGGCAACGAAGCCGGTTTTTTTGTTTAAAGTTTGTTGCCAAAACTCTTCGCCAAGATTTGTGCGTTAAGTGGTGTTGCGCTTCATGCCCAATGCCTCCTGGACTGGATTCCGTTTCATCTTATTTGGCGTAAAGGCAGGTCCAGAACCCCGATACCAGGTGGGCTTAAGAATTGAGATCGATCAGCCCCCTCTCAGGGACCAGCCTTGATTTTTCTTGCTGAGGATTCTTTACACGGAGTCCGCGCTCGAATGGCTGGGATTTGCCGGAGCCGAGATCTAGATGTTACTCAACTCGATGTTTCATTGATCACCACTTCGGCCTTGAGACTTGATGACCGAGGCGATTGCGACCGCCTTTGGCGGGCGATTGAAAAAGCAAAACCACGGCTTATTTGTGTCCTTTCCACAGTCGGGTATGATTTCCGATCTTTTTTTTGATTAAATGCCTCTATAGCCGGGAAGCTCGCCTGCTCTCAATGCAGCGGGGGATCGAAAGGAGGTTTTTTTGCTCACGGTTATAGTCTGGTAATAC
>JBGSUI010000158.1:0-4057 GCA_041736175.1 Oligoflexales bacterium | reverse complement strand
AGATCAATCCTTAAAAGCAACGACCTTGATGCCTATTGGAAATATCATATTGAGCAGGAGTTTTGTAGAAATCATGTAAAGAAATTCTCTAACTCAATGAAATTCATCAGAAAATCATTGTAAA
Source organism: Oligoflexales bacterium (assembly GCA_041736175.1). Classification (GTDB taxonomy): domain Bacteria; phylum Bdellovibrionota_B; class Oligoflexia; order Oligoflexales; family CAIYRB01; genus JBGSUI01. Next base: position 3,933 of record JBGSUI010000158.1, on the reverse strand, counting down.
AAAACTACTGCACCCATTGAATTAGTAAACAGTGCTGCAGAAGGCCTAGAGAAATTAAAATGCATCAGCCAGGCTGAAGCAGATAAACTCAGTAAGATTTATCTCGACCCTGAGATTATCAAGGCGGCCAAGGCATCTCCACTAAGCCCCATGATGAAACAGCTTGACGACCTGTTTGTAAAGTATCGGGTAGATTTCGCAAATACCAGTTTTGGTTCGCCTTCCACAAAGGTCTTAGAGCAGATGCTAAACAAAAACGGTTGTGCTCCAGCAAAATTAGGGAAATATGTCGGCAGCAGCAACGAATTGTCTCGCCTTGGGGATGAGTCCCATCGCAAAAGGGGGCTTTTGAAAAACAAGTCCCTCACGATCAGCGCTTTTGGCAACGATGGGCAGAGTCTGGATAGTCCCGAGGACGGCGAGGGTTGCTCGAAGGTTTACACGATCAATGTGGGAGCGACCGATCTTAATGGCAAACTCGCTTCCTTCACCAACCGAGGCAAGTGTGCCGACGTCTATGTACCCGGTAAAGACGTCATCGTTGCGACTCCCGGAGATTTTTTGTTGGATGAAAATGGTACGAGCTTTTCTAGCCCGCTTTTTATCAGATACCTGACGGTCACCCTTGGAAAACCCCAAGCGAGCTATGAAGATGTCTACAAAAAATACAAGTCTTCTGGGGAAAAAATAGCAGCAAAAGCAATCCCCCGCGAGCTGCTCGTGGCCGATTCCAAGAAATTTGACTCTTTCTCGCTCAGAGTTGGGGACGAGGAGTCACCTGATTTTGTGACCCCTTTGCCGCTCTTAAAGTCCAATTTAGGTGGTCTCCAGATTCGCAAGTAGCGCTCGTCAGTGAGGCTCAGGAATGTGTTCCTGGGACATACTGGCAAGCCACTCTTGATAGAGTTTAGCTTCTTGCGACTGTAGATCCTGAGTCACCTTTGAAGAGTCGCCGCCAAGTCTTTGGTTAAGCTGCTCCTCAATGTCGGCTAAATGTCTAGTTTCTTCGGCAATGATAGCTCTCAGCGACACGGGCGAATCAGACTGGCGCAAGATTTCCTCATAGGTGGGGTAGATCACAGCTGCCCGCCTTTCAACAAGCCAGGTAGTTAGCAGATAGGCAAGCATATAACGGTCGGGTCCCTTAGGTCCGAGCAGCCGTTTTAGGTAACGATTTAAGATGTTGATATTTATGGATATATATCGTATTCTAGTAAAGCGTCGATCCTATTCGACACTTTGCTAAAAGTTGAGTTAAGGGTCACGAATGATTGATATAAAAGACCTTGAAACCGTTGTTGCTGATTGGAGCTTTTGGGATCACCCGACGCCACCGTCAATCGTCCGACGAGCGATAAAAAATCCTCCTATTTTGGTCCCCGATTTGTGTCTTGTGATTCAGGGGGTCAGACGTTGTGGCAAATCGACTTTACAGATGCAAATCATGAATCAACTCAACGTTGCTCCACATGATTGCGCGTTTATAAACTTTGAGGATCCGCGCCTGTTAAACTCGCTATCCTGGCCTATCCTCGAACAAGTCGTCACTTTGATGACGAATCGGCATGGCGGTGATCGCAACCTTTATTTTTTTCTCGACGAAATACAAAATGTGGATGGATGGGAAGGATGGCTACATAGCAAGCTTGAACGTTCCAAACACCTTTTCTTTACCCTGACCGGAAGCAACGCAACCCTTCTCTCCGGTCGTTTGAGCACGGCCTTAACGGGAAGGCATATAACATTGGAACTGTTCCCCTTTAGAGTTATTACCTTTTGCCATTGATTGATCGATCGCCTGTTTGGTAACTAGGGCACCAACTTAGGGAGCTTTGACTCCTTAACCTAGGAAATCCGCCGCCCCAATGATGCAGATATCTGATGACGGCCTTTGGTTCACCAGCAGCTTTTATAAGCTGTGGCATCTTGGGGATCTCAGCGACGTTTCTCCTGGTGGTTTGGGGCTCAAGGCAAATTTCACCCCTTGCCAATACCAACAACCCGAAATACAATCCTCAAATAAGACATTTTTTGTCTTGTTCCTGGATCCAAATCGGAAGAAATATATTGACGGCAAAAAAAATCAATCATCTCAAAAGCATACTCCCACCCGTGTTTGAAATGAAGGAGCTGGCGAGCTTTTTTCCTGAAAAGGCCGCACCCGGTAAGTTTTGCGAACGACTTGCCAACAAAGGTATCTTAATCCGCCTCAAAAAGGGGTTTTATGCATTTCGGGAGAACATCGACTCGCTCGTCATCGCGAATTATCTGGCCCCATGCTCCTATGTCTCCTTCGAAACTGCCTTGAGCTATTACGGCATGATTCCCGAATATGTGCCGGTCATTATGTCGGTTTCCTCAGTCATCAAACGGCGAGATTTTGCAACAGAGCTGGGTGTCTACGAATACCACTATCAAACGCCGCTGCTATATGGAGTGGGTATGGATATTGTATTGGGTTCAGGGGGAGCGCCCTCCCTTCTGATTGCCACGAGAGAAAAAGCTTTAAGCGATGCTCTGGCCAGACGTAGCGAATCCTACCATGACAAAAATAACGAGTATCTAGGAGCGATACTGCGCGGTCTGCGCATTGAAGAAGACGCACTCCGCGATTTTGATTTACAGCATCTTGACGAGATTGCTAGTGCTCACCATAGCAAGGCTCCGAGGCTGCTTCACAACTATATTAAAGATCATTTAGCAAGACCAAGGAACGAGACTTGAATAAGGCCATAGAAAAATTACTAGCCAAAAACAGCTCGGAACACCCACGGTTTCGAGACCAACGTTTGCGTGAAGTTCTTCAGGTGATCGTCCTCTTAGGGCTAAAAAGAGCAGGTTTCTTTACTATCGGGTCATTCTACGGTGGAACAGCGTTACGGCTACTCCATGAGCTAGATCGATTTTCCGAAGACCTAGATTTTTGCGTCACTCCAGGGCAGGCTATTGGCTTTGACTTTAAGAGCTATTTCCCGGCTATAGAGGAGACTCTAGAATCCTTTGGCTTTCAAATGACCGTAGAGTTAAAAGAAAAGATGCGGTCGTCACCGGTTCAGTCTGCGTTCGTCAAAGGCAATACCTATGTGAATTATTTAGCGATAGGAGAAAAACGTACGGGGATGAATCCAAACCAAGTCACAAAGGTGAAGATCGAAATTGATACGGAAGATCCCGATGGTGCTCTTCGGGAAATGGCTGCTATCTCTGAACCGGAGCCTTTTTTAATCCAAACGTTGCAGCCGGATTCATTATTTGCTGGCAAACTCCATGCAATGATTGCTCGGGACATGGAAGGTAGGGTCAAGGGGCGAGATTTCTATGACTTTTTACATTTCATCGGCCGCGGGACTAAGGTAAATCTTAGGTATTTACGTGCTAAACTCATAGATTCAAAGCACATCGACTGGCAAGAGCGATTTGATTTAGATGTTTTTAAGGGGATCCTTATAGATAAAATTCGAAGGACAAACTTCAAACACGCCGTCGATGACGTTTCGCCATTTATCTATTCCGAACAGAAAAGGAGTGATCTTAAACATTGGACTGGAAATTTCTTCGAAACCTTCGCTCGGACTCTCCAAGAGGGCAAGAGCCAGGATGGCCTTCAAGGTGCGGCGACTAAGGAAATCCAAGGAGTGGTCCGGTGTAAGGTGTGTGGCGTGGTCATCCGCAAAGGATCAAAAACGTCCAAAGCTGCTATGGAAGCCGCACTATGCTCGAAACATCGCCCACAGTGAGTCATACCAAGGGTTTTTAATGAGACTAGATTTTATTGATTAGGTCGGCCAAAAGTCTTGGAGCGACAGGACTTGGACGCCCCTCTCTTTTGCGATTAGTCGATACCGCTCAGGCACCTCGGGAGAGATCAGGAGATAATCGGATCTTGTATATTTTGCCTGCAGTCTCTTTGGCAGGACTTTACCTTTGACTTGG
>JBGSUI010000156.1:0-38721 GCA_041736175.1 Oligoflexales bacterium | reverse complement strand
ATTCCCCATAGATTTGTGCTCGCGCGCTTAGTTCATTGGGCTCTTATCCAAACCGCCCACGGTTAAGGGGGTTTCGATCTTATTTTAAGAATCAACCAAAACTGGTCTTTGCGTGGGCGCTTCGGATAAGACTCTCTTCAGTTTTGCCGTAGGCGAGCTTTGAGTAGTGAAGGGTGCAGAGGTTGACGCCGAGGGTAGGGATGTCAGAGGCCATGGCTTGGTGCGCGGCTAGAGCGATCCCTACGAGACCGATAAACTCGATAGCTTTGTGCTTTAACATAGGATGTCTCCTTAAGTCTTTTTTTGCAAAAGGGAGCTTCTATATGCGAGAAAGGCAAGCATTTATGCTCTTTGTGGGTCGATGGACCCCTAAATCTTAAATCGCTATAGCTTCAGATTCTAATCGAGATTATAGCATATTCAAATCTGGAAATCAAAAAATCTCCAAAAATATCTCAATGTTGTTGTCGCCACCAGCGAGTCAATTTATTTTGCATTTGCAGCGAGGGTGTGCATTTGCTTGATCCCGAAATCCATCAGTTTACGTATCTCTGCCTCCGCGGTCGTCGCAAATCCATAGTGATCGAGGGCGACATCGACGACGGCAATAAGATAGTGATTGTCACCTATTTTCACGCCGGCAGCCATATAGTCAAAGTACTTGACGGTTTTAGGGAGAGCCTTTGTTATCGGGTCTTTGTCATAGGTAAACTGCGTAAAAAGGTATTGTGCACCGTCCACAAATTTAAAGGAATCGTTGCGGCTTGCAGCACTGGATTCAACATTGATGATTAGCACATTCTTAAAAGCTACACTCTTGGTCGACCACCCTTGAACATGGTAGGGGCCATCTTTTTCATGGGTTTGCAGGAGAGTTACCGTTGCCGTCGCCCCGGTGGATTCCTGGAGTTTTTTAATCTCGTTTACGTCTCCAGCTTTGGGAGCCACTTTGTCAAAATAATCTTTGATCGGAATAGGGAGCTTGATGGCTATACCAAACCGGTAGCTTGAGGTGCGTGTCGTGGCATTGGAGGCCAATGGTTTTAGGTCGGTGAATTGCGGCTCGCCGGTTCCTAGGTAGGCGCTGGCGATCAAGTGTTTAGTGAGCAGTTCTCTCGGTTGGCTGCCATCGCAGAGTTCGTTAAGCAGGGGTTTAAGCCGTCCTGAGGTTACAGGGTTCGTCTCCTGGCTCTTCGTACACCATCCCGCAAAATCGGTGAGCTGGGCCGCCTTGTCCCCATCGCCTTTGGTTTCTGCGGTCGTCGGGGGTTTGATTGCCGGAGGACTCGGCAGATTGGACCCTTCAGGGTTTGCATTGGTTTGGCCTGGCGGTAAGTCTTGAGGTAATGCCGATGACCCAGACGTCCCATCGGCTCCAGTGGGCTCTCCTGGTGACCCCACACGTCGATTGTTTTTCTTTTGGTCTCCGCCGGTTAGTTTGGCGCTATCACAAGACAGCACAAGACTACAGGCGGACAGGTAGGCTAGGGTCTTTATAAGTGAGATAGGCATAGGTATGGTTTCCTTGTTCAAATTTTTTTCACGTCTCAACTTATCTTTTCGGAATTATGATTTACAAAATAAACATATATTCATTTTGTTAACATTTTCTAATAGTTAGAGCTTACGAATATTCAAATACTTGAATTTTAGACCCGGGTGGTGGTTTTTAATATTGTTCTCCAACTGTTACGTCCTGCTACCAACAGCACTCATTTCGGTACAAAAATTGCAGTATCAATTTTCTGAATGTGATCTGTCTCAAATTCCTAGGGAGAACAATATGTCTACCACCACGATTCTTATCCGCACCCTATTTAGCGTAGCTTTGATTGGCTGTATTAGAACAAAAAGCCAAGAGAGTTCGATTCAAAATGACTCAACACCACCTAGTCGGTACCAGGGTGATCTTCCCCTAGGAGAAACTATCACCCTCGATAGCCCTAGGACCCCACTGGTCGAAGCCATTAGGGCGACTGTGATTGATGAATACAAATACAGAGAGGGTAATCCCCCTCAGCCGTCAGAAACGCCATCTCTACCCGATACGGTGAAGAAAGCAATTCTTGATGTATTAGGGAAGCAGGCTAAAGTAGATTCAGTTTTTTCAAAAGTCCGGCCATGCCGTATTCACCCCGATTTAATCACGCCAGGAGAAATTATATACTCACTTCAGCGAGCCAGACTCGGCATGATTGGAGTCGATGACTCCATGGAACCAAGTCGTTTTCGGAACCGATCGTGGGCATCGGCCTTGGGGTATCAATCCGACATTTTATATCTTATGAATGCTATGGAAAGCTGGTTTAAGGAACTTGAGGGGCAGGTTGGCAACAGTCTCCCACAAATGGTCGCGGATTCTCTTGGTCTCAAATTGGTGAACCTAAGTCCATTGATAGAACCCAATGATCACAAATGGAACCTGATAGGAGGTTTTAACTTTCGTGATTATAATAACTCGTTTGTAACCCCGAACAGGGATTTGCGTTGTTTTGTTATGGGCCAGATTCATTATCTAAACCGTGATATGATCGAATACATTTCAGATAAGAATTTTGTAAATAATCTAGAATCTCTAAAAGTAGTCGACTATTACTCTGATCGCAATACCCCCGAAAAAGTAAGCCAAATTATCGAGTCATCAAACACTGTGGTAGAGTTAAACACTTACTCCGGGTCTACTCCAATTTTTAATCCTAGTGGGATAATAAACTATCAGAACATTTGCGATTTTCAGATCGATACGATTAATAAAATATCGGAGTCGGCGCGCAGGAAAATCAAGAAAATATCGCTAACAAATATTTTTGTGAACCAAAAAAATAATTCTCTGAAATATTTGTCCTGGCTAGATCGCAATTTGCTCCCTCGATCGATGATAACTGCCCTTAGGAAGGGATTTCCAAACGCAAAGGAGTACCGAATAAAGGGTGAACTTTCCGAAAGCTATTTGGATGCAAATTTTATAAGAGGTCTCATCGAAGAAGGAGCAAAACACGGAATAAAATTCGAATTGTTCCTTAGATCCGGGGCGGCCTATCCGTCCGAGTTAAAAAGACATCAAAAATTCCTAGAAGATTTCCAAAATTTACCGCCCACAAAGGGGGTCGAATCCATAGTCTTTTACCCTGGGGGTTTGGCTCCAGATGTCTCAAAAATCTTGGCGGTTCTACCTGATCTCAGGCGCATGCGGATCGTGTCCAAATCTTTAAAGAATTCCCTCTTGGATTTTTCCAAATCCCGCCCTCACAAATTAATTTACCTTACATTAAGTGGATGTAAGGATGGAATCGATCCGATAACACTCTCATTTCCACAGCCACAATTTCCTGATCTCAAAGCAGTGACTTTAGATAGCAAATGTAAAAAATCTATACGCTTAGAAAGTTCGCCTAACTTGTTTAAGGTCATTCGTCAGTTAAAACCAGAAGAGTTATTCGAAATTGTTCAGTCCTACACCGATGGCGGCAAATAAAGCGCGAAGGCCATCTGTGAGCTCATTGCAATTTGGCTTCGACCGCTCCGTTGGACGAAATCACATCGAGTCGTTCGCCCCGGGACGAAGGTAATAGCACTTACTTACGAGTTGAAACGATATTCAACTGATTGAATTTTTGACTAAAATATAAATATCTGATATGTCTGAATTAAGGAAAAGTTAAAGTTTTTCCTTTAAAGTGTCGAGGTGTTATCTTGAAGAAGAGGCCGCTGTGCTAGTATTTGAATTAAATTATCTTAAACAAACCGTAAAAAGCTACTTATCCGCGAAGAAAGGAGCATGACAAATGGGAGCGCGAAAAACTAAATCCAAGGGCACAGATTTGATTGTGTGTGATCCAGAAATCATGATGGGTAAGCCCACTGTCAAAGGCACACGAATCACGGTTGAGTTGATTCTTGAAAAGCTCTCTGCAGGTGAAACAACGGAAGATATTTTAGAGGCCCACCCTCGATTGACTAGGGAAGGTATTTTGTCGGCTCTTGACTATGCCTCTAAGGTCATCAGAACCGATCTTGTAGAGCCTCTACCTGAGAGAAAACATGCAGTTCCTCGCTGATGAAAGCATTGATGCTCAAATAGTACAACGACTGCGGCTAGACGGCTTTGCGGTTTACTCAATCGCAGAAGAGTCACCCAGCATCGCCGATCCAAAGGTATTAGCAATAGCAAACCGCCGTAAGAGTGTTTTGATAACCGCCGACAAAGACTTTGGCGAACTGGTCTTTAGGCTCAACAAAATTCATGAAGGAGTTGTTTTAATCCGTCTTGCAGGGGTTAGACCTTTGGAGAAGGCTGATATAGTGTCATCTGTCATAGCAACTTATAGTAAAAAGCTGATCAAGGCGTTTACAGTGGTAACCCATCGATCAGTACGAATTCGTTTGGGAGAGAAATAAACTAGGCCTCACGTTAAACCCTTCAGAGGGTCACGCGTCCGAGACTTAAAACGGTGATAGTTTCACTGGGAACAAGCGTTCACGAAGGTTCTTGATCGCCTTCAATTTTTCTTCCACTGAGCCGCAGTTAGCAGCAGACGAGAATTCCGCTGCCGCTCTGCGCCAGAATGCCAATCGTTCGGTAGCAGTGTTTCGCGACCACGCCACTTGAGCCTTAAACGACTCACTGTTGGACGGGTCCGCCGCTGATGGGCTTTGCACGAGATTGATGTGGGCCGTGAAGGCTTTCTGGTAAACCTTTGCGGCAAAATTTCCAATAACCTGATCACCAGACCTGATGAAGGTCGCCTTGCCACCTTGTTGCAACGCGGCTCCGATGGCCGTCAATGCATCAATCACCGGCTCGGTATGCCACATACCGTGGATGATCTTCTTGGCCGCGCCATCCCACACTTGCTCAAAGGGATTCAAGTCAGCCAACGGCGGATTGCCCGCGAGCCTCCTTTCTAGAATTTCGTTCATCCGTGCCCCTGTCAATACGGTTGCCGGATCTTGGGTCAGATCGTATTCCCTCGACACGTGTCAGCAACGATGCCAGTAGACCAGAACCACACGGACATCAAGAGCCTCGATTGGAGACTGAATTACATTATCTTAGTGAAGGGTGGGATAGCTATAATGCTCCCAAACCAGCCAACGCTGCTATAAATGCTGCTTCTAATTTTATTAGCTTATTTCCATTGTTTAAACCAATACAAATTAGTCCTTGTGCTGATGGTGGGGTAACTCTTCTCTATTCATTAGGTAAAAATAATATCTTGATTGATTGCTACAACTCTGGAGAAATAATTTCAGCTTCCTGGCAAGAGCAATCTATACCTGTCACTGAAGAAATCACCTTAAAAGTATCTAAACTTACAGAATTATCAAAGTGGCTACTTGAAGGCAGTACGAAATGCGCAACTGCTTAGAGGCAGAAGAGATTTTGTTTAGAAGATTCGCTAGGATAGACTTGAAAACTTCAATGCCAGAAGCCGGGAGTTTAGCCTTCCCCGATATTTCAGTTAATAGAGAAGTGTTAAGTAAGCCTGAAGGTATGGAAGACTCGGTACACTTAAAAAAAGAGCCCCCTAAATTGATTCGCACTGCTTTCAGAGCTACCTTATTCAAAAGCTTATCATTATCATCTATTGTTTTTTTCCCTAAGTAGGACTTTAAAATCAAACTTTAACTATCATTCAATGCCCCCCTCAGAGGGTAGTTCGACCGAGACTTAAAACGCTTTTGGCGATACTTTTACAAAGGTCGGTGAGGGGGAGATGGCTCAAGTTCCGCGGAGAAAACGGGTTTTGAAGCTCGGCTCCAATCTCGTCCAAGGAAAAAAGCGGATAAGATGCCAAAGCAACCACTATAGGAGTCATCCACCCCGTGCGGTCGGCAAAGGCAAAGGGTAACAGCAATAAAAAGAGCAACAGAAACCGCCTTGATTTGACAGCAAGGACAAAGGGCATCCTCGTATTGCGAATCCGCTCGCAGGCACCAAAGGCGTCCACCAGCTGGGACCTTTCGGTTTCGGCGCGGTGAAAGGCAAAGGGGTCCATGCCCTGGTTTCGGAAGCCTTCGAGGAGTGTGGCGATTTTAAGAGCAACATAAAGACACATGTTCTCTGCCTGCCGCACGGATTGAGCCTCTTGTGGCCCGATGATGGCGGCGACTTCTTTTAGTTGATTCTCTTTTCGCAGGGACTCGCGCATCACATGGGGCCAGGCGGCGATCCAGTTGAGGGCAGTGGCCACCTGCGGGTCTTGGCTTTTGCTATAAGCGCAGACGACCACCGCAAGATTGCGACTTTGGTTGACGATGTTTCCCCATAACTTGCGGGCTTCCCACCATCGGTCATGACCAGCATTCACTCGCAAAACGAGTATCAAGGTTAGAACAGCCCCTGAGTATTCAAAGGGGGTCACTGGTAAAGTGAGCTCAGGAAAGTAGGTCACAGCGACCTGGACTAAAGCTGCATAGGCGGCCACCACGGTGACCCGCGGCATAACTTTCGGTGTAACCGTTCCCTGCCAAGCCAGAGCTGTCGTCAAAAACGTCTTCGACTCCGGGTGGTTTGTCAATGGCGAATCCACGGACGAGCTTAAGGACGCGGCTTGGTAGTGTGCGCTTTGGGGATCCGCAAGCCCGCCCTTAGGGAGGCCCGCCATTGGCAGTTCAAAGGGCGAATCGTGCTGCATCTTTGATAGTCTCCTCTCTGACTTCTGTCGAAGGCAGGTAACGTTTATTTTTGGGGTCGTAGATATGGATTGACCCAGATTCGAAGTGATAAACCCACCCATAGATCTGCACCCGACCCATCCGCAAGGCAGCTGAAATGGCAGGATGAGTCTTAAGGTTGTCGACTTGCACCAGCACATTATCCTCAACGACATGCTGAAGATTGCATAGCTCCGGGGAGTCTTCAAGACGTCGCCTTGTGGACTGTGCATGATCGAGCCAGCGTTTGACCGATGGCATTTTTTCAAGGTTCAAATTATTAGCAATGGCAGCCATCGCTCCACATTGGGAGTGTCCACAGACGACCACATTGGTCACATTAAGCCCATCCACGGCAAACTCGATGGCCGCTTCTTCTCCCCCCCGTGAGGCTCCATAAGGGGGAATCACATTACCAGCATTGCGGACGATAAAGAGCTCACCAGGTTTTGTTTGGGTTACGAGATTGGGGTCAATTCGTGAATCAGAACATGTGATCATCAAGGTATGGGGCTTTTGCCCTTGCGAAAGAGTTTCAAAGTGTTTTTGTTGCTTCGGAAAAACTCGTTCACTGAAATTTCGAAGGCCAGGCAGTAGGTTCATCATACAAGGTTCCTTTTCACTCTTGTGGGGGGGGTGTCTCATCTCGCCGCAAATCGTAATGCGGCAGGTCCAGAGTCTTGCTTAGGTCCAAGGTAAAATGATTCCCACAATCTTGCAATGCACGAGATGAGTTTAACCCTAAAACCAATGCTTGAAAATACAAAACCTATGATTCGCTAAAAACGAAGATTAAAAATCCCTAAGTCCGTAGGGTCCAAAAACCTATTAAAATAAAAATATATTTAGCTATCGACTTGAGGTTTCCTGACCCCCACGGCGCATCCCTTCGTAGGCGACCATTGCTTTTAGTTTTGCTTTTCCGTGATCGACCAAAGGGACGGGATAAGTTTTGCCTAAAGCCACCCCAGCAGCTTTTAGCTCCAGCGGTGGAGCAAGCCAGGGGGCGTGGAGATTTTTTCCGGATAAGTTTTTGAGCTCTGGGCAGTATGTCTTGATGTAGACCCCATCGGGATCAAACTTCTCACTCTGGAGGATTGGATTAAAGATCCGAAAATAGGGGGCTGCATCGATCCCACAGCCTGCGATCCATTGCCAGCCCATGGAGTTGTTGGCTAGATCCGCATCGACGAGGGTATCCCAAAACCAGCGCGCCCCCTCCTGCCAAGGGATCATCAAGTCTTTCACTAGAAAAGATCCCACGATCATCCGGGCCCTGTTATGCATAAATCCGGTTTGCCAAAGCTCTCGCATCGCGGCATCGACGATAGGATAACCGGTCTGTCCCCGTTGCCAGGCTTTGAGTTTTTGCGGATCGGTCTCGTAGGGAAATTTTTCAAAATCACTTCGTAAAGGTTTATGATCTAGGTTCGGATTATGGAAGAGTTGGTCATGGGCAAACTCTCTCCAATAGAGTTGGCGGAGGTAGGGTTGGGCAGCTGACCAAGAGGTCTTAAGGGGACCCACACCTGACCCAATAAGGGATCCAGAATTTGATTTTAGGTGGTGATAAATCTGCCTTGGAGTGATCTGTCCAAAATGCAAAAAAGGCGAAAGACGACTGGTACCATGCAAGCTGGGTATATCTCGACTTTCCACATAAGACCCCACGGAACTCAGGGCCTCCTTAAGGAATCGTTTGGGTCCATCCTCCCGAAGGTGGAGCCCCTCGGACTTTAGCATCCTGTTCCAAAAACCAAAAAACCCCTGGTCCCAGGGGTTTTTCATGTCCGTCGGTCTGAGTCCAAGCTCATCGAGATGTTCCATTGCCAGACGTGGCTTATCAAGATCCGGCAGGGGTGCAAGGGGGATCTTTGCTGGTAACGGGAGGGGAGTCGGGACCTCGTGGGTAAGGGCTGCTCGGTAGTAAGGAGTAAAGATACTGTAGGGTTTTTGGTCGCTCTTAGTGACGAGTTGGGGCTTAAGAAGGAGATTGCTATGAAAGGCCCTCAGCTCGATCCCTTTTTCCTTGAGCTTTTGGTGCAAGCCGCGATCTCGGGAGGTCGTAAACGGTTCGAGAGACCCCATCGTGTAAACTTCGTGGGCATGATAGGTGTTCGCTGCCTCTAGCAAAGCGTTGAGGATAGGTCCCCCCATCACCCGAAGCTGGCACAGTCTACCCGGCTCCTGCATCAGGGGGCTTCCCACTTCTCCCACACCATGCTGGCCTAACTGCTGATCGAGCTTTTCAAGGGCATCATAAAGCCACCACTTACTTGCCCCTCCGGGACTCCACGGACCCTCTTCCTCCGGAGACCAAATATAGAGGGGAACGATCGGTCGACCCTGCTGGAGTGCTGCTGTCAAAGCAGGGTGATCATGAAGCCTCAGGTCTCGCTTAAACCATACTATCGTCGAGGACAACACCACTAGCTCCTTACGTTAGGTTCGCTGACCAGCTGAATATGGGGTGTCGTACCGAAGATTTCAGCTATTTTTTGTTTACGAAAACTAAAAATGCGCTCCACATCTTTTACGACCATGGGGCTTGCCACTAAAAACCCTAATTTTCCCAGAGGAAGTCTCAGGCGCACATGGTCCGTCATCAGGGTTCCCCCAGCGTGGTCCTGAAAGCTATGGGTATGATGCCACATCGCATAGGGACCTTTGGCCTGGACATCGATAAATTTGTGTGCAGGTTGCCATTGGCTGATATGGGTTTCCCACTGGATGGGAATCCCATGGAGTTTGAGCTGGTATTTTAAGATCGTACCTGACTCGATCTCTGGAGTTGATTTAGAGAGAACCTTAAAAGAAAGCCAAGGGGGAGTGAGAGTTTCCAAATTAGATTCAGTGGCAAAAAATTTCCAAAGTTCTCTTTTATGGTGAGGAAACCACTGTTGGGATACCACGTGATAGGAGCCACGGTCGACATCGGTCTCATAAAGGGCCTTAAAAGCCTCCGGGAGCGTCCGGTACCTAAACTTAAAATCTTTGTGTCGCAGAACCTCACTCATCACCTTATGGGACCCTAGTGCGATTTCCGACTGCTGTCCTAAAAGAGTCTTGATCAACCAGGGGGGGACTGGAGGCGCAAGCTGTCCTCCATAGCACTCCGTCATGAGTTTGTGAAAATCTCCCATCTGGGCAGGCTCGGGAGCGGTTGCATTGACGATGCCGTTCCACTGGGAGTTGGTCACCGCCTCTGCAAAGACTGAGACCACATCGTCCACGTGAATCCAAGGAAACCATGGGCGACCACCGTCAATTAAGGCGCCTGCTCCGCGCATATAAAGGGGGGTCATGGTCTTAAGAAATCCGCTTCCATGACCTAAGACCACCCCGATCCGGACGAGGACCACTCGGTTGCTCTCGGTTTTGGCTTGGAGAGCTTCCTGCTCCCAGTCAGCGCAAAGCTGAGCCAGAAACCCTTGTCCTTGGGATGTGGTTTCGGTAAGGGCATCGTCGCCCCGAGACCCGTAGTAGCCGATGGCCGACGCCTGGACGAGGTGGACGGGTTTACCCCCCGTCACCTGCCCGTCGTGGCAAAGGGAAAGGTTATGGTTTTTGATAGCGCGGGCAATCTTTCGAGTGGTCACGAGACGAGAATCCCTTAGGGTGTTCTTATAGGCCGTAGTCCACCTTTGGTCGCCGATACCGGCTCCCGCGAGGTTGATGACCACATGGGGGGTGTTTTTTTTTGGTAGCGGGAAGTCTTCGCTGCTTGGATCCCAGTGGATCACCTGGCATGGAAACGCAGTCCTATAAATCCACTGTTCTGGATTTCGCGTGGTGATGGAAACTTGATGACCTGCCTGTGTCAGTTTAAGTCCGAGCTGTTGGCCTAGGTAACCTGTCCCACCCACGATTATGATGCGAAGGGTTTCGTTCATCGGAGTCTCCAAAAAAACGCCTTAGATTAAGGCTCCAAGGACGATACACTTTATGATCGGTATTTGCATAGAATTATTTAGTAAAAGCCTATGCACCAATCCATACCGCTGACTACTAGCCAATTTTGGGGATATCAGCCGATCGAATGTTGGCCGCCTGTCTAATCTTTTGACAGTCACCAAACTATAGTCACCGGTTTCCTATTCCGCTACCTTCCATCATTTCAGCTGGTTAAGTTAAAAAATCCAAGGTGGTCTGGCCCTTGCTCCTAGGACGAGGAGGTGACTTTAGGAAACCTTACGGGTTCCAGAGAAAAGTCACCCACACCCACCTGGATTAAGGAAATCCCATCATGGCTTCATCACGCTCCCAAAAACAATCGTTTGTTTCCCGCAAAACCCTTACTGGTATCCTAGTGGCTACGTTAGCTCTAGGAATCGGGTTTGGCGGTTACCACTATTTCGGGGGTTCCCAAGATTCGGAAAACTCCGGTTCCAATCGACTCCCGTCAACCAGCTTAAATCCTTCTACCAGGACCACTCCACCTCCGGAGCCCTCGATCTTCGAAAAGCCAAAGGAGATTGCTGCGACGGCACAAAATTGGTTTGAAAAGTCAAAGGAGTCTAAACCCAGCGAATCGGCTCTTCCCATCCCAGGCCGCACCGGGGGACCTAAAGGCCAGGGGCGCACCCCCGTAGCTCATTATAGCCATAAGGGCAAAACCCAAAAAATCCACAAGAGTTCTAAAAAGAGATCTCATAAAGGGTCTAAATTTGCTAAAAAAACCAAGAAAAAAAAATCATCTAAACATAAAATTTCTAAAAAATCGAAACAGTCTCGTCTAAAACACAAGTCCGTCGTAAAAAAACGTCCTGGCCACAAAAACAAGTCTAAGAAGTTTGCAAACTACAAAAAGAAACATCGTAAGTCTGCTGCAAATCAATGATTTAGTAAACACTTAGTATTTAGTTAGTCCTACCTTGCATACGTTTCAGACCTCGCTCATGATACAATATAGGAGCGATCTTAAGCGAATCTTGTGGTTCACCAAGGGAAAGGACTAACTGTGAGAGAGAGTCTTAGTCTCAAAACGAGATTCCAGTTCTGGTGTTGGTCCTTTTTGATAGCTTCCGCGTTTGGAACGACCAATGGCCTCAGCTACGAAAGGGTCACCGACAGCGAAGATGTCGTCTTAAAAAAGCTTTTCCCCAAAAAAGAAAAGGTCGAACTCGATGGCAGGCTGGGGATGGTCCTCAACTCATCCTACACCAACACCTTTTTAGCCACCGGCAGCCTCACCTATTTTTTATCCGAAGAATGGGGCATTGCCGGTGAAGTCTCTCTGGGGATCAATAGTGACAAAAGCGAACGCACTGCAATCGAGAGCTTTTATAACGACCCAAACGATACGATAGGGGATGAGTTTGGGGATCTTGAAAACCTCAAGGCTTCAGGTGATCCTGACGCTAATTTGGGTCCCGCCTATGTCCCAATTCGGGAGTTGCAAACTATTTTTACCCTCAATGCTAATTGGAATCCCATTTATGGAAAGCAGATCATTTTACTTTCTGCCACCAATTATTTTGATTTTTTTATCAACTTTGGTGGCGGCTTTGCCATGTCTAAGTTTTACCCCAAAAAGCCTAGCTACATCACCACCAGTGGCGAAGTCCCCTATCGTGGCAAGTTTTGTGTGAAAAAACAGAGAGAGTCTACCGGGTGCCCCAATGGCAATGACACCAATCCAGGCACCCTCGATGAAACCCTAACCGGCATCGATGGTCGCCCCGAAGCGGAAAGCAAGACCAATGTCCTCGCCCATGCTGCGATCGGTCAGCGATTTCACTTTTTCCGACGTTTTGTACTGATGGGGACCCTCGAAGACTATATGCTCCTCGGTACCGAATCGGGGTTTGACAACTATCTTGTCATTATGGGGGGGCTGGGGATCCGGTTTTAAAAAGCCATCCCTAGGGGGAGTCCCCCCAGATTCAAACATCGCCTCTTTAAGCCAATTATCATAATTATTCAGGTATCTTGTTTAAATCGATCCTTAGGGACTCGCTGGTGACCATGGAATTTTGGTAAAGACTTGAGAAAAGGCTGCCGAAGTTCGATGATAGATGCGAGACCCTAACAGGGGTATCGAACAGGAGCAAGGTGATGATCTTAGACAACTTAATTATGAAGTCCTTTGGAACCATAGATCTCAACTCCAAGTTATGTTTAGTAATTTTTGGGGCTTTGCTATCAGGGGCGATCCCCGTGGCCATGGCTGAGCAGCAATTCGCCTCCTCCAAGTACGGCCCCAACGGGCCGCCTCCCACCGTGGCTCCGGACCCGGTCGATCCTATGGACTCGGCAGTGCCCTATGAGGAACGCAATCAGGAATCACCTCAAACCAACCCAACCATCCGGATCGCTCAAAGCAACCCTAAAAAACCCGAAACCCGAAACCAAAGAGAAACTCCTGGAGAGAGCCTTAAGACTTCAAAGACGACCTCCAACAAAAAGCCCAAATCCCAGCAGGAACCCGTAGAGCTACTGGAAATGTCTTGGACTCCGATTGAAATCAAGACTTTTAGTCCGAAAGAGACCAAATCTCTCTGCTACCAATACGAGGGCAAACTGGTTGCCTATTATAGCGACGTCTACAAGATCCAGGACTGTAAACGTCGCTTGATTGTCGACAGTAAAACCGTCTACGAACTTGTCTCTAAAGGCCAAAAGGTGGTCGATGTGGACCGAGACTTGATCGTCGCTCTCCCCGAAGGTGAACCTTTAGATATCGCTCCATTTAATACCAACGCCGCGCAGCTCTGCCGCAGGTTAGAGGGGCGCTATGTGACCTATTCTTATGTAGATGTCTACTATATCGAAGGTTGCAAACGGCGGCTTTTCCCCGATTGGACCACTTATACGACCCACCGCACAAAAAAAGGCGGCGATCCAAAGGGGACTTTTGAGGCATTACCGGTCGAGGAGTTTAGCGCTATCCCAGAGGGAGAGCCGATACCCTCCGTGGTTGACGAGATGTTTGCTAAACTCCTAAGCGGAGAAGCCGGTATCGACGTGATCCCCATCGATGAAGCCTGCAAGGGAGTCAACAACCAAGTCGTGAGCTTTCACTCACGGCTCTATAAGATTGAAAAATGCTACAAGCGGGAGATCTTTGGGTTTGAAACCATTTTTAAAGTAACCGACTATGAGTCCAAAAAGATCGAAGAGCTTACGGCAGAAAAATGGTTGTCCCTGCCCAATGGGGTGCCTCTGCCCCTCAAGTCCGCAGACCGCTTTCACCAGCAAGACGGCCCTCCTCGGCTTAAGAACTAACCAAAGGCCACGTCTTTGCTGGAAATTCGACTATAGGACAACGTTTCCTTGGAGGATGTCCTTGAGTCGGCGGTTTATAAAGGTTTTCGAAACCCAAAAAATATCAGACAGCTGGGACACCACATCTTTCGAGGGTGTGATTTGAGCCATCTCTTTGCGTAGGATATTAAGCGGAACCAGGAGCTTTGCAGCAAACACGTTGCTTTGGACATCGATCATATGATGGGCATATTCCGTCAGCTCTTGGGTGGATTTGCTAATCGTATCATTGAGGAAGTATTCCGCCATTCCCTTAGCAATCCGGTAGCGCATATAGGGACGGACTTCGGACCCAGCGATATAGGCAATATGGGTCTTATCTTCAGAGACGGTGACTAAAACAGGGTCCTCTGTCAAAAGTTTTGATTCTTTGCCCTGGGCCATGGGATGCAAGATCAAATCAGGATAGGCAGCAACGACCTCGGGGAGGTAAAGGGGGGCTTCCTGAAAATTGATTTTTTTATGGATCGCCGTGACGACTTCGTCAATATAGGCTTCATTTGCCGTAAACTGATCCTTAAAGTCCAGCTCCCGGTCTTTGGTCCATTGACCGCTATGGCGCCTAAAAAAATCTTTTTTAGCCGATTCAAAGACTTTTGAATCGACCACAAAGGCGCCGTAGCCGGAGTACTCATAAAAGGCTTCGGTATCATCCAGCTCCCCTGCGGCGACGTCGACCACTAGACGTTCGTCGATCCCGAGATGATCGGCAATGGACTTCATGGCCTGGATTGAGCGAATATTTTTTTTGCCTTTTTTCCAATGGCTGCAGTCTGCAGGATCAAACCCTAGGATTTGACCCACATCTTGATCGATCACGCGGATGCCGCCAAATTTATGGTCGAGCACCTTCCTGCAAAATTGAAACAGGTTGGCTGAATGGGGATATTTGATGTCTACTGTTTTTTTCATTGAAGTCCCATGCAAAGTCTAATCGATCATTGGCAAGACGGGGCCCTAACTACGTGCGGAGCCTCCCTACTGGCCCAAATGCTCAAATCCTTTAATCCTTTGACAAAGGGATAGCATAGGTGACTTACGTCGTCAATTAGGGTTTGTGGGGTCCTCAAGAATTTTTATAGGGACTCACAAGCAAATGAAACCATTGAGTAAAGGTTTGGATTCCGCGGTCCATCTAAGCAGTGGCCTGGCATACTGGGTAACTTGTGCATCTGTCCTAGCAGATGAGGCTACGCTAAACTTTAAGGGACAGGTGTTTTCCTGCCGTCCGTCGCCTTACCTGTGGGTACATGTGCATGTCACCGATTCTAGGGATCTCAGGTGTTACGTTTTGTATCTGGTTCTTCCTCAAGTTCGAAGGATCAGCCTTTACGGGATATTTCCAGTGGGCTGGAATCGTTATGTTAGGTGTGGGCCCACCGAGCATCATGCTCCTCTCCCATAGCCTCGTGGATTTTCTAACGGGCCTTAAGTTGCTATTTGGGTCGATGTTTAGTCGGGTGCGAAAGCATCATGAGGAGGCTATTGAGATCATCAGCGCTGCCTCTAAAGCCGTGCGCTCCGAAGGTATAGGCGCCGTGATCCCCTTTAGGAACAAAGCGCGATATGAATTTTTAAAAGATGGGTTGTCCCTGATCGTCAACGATTTTAAGCCCGACGAGATTCGCAACAATCTGATGGCTCGAATCAACCTCAAACAGGGACAGATCCAAATGGCTGCAAGCCTCTTTCAAAATATGTCTAAACTCTGTCCTGGAGTTGGAATGATTGGAACCCTTCTTGGACTGATCGGCATGCTTGCGAATATGTCCGATCCTACCAAGATCGGTAGCAATATGGCCCTTGCCATGCTCACCACCCTCTACGGACTGTGTCTCGGGACAATCATCTACGGTCCCTGGGGCGAAAAGCTGGTTTTGGAGGCTGAAAAAGCCCTCGAAGTGGATTTGATGATCGTCGAGGGAATCCTCAGTATTAAGGGCAAAAAATCCTCCGCCCATCTGCGGGATTTGGTGAAATCCTACTCCAAAGACCCATCGGGCAAAAAGGGCGATACCAGTGAAGAAGGGAATCGAAAAGGGGCCGCATGACGGGTACTGGTTCGAATCAGTCTAGGAGCGAGGGCGACCTAAAGGGCTCAGGGGACAACTCACCACCGCCCGTTGCTCCCATCACTTTACGGCGAAAAACCATGAGCGCCGAAAAAGGCGAAGGTCTTTGGCTTATGTCGTTTTCGGACATGTCGCTTTTGCTGATGGCTTTTTTTGTCCTCCAGCTCGCCATGTCTGCCCCCGACCGGCGCAAAGCCGACCGCCTTAAGGAGGTGGTCTCCAAAGCTGACCAAAAAGGGAGTTTGCGCCATGTGTCCGAAGAGCTTTTAAAGGAGATCACCAAACGCAAACTAGGTCATTTGACATCAGTCTCCATGGATATGAATGGACTCTCCATCGAGTTTAAGGATCGGAGTCTCTTTGAACCCGGATCGGCCCAACCTGATCAAAATTCCCTTAAATCCCTCAAACAGATCATGGAAGTCTTGACTCTTGCCACAGGCCAGTACAGCCTTATTTTAGAGGGGCATACAGATGATGTTCCCCTAAAAGGTGGCCGATATAAAACCAATTGGGAGCTTTCTTCAGCCCGTGCCACAAGTCTCTTAGAAGAGTTTAAGCGGCGCGGTGTGGGGGAGGATAAGATGGCGATTAGGTCCTTTGCCCATACTAAACCAAGACAGTCCGTCACAGGTCTTAAGGGGGCTGCCCTCGACCAGGCGAGGGCCCAGAACCGCAGGGTGGTGATTCGCCTTGAGTAGGTTGGAGCTATGGGGAAACATTGATGTTAAAGATCTATTAATTTCTGATTTTCCGGAACCAATGAGATAGTTTAGGGTGAGGATCTAAAGCCTATAGGTTTTATCTGGGGCGATGGCGAAAAGGGTATGTCTATGAGTTACGGTCGGGTTGCAGCTTTCGTTTTAGGCGGTGAGTATGACGGAGACCAGGAGGATAGCCAAGGTGGCCTCCTTATGGAAACCATTACTAAAGTTAAAAAGCCCAGTCTCTATAAGGTGATCCTACATAATGATGATTTTACTCCTATGGAATTCGTCGTCGAAATCTTAAGGCGCTTTTTTAAAAAATCGGTCCACGAAGCCACCGAGATCATGCTGCAAGTCCACCATAATGGAAAAGCCCTCTGTGGTATCTATCCTTTTGAGATCGCCGAGACTAAAGTCACCCTAGTTTTAGAGATAGCAAAAGAGCATGACTATCCCCTGCAATGCACCATGGAGAGAGTCCCATGATTAGTCAAGAACTTGAAATCAGCCTTAACTATGCTGTCAGCGAAGCTGCCCGCAGGGGGCATGAGTACGTGACCATCGAACACATCCTCTTAGCTCTCGTCAACAATGAGTCCGCTTTGCGCTGCATGAAAGCCTGTGGTGGTGTACCCGAGGAGATACACCAACAGATTGAGCAGCATTTCCAGGAAACCTATGGCCAGCAGGATAAACTCGCACCGGGGTCGATTCCCCAACCCACCCTGGCTTTTCAGAGGGTGATCCAGAGGGCTGCACAGCATGTGCGGGCTGCAGGAAAAGACCGAATTAAAGGCGAAAATCTCCTGGTAGCCTTGTTTGCCGAAAGGGAGTCTTTTGCGGCTTATTTTTTGAAGATGCAAGATATTACCCGCTATGATGTCATGAATTTTATTTCCCACGGCATCATTAAACCAGGTGTTGACTGGGATGAGTCCGACTCCTTGGTCTTGCCTCCGGGCCAACAGGACGACCGTCCGGCGCTTCCAGGATCGATTCAAAAGGATGGGGAATCGTCCGACACTGATTCCTCCGGAAAAATCTCATCCCGAAAAATCTCCCCCGGAAAAAGTTCTATTGACAAGAGTGGGATCAAAAAAGTCCCGAGCGGCAAGGCACCAAGCGACAAAGACTTCACCTTAGATGACTTTTCTGAGAGAGACTCTGAAAGTGACGACGCAGACCAAGATCAGCCTTCAAAATCCAGGGGATTATTCCGAGGTCGAGACCGAGAAGGCGAAAGAGGTGAGGAAGACAGCAGATCCACCGGCAAAAAGCCCGACGCCCTCAAGCTCTATACCGTTGACCTCTGTGCCAGGGCTCGGGCAGGTAAGATTGACCCCCTGATTGGTCGAAACGCCGAAGTGGAACGCTGTGTGCAGATCCTTTGTCGACGCCGCAAAAACAATCCGCTTTTTGTGGGCGATGCCGGCGTGGGCAAGACCGCGATCGTCGAGGGTTTGGCCCTTAAGATCATCCAAGGCCAGGTCCCTTCCAAGATTAAAGATGCAGAGATTTTTGCCCTTGATATGGGAACGTTAATCGCTGGATCAAGGTTTAGGGGGGATTTTGAGCAAAGGCTCAAAGACGTGCTGAAGAGCCTTGGCAAACGGAAAAATGCGATCCTATTTATCGACGAAATACATACGGTCATCGGTGCAGGTAGTGTCTCGGGGGGTGCCCTTGATGCCTCCAATCTGCTCAAGCCCATCTTGTCCTCTGGCAGCCTTAGCTGTATCGGGTCGACAACGTTTAAAGAATACCGCCAGCAGTTTAAGAACGACCATGGTCTTGCAAGGCGGTTTCAAAAGATCGACGTGGACGAACCTTCCATTGAGGATACCATCCTCATCTTAACCGGTTTAAAGTCCTATTATGAGAATCACCATGGAGTTGTCTATGGGGAAGACGCCATTAAGACCGCAGTCGAGCTTGCCTCCAGACATCTACGCGACCGCAAACTACCCGATACTGCAATCGATGTGATCGACGAGGCTGGGGCAGCCGCCTCCATGAAGGAGCACTCCCTAAATGCAGGTGATTTGGTCGGCGATCAGCCCAAAGAAAAAATTTCTATCGATAAAATTGCCATCCAGGACGTCGTCGCCAAGATGGCGAGGATTCCTCCCCAAAAGGTCTCTGCATCCGATCGACAGGGTCTAGCAGCCTTAGAGTCTTCCCTTAAAGCTGTCGTCTTTGGTCAGGACGAAGCGATCGACCGCTTAGTTGCCGTGATCAAACTGTCCCGTAGCGGCCTGAGAGAAGAAGAAAAACCCATCGGGAGTTTTTTGTTTGCCGGGCCCACCGGCGTCGGCAAGACCGAGGTGGCCAAGCAGCTTGCCAAAGTCATGGGGATCGAGTTTGTTCGCTTTGATATGTCGGAATATATGGAGCGTCATGCGGTATCCCGCCTGATAGGGGCTCCTCCCGGCTATGTGGGTTTCGACCAGGGTGGGCTTTTGACAGAGGCCATTCATAAAAACCCCCATGCGGTCGTCCTCCTCGACGAGATCGAGAAAGCTCACGCAGATATTCAAAACATTCTGCTCCAAGTCATGGACCATGGAACCCTGACGGACGCTAACGGCAGGCAAACGGATTTTCGCAGCGTTATCCTGATCATGACCACAAATGCTGGTGCTCGGGAATTGACCCATGGAAATATCGGCTTTAATCGAGAAATTGGCCTCCATGCGGGTGACTCCCAGATCCTGAAGGATTCCTTTAGCCCTGAGTTTCGCAACCGTCTAGATAGTGTCATTTCCTTTGGTCCCCTCCATGAGAGCGTGGTCCTTAAGGTCGTAGAAAAGAATATCGGCCAACTTTCTGACAAGCTTGCCAAACAAAATGTCATCCTCCAGATAACCGATGCTGCCAAAGCTTGGCTTGCCCAGAAAGGCTACGAACCCGCTTTCGGGGCGAGACCTCTAGCTCGGGTGATCCAAGACCAAATCAAACGGCGTTTGGCCGACGAAATGCTTTTTGGTGGACTTCTCAATGGGGGTGTCGTCACCATCGATCTGGAGCCGGAGTCCCAGCCGTCCCAGCTTCGGTTTACCATCGAACCATCCGGCGAAAAAAAGGGGCCCACCCCCGTCCTAGCCCTGCCACCCCCCTAAAGGGGCACCCTGCCTACGGACGGAGGGCCCTAGCCCTTCGATACTTTCCCAATTGTGCTTAAAGATCTTATCGGTCTGGTGCTGGGCCGGCTTAAGTTTAATCTCATTTTTGTTTAATTTCAGGCCGTTAGGTTTGTATTTTAAGACTCCTCGAGCTGTGATTCCTACTCAGCATTGAATTTTAATCACTCGACCGGCACGGATCGCCTGTCTGATTTTAGGAGGGCTTCGTCAAAGGTCATCACCTTTACGACACCGTGGGCTGAAGCCTCAGCCAGTAGCAATGCGTCGCCAAAGTCGATTTTCCCTTGGCGATATATTTCCAGAGCCTCACCGACAATCGCACCATCAACAAACGTGATGCCCTCGCTTTCCAAAAGGTGGTGCAGCGTCTCATAGATTTCGGCTCGGTGCTTCCTTTTGCGGAGTACCCAGACAAGTTCGAGCGTCACTGACATAGTAATGAGGACACCTCCGCCAGAAGCCAGGGTCTCGATGGCTTTAGCTGCTTGAGGCGACTGTACCGGATCGTCTTGGAGGATCGCCCTTGCAAGGACGTTGGTATCGAGGGCTATCAAGATGGCCGCCCCGGTCTGGTGGAGAGATCAGCTAACTCAACAGCTTCAGCAATGGCTTCATCCACGTCCAGAGCTGGGCCTTTCCATAGTTGCGTAACCTTAAAAAGATCGCCGACGTTCTTCTTGACAGGCTTCAGCTCGATCACGCCGTCTTCGCGGGTTCTGACGAGAATCTCACTTCCGCCGTGTATGCCGACGGCGTCCCTGATTTCCTTAGGGATGACGAATTGTCCTCGGGAAGAAACAATGATCTTTGATGCTGGCAGAATGTTTTTCATACTTTCACCCTTTACCCCTTATCGTAAGTTACCACGATTTACTTTAGATGTAAATTGGATATGTTGAGAGAGGGGGTGTCGGGCCAAGGAATAAGTACCTTTAAATATTAATTTTTTAGCGGCATTGGGCCGCGATCAGTTTCTTAAGTTCTACTTCGCGTTGCTCAAGCATGCTAACCGAAGTACCGAATTCCTGCGGAAAATAAACCTTAAAAGCTGGTACAGCCTGATCGACGTAGGTCTTCCATCCGTTTTTGCTTTTAGAAAAGGCTACTATGGCGCTGATCTGCCGTTTAAACTCAGAGCATAGTTCGTCTTTAGTATAGCCTGCATGATTGACGATGGAGGCATAAGCTGGATTGATGCATTTATCTTGTAGACCTTTCCACTCCTTCAATTCGAAAAGATCCCTGGGGTCTTTGCGACTGCCCATCGCTCGCATCATAAGGGCCGATCCGGAATCGATCCGGATGACTTGACCATTGGGCGAAACCGCGGTATTCCCACTAGACGAAACAATATCGCGATTAGCGAGCAGCACGTCGGCAACGAACCCACGAAGAAACTCACGGGTGGTGTCGAGATTATTCACTCGATGAATGTCCTTAAGGCCTTCGACCATTTCGCTGGCATAGTAGAGTCGCGGGTTGCCATCGGGGGTCCTGGCTTTTCCGACAAATAGGGTAGACTTCACGGCAGGAATCCCAAGGTCCGCATAGATGGTGTTAGCCAAATGTTCCGTCACGCTCTGCAAGTCGTCATTCGGTGTCTTGACATAACGAACAACACCGTCACGTCCACTATAAAATCCGCCAGGGTTGGACCCTAAGTTGTCGGAGAGCTTCTGGTCCATAATAAAATCTTCCTCTTGGATCACAGAATCTGGTCCAAGGGTTGCAACGGATTCAACCAGTATTTTTGAGACCTCAGCGGTGCCTAATGGGTCAGTAGCCTCGCAGTCTTGAGCCTTGGCGCAGAGACTGCGCAAAGACTGTGCAGTCTTCACGAAGATATTGGTGCTGGGCACACATGATGACCGTGTGAGCTGGTGGCGCACCGAGCTTATGACATTCTTTCTGGTGGTGCCGCCGATTGGTAGACTGGTTGAAGCCGATTCTAGAGAGCAAGTCATGGAAGAGCCGTTAGCCGTACTGAGTACCGATGGTGAAGAACCAGGGCGACAAGCAAGAAGCATAAAACTGGGTAAAAAAAGAAGGTGGCGAATCAACATAAGGAGTCTCCTATTGGAATAAGTTGGGTGCCGTTACAGGTATAGTAGAAGCAAGTATCGTTCCAAGCGGCACCTCGGTTGCTTCGCTTAGGATGGGGATGATGACGGAGAGACAAGGCACGAGTGTTTAGGTCCAAATCAGCGGGCTTCCCCACAGTCACCCTGCCTTCTGCTATGGGCCTGACATTGGGCGATGATCTCGTCCCATTCAGGGTCGACATGCTCACCTTGGGCCAGGATAGATGGTTCGCCTCGGATAAAACGGTAAAGATTATAAATACCTTTTGTAGTAGCCCGAGGAATATCCAGATAGCGTATATGCCCTTCACTCTTATAGTAGTCAGTGGAAACGCTACCGTATTGAAGTTTAGTACCTTTGGCGGTGTTGCCATTCACTAGAAAATAAAGACCTGTTTTTTTTGCGCCGATTTCGAGAGTGATCGTTGGTAAATTGCAACGAATACCGACGGTACAACCAAAAATACGCTCCATAGTGAGTTTTTCGACTTGTTCGTCGCCTGGGTTTTGTGTGCGCCAATGACTGTATTCAGAGGCAAGAAAAACACCGACCTGAGCAATACCGATATCAATGGGATTTACATCGACCGACGTGGTGATTTTTTTCTCAGGGTTTTCTCCCACTTGTTTTTGTCCTTCAAGGGTAAAAACCATGGCAATGGTTGCCAAGGCTAAGGGAAGTGTCGGTTGCACCGCGATAGGTTTGAGAACTGTAATCGTGCAGTCTTTGATGGAGCACTTGATCACGCCTTTTTTGAGTTCTTCCGGATCAAAGGTTAGCTTTAGGGCGGTGTTTTTGGCGAGGGGTCCGCTAAAATCAATGGCCATTGGATCAATCTTCCTAAATACGGCCACCCTATCTGGACTGCAAAACTGATGGGTCGGTAGAAAGGCGACATCGCGGCTCTGGTTGAGTTCATCGGGTCCAACGCGCCCCTCAGCTGCCGAAAGATTCGACACATGGATATCTTTTTTATTTGGGGTGCAACCTAAACAAAGGCTTAGGATCATACTCGCGGCCATAGTAAAGATGATATTTTTTTGTAATAACAATATGATATGATATTTTTTGTACTGTGCCATAAAGGGTCCTTTCTTGTAAAAACCACGCATAGCATCGGACTGCAAGAACTAATCCTAAAAAAATCTGAAATGAGTGACGCTTAAATGCTTAAGCGCGCAACTTTGATTGGCAAAAATAATCTTGCCTCTAGAGCCTCAGGTGAGATATAAACAATGTAAATTCTTTGTCATTTGATTATTTAAAATCATCTTAGCCATCCTAATGCAACAGAATATTGCTGCGGGATCAGTGGGCTTGCACGGGGATCGATTAGTCAGTCCATGAAGCAGCAGATAACACCCATTACAATCCCTGACGCAACGGCGGTGGCTACCCGCAGGGATCAGTTTTTACCGGATATATTAAACTGCCTAGGCGGCGGTGAGTTCCAACCCCTCGCCATGCGGGGCACCGTTCCTTGGCGGTATGTGATCAATTACCGGGTTGCGCCACGAATACTCGCAGCCTATCTTCCGCCACCGCTTAAACTTGATTTGTTTGATGGCGATGGACTTCTCTCGGTTTGTGTTTTGGCTATCGAGGGTATGGGTCCGCCATTTTTGCCAAAAATTTTTAGTTTTGAGACTTTTGAAGTGCTTTACCGTATCAGCGTTGTGGTCCCGCCCTTTGCACAAACGACTCATTCCGAATGGCGTTCATTTTGGACTTTGGGAAGTCTCGTCAGTTCTCCCATCATGGCCCTTTTGGGAAAAAGATGGTCCCACTATCGACCTCGACGAGCCCATTTTTGTGTGGTTGATCATGCCGGCTTGATCGATATGGCGGTCACCGAAGTTTCTGGGCAACACATGACATTTCGCCATCAGATGCCATCATCACTGACCGCTCAGGTCGACACGATAACGGCAGACTTTGTCTTAAATGTCTCGGGCAGTGTGAGCGTAGATCACCAAGGACGTATACGGTCTCAGGCTATTTCTCATCCCCCATGGGTAGTGACATCATGCCAGCCGGACGATACCAATGTTTTAAAATCTACTATTTTGCAAAATTTTTCGCCTAGCAAAGCTACGTTCCACTCCATGTTTCATATTGGGAGGCAAGAACAACTGTGGCACCCGATGACCCTTCTCAAGTAGAGCCTAATCAGAAGCCTCATATACAGCAGCCTACTATTCTGGCTCCGGCCCGCTGGACTGTCGGAGTCATGTTTGCGGTGATCATCACCTGGGTATTGTATTGTGTTATCTCGGCGTCCACAGATCAGTTCTCGATTGTTTTTTTTTCGTTTCCAATAGTACTGGGCTTTATCATCGGCGTCTTTGCCCTCAAAAGACCCTACCTCTCGACAAGTGTGGCCTTTGTCTGTCTCTTTGCGATCATCATCCTCACCTATCATGAGGGCATCACCTGCTTTGTTATGTCGTTGCCTGTGCTGGCACCCATAACCTTTATCGGGACTTTTGTTGGCAATACTTTGAGACGTTGGCTTAAGACACGGAACCAAAAAGCTGTGTCCGTCATCGTGCTTGTTGTGCTCTATCGAGGTGCCCATCATGTGGATCAACAGTTTCGTAGGAACCAACCACATCCTCGGCACCAAGTGAGCGCGGAAATCCTGATCAAAGGCAAAGCCACCCAGGTATTTGCCGCAATCACCGGTGTTGCTCCCGAGCAGCAAGGCCTCAGCGCAATCACACCTGCTCCTGTCGAACTCGCGGGGCCTTGGCCCACAGTCATGTATCTAGGTTTACCGATCCCACAGCGTCTGCAAATCACTAAAATTAATCAAAAACAATTAAATCAGGAAAATAAAGCAGGGAACAAGGGCGAGTTGTTGCTGACTTTTAACCATGGTGTCGCCCATGCACAAATCACAGAATGGAGTCCTCCCCATGACTTTGCATTTACACTCGACGGGATCAAATTAAATGACCCACCGCACTTTAACACCCGCCTTTCGGGCGACAACCACTTTGGCTTTAAGACAGAAAAGTCCGAGGATTGGCTGACATTTGGGCGCTTAGCCTATCAACTCGAGATGATCGGACAAGACCATGTCAAGCTCACGCGTATCACAGAATTTACCCGACACTTGTTTCCTGACTTTTACTTTGGGCCGCTGCAGGAATGGGTGATTACCCAAGGCAGCAAACGGCTTCTGCAACAAATTCAAAGCAA
The DNA here is from genome assembly GCA_041736175.1 of Oligoflexales bacterium. Classification (GTDB taxonomy): domain Bacteria; phylum Bdellovibrionota_B; class Oligoflexia; order Oligoflexales; family CAIYRB01; genus JBGSUI01. The sequence goes on along the minus strand of JBGSUI010000156.1, from coordinate 13,590 downwards.
AGTAGAGCAACAAAAGGACACAAGCTTATCGCAACGGTGACTCAATATTCCCAAAGTCGATAGACGATATTTTAGCATACCCATTGGAGGATTAAATTTTTCAAGGGGCTCTTTCGTGACTCTAGGGAGCGTACCTAGCCGACCCGCAATTTTTTAACACTAATCGGCCAAAATTTTAATTGTGAATTTGGCTGATTACCATTAAAATTTGTCATGATTGGCCAAAGATGGTGAAAGATTGTTGTAATAAAAGGAAATCAATGAAATTTAAGGTCCCATCAGCCACTTCGGGGATTATCGGTCGACGGACGGAGCTTAACCACCTGGCCTCGATAGGCGCGTCAGGGAAGTCAAGTAAGTCGCCTTATTTGGAGCTGTGTCGAGAGGCCTTCACACCTGATGGATATTTTTTTAATGAGTGCGAAAGAATCTTCGTCAGTAGCCTCGCGAACAATCCCCATTATCGTCCTATTCTCCAGTTACTCGCAAACGCCCACTTTCTCACGCGGAGTGAGATAGCCCAGCATTTGCAAATCGCCGCCGGCGGCACCTTAACTGCACTCCTCCTTGAGCTTGAAGCATCGGGATTGTCGCGCCCAAAACATCCGGCGAGTGTTTGAGATCCGAACAGGTGTCTAATATTTAGTCACTTGGCTCTTACTCAATTCTCATAAGCAGTATGTCCTGAACCTATCACTCCAGTGTTTATGTGGCGTCTTTCTCCCTTGGCCTAGCTATTGCTTGATAGATTTGTCACTCCTTGTGATCGGAGGCTTTCGCAACGAAAGCTCCCTGGAAACACAAGGAATGCATAAGAATGGTCATTCGGTTATTGATGCTGTTGGACGAAGCGGAGTTGTTATGGAAACCGAAAACAAAAAACGCCTTTGGCGAGTCAGAGAAAGTTTTAGCTGTTTGCTTGTGGTTACGGTGGTTACTGTTGCTTTTTTGGCTTGGCAAGCCCATGAAAAGTCTAAGCAATATAAGAATTCATGGGCTAGCGTGCTTGTAAAGCCACCCCAGAGCACGCCGGAACTCAGCCAAGATAGCATCGATTTAGCGATTGTGATGTTTGGAATCAAGTTGCCACCAGGGGCGGCGTATCCCAAATTTGAACGGGACCTGGTCGATCGTGGCGTGACGGTGAAGTCCAACTTTTTGGATTATAATCGCGTAGTAATCGGGCCAGCAGCCTTTAGCAGTTGGGGTGTCTTGGGGTCGACCTTAGCCCACGAGCTGGAAGTACACTGTGAGCAGAGTTTTTTTGCAGTGTGGCTCCTGGACTGGCTGGGGCTTGGTGGGACTGAGTTAGCAGAAAGGCATGCTTATCTCCACGAAATAAAAAACAAAAAAAGGTTTGGCCTGAAAGGCTCCGAAGTAGCGATGATTGCTGAAACCCTTGACTTCTACTACCCAGACTTTCGTGATATCGACGAAGAGCCCATGGATTTAGGTGACTCCTCCCGAGGTCCCGTCGCCAAGCTTAGTGGGATACTCACGCTGACAGGGCCCAAAAGAGCTTCTCTTAATCGCTGGTTGGCCAGCAATTTGATCGGACCCCGTCATAACGACACTGCCAGTGAAAAATAGTTTTGTGCCGTCGTCACATACTGCGCCGCAGACTTTTTTAGGAAATCCCGCTCTTTGTCGCTTAAGAGTCTGACCGCTTTAGCAGGTGATCCCATAATCAGCCATCCGGGTTCAAATGTCTTACCGGGCGTGACCAGGGACCCAGCTCCAATCATCGAATCATCAGGAATGACGACATCATCCAGCAGAATGCTGCCCATACCAACCAAGACCCGGTGACCCACGGTACAAGCATGGATCGTCGCCTTGTGACCGACCGTGACGTCGTCGCCAATCAGACAGGGGCCTGTCCCCGTCGTGACATGGACCACTGTTTGGTCTTGGATATTGGTTCTTTGGCCGATGGTGATGGTTTGTACATCCCCACGGGCAACCACATTAAACCAAAAACTGGTATCATCCCCAGCGGTGACCTGGCCAATGATGCGGGCACCACTGGCAACCAGCACTCGTTGACCAAAGTTTGGCCGGTGGTTTCCGTAGGGTAGAACGGAGGCGTCAGGAAGAATAACCATACTTTGAAAACTCCTTGTTCATGACTACAACGATCTCTAGGATCTCTAGGATCCTAACGACCTGATGACCATATAGGAAAATCCCGTGAGTTTCTCTTCAAAACCTGCCTATGATGCGCTCGTCCCGGAAATACCGCATTTTCAAACCTTAATCGTCGAAAAATGGGGACTCTTACGCCTGCTTTCCCCACCCGAGCTTGCCGCGGCCTGCAGCAGTCTGGAAACATTGGCGGCAGCCAGTGAAAAATCACCCAAAGAAGTTATAGCCTTGGTCGAAACCCTCTGGACTTGGACCCGTGGTGTCGGCATCGGGAGTGCCGCTTTTTTAGGTTATAGGCGACAAGACCCGGATAGAGAGGAGGGGGGAAAACCCATGGTCTTACAACTAGATGGGGATATAGAGGCTCTCTGGCAGCCTTGGCTTGATTATCAAACAACGACGTTTCTAGATTTTTTATCGATTCTAAAAGACCAAGCACAAAAGCGCACTAATTTGCTTTTTGTTTGTAAAGATGGCAGTCGTTCACTCAGTGCTCTTCTTTACCTCAAGGATTTTTTAGCCGGCCCAGGTGGTTTAGACACCAAACAAACCCCTACGTTGCTTTATTTAGAGGGTGGACTCCGCGCTCTAAAAGAGTTTATGGAATGATACTTGCAGACCTCAAATCCTGTTGTAGCCCTGACGGGGGCTGCCCTGCTCCATGCCGATGCTCCTGTTGTCCGTCACGCAGATTTTCCCTCTCACGTTGTTTTTTTAAAAAGGTCTTTTATGAAGGTAAGAAGGTTGTTAAGCGCCCTTTGGTGGTTTGGTTTTGTTTTTGGATCTTTTGGATGTGTCTCGAGTCACTCGCTAACCGAGGAGAGTCTCGATACCACTGATCCCTTGGCGGAATCCCAGGATGAGTTGGACCTGACGGATGATCCGCGAAAAGCGACGATCATTAAAGCCGACTTGGTAAGACTCTTGGTTGATTCTGGATTTCCGCGGGAATCGGTTCCAAAAATGGTTTGTACCGCCAAGTTTGAGTCCAACTTTCGGCTCATGGCAACAAATCTCAATCGCAACGGCACCCGAGATTCTGGAATTTTTCAAATCAACGACGTCTGGTTAAACACCTGCAAACTCTCCCGTGAAGAGTTGATGAAACCAGAAGCCAATGCTCGCTGTGCTTTTACGGTATACAAAAAACAAGGACTCAACGCCTGGGTAGCCTATAAAAAGAAACGGAGTTACTGCCAAAAATATAAGCTTGAGCCTTCTCTCACAGCTCTCTTGCCTACAAACAGTCAAAAACCATCTATTTGATGGCTATTTATTCGCACTTCAACCACTTAAAAATAATGGATTATTAGCCTTAACTAAAGTTTTATTGTCCTTGTACCGACAAGATCTCCGTCAGGGTATGAGATTTTCTTCCGGGAGACGCAAAATGCTGGACATCAACCTTAAAACCATCCATCTGTGGAGTGCCTGTATCCTAGTATACGGAGCCATTTCATGCGGCGATCAGTACCAAGGCTCCAACGCCGATCAGTCTGAGACCGCTTCTCTCGACCAACTCGCTAACGGAACAGGAAACTACACCTGTGATGGATCCCATCTAGGTCCAAACTCTCGGTATGGCGATGGCAAATCCACCGGATCACTCTCGGTGACTTACGGGCCTGGTGCTACCGTTGACAGCCAAAAAGCCCTGGTGACCTCCCTGGGTGCGGTCCCAAAAGAGATTGGCATGGCCATCGAAGCTCTAGGGAACAGCAAGGTCCTTGTGACCTCCGAGGCAGCACAGATCTGTCAACGCGCCTTGGGCCAAAAGGCAGGCAATCTTGAGGCCTCTGGCCTACCAGCATCTACAAAAACCTGTTGGATTGCGGACCAAAAAGGATTGACCTTGGTTTTTGATGCGACTCCAAAAGCACTTTCTGAGGCGGTAGTCCGCACCTTTACCTATACCTTTACAGAATTTCTGATACCTCTCTTACAAAAAACACAGGGACCCGCAGGCACCTTTGCCCGCCAGTGGTCAGAAAAACAGACAGATCTCCTACAGGCTTTCCTCAATGATGCTAAAGCAGGTGACATGAAGAATCTCCCCGCGACGCTGTCTGGTGTAAGTTTGCAAAACGCTGTCACAGCAGAAGCCTTTGATAGCTACTATTGCAGCGCAGCCTCCCAGGAGATTATGAAGACCCAGTTCCCTCAGACCTGGAGAGCTTTTGTGGGTGACTGACCTATCTTTTGGTATCTTCGTAAAGTTTACAAAAAATTCGCAATAGATTTGCCCATGGGGTTGACCAAGGGCCTTGGTTTTAGCTTTAATCAAGGTTGGCTCAACTCTTTTGCCATAAGGACAAAGCATGGGACGTTCACCCCTTGTCAAGGCCATCCTAAGGTCTCTTAAAATAGCCGTTGCAATGGCGAAAGACCCTAAAATCAACGACTCTGACGCATGTTGTCCGTTCCCGGAGGACCGCGAGTCTAGCCGCCGGGAGTTTTTGACCCGAGGTGGTCAGGTGTTAGCAGCATCCTCTCTTGTTGGTTTAGCGGGTGGGGGTCTACCAGGGTGTCTCAAAGACAACTCCAATGTAGAAGATTTCAAACCGGCCCCTTCACCTCTTGCCGCGACTTTTCCAGAGGCAACACCCTCCAAGGTGGCTATCGTCGGTGCAGGGCTCTCAGGATTGACCCTCGCCTATCGGCTGCTACAAAATGGCTTTAGCACCCAAGTCTTTGAAGGGTCACCACGGGTTGGGGGCCGCACTCTAACCCAAAGGGGGTTTAACGACCAAGGTATGTTTTGCGAGCAAGGGGGAGAACTGGTCGACACAGGTCACGAAGAACTCAGGGTCCTATGTCAGGACTTAGGAATCCCCTTGCAGCCGCTGAATTCGGCGATCACGGCACCCCTTGCGACGGATTTATTTAGCGTTGATGGACAAAACTATAGCGAAAAGCAGCTTATCAAAGCTTTGAGACCCCTTGCCAGGGCTCTTGTCCAGGATCAAAAACAGCTTCGAGATGGCGATTCCCTAGCCGTCCCGACCTTCGAAAATCCCATCGGCAAAAACCCAGCAGTCCAAGCCCTCGACCGTATGCCCCTGAGCCAATACCTTGAAAACTCAGGTATGGACCGCTGGGCACAACGCCTAGTGGCCACAGCCTATATGACAGAATATGGTTTAGAATCCGACCAGCAGTCGGCCCTTAATCTCATTATTCTTATGGGAGTTGACTCAAAAAAGGGCATCAAAATATACGGTGAAAGCGACGAAGCCTTTAGAATCGAAGGAGGTAGCGACCGCCTCGCCAAAACCCTGGCTTCGCGTCTTAAAGACAGATCTCCAATCTATTTGGAACACCGACTAGTAGCCTTGCGACCCCAGGGCGAAAGAATCCGCCTGGTTTTTGACGTCCGAGGTCAAACCCGTGAAGTCACCGCTGAGATGGTCGTGTTAACACTCCCGCCTTCAGTCCTAAAAACCATCGATCTGAGAGCCTTGCCTTTGACTCCCGTCACCAACCTAGCGATCCACTCCTGGGGGATGGGGACTAACTCTAAACTTATGTTTGGGTTTAAAAAGCGCTATTGGCACGACCTCAAAAGCAACGGGAGTGCCTATTTGTCACCATTTGGCCAATGTTGGGAGACCAGCCGAATGCAAACGGGATCTGCAGGAATCCTTACAGCCTATACAGGTGGCCTATTAGGCCAAAAGCCGCCCAAAGACCTCCCCCAACGGGCGATGGCGAGCCTCAATACCGTATACCCCAAGATTGCCTCCCATTTCGATGGCAACCATAGCGTGAACCACTGGTCCTTAAATCCTTGGTCCCTGGGTTCCTACTCCTGTCCTCGGGTCGGTCAATACACTTCGATTTATGGAGCTTTTTCCAGGATCGAGCTTGGTGGGCGGCTGCTCTTTGCGGGGGAACATTCCAGCATCGATTATGCCGGCTATATGAACGGGGCTATCAATAGCGCCAATCGGGTGGCCGATCTCCTGGTTAAAAAACGTCGGGTGACCAGGATTTAGAGTCTTTTAGGAACACGCATCTGACTTGGAAATCCCGCTGGTGGATTCTGATTTTACCGGCTTGCTTTTAGGTTTTCTAACGGCGGCATCCGTAAACTCAATTTGGCCACCTGCCTTGACTGCCTTGTCCATCAGGTCCAAAGCAGGTTTTTCCTGGAGTTTCACATGAAACAATACGGCTTCTGTGTTACCGAAGGCCGCTTTTACTTCCTCTGGATTTTTCATGCCTACCACCATCACGCCAACCACAGTCTCGTTGACCAGCAGTGGCCCACCCGAATCTCCGGGAGCTCCCAGAGCTGTTTTGGTCTGAGTTTTTCCATCAGAGGTAGCGGGACCACCGACGATATAAAAGTCGTCTCCAAAATCCCTTACCAGTTCTTCAGTCCAAGTGTTGTCAAGGATCAAGAGTTTATTGGTACCCACTCGCTTAAAAAAATCAGTCTTTGGAGATTCCTCTTCCTTGGGGTCTTTCCATTCAGTCATACCGTAGCCTACGATTGTCACGGTCTCCTTGGCGGTCGCCTCTCGCCTTAAGACTGCCGTGGTTTCTGGGGCAGTCTCGTCCGGAAAAATCAATATGGCAAGGTCCTTGGCCGCACCAGATATTGGCTTGATCTCCTTATTTCCATCCAATGCTTTTGCCTTGTCAGCCACAAATATCTTAAGCGGTTTAACGCCCTTCCCATACATGTTAGCAACGCTGTTTGAGGTGACTTTTTTCGGAGGGTTTTGAACATAAGCTAAATTTCCATCTTTGGATTTACCGGCAACACAATGGGCTGCAGTAATCATGGTATTGTGTCCCACAAAAGTACCGGTGCATATCCCTGTGCCGCCGGCCACTGAGAGTAGACCTACATAGGGGTACTCGTCGGTGGGACTTCCGCCGACGACCTTAAGACATTTGCGTCCTGAAGGGGCCTCTTGGGTTGTCGAAGTTGGGTCTCCTTGGCTGGCCGCAGTTGGTTCTATTTGGCCTGGGCTCGTATCCTTTTTACGGGATCTTTCCGAACGGGGCGAATCGTTGCAGCCAATGATAACCACTAAGCCTGCCGTCATCATAAATAAAGTTTTCATGTCCGGAGACCTCTACACTTTGCTATGATCAATTTTTAAAGATATGACCATAATGGCTGCAAGATGTATTCCATAAATAACCACCCAATATTTATAAATATCTTATTTAAATATGAATGATCCTTAGTCAAACTAGCTAAATTATAAACAAAATATCTACAGTAGGAACCCCAAAACCATGACGGATTTCATCAGTCAATCCATCAATCAGGTGCAGGAGCTTTATACGACCCACCCTTACCCACGCTATCCTTTGCTGGCTATTCCCAGGTGGACCGCCGGTTATACGTCCAGTCTCCCCTGGATTCAGAGCTTTTATGGGACCCCTTGTGATAACAGGCAGCTTTTTTTAGCAGCAGGCTGCGGCGAAATCTTGCCTTCCGTCCTCTCGCCTTGGCTTGCTCGCGGCACCACATGTATCGGTTTAGATCTCTCCCTAACCAGTCTCACCCGAGCCCTCTGGCGTTCGTGGCTCACCAAACCTGTCAGTCAGTTGCTACGCATTCTTAGGTCCCCCCAGACCCAGAAAAACCTGTTTAAGATTTTTACCCCAGAGGAATGTCTCAGTGCACTCAGCCCTCGTCGAGGGAGCATGATTTTGGCCCACGGAGATCTCATAAACTTTTTAAGGCGGTCTCCGCTAGGGATTTTTGACCATATAGACGCTTACGGGGTGCTCCACCATTTACCCTCACCACGGACTGGACTGGAGTTAATAGGAAAAGCCCTCAAACCAGGGGGGACTCTTCGCTTGATGGTCTATAACTCCCGCGCAAGGACCTGGATCTGGGAGATCCAGCGCCTCTTGGCGCTTTTAAAAATAGATTTTCGTTTGCCCCAGGACCTACAGCTGGCTAGAGAGCTCATCATAGGCCTCGCAGCCGCCAACCCTAGACTTAACCAAGCTCTATCCCAAATGGGTGCCCAGACTCTCCACAATGACGCCCGGTTTGCCGACACCTTCCTGCATCCCCGAGAAGCGCGGATCGATGCTGGGACCTGGTTTCGCTGGTTTGAAGAAAGCGGACTCTCAGTCCTTGGCCTCTTTGATCGCTATGGAGAATTAGATCACCTCCCCAATCCCCTTTGGACACCCCCTCCCCAAGAAGTCCTGTGCCAGGAGATCGATCGTCCCGGCTCCCTGGCTTTTGAGGGAAACTTGGAATTCTATTTGATGAAATCAATCCAGAAACCCTCTCTCAACAAAAATCCTATACCATCGCTTTCAATTTTCCACCGATTCCGCCTTTTGGTGCAGGGTCCACCCGCTTTTTGGTTTAGCTATCCGGAGACTTGTGATCTTAAAGCTCCAGACAAACTCAAGCTCTGGAGCCACTTTGTGAGCCAGTGGGCACCCTATCCACATTCTCCCAAAAGGACCTTGCCACCATGGCCGTTGCCGGTCTTTAAAAGACTCGCCAGACTGGGAGCCATCAACCCCAACTTTATCACCCAAGATCAGTTTAACGCTTTGAATGCTCCCCTGGCTGACCCTGGGTCCACTGCGAGGCAGGAAGCCTCGTCGGCCCCCGCCCTCTCTGATCCCAAGATTCCATCCCCGATAGAAGATATCATCAGGGCCAGATGCGCTAGGATCGTCTCCCAAAGATCATCTCAATCAGGTTTAGAAAAAGTTCCTGATATAGTCCAACTCCGCACCCTGCGGATTCTCACCATGGGGCCCCATTTGTGAGGCGGCCTTGGAAAAGCCCACTAAAACGGTTATAATTTCCACCTATGAGCACTTACTTTATCCATTGATGCCTTTAATCCAATTTATACATTATAGTCGGTCCTAAAATACCCAAAGGAGTCCCTGTGAAGTCTTGGTTTTATAACAAAGCGCCCACAAGTCTAGGGAAATGTCTTTTCTTAGCCACGATTTTGTCCGCATGCAAAACTCCCCAAAGTGCAAACGACGACTCTACTACCAAAATCGTCGGCGGCACCGCGGTGGATGACAACCAAGTCGAAGCGACCGTGGCGATCCTGACGGGTTGTACGGGGACCTTTGTAACCCTCGATGATTATCCTGTTAAAAACTATGTTTTGACCACGACCAAATGCGCCAATGAGATAACTAGTACAGACCAAAGGGGGAGGTCAAGTCGCGAAGCGGTCATCAAGGAGGACGACCCAGCCAAAGACCTCACCCATACTCTCGGACTTATCGACTATGCCTTGGTTATAAATCCTAAGACTGGCAAAGCTCCCGAGAGACGACCAGCAAGGATTAACTTTGACCCAAATTCGGCCAAAAAAGGCACTCAAATCCAGATTGTCGGCTATGGTTGCCAAGATATCAACCAGCCAAACACAGATTATGATTACTCTGGTTACCCGCAAAAACGCATCGGCAGCAATACGATCGACACGATTGATCTCAATACCGGTCTGATTACCTTTAGGGGACCCAAAAGCAACGCCCCCAGCAACAAAGCCACCATTTGTCCCCGCAGCAATATGACAAAAGATGAGACTGCCGACGAAGGTGCTCCTGTGATCTGGAACAATCGGGTCGGCGCCATCACACTCTATTCTAAAGTCGTGGGCGACGAAATAATCACCACCGCTAAACTCCTCAGTTATAAGACTACGGATGCCTTTCTTAAAAAATGGCTCGGCCAAGACAAACTCGCAGAGTTTCCAGATGTCCCAGCATCTAAATGGTATAGCACTGAAAATGGAAAAGATGCTGGAAGAACTGCCTCAATTGCGGGGAAAGATTACGATTGGGCACCAGGGGCCCGAAAGGTAACCTGCCTGGAAAATCAAGCTGCCTTTGGCGTGGGCCAAAGTTTAGGTTGGGCGGAAATCGGCTGCCACACCAGAGATAGTCCTGGTAAGTGGCTCGATCAGAAGTCCATTTGGATTCACAACAATAGTAACGAAATGGTGGGGCGTACAGCGGAGTTGGATTGGGCAAATGAGGAACGTAAGTTTGAGTGTCCTTTTGATTATTTTTTGGTGGGTTTAGCGGTCAAAGCCACCAATCCCATAGGCCTGACCAATATCCTCTGCGCCAAGACTGCTGTAAGCACCAATTTCCAAGACAAACAGTGTCGGAGTATCGGAACAGGCACTAAAGCTACATCATGCAACCAAGGCGAATATATTGGTGGGGTCAGCGTGAAATGGATGGTGCCCGGAAATGGCGGTTCCAACCACATAGGCTATGTTTTATGCTGCAAGATAAAATGATCCTCAATCATCATGGTAACTTTATGATTTCATCTATTTATCCTCAAAGGAGTCCTTTGTGAAAGCTAAATTATATCCGGCCTTTTTATTGAGTTTGACGAGCAGTTACCTGCTGACGACCTCTGCTTGTAAGACCCCCCAACCCTCAGCCGACGACTCGGGCGTCAAAATCGTCGGCGGCACAGATGTCAGCGACGATAAGGTCGAAGCGACTGTGGCGATCCTGACGGGTTGTACGGGGACCTTTGTAACCCTCGATGATCATCCTGTTAAAAACTATGTTTTGACCACGACCCAATGCGCCAATGAGATAACTAGTAAAGACACAAGGGGGAGGTCAAGTCGCGAAGCGGTCATCAAGGAGGACGACCCAGCCAAAGACCTCGCCCATACTCTCGGACTTATCGACTACCTATGGCTTAAAAATCCCAAGACCGGTAAAGCTCCCGAGAGGCGACCAGCTAGGATTAACTTTGACCCTAATTCGGCTAAAAAAGGCACTCAAATCCAGATCGTCGGCTACGGTTGCCAAGATATCAACCAACCAAACACTGATTATGATTACTCTGGTTACCCGCAAAAACGCATCGGCAGCAATACAATCGACACGATTGATCTCAATACCGGTCTGATTACCTTTAGGGGACCCAAAAGCAACGCCCCCAGCAACAAAGCCACCATTTGTCCCCGCAGCAACATGCCAAAACAAGAAACTGCCGACGAGGGTGCTCCTGTGATCTGGAACAATCGGGTCGGCGCCATCACACTCTATTCTAAAGTCGTGGGCGACGAAATCATCACCACCGCTAAACTCCTCAGTTATAAGACTACGGATGCCTTTCTTAAAAAATGGCTCGGCCAAGACAAACCCGCAGAGTTTCCCAATACCCCCAAAGACGACATCTGGTACAAGTCGAGAAATAACGATGGTGGGCGCACTGTAGAATCTAGTGTCGCGAGTGCCGATTGGGCTGTCGGGCATATCAAGGTCACTTGTTTCCACAATCAAGTCGCATTTGGAGTCCTTTCCTGGAATGACCCGGAAGTGCAGCTTGGCTGTCGATCTAAGGACAATCCAGGAAAATGGATTGACCAAAAAGTGATCGCCCTTCATAACAGCGGTGATGCAAAGGTAGGAAGACTTCAGGATGACTGGGCATCCAACGAACGCAAGTTTGAGTGTCCCTTTGATTATTTTCTTGCTGGAGTTTCTCACAAAAGTGCAGCTCCCGTCGGGGTCACCAATATGCTTTGTGCTAAGACCGCAGCAAGCTCCAATTATCTTGATACCAAGTGTCGAAGACTCGCAGCTGGCCAAGACGGGGCGGAATGCGGGGCTCAGGAATATATCGGGGGCCTCAGTGTAAACTGGCGGGCGGCAGCCACTCACGTAACAACTGGTTTCAATCATATCGGTTATGTTTTGTGCTGCGCGATGCGTTAAAAGGAAGATACCACCATGTGCCGACTTATGGCTTACCAGGGTTGTCCCGTCAACTTAGACACCCTGCTGTACCAACCTCGCCATTCTTTGATCAAACAAAGCTACGATGCCCGCGAGATCGAGGAACCGCTCAACGGGGATGGCTTTGGGGTCGGCTGGTATCAACACCATGTGACGCCTGAGCCGGCGGTTTTTGTTTCCATCTTTCCAGCCTGGAGCAACCGAAACCTCAAGTCGATGGCTCCCCTCATTCGCTCCAGCTCTTTTTTTGCCCATGTCCGTGCCGCAAGTTTTGGAGATATCTCTGAAGCCAACTGTCATCCCTTTAAATTTAACCATTATTTGATGATGCATAATGGCAGCATCGAAGGGTTTGACGCGATCAAGAGGACCCTTCGCACCCGCCTCAACGATAACCTCTACTCTTGGATCAAAGGACAAACCGATTCGGAGCATTATTTTGCGTTATTGATGCAAAACTTACCGCAAACGGGCGGATCTCTCTCTGTAGAAGAACTCTCTAACGCAGTTACAAAAACAATTTTGGAACTTGAGGGTCTTAAAGAATCCATGGGGATTTTGCTTCCCACCTACCTCAACACCGTGGTTTCCGATGGGCGCGTGATGGTAGGAACCAGGTATTTATCTCGGTCCACCGAGGAGCCCCTTTCCCTCTACTGGTCCGAGGGCTCCCGCTATGTGTGCGAGGCTGGAGTCTGCCGCATGGAACCCATGGATGTGGCCAACAACTCAGTGCTTATTGTAAGCGAAAAACTCACCACTCGCACCGCTGATTGGCACAAGGTACCTCCCCAGCATCTCGTGATGGTGGACCAGGACCAAAAAGTCACCCTTAAGCCAATTGCCCTCCAAGGTTAAACGGAAGAGTTAGGTAGGCAATCAATGTCCTTTTTTGGGAAGCAGTGGTAGATAGCTATTCCTATGATCCAAACCTCACTGCCGAAGAAAATGTAAATAGCATTTTACTGCAAGGGTTTCTAATTCCGGAACTTCCAGCTGAGCCCTCTTTCTGGCTAAAATCAACAAGATGTCAGCTCAGCTAGATTTTTTATGTTTAAAAAATCAATTAATCCATGCTCTTACAAATTTTAAGTAAAGTTTAAACTTGACTTTTCCGATAGGGTTGCTAGCCTACCCTAAGGGGGGGCATGGGATGAGCAAAATCTATGAGTATGGTGGTGTTTTGATCCATGTTTGGCCCAAAGATCATAGTCCGGTTCATTGCCACGTATATGTTGATGGATTTGAGATTAAGGTATTTTTGCCAGATTTTGTTGTAGAACTTGTCAAAGATCGACAGAACCCCATTGGAAAAGAATGGAGACGGCTACATGGAAATTAAAAAAACAGCTAAAGGCTGGAAATATGATGGAGTTATTTATAGAGATGAACGTTCAGCCCGAGGTGTTAAACAAGCCTCAGAAAAAGACAACTCGTTGCCTGAAAGCTTAACTAAAAGCGCCAAGTTTAACCTGTTATACGATAGTGAGCACCCCACCTCTTTTGGTACATTCGTGGCTGAGTATTTAAGAGTAAATGGTAAAAGCATTATAGGTTTGGCAGGCGAAATTGGCGTTAGTAAGCAGGCATTATTTAATTGGATGAATGCTAGTAGTCTCCCGACTTCTAAGCACGCGGTAAATATTATGCAAGTTATGCAATGCTCATCTGTAGAGCTTGTAAAGGCTTTGGAAGACAATTTTC
>JBGSUI010000149.1:0-45318 GCA_041736175.1 Oligoflexales bacterium | reverse complement strand
ACAAAGGAGAATTTCTTTTTGAGCTACGTTAGAAACCAATATATAGGCACCTTGGGATGCTTCACCAGTCCCAGGCTCTGCGGCAAAGGGTTAAACAGGTTTAAGGGGTTAAGCCAGTGCTCTTTGCATTTAAAACGGTTTCATAACATTGCCAAGGTGACTTTTACCTGGGAATCCGCCTGGAGACCCAGAGCTATGGGAGGTAACTCCCCATGTTAAGAGTGCTCGTTTTAGATCAGAATCACAATCCCCTCATGCCCTGTCACCAAGCCCGAGCCAGAGAACTCCTAAGATCGGGCAAAGCCAAAGTGGTCAAAATGCTCCCCTTTACGATTATCCTCGTCAATCGACAAGGGGGCGAAGTACAGCCTATCGAAGTCAAAGTCGATCCTGGCAGCAAGACGAGCGGTGTAGCCATGGTCGCTGATGGCAAAAGAGGCAAAAAGGTCGTTTTTGCCTTCAACCTCGAACATAGAGGTCATGCCATTAGGGAGTCTTTGGACCAAAGACGTGGGATCAGACGATCAAGGAGAGCCCGCAAGACCCGTTACCGTGCTCCGCGCTTTGACAACAGAAGACGGGGGAAGGACTGGCTTCCGCCATCTTTACAGTCGAGAGTTGATAACGTGTACCATTGGGTCGAAAAAATCATCGCCATCGCCCCGGTGACAGGTCTTGCGGTCGAAACGGTGCGCTTTGATACCCAAAAACTAAGAGATCCCGAAATTTCTGGTATTCAGTACCAACAAGGGGAGCTATTAGGTTACGAAATCAGGGAGTATTTGCTAGAAAAATGGCGAAGAACCTGTGCTTACTGTGGGAAAAAAGATCAGCCCCTTCAGATTGATCATATTCATCCAAAAAGTCGGGGAGGGACCGATAGCGTCACGAATTTAACCCTTGCTTGCGGGCCTTGCAATCGACGTAAATCTAATCAATCTGTAAAGGACTTCCTAAAAGAATCCTTAAAGGGTGAGTCAAAATTAAAGACCCTTCTGGCCCAGGCCAAAGCACCTCTTAAAGACGCAGCAGCGGTCAATGCCACCCGGTATGCCATAGGAAATTCGCTAAAAAGTCTTGGCCTCCCGGTCTCTTTTTGGTCAGGCGGTAGGACCAAGAAAAACCGAACCTCCCAAGGCTATACCAAAGATCATTGGATCGATGCCGCATGCGTTGGTGAGACTGGGGAGCAAGTCTATATTCCACCCAACCTTCGTCCTCTCCTCATCAAAGCGCAAGGCCGCGGCTCAAGGCAAAAATGTCGTATGGATCGTTACGGATTTCCACGAACGGCTGCTAAAGCCGAAAAAAGGGTTTTCGGCTTTCAAACTGGGGATTTGGTGAAAGCCGTGGTGACCAAGGGTAAAAAAACAGGAGTCTATGTCGGTAGAGTCGCTGTCAGGAGCACAGGCAACTTTAATATCACTGTTAATAAAGTGGTGGTCCAAGGGATTCATCATCGTTATTGCCACCTCATCCAGAGAAACGACGGGTACTCCTATGGGTAGCTTTTGTGGGCAAAATGCAGGGCGGCTCCTCCTCCCCCTGAAGGGCTGACTTTTACCCACAAGTGCTTTAAGTAGCTGATATCATTGATTCCGACCATTTTTCTCGCGTTAATGATTTCAGACTCTTACAGACTTATGGGTGAAAGTCAGCCCTGAAGGGAGAGGTTTCCGCCGCTTTACTAAATCGAAAGGATATTAGGATGAAAACCCACAAAGATTTTGGAGTCCGGCTGTGAGCCAAATCAATCTAAGATCCTTTGGCCCTTGGTCCCTCCTTGCGGCCTGTCTCCTCCTGGCGAGTTGTGGGACACCCCCCCACCACCGCACCCCATGGGGATCACGGCCTAGAAGTCCGTGGGAAGGGACTCACCCCTACCCTGGAAACCCCTACCCAGGAAACCCCTACCCCCTAGGTTTTTTAAGGATCGAGCGGTTTGATGCTATGCCACCCTCGGTGATCCGAGGCCAGCCTGTGCAGATCACCTGGAGCGTCTGGGGAGCCCACACGGTGACCGTCGACTATCTTAGTGGCGGCTATAACAGCTCCTATGGGAGTGTGACGGTCTACCCGCAGGTGTCGACATCCTACACCCTTAGAGCCTTTGGGCGGCCCGGGGAGCAGGTCACCCAGGAAATCTTTATCCGGGTGGACGAACCACAAAGTCACCTATAGAGCGATCAACCTTTAGGGGCTCGTTGCCGGGGATGCCATACCGGAGAAAGGTGGTTACAAACCACATAAAATGATTTCTAATACCACTTGTTAACTGTAAGCCAGCGACCAAAAGGCACCACAGCCAGCTCCATAAAAAGTAGAGGACACCGGCACTCGTGAACCAGAAGAATCAAGTCCCCCCCTTCCATCCACAATCTGGAGAGCCTGCCTTTTTGTGGACCAAGAACCTGCAAAAATCCTACGGTAACTTTACCGTGGGCCCCCTTGACGTAGGCTTTTTTGGTGGAGTGACCGTCGCTCTTTTAGGAAAAAACGGTGCCGGTAAAACCACACTCTTCGAAATGCTGTCGGGCCATCTCGACTGTAGCCAAGGCCAGATTTTTCTCGAAGGCCACCGAGTCACTCCAGAAGCCACGGGCCTAAGGCGCCGCCTCGGGTATCTTCCCCAGCATCCACGGCTCCCTTTGTGGGTGACTTCCCACGATCTCCTCCAATATGCAGCGGCCCTCTATCAACTCCCAGACCGGCAAGACATAGTCGCCGCCGCCGAGCGCTATTGGGACTGCCTGTCCTATAGCCACAAACCCCTCGGTGCCCTCTCCTACGGGATGCAAAAGCGCGTGGGCCTAGCCCTTGCAACCCTCCACGACCCAACCGTCCTGATCCTCGACGAACCACACTCGGGACTCGATATCTTCCACAGCAGAGCCCTGGACGATGCGATTAAAAACCGCGCCAAAAAAGGCCAAATATCGATCATCAGCACCCATGTGGCTGCCTTTGCCGCCGGAGTCTGCGACCGGGTGATTGCCCTGGAAGCGGGACTTATCGAAGAGCTCCCCCTCTGGGGCCAGGCGGATTTTTTGCGGAGAATCCAGCTTATCGAACAACGATTTTTTCCCGCAACCACCACCTAAAGGAGACCTGACCCCTGATGTTGACCTTTGGGACCTACACGCGACGTTATGTGCTGCCCCTTTGGCCTTGGTACCTAGGGGGGATGGTACTCCTTGCCATCGTCAACTCCATTAACCTCTACATCCCCCAATTCGCCAAAGAAATCATCAATCGGTTTACCTCTGGAGCTTCCCTCGACGAGACGTCAACCATCGCCCTTTCGATTGTTGGACTTGGTTTTTTGTTGATCCTAACCCGGACCCTGTCGCGGATTTTGATCTTTTGGCCGGGGCGCAAGATCGAGACGGAGACAAAATACGACCTCTTCGCTAAATTGCTGCAACTTCCAGAAGACTTTTTCACGAAATTTGGGCTAGGCGACCTTATCTCCCGCCTGAGCAACGATACGGGCCAACTCCGGGCTTTTTTTGCCTTTGGAATGCTGCAAATCCTCAACGTGCTGTTTCTCTGCGTGATGACCCTCTGGATGATGGCCAAAACCAACCTCCTCCTGACCGTGTTGACCGTGGCACCGCTCCTCTTGATGCTGGTCATCACCAGATTTGCCATGCCCCGCATGCAGGAAAGCTCAAGGGAGCAGCAAAAGGCGGTTGGGGAACTCACGAGTCATGTGACCGAGTCCTTTGTCAACGTCCATGTGATTCAGGCAAACAGTGCCGAAGGCTCTTTTATTAACAAAGTCGCTCAAAGCAATCATTTAGTCTATGACACCAATATCCGGATCCTCTGGATCAGGACGATGATCTTTCCCCTGATGTCCTGTCTCGCTGGATTTTCCCAGCTTGCGGTCCTCCTCTACGGGGGTTTTTTGGTCAGCCAAAACCAGCTTACGGTGGGCGATATCCTAGCCTTTAATGTTTATATCGGGCTTCTCACCTTTCCTCTCACCGCGATGGGTATCATCATCGCTGTTTACCAGCGGGCTAAAACCGCGCTTGAAAGATTGACCGCAATTGACAGCGCAGCCATTGAGGGCCCTCGAGAGGGTGTTGTTTCGGTGAGCGCCAGCACCTCAACACCACCAACCCTCCTCGAAGTTCGAGATCTTAATTTTGCCTACCCGGATCGACCACCGAGCCTGCAAGGGATCAATCTCACCCTCACTGCTGGCAAGGTGATCGGTATCTTTGGCAAGGTCGGGTCAGGAAAAACCACTCTGTTTCACCTGATGACCCGTCTTTATGATCCAGAACCAGGAAGGATTTCCTTCAAGGGACGAGACATCCTCAGCATCGACCCCCGTTCCCTCCGAGCATCCATGGGGTATGCCCTCCAGGGAGTGCATCTTTTTTCGGCTTCCCTTAAGGAGAATCTTGCTTTTGGTCTCGATCCGGCCCCATCCCTCGACGAGCTTACCAAGGCCGCCCAGGCTGCCAGCATTATGGATGACATCAACGCCTTTGCCCAAGGCTGGGATACGGAGATCGGCGAAAAAGGGGTGCGTCTGTCCGGTGGCCAAAAGCAACGATTAGCCTTAGCCCGCCTCATTTTAAGGAAGCCCGAGGTGCTGTTGTTAGACGATGTTTTATCGGCCGTTGACCACGTGACAGAACAGACGATTCTTAAAAACCTGTTCAATCTCAAAATCCCGATGATCCTAGCGTCCCACCGCCCGAGCACCCTCAGGCGCTGTGATGAGGTCATCGTCTTGGGTGCTGGAAAAGTCCTCGACCGAGGCGATTTTACCAGCATATCTGCCACTTTTTCGGAGCTCAGCCGTGACCAACAAACAAGCCACTGATGGCTCCAAAACCACCAGCTCAGGGATCCTTCAGGATCTTATGGGACTTGGGCGTCTATGGCCCTACCTGCGCACAAATAAACACCTCATGATTTACTCTATGTTTCTCATCCCGATTATTTCACTCTTCCAAGCCTTGATCCCTCTCAGCCTACGCCATGCGGTCGACGAGGGGATCACTCAGCACAACCACCAGGCTCTGCTTATGTGGTCGGCAGGGTTTGGGGTTTTGGTGCTTCTCGAATACCTGACCCGGGCCGGTCAGTCGATCACCACATCCTATGCTGTCTTTAGGATGATTCGAGACTTGAGAATGACTTTGGTCAAGCACATCTTAGGTCTTAAGGCTGCTTACCATGATAAGACCTTGAGTGGGACTCTGAGCACCAGGGCGACCAGTGATTTTGACAATCTTAGCGAATCCCTCAATATGGGCGTCTTGACCCTGGCCGTGGATATAGCAGTCTTAGTGGGGATCCTGATCGGGATGTTTACTCTATCCTCTCAGCTTGCCATGATTGCCCTGGTCGTCCTCCCTGTGGTCCTCGTCATAGTCCAGTGGTTTAGTGCTGCCCTTAAAACCACCATGTTAAAAGCCAGGGTTCGGATAGCAACCCTTAACGGCTACACCCAAGAGTGCCTTTATGGCCATACCACCATCAAACTCCTGACAGGAGAGCCGGCAGCGACGGCCCATTACCAAAAGCTAAACAAAGACTACCGCGACGCCCAGATGGGAAGCGTGGTGGTCGATGCCTTGATGTTTTCGGTCCTCGACGGGATCGCATCCGTGACCCTTGGGCTAGCCCTATGGTATGTGGTCTCTCCTGCCGAATCCAGAACACTGCTTAGCGCCGGGATTTTGGTGGCCTTTGTCCAGTATATCCAGCAGCTTTTTGACCCCCTCAAAAACCTTGGCAACAAAATGGCCATGCTCCAGGGAGCCTTTAGCTCGCTCGACCGGATATTTGGCCTGCTTGACCAAAAAGACACTATCGCTGGGCCGGTCAAACTGACAAAAATCGCGGGCCCCATCGTATTTTCCCACGTCAGCTTTAGCTACGGCCCCGACAAACCCCAGGTCCTTAAAGATATCAGCTTTAGGCTGGACTCCCAGCAGTCTCTGGCGATCGTCGGCACCACCGGTAGTGGAAAATCCACCATCATCAAACTACTCTCACGGCTCTACGATCAGTATCAGGGCGAGATCACCCTTGATGGGTACAATTTAAAGGAGTTGGATCCACATAGTTTACGGCTGCATATGTCGATCGTGCCTCAGGATATCGTGCTTTTTGATGGGACTATTACTTTTAATATAAGCCTGGGCCTCCCGGGCGTAACCCAAACAGACGTGGAAAATGCTGCAAGGATGGTCGGTGCCCACGAGTTTATCTCCCAGCTCGAAGGTGGCTACAACCATCCCATTCAGGAACGGGGAGCTAACCTTTCCTATGGACAAAAACAACTGATCGCCTTTGCCCGCGCCATGTCACGCCGCCCTGGTCTAGTGATCCTTGACGAAGCGACCTCATCCATAGACCCCGAGTCTGAGCAGATGATCCAAAAAGCCACGGAGGCGGTCCTCTCCCGCACGACGGTCATCGTGATCGCCCACCGTCTGGTCACGATCGAAAAATGTCACCAAATTATGCTTTTAAAAAGCGGCTCAGTGGTCGAAAGGGGCACCCATCAGGAGCTTTTAGAGCTTAAAAAGGCCTACTGGTCTCTTTATCATGGATTATCTGAAGGAGCCCTTGAAAAGAGCGATCAAGCGATCGTGCCGACATAGGAGCCCAATATAATGCAAATGACATACTTACAGATATGTGATTTGCATTTTTAGATGCACTAACTTACTCTAGAAGTAGGTTAAGTGCATCATTTATTCCATGCTATGATAGTTAAAGTATGTAATATGCATCATTTTATGCGCTTAGTAGCGCTGGAACTGGGAGGCGAACCTTTGAATCAAACCGAAATCTTGAATATCTTGCGTTCCTTTAATTTTTGGGAGAAAGACGACATCGCATCCCGCGGCATTTTGCGAACCGAGTATCTTAGCAGTTTAAGGAGTTTTACCAAAACAGAGTCAATGATCATCGTCTCAGGGCAGAGACGAAGCGGCAAAAGTTACCTCCTGCGCCAGTACATCGACGAGCTTGTTGGAATGGGAATAGCAAGGAACGATATTCTATATTTAAATCTTTTTCTTGACACCCTCAAACCACTGCGAGACAAAAATGAGTTTAGCACTGCTCTTGATTTTTTTGAAAAGACTATCGCCACGAAAAATGCTGCTCGTATCTATCTGATAATTGATGAAATCGTTGAAATGAAAGAATGGCAGAGCCTTGTCGCAACTCTCCTAGAACACCCCAAGAAAAATTACAAAGTGATTGTTTCTGGGTCTAACACCAGGCTTCTTATAGCTGATCTATCCAAGGAACTAAGAGGCCGATACTATGATCTCCCTATTTTGCCCTTGGGTTTTCGTGAGTTTTGTATGGTTAAAGACCTCGATCAAAACGATTTGACTTCCTTCTATAAATACATGGACATAGGCGGTATGCCAGAAGTTGTCTTAGCTCCAGACATTCACAGCCGTGCCAATCTGCTTGCCAACATTCGGCACTCGACTGTAAAAAAAGATATTATCGATCGCTACCGTGCGGACCCAGATATAATCGAACGACTGATCGAATATACTCGCAGTATTTATGGATCACTCTTATCAAACAAGAGAATGACTGAGCAGATCAAAAAATCAGGGGTCAAGATCGCTGAGGCAACGATCGCACAATATATGACATGGTTGCAGGACGTCTTTTGGATTAAAAAAGCTGAGATCTATTCAGCCCGCACCAGCGATATCCTAAAAAGAAGTGAGCACAAATACTATTTGGGAGACCATGGTTTTGCCTATAATAGCTCTCAAAATCAAGGTCGTCTGCTTGAAAATATCATTTTCAACGAATTGCGTCGGTCGCTGTTTGAAACTGCAACTTTTCAGGGGTACCACTATGGCCAAATATTCGAAATCGACTTTTTAGCAACAAAAGGCCAACGCACTCTCTTCGTTCAAGTGGCTTTAACCGTCGGAGACCCTTTCTCTGACCGCGAGCTTCATGCACGGGAGTTTGGTAACTTTGCAAAACTCGGCAGGCGCTCGGGCGAGAAAATTGTGGTGTCCTTGGATCTAAAACGCTACGAAGCCCCGGGAGTCCTTCATTTAAATCCAGTAGAATTTATAAGACATCTGAACCATTGATTTTTAGAGATGTTTGCTAGAAAATGCCCCCCCTTTTGGAACTTTGATGTTCTATATCTGTTTGGTCCTCAATCCACATAATACTTTCAGGAGCTACTTGAGGGAGCCCTTGAAAAGAGTGATAAGACGAGATAGCTCCGGATTTAAGGGGGTTATTTCGGATAAAGCTATGAGATCTTTTAACAGCAAGTCCTTAAATGCCACAACCTCCCCATAAACATCATCCTTAGATTTATTGAAAAGTTGGCAAAATCCGCACGCCTCTACCTTTAATTTTGTGGAACCAACGGCCAAAATCAAACTATCCAGGGTCACACCGCGATCTATTTTAAAACCTAGCTCAATCTTTTGTTCTAAAGTTTTTTGTTTGAATTTTGGGAAAAGCCATTTCAGGTCATACAGGTCTTTTTCTGAACATCTACTTACCAGCGTCGCCATCTTCATAGAGAGCAAATCGATCAGTGATGCTATTTTAACGGCTCCGCAGTATGTCAGCTGCGCAACTTCATAAAAACCAGGATCTAATACAACATCCACACTAAAGGTATGGCCATCAAGAATATAGATAGATTTGTAGAATTGATTGCTTTTGACGAGAACTCTGTCACAGGTGGCACCGATTTTCACAAGTGACTCCACAGCATAGATAGCGGCCTGCTGAGAGTCCTCATTTAAAGTAAAAAGGTCGATATCATCAGACTGCCGATGTCCGGCATAATATCCAGACAGGGCCGTCCCCCCCACCAAAGAGACCCCTTCGATGTTTTGGTCGAATATATGTTGGATAGCTTTGCGAAGACCACTTGGTAGGGTTTTGATCGCTATTTTTGCATCTGGTTGAGAATTCCCCATAATGTCTCCATTTCTCGTCGGCGGACAGGTGGAATAAATTTCTTATATTCATGAAATTTTTCCAGAACCAACTCACCAAGTATTTTTTTGGCTGTCAACAGTCCGTTAACCTCAACTAGCCTTGCCACTGCTCTCAAATCCCCCGCAAACATCGCTTGGACAAACTGTTGAACATCAGGGTATAAAAAATCCCATAGCCAAGCCGTCCGATATCTAGAGAGCACCTCATCAGGAACAACCCCTTTTTTTGTTGTAAGAATGCTCATGGTATTTCGACCTCCTATCTGCAATATCTTATAACCAATTATTCTTAAACGCAAACTCCCCTTCTCTCACCAGTTAAGGGAAAGAAGGGGTTTTACGAGGAACCATACTAAATCATCACTCATCTATATCATGTGCCCCTTTCGAGGCACCTGGTATCAGTAGTTACTTTGCCGTGGGCGAAGTTCGAAGAGCAGTCCTCTAAACTTGGTTTGGAGTTCTTGCATAAACAAGTAGTCTTGTTGGAAGGGCTTCCGGGTCATGTAGACAACTTCA
Source organism: Oligoflexales bacterium (assembly GCA_041736175.1). Classification (GTDB taxonomy): domain Bacteria; phylum Bdellovibrionota_B; class Oligoflexia; order Oligoflexales; family CAIYRB01; genus JBGSUI01. Next base: position 35,812 of record JBGSUI010000149.1, on the reverse strand, counting down.
ATCAATGACTTGTTTTTGTAAGATCCGCACCATTGGGGAGACACAAGCCCGTAGTTGTCGCCAGTGTAGGCACGGTCACGATCAGAGGCCCAGTCATTTTTAAAGCACTCGTAGGCAGGCAGGTCATCGTTACTGGTGATATAGAAGGCGCCAATCCACCAGCCACCGTTGGAGAGGGTAGGAATCCCAGGACCATCAGAAGCAAATTGTCCCCAGCAAGCAAAGATCGAAGCCTTGGTAAAGTTACCCCAGTAGTTGAAGTCAATCACGGGAACCATCGGGCTTTTTGTGACGCGACCTCGAGCATTGACGTTTTCAGCACAGAGAGAGCTAAACCGGCTGCGTTCAAACATATACTCATAGTCTTGGTCAAACACGTTGATAAAAATTCTCTCATTGGCATCTGGGTTTTTCTGCACGATTGTGTGGTCGGTAGCAACCTCTATGTGGTTATATGCTAAGCGCCCTTCGGTCAGAAACTTCCAGTCATCTCGACGTGGGGTTGAGTTGCAGTATTCATAAGGGAGACCACTGGGAGATTGCCAGACAACTTTCCTGTCCACCATGCTGTCACAGCTATAGTTGCCGATATAGTAGGGGTCATTACCGATTCTAAAAAAGTTCAGAGTATTATTAAACGTTTTGGTAGTCGCAAATTGGGTTACATGCATACCGGGCTGGACTGTGTAGGCATAAAAGGAGCCGACCTGATGCACAGAAGGTGCGGCCACACCGCCACCGCCAATCACACCCCCTCCTCCGACCACGCCGCCACCGCCAATCACACCGCCGCCACCGCCAATTCCACCACTGCCGCCACCACCAATCGGCCCTGCCTGACCACTGTTTGGCTGCTGGCCAAGATCCGCCTCCGAGCAAACCTGAGCGCAGAAGCTCACGGTTTTGTCGGCACCATCTTCGCTCTTAACAACAAGCTGGTAACTGCCTTTTTCCAGAGTATCCAAGTTGACTTCAAAGGTGTTGCTACAATCCTTGAGCTCCTGGTTGGTCAGGTTTTGGCTCGTAAGGCGTGTCAATCCGCACTTGAGATCTCCCACATTTTTAGGGAGCTGGATGATATGTTTTCCAGTGCGATTGGCAGAGAGGCTTTGAATCCCTCCCAGCTCGAGTGCGACTCGTTTGACTTTAAAACGAATCTCGTCTTCAATCACCTTAGCCTTGGCGTTAGGTCCAGCGACCACCGCTTTGACCGTCAGGCGGTAGGAGTTTCCGTCCTTAAGATCCGAAAAAGTGTAACGATCTTTTGATTGGCAACGTTTGAAAGTAAGGTCTGCCTGGGTTTTACACTCAAAGGAAATTTCCGCAGGATCGATGCCAGGGGCCTCAGCACCAAACTCTAAGGTGAGTTCGGTCTTGCTGATCTCATCACCAATATTGTCTTTGTCGAGGATTAAGGTTTTAACCTCGACCTGGGTTTGTGGCTTGAGTTCAGGTGCTTGGGGTGCACCTTGAATCAGGTATTCGGCCGGTAGCTGGTCTTCTTTGCCAGCGGCATCAACGGCCTTTGCCCTTGCGATATAAGTTTGACCGGGGACGATATCAACCGTCCAATTTTCCGGACAATCGATCCAATTGGTCACCAAAGTTTGCTTTTGGGCTTCGGGAACGACGGAGCATTTAAATTTTGTCCCTTTGACGTTGGAACTAATAACAAAATTAAATTTGTTTTTATCGACCGAAGTCATGGGCGATAATGTAGTATCTAGAGTTGCCGTTTGGTTTGCAATGGGAGTCGTGGAATCGTCTTTTTTCTTTTTGCTTTCACAGCCAGCGCTAGCGCTCCCAATCACTGAGATTAATGATGCCGACAAAAAGATATTTTGTCCTTTTAAAAAACTCATAAGTCCTCCAAATTTTGTTTAGTATGGCTTGGTTCCGTAACTTATTTTCGAGACTTCTAAGTTTTACCAAATAAAATTATATTTATCAACTAATTTCTGTTGATAAATATTAAATATAGTAACTATAGTTAGTTATCCGTAAAATCGATCGCAAAAGGGAACCAACCCCACGATCAACCTCCCCCCAATCTATTGCGAAACCTATCATCTGGCCCGCGATATCCTCAAGGGCACCTCCCAGGTACCCAAACCCAAACCCTATCGCCCTACCTTAATGGAAATATAGAATATTACAGAAATTTATCAAGTTATAAATTGACTTTGCCGATAAGAGAAATATACTTGCTGCTGTGGAACGGGGAGGCAGCGTTGAGCAGGATTTTCGGCATTGGCAGATATGTTATCCACGTATGGCCTAACGATCATAGGCCGATTCACTGCCACATCACTGTAGGCGATGGTGAAAGCGAATACCGGGTTTTTGTGCCGAGCTTTGAAGTCGAATATGTATCCGGCAAACCCTTGAGATCTGCTGAACTCAAAGAGATCATCGGTCTCGTTCGAGATCAAAAGAACCGGATCGGCAAAGAATGGAGGCGTCTACATGGAAATTAAGAAGACCAACAAGGGTTGGGAATATGACGGAATCCTGTTCAAGGACAAGCGTTCGGCCCTGCTGACCAAAAAGGCCAGCGAAGGCGTCAAATCGGCCAAGAAGAAATCGACATCGAAAGACGCCAAATTGCTATATGATGGTACCCGCAATCTATCATTTGGCAAGTTCATTGAGGGAGTGCTCAAGGCCCAGGATAAAAGCATCGTGCAGCTCGCAGCGGACTTTGGCGTGAGTAAGCAGACCTTGTTTTCGTGGATGAATGGAGACAGTATTCCGACTCTTAGGCATCTTGAGACAATTCTCGATGTGACGCAGTGCCCGGTTCGAAAAATCAGAGCGGCGCTGCATGACAATTTCAAGATGCAGGAAATAAGGCTTTTCGAAAACCTCCAGAAGAGGGCCTAGAGTGTATCCGCGTCATGTACGGCATCGCACAGCCGAGCGATCAATTGGAACAACGGTTCGAATTCCGGTGTGTTCTGAGGAAGTTCCGTCTTGCTGCGGGAAAACCGATGCAAACCGTACTAACCCGAGGCGCAGGTCCCCATCACCATTTCGCTGCTATTGGGGCAGGTGATGGTAAAGGCGTCTTCCATATCAGTAGCATCTTCAAAACAACTGCCAATGATTCCTGGACCATCTACATCTGAATTTATAAATACGGAAGTAGGCCCCTTAACTTCTGCTTTTGCACATGCAGCTTTACCGGCAGTTTGGCTCACTCCCCCATTGAGAGTCACCACAAGACAGGTCTTTCCTGATGTTACACACAGTCCAGGGACCGTCAATTTAGCATTATCTCTGTCGCCAAGGGTAAACTCCTTAGTGGCTACAGTCTTGCCCCTCACCATAGAGCTGATGGTCATTTTAAATGGTTGCAACCTACTTTGAAAAGTAATCTGACCGTCATGACGCTCGCTGGCGTCTACCCCCTTAGGCGGCGGTGCTGGAGTCTTTGCAGTAGAGGTCGACGTCGAGGTTTGCGTTCCAGTAGAATCCGTTGATTTCACACTGGCAGACGTGGTCTCTTTTTCTGTATACCCACCCACATCGATATCCTCATCCTCGCTGGAGGGAATAGTCGATAGGCCCCCTCGGGCATCCTGCTGGTTTGGCTGTCCTGCAACAGTCTTTGTGGTGCTAGGGCTGTCTGGCCTTTTCAGACTCGGCGGTTGCCCCTCCGTGGTGCAGCTTAGGACCAAGTACGAAAAAGTGAATTTAAACACCCATAAAAAACAAGTCCCACGTCGATTCCCAAAACCTACCTTTGGCTTATACTTATTTTCTAAAGTCATGGATTACCCCCCGGACTAAGCAGTTCTTTCTAAGGGAGTTATCGGAGCATCGCCTGTAAAACTCCAAACCCGAGGGATCGTCCAGTTATTCTATGTTGTTACCCACAAAATTACCGGACGTAACAATTGACATCACTTAGGATCTAGGGCGCCCCTGCAGGAGATTGGACTTTTTTTGCGTCCTTAGAAGGTGGATTTGGTGCCGGTGCTTGCGTGGCTACCTGACTGGGCACTAGCCCCGGAATCACCGTCGGACCAAGAGGTCTTTTATTGAGAATTTGTAGATAATCACCAGCCACACGCAGGGTCTCTTGGAGCTGGGGATCATCTTTGAGGGGTGCGCGGTCAGAGTCCTCATCCTGAGTTTCCGGAGGAGTGGTCTTTTTGTCGCTGCCAGCTTTTGCCGCAGTCTTGTCAGAGCCCTTTTTCTTGTCACCTGGCTTTAGTTTATCTTCGACTTTATTGGCAGCTACATCTTCCTTAAGACTGACCTTGGACCGGGACTCTTCTGATTTGCGATATTCTTCGATTGATTCAAAGATCTTTGCAAAGGCAGGATCTGTTTTCACTCGTGTTTCACTTGCGGTCTTAAGGGTTTTGATAAGCGGTAGATTCACTTGGCTCGTCGCCTTATAATCGCTCGCTTTGATTTTTTCCCAAGGGAGCGCATAGTCGTAGTGCTTTTCGCCGATCTCATATTCGTCCATAAGGTCTGGGAGCACCACATCACTCTCGACACCTTTGAGTTGGGTGGAAGAACCCGATGGCCGGTAAAACTTATTGACCGTCACCTTCACAGCTCCCAATGTTTCATCTAGATCATTGAGTGTTTGGACGGTGCCTTTACCAAAAGTATGGGAATCCCCGATGATAATTCCCCGCTGGTAGTCTTGGATAGCCCCTGCAAAAATCTCACTGGCACTTGCTGACTGGCGATTGATCAGGACGAGGAGTGGGCCGCTATAAAGAGTTTCGGGATTCTCGTCCTTTTGTACCATCACAGACCCTCGGGTATCCTTTGTCTGCACGACAGGGCCTTTTTCGAAAAAGAAACCTGCAATATCGATGGACTCATCAAGACTCCCTCCCCCGTTGCTCCTTAGGTCGATCACGATTGCATCTACTTTTTCGTTTTTTAACTTTTTGATCTCTTGGCGCATATCTGCCGAGCTGCTCTTATATCCTTTTTCACGATTCTGCCTTCCTTCAAAATCCATGTAAAAGGACGGAAGATCAATCACCCCGACTCGATACTCCCTCGATTTTTGGGGACCAGCAGTGGGGTCTTCTACTTTTACTGAGATCACCTGGGATTTTGCAGCCCGGTCCTTAAGCTGGATTTGCTCGCGAATAATCGGGACCACAAGCTGCACAGTCTTACCGGCTTCTTCCCGAACAATAGTCAGCCGAACCTCGGTTTTCCGGGTTCCGCGAATCAGTTTGACCACCTCTCGTAAATCCATATCGATCACATCCACCGGGGCTTCGGCGGCCTGACCGACCGCGATGATCTTGTCGTCTACGTTGACCTTCCCTGTATTAGCAGCAGCACCACCAGGTACCAGACTCTGGATCGTAGTAAACCCATCTTCACTCCTTAGGACTGCGCCGATTCCTTCTAAGGAAAGCCGCGTGGAAATCCTAAAGTCTTCGAGGGAATCCGCAGATAGATAATCCGAATGGGGATCGAGGCTTGACGAGAATGCATTGAGAAAGGTCGAATAGACATCGTCGCTGGTGAGTTCCTTGTGGCGCTTAGAAGCCAGCTGGTAACGTTTGACTAGTTTTTCCTTAGCTTTCTCCAGGTCAGAGAGTGTTAGTTTGAGCTGGAGAAGCTGAAACTTGATGCGTTGCCGATGTCTCTCGGTCAACTCTTCGACAGAGTTAGCATAATCAAGACGCTTGCGATCGATCGTCATATATTCATCGACCTTAAAGTCATACTTGCCACTGATAAGTCCGGGAATCGTAGCTTGGCGCTCCTCAAACCTTTTTCCGTAGAGCTTGATCACCTCTTCGATAGGTTTACAGTCTGCATCCATAATCGCATCGTCTAACTTGGTTGCGTATCTTTCTTCAAGCTGTTTGATATCGCTCTTTAAAAAGTAAACCTTTCCTGGATCCCAAGCTTTTAGGAAATTTTCAAGGGTGCGACGGCTCAACTCATCATTGAATTCATGATGATAGAAATGAAGCTTAAAGTAATGGCTGACAAGCTGGCGAACCTGCTGACAGTTGAGGGCATAAGCAGAGGAGCTTGGTAGCATTCCCAATCCTATCCCAAGAATCAACCCTACCGAGACCGCTAGACCTCTCAAACTTGTATGAATGGTCCTATGATACCCCATTGGAACTTCCATCAGATCAATCCCCCTGTGACTCGATATTGCTTGGGCCCAAGGCCATGCCAAAAAAAACCAAGCCTGGTTTCCCTCCCTACCACACTATCAAAGATCCTTCGTCACTTCTTTACCAAGACTCAAATAATCTCCCTCCCGTATTTCTGTTAAGAATGTCGACTTTTGATAGTGGTTACATTTAGTTAGATGGGATCACCAATCACCTAATCCACAGCTTTATGGGATCACCCCTCGATCTTTCCGACTCAGCCTTCTCTTAATTCTATCCGAAATAGCAAACAGGAGGCGAAGGGGTCAACCCTTCTGAGCGAGAGGCCCCTGCCTTCAACACCTCTATAGCGGATCAGACTTTATGGCTCACGGACCAAAAAATCGCAAACGCCTTGTGTACTGGCTGACACCGAAGCTGACACCAGCGATCTTAGACTACTCGGAAGCCCTCACCCAGACCGGCTACGATGTCCAAAGCTTTCTAAGCCTGGGCGATATGATGGTCGCTCTTGAAAAGACCCGTCCTGGAATCCTCGTCCTAAGTGACTTGGGCACCCAAGAAGATATCCGTGACTTGATCCTTGGCACGGTGGCCATACCCGATCTCAGTGGCACTAAATTGGTTATGGTTAGTTTTACCCAAGATCACGCCTTGCACAATTTTTGTGTCGGGCAAAACTTCCGTGATGTGATCCAAGGAGATCTCGCAGTTGAACCTTTTATCACCAGATTTCGCTACGCCACCGCCCTTCGCCCCGTAGAAATTCCCCATGAGCCGGTACGGCTGGCCATAGGCCGCCCCGCCAAAATCCTACTCCCCTGTAGAATCACGGGAGTCAACAAGAGCCATATTAAAGTCGAAAGCCGCCTTAATCCACAGCCCGGTAAATCTTACCTGCTCCTTGGAAAACTCGCGGAATCCATGGGCCAGAGAGCCCTTAAGATCACCATCACACAAAAGCTTTCCAAGGAACTGAATTACCGATTTTCCTCAGGCTTTGTGGCCTTTTGGCAGTCTCTGGAAGCCTCCCCTGACTCGGGTCAAAAATTAACCGCCTTTTGGCAACACCTACAAGCTCACACCCTCTCCCCCCAGCGTCGCATCTATATTGCCATGACCCAGTCACCCCTTCGCACCAAGGTCTTGCAGCTACTTAAACATCCAAGGTTTCTAGTGACGACTGCGCTGCAGCGCCATAGCCTCAAGTCAGAACCACACTATTTCAGTCCACAGCTTTTAATCATGGATCTGGATCTAGCTCTCGACCAAGGGGGAGAAACCCTCTGGGAGAGCCTTAAACAGGCGCCCCTTCCCTGCAAGTTCCTGCTGATGGGATCACCGGGCGAAACACTGACTGCAATCACCAAGTCTCCCCTTTATGCTTTTTACCTAAACCGCCTTGTTTTTAGCTGGGAGGTGATCCCTGACCCCGAATTTTTACCCCACTGGATCGATACTCATATTCTCCCCCAAGAACCCCATGCCGATCCGACGACTCCAGTGACTACCCTCTATCACCTTTCAGCGGACGATAGTCGGTCCTTTGCAAGTCTGGTGATTGGTGGTCATATCACCTCCATTCATCCTAGCCAAGTCGAATGGACTACTGAGGACTCTCTGGGAGCTTTTACCATGCTGCGACTAAAATCGGCTGATCTCTCGACCATTCTTAAGCGCTCCCCCCTTATTAAAGTGACATCGGAAGAGGCCCTTGGGCCAGCCACTGGGTTGCAGATAAACCCCCAAGCCAGCCTTTCAAAACAAGTATGGACCTACCATGGACTTTTTTCGGATCTTTCTGCCCATGAATCTAAACAACTCGCCCGCTGGATGATTAAAACCCTTGCCCAACCTCTTGTCTACAAGGGCTGGCTCGATCCCGCCGAAGCTAAGGTCCCGGAGGTTAGCCTACTCGCCACCGACGATCTCTCTGATCCTCCAGAAACCTACGAAGCATACGACGCCCGCGAAGCCCAAAGCAAACAAGAATCCCTAAAGGACTCTCCTCTTACCCCCCCCCCTGAAACCGACAGAAATCTGCTAAATTCCTCCCACTCCCAAGATCTGGGAAGCATGAGCCGCACCTTAGGTCGCTCAAAGGAGCTTGGACGGGATGCTCTTAAGGGGATTAAAGAATCATTCGAAGGCAACCAGGCCCATGGCTGGGTCCAGGTGGTAGCACCTATGATTTTAGTAGGCGGCCTTATGCTGCTCATTTTATGGGGTCTCTTTGTTTACCTGGGGAATAATTACGTAAGATCTGGCTCGGTTTATACGGACCAGCTAAAGAATTTTTCACCTTAAAATAATTTAACTACTCATTATAAATACTTACATCTTAAGATCTCAGAGTTCTACAGATTGCTCCGAAAACTGAGATTGAGGGGGATTTTCGGCTCCAATGAGTGATTTTCAAACATTTGACCAAGACAACAGCTCTCGTAACCAAGAGATGATGTCTACCTTTTGTGGCGAACTTAGCGAGAATATCTTAAACCTGGAATCTGCGCTGATTGAGCTAGAAAATTCCCGTAACTCCAAAGATCAAATCAATCATACGTTTAGAATTTTCCACAACACCAAGGGCAGCGCCGCCATGATGGGATTTAATATCCTTGTGGATGTTGCCAATTGGGGAGAATCTCTGTTAGATCTGGTGCGTAATGATAAGCTCACCCTAGCCACAGAACACGTAGATCTTTTGTTAACCGCAGTCACCGCCATGCGGGAAATCTCCGACCGCCTTAAATCCCAAGGCAACGAAGGTACAGAACGCTATTTTAAACTCCTGGCAAAACTCCAAGAGGCGAGCGAGTCCACCGGAGATCTAAAAGCTGCGGGGGCAAAAGACTCGGAACAGGAGATCGATCCTGGTTTGCAGCGTCCTAAGAGCCATGAGGACGATCTGATCAAAGTCTCTAGGGCTCTTATCGACCAACTCATGCTCCTCGTCAGTGATTTTATGCTCGTGAAAAATCGGTTTTCGTGGATTAGTCACCGCTATCCAAGGGACGTGGAACTGAGCGACAACTGCCGGGAGCTGGAAATATTTTCGTCAAAGCTGCAGCAAAATGCCTTTAAGTTGCGCCTCAGCCCGATCGGACCCATCTTTACGGGGATGCAAAGGGTCGTGCGGACCACAGCAGCAGATTGCAAGAAAAAAGTCACCCTTGATATCCAAGGGGGCGAGACGCTGCTAGACCGTGCCATTGTCGATGCCCTCGGCGAGCCGCTGATCCATCTTGTGCGCAATGCTATTGACCATGGACTAGAGCCGCCGAGCGATCGGCTCAAGGCCAACAAACCCCAAGAGGGCCAAGTCACCCTCACCGCCGCCTACCGTAGCGGCGAAGTCTATCTTTCGATCACCGACGATGGCCGCGGTATTGACGCCAACAAGATCATGGAAATTGGGATTAAAAAAGGAATCATCACCCAAGCCCAGGGCGAAGCTATGACTCCTATGGACAAACTCAATCTTATCTTTCTCCCCGGTTTTTCCAGTGCCGAAGTGATCTCCAAGACCTCAGGTCGTGGGGTGGGGATGGATATCGTCCGCTCTGCGATCGAAAAAATCGGGGGGCATATCGAAATCATCACTGCTCTCTCCGTCGGGACCACCTTTGCCTTGCACCTCCCTCTCAGTCTCGCCATTGTGGAGTGCCTCGGGTTTATAGTCGGTGGCCAGTCCTACTCCATCCCCCAGGCTAACGTGGAAGAAGTTTACTCCCTCCACTCCAATCAAATCCATGAAAGCATTAAGACTCTCGCTGACGGAACCCAGGTGATCGTCGTCCGGGACGTCCCGATCCCTATTTTGTCTCTCTGTAAAATCTTCGAACGAAAAGTGGAGAAGCATAACGCCCTGGTTTTGGTCCGGCACGGCAAATTAAGATTTATCCTCGAGGTAGACCATGTGATTGGTCCTATCAGCATCGTCTCCCAACCACTTCCAAACGCTTTTCCTAACTCCCAATACTACTCGGGAGTGACCAAACAGGGGGATGGAAGTCTGCTGTTTCTGGTGGATACCAGTAAACTATCGACGTTGGTTCACCAAATCCCCGTGACGGAGGCTAAAAAGTCTAAATACATTACCTCAGAAGGCAAGACCGCTTCGGCAGCGACCCTCACTTCGAGCGATTTAAGACGACTCCAGCAAAAAATCATCACTTTTTGCAACTACCAACACTTTTGTATTCCGGTCCAAAGGGCTAAACAGATCGTCTATGTGGACCGCAAAAAGATGAATTTTATCCGCGACGATGGTCCAAGCTTTATGGTCCTCGAAGGGCAGACGATCCCTCTGATTTGGATTGAGGAGCTTATCCTTAAGAAACCCCGCATCATTCGCGAACAGTACTCTGTGGTCATCGTCACTATACGCAAACAGTCCTACGGGATCCCTCTCGCCGACTTTAATGGGATCAAGCGGATGCCCGAAAATTACGACCGCTCACTTGTCTATCCTGGAATCAGTGGTTCGACCGTCCTTGACGACGAGACTGTTTTGGTCGCAGATATCAACGAACTCGTGGACCTCGCCACGGAGTCACCAGAAGTCCGAGCTAAAAAGTCTAACAAAAAATCGGTCAAGATCTTGACTGCAGAAGATGACGGCTTTTTTGCGTCAGAAATGATCTCAAGCTTGAAAAGCGCTGGCTACGAAACCGTCTTGTGCCATGATGGATTAGAAGCCAAAAAAGCCCTCGAAAACGAAGAATTTACCAAGACCATCGACCTGATCATCACCGATATTGAGATGCCTAATCTCAACGGTATCGGACTGATCCGCTGGCTTAAAGCCACACCACATACCAAACACCTCCCCTGTATCGTCCATACCGCCGTGGTATCCCTCGAGATGCGCGCCAAAGCTGCCCAAGCAGGTGCCCTGGCTCTGGTATCCAAACTCAACAGCGAGCACCTTCTCAGTGAGGTGGCCAGTGTCCTTAAGGGCGAGGAGTCTACGAATTCCCTTAAAGACCTCCTCACCGAACAAAAGAAGACTTCCCGCCGCTACGTCACCTTTGCCCTTGAGGACCATTGGTTTGCTCTGCCCATGGACTCTATCAAAGAAGTCTCCCTGCCGACCACCTGTGCACCGATTCCTGCCTCCAAGCCGTGGATGCAGGCGGTCACCTACTTTAGAGGCCAGGTGATCCCCATCATCGACCTCAACAAGTTTTTCGCCATCAAACCTCCCGGCGAGCTGGCTCCTAGCCGCCAAGAACAGATCGTGATCGATCACGATCACCACTGTTTTGCTGCCCTCACTGGGCAGGTCGGCGAAGTCATCGACTTAACCAACATGGAACAAGGTGAGGGAGTCTCACGGGATCTCAGCATTCCCGTCGGGATCGCCGAATACGCTAAAACCACGTTTAATGACAAGGGGCGCATCATTACGATTCTTGATGTGGGCGCCCTTTGTAAACTCCTCGATCCTGAGCAAAAAGGAACGAAGACCCTAGAGAAAGGAGCCGCATGAGCCAGCCGCAGTCTACTCCAAACGAAGTGTCCACAACAGGTGGGGACGCAACTAAAAAGACCAATCTCACCCTGGTTAAAGGCAATGGCCAACCAGGACAAGAGCCAACCCTACTGATGACGATCGCCGAAATGGCCGGTAGTCTTGGGATTATGAATGACATCATTCAAAAGGCCAATTTTATCGCCGTCAGTGCTTCGATCGAAGCCGCCAGGACCCAGACCCAGTCCGAAAACTTTTCCCTAGTGGCTGACCAGGTTCGTCGGCAAGCAGAAAAAACCCAAGAGCTAGCTTCTGATCTGGAAAGAGAGATCAACCAGCTTGAACTCTCCGCCATGCGAGCCACCGCCGTGCGCTATGCGGATATCGCCTCCGATCTGATCGACAAAGTCGACCGCAATCTGTTTGAGCGCAACTGTGATTGCCAAGCTTGGGCAGGATTTGACGAGATCCGCAATGTGGCTAAACTCACCAAAGGACTCAACGGACCTAAGCTTATCGACCTCGCCGTCAGCGGCCAAGCCATCAACCCGACCTTAAAAGCGATCGCTGCCGCCTCCGTAGTCCTAGAAAAGCTTTGCAACACCTACCAAGTCTATATCGATGTGATCGTCATCAACAACCAAGGGGTGATCGTCAGCAGTGCCCGTGACAAAAGCCTGGTGGGAATGGATAAAACCCAGCAACCACTCTTTAAAGAAGTGATGACCAAAGGAGCTGGTCATGTGTCGGATCTCCATAAATCAGCCCTTGTCAACCAATATACGGTTTCCTATTCTGCTCCCATTAAAAACGACGACGGCTCTGTGGTCGGCATTCTATCCACCCGGTTCAACTGGAACTACGTCCAGGAAATGCTTGAATCGATGCCCGTGGAGCCCGAGACCAAACTCTTTTTGATTAACAATGAGGGAACTCTGATCGCTAAAAAACCCCTCAGTGGCCTCCTGACCGACAGTCTTTCTTGGCTGATGGCTGGAGAAGCTGCCCTTGCAGGCGGGACGGGCTATACGATCGAATGCGCCCGCAACGGCCAGTTAAGTGCCTGGGGATTTTGCCAGACCTACGGCTTTGCAGCCTATCCCGGCAAAGGCTGGTCGGCTATTGTGAGTTTTCCCATACACTCCAAAAATCGAGAGTTTTTCGTCCAAACCATCAAGCGGGACGGGGATTCTAAACGCCAAGCTGCCGAACAAGCCAACCAACTCCTCGAAAAAGTCACCGGCAATATCTCCCAAGTGGTGAACCGCATCAATTCCATCAACAACGAAACCAATATGCTTGCCGTCAACGCTGCCATCCAAGCCGGTGTCGCTGGTGCCGAGGGAGAATCCTTTTCTGTGATCGCCTCGGAGATCGGCAAGCTTTCAAAGCAGTCCGAGGATTTTGTAAAATCGATCAACGCCCTGACAGAGACCCTCGGCAAAAGCGTAAGCCAGACCATCTTTAAACGCCTTGGTGAGGCCGCCTTTGATACTATCGACAAAGTCGATCGCAATCTCTTTGAGAGATTCTGCGATATCCAAGCTTTTGCTTCTTTTTCTGCGATCAAACACTGTCTTGAGGGACAAGTTAAGGTTGGCGATATCCAAATACTATTAAGATCTCTCCAAGAACTTTACGAAGTCTATCATGATATCTTTTTGCTCGATCACGAGGGCAAAATCATTTCGGCAGCGAAACACCGAGACCTGGAAGGGACCGTGCAACGGGATCGAGACTGGTTTCGGGAAGCTCTGGCGGGAAAAACAGTGGTGTCCGACTTTTACAAATCTAAGTCGATCGAGGACTACACCGTCACCTTTGCCGCGCCTATTCTAGGGGATGCTGGCAAGAGTCTAGGGGTGATCACCACAAGATTTAATTGCAAATTTATCTTTGATATTATGCGGGCGACCATCGTTGGCAAAGATAGCATCGTGTATCTGGTCAACCAAAAAGGTCTCGTTATTGGCTCCACCAACCAGGCCAATCTCCTCCAGGATTCCCTCAGCTCACTCAGTGCCTTCCAAGCCATCGACAGCCGTTCCCATGGCTATGAAATCGAGCACAAGGACGGCGCCCCCTTTGCTGCCGCTGGATTTGCTAAGACCAAGGGCTACTTAACTTACCATGGCAAGGGCTGGAGTATTCTTATTCTTCGACCGTTTTTGACTGGTTAGAGTTGGATCGATTCATAGTGGTCGGCGGAGAAGTCCCGGGTGATCCCTCTGGGTTTCTTGAATAGGGATAGGCAGTGATGATATCCCCACGAGCGCTTGTCACAACTTTTAAAGTCTTGGTCTCAGGCATGATCGTTCCACCTCTACCAGCAGCTTCCACAGCCTGGGAACTGCAACCGACTTTAAAACCTAAGTTTAATAGATAGGATCCTTCAGCATCTTTTGGCTTGTTGTATCCTTCGGCCTGAATACGACGCAAAAAATCTCGAAGGGTGTCTTTAGCTAAGTTATTAGGAAACCAGCTTTGTAGGTGGGTACCGGCGGATTCTTCGCCACTGACATGGCGCTTATAAATATGGTCAGTTTTCACACGGTCTATTGGCCCCATGTTACCTTGTAGGGCATAGCGCGCAAACTGGGCAATATCATTTGGGCCGCCGATGCAATTATTTGGATTTGGCGAACCAACGGTGGTTGGTTCCGAAATCCCAGTGGAATTCGACTTGCACCCCACGAAGGCGATGCAGGCACCAAGGAATGCATAACAGTAAACAAGATGTTTCATAGTTTTTTCTCCTCAATTGAGTAAACTATGCTGCAATTTTTGGGCCGATAAAATTCATAGATTTTTTAAGGAGTTGTTTTAAAAGAAGTGTCTAAGAAATGTCCTAAAGTATTAAAGTATCAATTCTATTACATTTTCCCGGCTATCCCCGTCACCAGAGCTTTGAATTTCTCATCAAAATCTGCAGACCCATCCTGAATACGCTCTAAAAGGGCCATAGCTTCGCGACAAGATTTAGCCTTGGTGGCCATGAGCAGTATTTTCTTAAAATCCGGATCTGATTCGCAGTTATTTTGGAACTCTAAAGCCGCTGTGACCGAAGAGGTCTCTCCAGCAGGCCGGACCGTTTGACAACCGAGTAGGACCGAACCGGCGATTAGAGTTATAGTTAAATATTTTAGAAGACTTTTACTCGCAACTCCCATGAAATCCACCTCAATGGTTGAGTGTTTTGTTAAACTGCTTTCGAAACAGCGCAATATGTTCATAAATAATCCTTCGAGAGCGATTGATACTGCCGATAGGGCGATAGTCTTTGACGCTATTCCAGATGTTAAACGATAGATTGTCACAGTCGTTAAGTTTCTTTTGGTCCGACAATGTCTGTTTAGGAATCGTCAGGGTCGCAACTTTGACAAAAGGATATTTCTGGGTCTCCTTGGTCCAATCCGTACTCGCATCTTCAACAATCTGCTGGATGTTAACCCCTGGCTCAAACCGTGGACGGAGCTGGATACTAAAATCAAAGACCACATCGTTTTTGGCGAGGGTGGCATCGGCCATCGTGCGTAGGATGTTTTTGTCCTTGGACCCTGGGGGTATTTTTTCTTCTCCCATACGGGAAGCCATCATAAATTTAGTCGGATATCCAGAAAAAGAATAAGGCGTGATGGAGTGAAAGGTCTTAGTCAAAAGATTAGCGGGCGCCTTACTATTAAAGCGAAGAAAAGAAGCAATCTCTACAAACCGCCAATGGGCCGGATTTACCGAGGGCATAAGAAATCCTCTGAGGGCATCGGGCAGTCCCAAGGCCACGGCGATCAGATCGTTAAATCCCCGGGCGTTCTTGACGGGAAAAAACGGATGGTCGATCATGACAAAATCTTGGGTATTTAAAAATGAATCGTTGGTAAATTGGTTGTTACCAGACCGGGCACTGGATGGGCCCGTCGTAAGAGGCCATTTGTCACCTATAACGTCCAATATCTTCACCGCCATGCCGCGAGCATCCGGCTCATAGTCGGGTTTAACGGTCGCTGCACTACTGGAAAACCGCACGACAGCCCGGTACTCTTTATGTGATTTGCCAGCAAACACCCCTTTTTGGAGCAGCCCAAAAGGCAGCTGCTGCCCGGGAAACCTCGGCAACACCGCTTTCTTAATCTGGTCAAGATCACCGATTTTAAAAGTGGCCGTGACACATCCAATCCCCTTGGGGTGGGCGTCACGGAGCATCTGATTTTTATGACCTGTTTGGGCGTTCATCTCATCGGAGGGGCTGGCATATTGTTTAGAGATGAGTTGGACCAGTCGTTCATTCATCGTCTCTGTAATCTCTTCCTCCCAATCAAAGCTCGTCTCTAACATGGGGTCGATGGGGATATCCTGTATTTTGGGGGACCCTTGGACCACTCCTGGGGTGATCGCTGCGTACAAACAACCAATGATCAGACTGGGCTTCACCTAGGTTCTCCTTATAGATTTGATAGGCTTAAGGCTGGGTACGTATTTGTAAGAGCTTGTCTGGATTTTTGCTACCCGCAGCTTTATTTTTGTCAATCACCTGGTTTACAAAGTAATCATAAACAGGGAGTTTTTTGCCGTTTTCGTCGACGATTCGCCGCAGGTTGTAGCAGTGCTCCCCGGTTTCTCGCCGCCAAAGTCCATCTTCGATAAACGTTGTTGGCAGATTTGAAGACTTGATATAACCGACCACACGGACATCCACATCCACATAGAAAAAATCACCGGGCTTGGGCCGGTTCAAATCTATCTGCGAGGTCGGCCTTAAGATCATATGGGTCGCAAAGATTTTAGTGATATCCCAGGTCAGCCGTCCTGTGGCCGAAGCAGAAAATAAGTAGGAATTTTGGCCGTTGTAGGGATTTTTAAGGTAGCCGGTGGTTTTATCAATGTAACTCTCCGCAAAGGAGAGGACCACTTCGGGCAGTGGATTTCCATCCATCCACCATAAGCCCCTAAGGCTAGGTGGAACGGCTGGTCCTGACCCCTTAACATAAAGATCCAGATTGTAGATATCGACCATATAGAGCTGGGCCCACTTGTCCTGGACGCGGTAGGAAAAGTCATATCCCTGGGCTTTGGCAACATAGGGTTTTTTGTCGGGATACTCAGGCTTGGGTTTGTGGATGAGACCAGTATCTTTGAGAGTCACTTGGTAAGGAGCGTTTTTCTCAGAAGATGCCTTTGCACAACTATCTTTGATGATAAGGCGGGCCGGCTGTCCCTGTAAGGCTTCCGTAGGATCTGAGACCGTATCCGCCGTCCGACATGCACCAAATAGGAGAGCCGCCGCTGAAATGAGCCCAAGGGTCCTCATGATTGTTTCCTATCAAAGTTTGAATCTACTTTAGAGGTTTGCTTTAAAGTATTGTATGGCATCCCCCCAAAGAAAACCAATGGAAAAACAGTCCCACTTACCCTATCCTGACCCTGACTAGCGTGGGAGGACGGCTTTTGGGGGAGCGGCAGCGACAAAGGATTTTGCTTGTAGGGGGTGGATTGGCTAACACCCTCCTTGCCTTCCGACTGAAGATAACCCGCCCCGATGTAGACTGGATCCTCTTCGAAAAAACCTCTCGCCTTGGGGGCGAACACACCTGGTCCTTCCACGAATCCGATTTAAGCCCCCTCCAAAATCGATGGTTAGCCCCCTTTGTGAGTCACCGCTGGCCTGCCTATGTGGTTAAATTCCCCACCTACGACCGGGTTTTGACGAGTTCGTACCAGACCCTAAGGTGTGGACCCGGGGTCCCTCCTTCCCAAGACTTTCACCTTAAAATGATGCCGCATTTGGGAGCAAACTGCCGGTTTGGCCTACCAATCAGGGAGATCGGTCCCCAACACCTCACCACCGATGATGGGGTCACCCACGAAGGGGCCCTTGTGGTGGATGGTCGTGGACTTGACTCCCTTGGAGCCGACCAACGTTCTCTAGAGGGACAAAAAACCTGCGGCTACCAAAAATTCACGGGCCTCACCCTGGAAACCCCAAGACCCCACGGCATCACCTATCCCATCGTTATGGATGCCCGCGTCGATCAGGCGGAGGGCTTTCGGTTTGTGTATGTTCTACCCTGGTCCCCCTACCAAGTCCTTGTGGAAGACACCTATTACTCGGAAAATCCTCGGTTCGATCCAAAAGTCCTGGGTGATCGCGCCCTGCACTACGCAGCCCATAGATTGGGCATCTCCGGTCCCTTTAAGGTCGTCCACCAGGAGTCGGGCATTTTGCCGATCCCCCTAGGCTCGTTTAAGCGTCCCACCTCGGGGACCCTTGCTAGCGGGATGCGGGCGGGGCTCTTTCATCCGACCACAAGCTATTCCCTAGGAGCTGCCGTGTCCTTTGCGGAATTTTTTGCCTCCCACTGGCGCTCCGACCAAAGGAGTGCTTTTATCCATGAAGCCACTCGTTATCAAGAGGTCCATTGGCAAAGAGGGAGTTTCTTTCGCAGGCTCAACAACATGTTGTTTCTAGCAGCGGCTCCTTCTAGACGGGTCAAGATCTTTGAACAGTTTTATAAAAGGCCTCAGGGTCTCATCGAACGATTCTACCGGGGCCAGCTTGCACCCTTTGATAAAATCAGCCTGCTTTCTGGAATCCCCCCAATCCCTGTGGGCCCAGCCCTGCGGGCCTTTATAAACCCCTCAACGAGAGAGGTTTACGATGCTCGACCCTAGCTTCCAACCCACCCTGAACTTAGGGGAGTTGGAGCCCTTGTTAAACAAGACCTTAAAAGCTCCCCTGTTTGAGTTTGGAGAGCGCCCCAGTAAAAAGTTTAGAAAACGTCTGGTGCGCATGGCCTACCAGATGGTCTGTAAAGGCGATGCCGCCGAGGCTACCACCCCCCAAATAGACCGGCTTGGGGACATGCTAGAGTCCCTGCACCTAGGCTCCTTGGTGATCGATGATATCCAAGACGGCAGCACCGAGCGTCGCGGCGGCCCAGCACTCCATCTCCAGATGGGGATGCCCCAGGCACTGTGTGCTGGAAATTGGCTTTACTTTAAGGCTCTCAACGAACTCCGACAGCTAGGCCTCAACACGGAGCAGGAACTCTGGGCAACACGGGCCTTTGGCGACACCATGGAGTTAGCCCACTGCGGCCAGATTCTCGACCTGTCCCTTAAAGCCAGCACGATCCCCGTTAATGAGCTTCCAGATATCTGCCGCCAAGTCTCGCTCCTCAAAACCGGATGCCTCACCTCTTTTGCGGTCTATGGAGGCGCTCTCCTTGGCCAAGGCTCCCTAGAGCAGATAGAGTTGGTCCGTACCTTTGGCCTCAAGTTTGGCCTGATCCTCCAAACATGCGACGATTTAGGAAACGCCGTTTCAAAGACCTCCGGACCTAAGCATTTCGAAGACCTGATCCTGGACAAGCCTTCCAGTCTATGGCTCCTCGCCCACCGCATGGAGCCCAAGTTGGTTGGGAGTTTGAGGACAGTGGTCGACCAAAAACCCTTCAACCGCGACGCTGTCGAGGTTTGGCTGACTTCCCACGAGTTTTGTCTCCGGGCTCTCGACCTGATGGAGGCCGATATCCAGGAGGCCTTCGCGCCCCTTCGTGACCCCCATCGATTTCATCAAAAGAGCGTCGACCAATGTTTCGTATTTACTAAGGAGCTGCTCCATGCCTACACCTAAGGTGCCCCTCGACTTGCCTCCCGGACTGACAGCCGCCGTGATCGGCAGCGGGTTTGGAGGGCTAGCAATGGCTATACGTCTGCAATCTTCGGGGATCCAGACGACGCTCTTTGAATCGCTGCCCCAACTGGGTGGTCGTGCGGGTTTTTTTGAGTTAGAGGGCTACAAATTCGATATGGGCCCGACCGTCATCACGGCACCCGATACCCTGGAGAGCCTCTTTGCCCTTTCGGGGCGCAAGATGCAAGACTACGTGGAACTCCTCCCTCTCTCGCCCATGTATCGGCTTTTTTGGGAAGACGGCACCCGATTTGACTACCACCAAGACGAGAAAAACCTTCTGGCCGAAATCAAACGTCTCTCCCCTGAAGATGTGGAAGGCTATCACCGATATTTTAATTATGCCCTTGAAGTGTTTAAGGAGGGATATGTGAAGCTTTGCCATGTCCCCTTTCAGTCCTTTTGGGATATGGCCAAAGTCGCTCCCCAGCTGCTCCGGCTATCTGCACAGGTTTCCGTTTACTCCAAGGTTAAAAGCTTTTTTAAGAGCGAAAAGCTGCGCCAGGCCTTTAGCTTTAACAGCCTGCTGATCGGCGGCAATCCCTTTAGAGCCTCAGCGATCTACACCTTGATCCACCCCCTGGAAAGAGCCCAGGGAGTCTTTTGGGCCAAAGGCGGAACCCATGTCCTGGTGAACGGCCTAGGTAAACTCTTCCAAGATTTAGGAGGAACCATCCAACTCAGCTCTCCCGTGGATGAGATCTTAACCAAAGGTGATCAAGTTACCGGCCTTAAGCTTAAATCGGGCCAAACCAAAAACTTTTCCATGGTGGTGAGCAATGCCGATGTGACCAACACCTACACCAAGCTCCTACGCAACACCCCTACCGCAGCATCCCACGGACAGCGGCTCCAAAAAAAATCCCACTCCATGTCCCTCTATGTGCTTTACTTTGGAACCAATAAAAAGTTTCCAGGAATCCTCCATCACAATGTGATGTTTGGGCCCCGCTATAAGGAACTTTTGACCGATATTTTTGATCGTGGCATCGTCGCCGACGACTTTTCCCTTTATCTCCATGCTCCCAGCGTTTCTGACCCATCCATGGCCCCTGCGGGAGGCGAGTGCTTCTACGTCCTTTCGCCAGTCCCCCACCTTGGTCATGGTCGTAAAGATCCCCAAAAAGCTTATGACTGGAAAGGCCAGGGTGCCGCATACGGGGACCGGATTATCGATTATCTAGAAAAGCACGCCATGCCTGGGCTTCGGGAGTCCATTGTGGTCCGAGAAGAGAGGACTCCCCTAGATTTTGAGACGACCTTAGACTCCTATCTGGGTGCTGCGTTTTCCCTCGAACCGATCCTGACCCAAAGCGCCTTTTTTAGGGTCCATAATCGGGACGACCGGCTTAAGGGGCTTTATTTTGCAGGTGCAGGGACCCACCCTGGAGCCGGGATTCCGGGAGTGGTTGGGTCGGCCCAAGCCACTGCCTCTGTGATCTTTGCCGACTATAGCAACTCTGAAAGCCAGAAAAAGGATGCGACTTCCCGTGAACTCCGTGCCCCAGCAGCAGACCAGTGGACCCAATCAACTCCTTGATAGGGCGCCGATGAAAGGATATTAGGATGACAAAACGGTCATCACTCCCGACAACACCCCCCTCGGTCCTGGAAGAATCCCTCTACCAGAGCTGCCGCAGTCGGATGGAGCGTGGGTCCCTTAGTTTTTTTGCTGCTGCCCGCCTCCTCGGTCGCAAGGACCAGAGGGCCGTCACCCTGCTCTATGCCTGGTGTCGTTACTGTGACGACCGTATCGACGGACAAAATCTTGGGCATCGGGATGCCCCCGTAGACCAGCATCTCCTACCCGAAACCGACCGCACGGCGCTCCTAAACCAACTCATGGTTGATACCAAGACCATGATGACTGACCCCCAAAAGTTTAGGGAAGCCCTCTTCAACCAAAGCCTCGATCCGGCTTTGCTAGCGATGGGGTATCTAGCACACCACCGTGGACTCCCTTACTTTTACGCCGAAGAGCTGCTTAAGGGGATGGCCATGGATCTACAGCCGCCCCACTATCAGACCTTAGGAGACCTTAAGGTCTATGGATACCATGTGGCTGGAGTTGTCGGAGTGATGTTTAGTCACCTGGTAGGTTTAAGGGACCCTATGGCTCGTGAACTCGCAGCAGAGCTGGGGATCGCTATGCAGTTGACCAATATCGCAAGGGATATCATCGACGACGCTAAACTCGGACGCATTTATCTCCCTCGTGAGATCTTAAAAGACCACGGTCTCCCCCAAGATCCTGAAAGTTTGCTTAGAGAGTGGGACCACATCCGGCGCAGCCCTGAGAAGAGTCCCCAGCTTTTTTTGGCAGTCCAAGAGATCCTTACAGAAGCCGACCGTCTGTACGCCACAGCTCGCAGCGGCCTTAAACAGCTACCCTGGCGGGCCGCTTGGGCTGCGGGGGCGGCTTGCTACCTTTACCAAGCGATCGGCACACAAATCCTAAACAGAAAAAACCGTGCGTGGGTCAGCCGCACCAAGCTCTCAAAAGGTGCTAAAATAGCGGGCATCTTTAAAGCCTTGCTCCTACTTGTCCGAGATCTTCCTTTTCGGATCAGTCATCCCTGGAAACTCAGTTCACCCCAAGACCTTTGGAGGTACTTTTCGTCATGAGTCTTTTATCCACTGCCACTCCGTCAAGGGACGCCCATCACGGCCTCTACCAAAACCCATGGGTTGAGATCAAGGCCTACGTAGGACAAATTCAAAACTTTAATTTTTCTGATTGGATCCGCTATCTCCTCTGGATAGGATCCATCTTTGGCCTTTTCGTAGGCACCACCGCCTTTATAGGTTTTGGGGCTTGGAATGGGATCCACTGGCCGGGTTACGTCTGGTTTATCCCTATAGGAACCTTTTTGTTTGGCTCTGCTCTTGCTCTCGACGATATAGGCCACCGCACCCTCTATAAAAGCCAGTTGGCCCGCGGTGAGGGGTATGTCCACCAGATGATCGTGGCGACGGCGATCCCGAGCGTGATGGCTCTGTGCCTTTGTTACGAGCATGGGGAAACCTTTCGGATCCCGGCCCTGGTGCTGATCCTTTTATCGTTTTTTTATAGTGCTCTCGATGAGGCCATGCACTGGTTTCGGTATTTTTCCCAGGGCCTCGACCGGGTTGAGATGTGGAGCCATTTTACTGCCATCACCGGTCATGCTCTTATGATCGCCTGTTGGTGGCATTGGCTGAGCGAGGGGTATCCCGGGGTCACTGAAACCCTCACCCTTTTGTCCCCATAGGGCTCAACATCAAATGGTTTGAGGACGGAGTATGTTTGATATCCTGATTGCGACCGCTGGACTTTTCTTACTGATGATCAGGATGCGAGGGTCCGTGGGTCTCTCTATAGACAAAGCCTTAAGCCTGACCGCAAGGGATCAATGTGGGCGGGTGTCCATCATCGTTCCCGCCCGTAACGAGGCTCTCAATATCCTTCCCCTCCTCCAGTCCTTGGAGCAGCTTTCCCCGCCACCCTTGGAAGTCATCGTGGTGGATGACGAGTCTACGGATGGGACCGGTGAAATAGTGCAAAACTTTGCCAGCCAGTCATCGCTGCCTATCAAGCTTATCTCTGGAAAAGAAAAACCCCGACCCACCTCCTCTGACAACTGGAATGGCAAATCATGGGCTTGCCACCAGGGCCAAGCTGCGGCCCAAGGTGAGTTTTTACTGTTTACCGATGCGGATACCGAGCACCATGCTGACAGCCTTTACGAAGCCATGGCCTACCGCACCCAGCACCAGCTCGGTCTTTTATCCTGCCTTCCCTATCACCAGGGGACCACCCTTTGGGAGTCCCTTCTCGGCCCCTTTCACGTCTGGCTCTTAGCCATGACCAACCCCTATGGCACCCCCAAACCCCACCGGCTTTATGCCATTGGCCAGTATCTACTCTTTGAGCGCAAGACCTACCAAGGGATTGGCGGCCATCAGGCTGTTAGAGGAGAACTCGTCGAAGACATTCCCCTCGCCCAGGCGGTAGTCAAAGCCCATCTTCGAGGTGATAACAATCAGGACATTAAACCTTATGGTGTGTATACCCAAAAACCGCTCTACAAAGTGCGGATGTACCCAAGCTTTGGTGATTTTTTTCGGGGCTGGAGGCGTAACTTTCGGGCAGGTATGGAGATGACCTCGCCGTGGCTAGTGCTCGATGCGGTCCTGATGTTTGCTGCTGTGACCGGAGCTGGGCACGCTTGGGACCAACTCGGGCCGTTTCTGATTGCGACCCTTACGGTGATCTATCTTATGTGGATCCAGCGGCGTTTAGGTCGGTTTAGCCCTTGGGGCCCCCTGCTTTTCCCACTAAGCTTAACAGTGTTTTGTGTGATCAGCATCGCTGCTTTGATCGATAAAACCTTTGGCCTCCAGCAGCACTGGAAAGGCCGGGTGTTTAGGCACGATGCCCTTCGCTTGTAAAGATCTGGACCAATTCTTGCAGGCGCGAGCTGTGACGGATGTGAGTGAAAACACATTAAGGAACCGATCCATGACTCGTAACCTCTCTAGGGATCTCATCTCTTTTAGCCTTGCACTCCTGTGGGTGGGTTGGGGGTGCCAGCGTCCTCGGGACGAGGAAAACACCCTCGCAGTTGGCAATCCCGTAGCAAACTGGCAAGACCTGGACAACTTCCAAGAGTCCTGTGGCCTCGACCGGGTTTACAATGTTTACTTTACACAGAAAGTCACTGGTCAGACTTTTACCTGCAGCGGGTTTTTTATAACTGAAACAAAATTTGTAACCGCACTCCACTGTCTTACCAATATGTCTCGGGCCATGATCAAGGGTCCAAACAATTCCAAAATCGAATCTGACAGATTTATCGTCTCTGAAAAGTACAAAGAGTTTATGGAGCAAAGGGAAAAGGAAAAAACCAAAGTTTCCTATTTTATCCCACCGGTTTTTGATCTGGGTCTGATCGACTTTTCCGGTGATCCTCATCTCAAGCTGTTATCAAACCACGTCCTACCAGAAAAAACCCTTTCCATGAGGCGCCTGCAAATCGGTCACACCATCGTTTTTAGTGGCTACGGTTCCATGAGTCCAGGCCTGCCGATGCCCTCAAAGCCTTTGGTGGGACGGAGTGTGGTGGCCCGACTCCCTCAAAAAGGCGCGCCTTATTTCGTGACCCATCACTCCAACACCTCCGGAGCCCAAAAAACATCCTTTGCAGCTTCGGGTGATAGCGGTGGTCCAGCGTTTCTTTGGACCCCCCGAGACAAACAATGCACGCTCGCCGGTGTGACCTCTTTTTCAGACCTAGACAAGGGCATCACTTTTTTTACCCCTCTTAACCTACCTAAGATCAAGCGCTGGCTCTTCGAAGCTCTTTCTCCCGACGGGACTTCCCAAGGAGATCTTGGAGCCTCAGACGACCAAGTCTTTGGGGATTATCTCCACTAGGATTGACTTTGCCCCCCCTAAAGACACTTCTTAAATCGTCCGCAGTCATAGGTAAACTGCAATGGGTATCATGCCGCCAGGACAATTTCCGAGAAAAGTGCAACCGGAGCAGCGGCGCGTCGTGGTCCAGGTTTTTTCAACTCGATAAGCCCAAATTCGGCGAGAATATTTACATCTCGGTATACATTCTTAAAGTCGCGTCTAACAGTGCGGGCTAGTTCCTGAATCGATTTAGGCTTCGCCGTTCGTATGACATGCATTAACTCTAACCTGGATGCAGTGATAACCTTTCCTAATGTTGCGAAATCAGGAAAACAAATGGTCTCGATCCCTAGCTTTTTCTTGCTGGGTTTAGCTAAGGCACTGAAAGCACGATTTAATGACCTCGATGATGGTTCGACCACCAACATAATTCTTCTAGTCTTCATAAACAAATCCTTCCTCTGCGATCATCGCCATAAAATCCTCTCGCAGGGCAATAATTCCCCGATAGACGTAGCCTATTTCCCGGTCACCAATATGTAGGTGAGGCCCTTTTGGCTGGTGGTTATCAAAACCAAATATAGTTTTACCTTCTTCCGAAAGCCAGGCCCGGTACTTGATACCCTCAGGATAAGACCGTGTTACCGGTACACGCCAAATTGCCACTTCAAAAATAGCCAGTCGGGAAGGCACCTTGTGTTTTAAAACAATTTTTTGATGGAAGATCTTTTGAGCTTTCATGCAGGCCCCTTCTGATGGTTAAATTACCATCAGGAAGGCGTCAAAGTCAATCCAATGACACCCCGGTTGAGGTTGCCTAAGGACAAGACGCGCTCTATATGGTTCACAATATTTTAGTTTGAATATGAATCAAGGTTTTATCATCTTCGGCATCACAGTGTTGGTTTACATCCAGAGTGCCCCCTAGGAGTCTGTCCCGTAAGGCTAGTAGATCTCGAGGGGCTGTTTTGGATCCCTTTGGCAGGACACCGTCGCTAGCCATCAAAAGTTCAAACCGACCATCCGGCAATTCGAGGGTTTTTGGTGAAAGCTGCAGGTTTTTATTGACTCCTAAAATCCCACCCCGCGCGGCCAGTGCCGTGACTTTAGTGGTCTCTCCATCAGGGTTAAACAGATAGAGGGGGAGGTGTCCTGCGCTGTAATAGGTCAGCAAGCCAGGTGAAATAAGGCACAAGCCCATGGTCATCGAATGGGCTTTGCGCTCGCCTAAAATAGTCAGGGTGTTGTTTACACCTTTGATCCATTGCTCCGGTTTCTCGAAGATTTCGTCAAGATGCTCCGCCCAAAGGGACTGGAGGGCGTGAATCACGAGGGCAGCTTGGACCCCCTTGCCTGTCGCATCAGCGATGAGGGCTAGGAGTTGGCCTTTGTGGTACTGTCTTAAAGACAGCCAGTCGCCTGCAACCGCATCGTGCTTTTCGTGAATACAGCGGATTTCGTAGGGACCCATATGCTGTATTTCTAAGGGTGGTGCTAAAGAGTCTTGGATCTCTCGGGCGACCTCTAAATCCCGTTCAAACTTTTGGCGCATGGCCTTTTCTGACAAGAATTCTTGTTGGATCAGTGAGAGCGCATAGAGAACGACACCACCGATAAACACCGGCATCGCTATATCGATTTTGTTTGAAATCATGACCGAAACACCAAAATAATAAAGGATGAAGTCTAGGATAGAAAGAATAGCAAAGACGCAGGCTACCGTAATAAATGTGAGTCCAACAAGCCTTCGTGGTCTCGATAGGACTTTGAGATTGGGATAGCTAAGATAGCTAATGCCCAAGATAATGATGGGAAAAACCGACAGATTGATCTTGTCCATAGCGTTTTGGAGGGAAAAGTTAAAGGGAGCATATAATAATACTGGAAACAAAATTATGGTAACCAGGATATTTCCAAGAGTTAGGCCCATGACATAGCGTTTCCCGACTCCAAGAAACTCCATCATCAAGAGACAAAAAGCAGCAAAGCTAGCCTGATAAAATGCTCTCACTCCCAGGTAGCTAGAAATGGCCGGCCAAGGCCAGATGTCAACCAGAAGCAGGACGAGGTTGCGCAGGGTAATCATCGTGAGATAGTGAAACAGAGCCGTCATAAGAGTCGACCTGAGACCCGTATACCAACCTACCCCAAACATAAGGCCGAGGGTTAGGGCCGGTAAAATACTATAAAGATAGCGCACCTGTTGGAGTGCGGTTTCTGCGCCAGTGATTTTGGCGTTGGTTTGGTTGCCAAAAGCGATCACAGCCGGAGCGTAGCCCTTGATCCCGTAGGAAGTCTGATCGCTGATCACGTGAATAGCGACTTCAATGTCAGGTCTTGCTAAGTCATCCTGATTGAGTGGAATCATAATCCGATCGTTTCCGTTGAGGACCGAGCGTTCTAGTCCATTGGCGTAGATGGAGATCTTACTACCAAAGACCCACCCCATATGCAGGATCACAGCGCCTTCGTAGGAGTTGGTTTGGGTCACCTTAAACCTGCACAGGTACCGGGCAAAAGCAAAGGCAGCAGCGGGATCCTTTAAAAGTGGATTTTGAGGATGGGGTACCACCACACTTGTAAGGGGCTGATTCAGGATGAGGTTCTGGTCCCACTGAGCGGTGTTGCTCGATGCTTGTTGCAGGGAGCAGGGGGTGGAAAGGTGTTCGCTATCACCATAAAAATAATTTTGCCAGAAATCCAGCTGATAGGTGGCGAGAAAATTCAACATGACAAAGATAACAAACAGCAACACAGTCGAAATGTTGCCGTGATAGGTCGTCTTTTTGTCGAGAGATTCTCCGGTAGTCGTCATAAAGAGCAAACCTCCTTTCATTTGTAATGATCGGAGGTTTTTAGTAAAACTTTAAGATATATGACTACTTAGAAACGATTATTGCACTTTTTATTTGCAGATGGATTTGCCATCTTTGACGACACACATCTGCATTCGCAGCTGATCTTTGTCAATTAGTGCTTTATCATCAAAAGCTTTGACGAAGGCTCGGGAGTCGAGGGCCTGGGATTTTATATAATCGACGAGTTTGTTAAGGGCTGACTGAGCCTCTATTTTGTCAGAACTGTTCACGTCACCGAGTCCCCAATGGGCGACGTAGGGTAAACGTTTCCAAAATCTTCCGTCTAGGGAACTGTAGTCAAGGGCATGGTAGTAAAGGCTGCGGGTATTGTGCCAGATGACAACAGGACGTTCCTCGCCGCCTTTGACGGTGTTAGCAACAGCCTTGCTGATGGCGTCACCTTGGTAACATGAATCCATGATCAGCATCAGGGGTTCGGTTTTTTGTTGAGGGGTGGGAATCCTCAGCGTCGTAAAACCAAGTTCGTTTATTTCTTGATCGTTTTGATAAATCACGCCAGTACCCACTTGGCTAAATCCTTGGGGTTGAAGGGGGGTGGCTGTTGCCGTAAAGAGATTTTGATTAGGTTGGTCTACCCAGCTGGCTGGACTCGGTAGAGCTGACCCCTGTCCCGGAGTGATACCCTGTCCCGGAGTGATACCCTGTCCTGGAGTGATACCCTGTCCTGGAGTGATACCCTGTCCTGGAGTGATACCCTGTCCCGGAGTGATACCCTGTCCCGGAGTGATACCCTGTCCAGGAGTGATGCCCTGTCCAGGAGTGATGCCCTGTCCAGGTGTGATGCCTTGGTGAAAGGGATAATATTTCCCACAAAAGGATTTGGTGTCTTGCTGAGCAGCCTGATTCTCCTGGCTGCAAATCTCCTGGAGGCCGGGAATCGTCCACGCTGGCGTGTGATAGCGACTCAGCTGAAGCGAGTCATCACGACCATGGATATCAAATAAAAAGGCTGTACCTTTGTGCCCTTTGTTCTGGATAATCCCGCCATGGGTCTTGAAGATAACCGTAGCCTGGGTGTGTTGTGGGAATAGCTCGAAGGCTTTGGTTAAAAGCTGGTTAATATCCTTGCTCCAACTTATTTCGAATTCTATGGGGTCAGTATTTTCGATTAACTGTCCGCCCCCGTCAGGATTGAAACGCAAGGACTTTTTGTTGGTGGTGACATTTCGCTGGGAGTCAGCTTTGAATTCATAGGAATCGATCTGGCTATCATTTTTTTCTGGTCCGTCGATCATCGTCACCAGGTAAGCAGTCGAATCGGCACACTCTGTTTTGCTGAACCCGTTGACCAGACCTTCCGCGGCATTCTTGATGGTTTCTAGGAATTTACTATGGAAATTTTCGGACTGATTTTTATTTTCCTTAAGGAGATCTTCTTTGCCACCAAGTGCTGCGAAGGTTTCGACGGCATCCTGATCTCCGTTGCCTACAAATACGACCAGCGATTTTTGCTGACAAATCGTTTTGATTTGTTGGTCCGTAAGTCCGGCTTCTTGAATCAGCGTATTGGCGTTGCCATCAAATTTCGTATCGGAGTCTTGTTGACTCTGGTCCTTTTGACAGGCTATCGTCGAAATAGAGAGAACGATACTGGTTGCAATCAAATAGACCACTAATTTTTCTGGTCCTAACAAATTGATTATTTTTATCATTTTCAAATTAACCTCTTCGCAAAAAGAATAATATTGAATCAAACATAGATTTTCGTTTACAAAATGGCAGCCCTAAAACGTGCAAAGAAATCAGGTCAGTGATCTTAATGAAGCAAAATTCAGTCCAAAATTATGCATTAGTCATGTTCAGGGTTTAAGTTTTTTGATCCTGCTCCTGTCATACCTATCGCCACCATCAGGTCAATCTTTCGACACTTAAGACGGTGAACTCCATCCGCTTCATAACCAAAAAGTTAATTATTTCAGATGGTTTAATAGATTTTGGGGTATACATAGGTACATTTTTAAAGGTAGGCATTTTAGGATAAATATAGGAAATTGATATGCTTAACGTTATCGGCGAGGGCGTGCAAAATGCTTTTGATCCTCGCGCGGTTATTTAGGTTTCGACGCTAAAGGGAGCATACTCTTCTTGTAAGGTCTATCAATGTGCGCTAAACTTTAAATCTAGCCTAAATGGCCTCAGGCACCTATCGTAGCTCAGTCAGTGCTCAGACCATTGTGGGAGCAAATTATGTCATTAGATGATGCTAAAAGGCCAGGTATCCTGACGAAAAATTTACAATATTTCAACGGGCCACTCAGGATTTGGCTAGAAAGTATTTAAAGGAAACAGAAAGATTGCAAGCATGGATATTCGAGAAATTAAACAGCTAGCTATTGCACTGCGATCATCGCTTCGAGCCCATCATGTGCGCGTCGATTGCATTGTGCTGTTTGGCTCTCATAGTAAGGCGCTAGCCCATTCTCAAAGCGATATTGATCTAGCAGTCATTTCGAGCGATTTTGGCCGAGATCGATTTTTAGAGGGCAGTCTCCTCAACCGAATCGCAGTAAAAATACATCCCGATATCGAAGCTATACCCATAAGCTTACTGGATTTTCTTGATCCATTACCAATTTCGCCCGTTCTTCATGAAATCAAGTCAACGGGGACAATTCTCATTTGAGATTTGGACCTATTGCTACTGCGGTTAGTCATGTCACCAAGGCCCAGATGTCCGAATTGGTTATAGTCTGGAGTACTAACCCTCCACCGATGCTGTCCAGATCAAGCGAGTCATATAGAGAGTCTCTTGAAAAAACTGTTCTAATTGCGTCTTTTCGTCGGAAAATTCGTCAGGAAGTGCCTTGATGACCATCGGTGAAGGAAAGCATTCTTTCCAATAACCAATCCCATAGGTATAAAATCGCCGGAGTCTTAGGAGACACTCCCGTTCCGTATATCCCAGTGATTCGGTTGCATGGAAGTTATGACTGATCACTTGAGCAGACCTCAGGCTCTCCTGACGCATGGACAGGCGCGACTGGCGAAGGACATCGATTGGTAAGTTATCCTCCAGGAGAATAGCTGCCGTGGCGATAAGATCCAAAAAGACTGTGACTTCTGCCAGACTCTGACAGAGGTACGTGACAAAGTCATCTAGAGTAGGTCGTTGATCGAGGATGTGATCACGTAGCTGCTGATGCCAGCGACGAAACTGCATCACCAAAAGGCGCATGTAAATTTCTTCTTTGGTTTCAAAGTACAGGTAGAGAGTTCCCTTGGCGACCTGAGCCTCGTCGGCAATCTTTGCCATCGTGTGGAGCACCCTTTCTTGAGCGAATAATCGCTGGGTGGTATCTAGAATCATCAAGTATTTATGGTTCTTATCCCCTTCGCTCAGGGCGCGCGTTTTTTTGACCATTGCCGATGTCTCTCCTTAAAATCCAAGGCCGAAGGCCAATATACTATAATGACCGGCGTTCAGTGTGTTTTTATTTAAGAGTGTTTAGACGTGGAAGATCGCTATTGACATGCTAAATGGCTGGTGATACTCAACTGACCAACGGTCAGTTATTTGATTTTTTAACAAGCTAAGGGGTTTAAGTACATGGAAATCTGGGCGACAAAACCATCGCTACCGCAAAACGACAGGCACCAGGACCAGCGACAAAAAGAACTGACAGACTTGCAGACAAAATTCCAATATGATCGGACCACACTCCTAGATGTCCCAATTTCCGCAAGCGTCCCAAAAGAAGCTCGCCCTGGTCCAGGGTGGAGCCTTAAAATCATTGAGATGGCATACCAACTCCGCCGCAACTGGGAAAAACTCCTGGACGAGGAATCCTTCCAGTTTGAACTGGAGCTTCCCCATAAAGAGCCCTACGAAATAGCCAAAATGCTGCTGGAAAAAGACCTCATTAACCTATTAGGCTATGGCGATCCAGACTTGGGCGTGGCGACTGAGCGGAAAAGACCTGAGTCCTTTGAGTCTTATTTGCG
This sequence comes from Oligoflexales bacterium, assembly GCA_041736175.1. Taxonomy (GTDB): domain Bacteria; phylum Bdellovibrionota_B; class Oligoflexia; order Oligoflexales; family CAIYRB01; genus JBGSUI01. The sequence continues at coordinate 4,305 of JBGSUI010000149.1, read as the reverse complement.
ACTTTTCAAGCAGTTTAAATCCCCAAAAAATGCTGCGTCGCTCTATAGCGATAGTGAATTTGCCGATTCATTTGTCTCCGGGATCAACCCTCTCATGCTTCGCGCGATCCAGCAGATCCCCGAAAAGCTGGCCTATGACGAAGTGACTTTTCGAAAAAATCCTTTGTTTAGCCATGACTCTCTATCACACGCTCTAAGTGAGGGCCGAGTTTTTCTCGTTGACTACGATCTGCTTCAATCCCTGGAACCTGGGACCCATCCTGATCAAAACAAATATGTGTATGCACCCATAGTCCTATTGGCAGTCCCCCAACAGGCTAAGAATATCGAGGTTTTAGGAATTCAGTACGGGCAGGACCGCAGCGAATTTCCCCTTGTGACCCCTCAGGATAATCCATGGAGCTGGCTTATCGGCAAAACCATCGTCAAAATTTCCGATATCAACTATCACGAGGTCGCTAGCCACCTCTGCCTCACTCACCTGGTGGTCGAGCCCATTGTGGTGGCGACCTATCGACAGCTCCCAAGCTGCCACCCTCTACAGAAGTTGTTGATGCCACACTTTGAGGGTACGATTCCCATCAATGCCCTGGCCGTCAAAAGGCTGATCAATCAAGGAGGCAAGGTTGAGCAGCTAGCAACGTCAAAAATCGAATCAGCTTATTTGGTGATCCAAAAAGTCCGCCGTGAGTTTCATTTCCGCAACGCATTCCTTCCAGCACAGCTAACCGCACGGGGCGTTGACCTGCAAAGTCAACTTAAGGAATATCCCTATCGCGACGATGCCCTGTTGATTTGGCAGGCCATCCACGACTGGGTTCAGAGCTATATCGGTGTCTACTATGGATCCGATGGAGATGTTATAAATGACGCGGAACTCCAAAGTTGGGTCAGGGAAATTGAAGATCCCGCGATGGGATCCATCCAAGGATTTACGCCCACGGGTGGCATGACGACTCGCGCTGTGTTAGCCGAGACCCTTACCATGATCATTTTTACAGCTTCGGCCCAACATGCAGCGGTGAATTTTCCCCAGGCTGAGGCGGCCGCTGTCCCCTATCAACCCCTGGCTGGCTATGCTGCTGCCCCTCGGAAACTCGGCCACAGTGAACAGGATGCTGTCGACTTTTTACCGCCTTTAGATCGGGCGATTAAACAAACCCATACCTTGACGATGCTTGGGAACACCTACTATACCCAGCTTGGTGAATATGCCGTCGGTTCCTTCGACAACTTAGCGGTTGTGCCCCACCTTCTCGATTTTAAAAAGGTTCTACTTAAAACCGAAAATATGATCAATGGGCGCAATCGATCACGACGAACACCCTATCAGCATCTCAAACCATCACGGATACCACAGAGCATTAACATCTAAGAATACAGTTCATTTACAAGTGAATTTCAAAGGATCATCAAAGGAGTTAGGACTTATGAACGATTCACCGGTCAATCGTCGAGATTTTCTTTCCTATTTTGCAGTCGGCGGTGTTGGGCTTGCAGTCGCAAGCTACCCCGTCACTGCTTTAGCTAATGTAGACGATTTAAAAGCCCATATCATCCAAGTCGTCACGACCCATTGGCCCCAATTGGGGAATCAACAACAAAGTGTTGATGCCTTTGCGGTAACCCTATGTGCTCCGGGTTGGAAAGGTCTAGAGTCTAGAGAGTACTTGTTGGAGAAGTTTAGGCGAAGGGAATTCGCCGAACTGGATCGCCTCATTTTGATAGAGTATGCCCTCACGGGCAATGGGCATTGAGTGCCTTTGGACTCGTTCGGAAAAAATATAAGCGCTTCGTTGCAAAAGCAAGCTGACACCTTGATTTTTTTCTTGAAATGTATTGGCAATCCTTCTGATTTTTCTTGTCAAAGTACCATGATCTGGGGTAGACGTAAAACTAAACGTGCCGAGCGTTGCTGAGCCCGGCTCAGGAGGAATTAAAATGTTTTTATATGTTATTCTCGTTGTCCTCTTGATGTTGGGCAACGTCGCCTGTGACCCCCACCCATCGAATCACCAAACCGACCAAACCATGACCATGGATCAAGGCGCTGAAGCTCCGGTGACGGCTAGCTTAGAAACTATACAAAACGGCAACTACGAATGGCCAGAAGTGGGAGCCAGCTTGACGGTTCCTTCGGGATGGTCTGTAGCTTTGGATACAGGTAAATTGGGCCTTGCGCTCAATAACGACAGTCGTCAGGATACGGCCGTGCTCCTATTTCCTCAGATCCGACCGGTGCAAGCTTTAGCCGCAGAAATGGGGGCTCCTATGAATATCGGCGGGTTTCAGTTAGTTCCCCAAGAAATTCCAGAAGTTTCTGGCGTTCGCATCTCGAATCGCTATCAGACCCTATCGCAAAACAACGATGTGCTAGACTCCTTTGTCCTGCATCAGCAGGGGTCTTTTGGAGTTGGCCTAACAATCTTAGGCCTGACGTCAGCTCAAGAGGATATCAAAGCAAAAGTCTTGGAAATCGCTGACAGCTTATCGTTCCAACACCCATCGATCTCACCCTATCAAGAAAAGCTCACCGGCCGCCTTTGGCGCCGACAGGCCAACCAGCCCTCCTACAGCGAATACGACGAATTAAAAGTCTGCGCTAACGGGTCCTTCTCTAGAGTCTTTGCCCTCAATTCTACGGGTAGCGGCAGCTATACCAGTCAAACTGAGGGAGTCTGGAAAATCTTAGCAGCTAAAATATTCCTCCACGACGAGAGTCGTCAGGAAGAGACCTACATTGATCTGGAAACTTCAGACTATCGCGATGTTGGCCCTGCAGGCTGCTAGGTTTTGCAGCGGGCTTTGATTAAGTCTTTTAAGCCAATAGCTTGCCGATGGCTTGGATGCTCGCTTCAGGGAGTTCAAACTCAAAAATACCCAGGTCCTCTCGCATATGCTGCTCGGAACATGTTCCCGTTAAGGGCACTGCCCCCAACTGGATCACATACCGGAAAAAAATCTGAGCTTCGGTCTTTTTAAAATCTCTCGCTATAGCTTTGACGGTCTGATGATTTAAGATCTCTGGGTTTGCCGAAAGAGTCCAAAAACTTTGATAGACTATCGACCTTGCTGTGCAAAAATCCCGCAGGGTTTTATCATAGCGGGTTTCGCGGTAAAACCGGTTTTGGACGATGGAAGGCTTGATTTTTGCGTCTTGGTAGAGTCGCTCCAACACCGCAAGGTCGTAACAGTTGCTGATCCCTAGCTGCCTGACTCCGCCTGTTTCCACCAGGGATTCAAATGCCCGCCAAACCGCCATCGTCTGCACATGGCTAGACAAGGGAGAATGGAGCACTAAAGAATCAAGGTAGTCCGTGCCAAGGTTTTTTAGGGAAACCGCAAAAGATTGCAGCACCTGGTTGCCAAGAGTTTCCATAGGATCATAGGGAACTCGAGCCGGATCTTGGCCATCGATCGGAGTAAATTTTGTTTGCAAAAAAAGAGATTGCCTTTGGATACCTTGGGCTCGCAGCCGTCCAATCCCTTGACCGACCCCCGCCTCATGATAATGTTTAGGCTGGCATGCGGTATCGATACCTCGGAAGCCCACGAGGACAGCCTTTTCCACTAGATCAGCCGTCCGCTCTTTTTTCCAGGCGGTGCCATAGAGGATTTTAGGCATAGGTAAAATTGAGGATAGAGATTGATCAATAGAATTCTTAGACATCAGGCTGGCTCCCCATAGTTTAATCAACGATATACACACAAGATGCCCCAATGTATTCAGATTTTACAGGGAGCATTTAAATTCTTTTTAAGTCGCGCATATTTCAGATAAGCTGTTTCGATTTTTAGCTGGTATTCATTCCATTCTAGTTCACCTGTAGGAAACCAACTGCGGATCTTTTTAAAGTAAAGTTTTTCTAGGAGGCGGTTAGAACCCAAGTTAGTCGTCAAAGTCTGTGCGAAAATCTCCTTTACTTTCAACTTTTGGGGTCCTATTCCGTCTACAAATGATGCAATTAAAAATTGCTGTAACGCCCGGGTCATTAACCCTTGGCCCCAAAACTCTGGCTCCAGAATATACCAGATCTCTCCCGAGACCAAGGAACCCTGCTTTTTCAAGTGCAATAGTCCAATGAGACCAATAAGTTTGCCCTGTGATTGGATCCCAACGACAAAGGGATCTTGTGCAGGCCACAGAGTCATTTGGGCTTGGCTGCCGCTCCGAAAAACCTATGCAAACCTGGATCTGCATGGGGTCGGTCCTTCGCTCTCAGTTGATGTCCGTTTCCGGCGTGCAACTTGAGTCCTGGAGGGGCGGTCAGGACCCGGTGGGCCCTTAACTCCTCCGCTGGCTGT
>JBGSUI010000074.1:0-9704 GCA_041736175.1 Oligoflexales bacterium | reverse complement strand
CATAGCTTTGTGCTCGCGCGCTTAGTTCATTGGGCTCTTATCCAAACCGCCCACGGTTACGGGGGATTCGATCTCATTTTCAAAAATCAACCAAAATTGGTCTTTGGGTGGGCGCTTCGGATAAGACTCTCTTCATTTGTGAATGGGTACCAGAAATCATTGTAACACGCGGTGCCCTTGAGCCTCCTCGCGGAGTTAGAATCTGGGAAACTAACTCAACAACAAATGGGCGTTCGATTTCATTACAGACACCGAGGGTAACTCTGGTCCCACTCGCGCCATCTCCTTTGCTTAAAAAGTCTTTGAATTCATCGGCGGCCTCAAAAATCTTTCGACAATAGGCAAAGGCCGTACGACCGGCCTCAGTCAGGACCATCCTGCGGCCTTCACGTTGGAACAGGGTAACGTTCAACTGCGCTTCAAGAGTGTGTAGCTGGGAGCTTAGGGATGGTTGTGCAATTCGCAGGAATTTCGATGCCTTTGAAATGCCGTCGCATTTCGCTGTGATGTAGAAGTAATAGAGATGGTTGAAGTTAAACATAGGTTGTTCCTAAGTATGAGGTAGGTATTATATATTTTTTGTCTGTTAAAGTCCAGTCGACAATAGGTCTTCGAGCCAGAAGGATTTAAAGAAAGTTGCTATTGGGGGGGGGCTATGTTACGTAACTTCGCAAAATCATCATTAGATATCGGAGGAAATGCTTTTGGCGGTTTCTTGAATTTGATGCAAAAGCGATTGATGGCGCGTCAATGGGGTTCGGGGAAGCTTGTTTTTACTGTATTAATCGTTGGCTCGGTCATAGGGTTAAAAGTAGTGGCATTGCCTATTCTTGGCGTCGAGACACCATTTCTTTTTGCAGGAATTACTGTCCTGTTATGCTCGTGGTTTGGGGGCCAGGCTTGCGGAATTGTAGCTGCGGCGATTTTTGCTGTTTCGGTGGCGTATTTTTTTATTGATCCATTGAATTCACTCGGTGTTAAGCACACGCGAGACATACTGCAGTTGGCATTTTTTTTAGTCGAGGGATCGGCAATTGGACCGTTGTGCAAGGCGATACGGAAAGCTCAGTCGGTAGTCATGTTGCAGACTATTCAGCTAAAAGCCGAAATTAGTCAGAGAGTGCTGGCCCAGCGTGTCCTTGAGCAGCAGCAAACAGAGTTGAAAGAAGCCAAGGATCAGGCCGAAGCCGCCAATAAAGCGAAGAGTTCGTTTCTAAATAATATGAGTCATGAAATTCGGACTCCATTAGGTGCCATAATAGGATTTTGCGACCTGATGTCTGATTCGAAATTGTCGCCGAAAGATAGAGCTGCCTATTCTGAAAGAGTGCGAAGGAATGGGAATCTCCTTATCAATATTGTCAATGATGTTTTGGATATTGCGAAAATTGAGGCCAATAAACTGCAGTTCAATTGGGTCAATGTACGAATCAGTGAGGTTATCGACGATATATTAATCAGTTTGCGTCCTATCGCTACGAAAAACCAAATAAATATGACAGCTCATATTGATCCTGATGTACCCGAATTTGTAGTGAGCGATGGTCATAGACTGAAGCAGGTGTTGCTAAACATAGTTGGAAATGCCGCCAAATTCACTGTCGGCGGCGACGTTAAAGTATATGTATCGATGGATGGTGGTGCTGACGGAAAGGTGGTTTTTAGGGTCGAAGACACTGGAATTGGGATTTCGGTCGAACAGTCGAAAAAATTGTTTAGACCATTTGAGCAAGGGAATCAATCTATCAGCAGGGAATATGGTGGAACTGGCCTCGGTCTAGTCCTCTCCCGTAGGCTAGCGCGTGCTTTAGGTGGAGACGTGATCTTGGCTGAAAGCGTCGTCGGGAAGGGGAGTACTTTTATAATATCGATAAGGGCAATGAATGGGGCTTTACCCGGGGGTAAGGTAGCTCCGGCAGGCGCAGCTCGAAAAGCTGCTGAACTAGATGCAATGCAGTCGGTTTTGAATGGGGTAAAAATACTTTTGGTCGACGATTCACCTGATCTTCTGCTCTTGATAGAGACGTATTTATCCCGTGAGGGTGCGGTTGTTACGGTAGCGGAAAACGGAGTGGAAGGGTTGGAAAAACTAAGGCATAATCATTTTGATGTTGTTCTCATGGATATTCAGATGCCATTGATGGATGGATTGAGCGCCTGTGCTGCCGCTCGGGCGAATCATATTGAAACACCAATGATCGCTCTTTCTGCGAACGCGATGAAGGAGGAAAAGCAAGTTTGCATTTCCAGTGGATTCAATCTCTATCTTACCAAGCCTGTAGCGCCCAAAAAATTGGTCACGTCCATTCAGGAAGTTATTTGTAATCGACCTGTCTAGGCGCTATCCCGATTTGGACAGTCGGGTGCCAGATAATGGTTGGCTGTAGTCGATTTAAGAGAGAAAAATTGCCGCAATACTGTTGGTATTTCGAGGTTTTTTCTATTTTAAATCGGCCGCAGACAGCCATTAGGTGGTGACCAAATGCCTAAGTTATTTTTGGACAGGTCCTTATTTTGACCAGAGATCACCGCAAGAGTCTCCTTATAGGTCGAGATAGCTAGGATCAGAAGAGTCGAGGCGGTTTCGGGCATCATGTTTTCTGGCAGGTTTTCTAGATGCTCAAAAATAGATTCCAGCCTTTTGGCACCAGCATACATCGAGCTACCTCGCATTTTGTGCGCATGGAAACGGACTCTTTCGTACTCGACACTGGTCAATGCGCGCTGCATTTCAGCGAATCCTTTGCAGAGCAGGTCGAAGTATATAGATAAAAACTGACATTGACCTTCGGCGTCTGCGCCAAAGGAATGGTACAATACCTCAGAGTCAAAAATTGGAAAGCTATTGAATTTCTCCCTTAATGCTGCCGAATAATTTGTCTCCATTAGACCTTCCTTTCTGCGAAAGTTTACTTAAGTAGAGTTGGATTGCGGTATTAAATATTTTTCGACTTCCTGCCGATTTGCAAATGTAGGAGATATCGCCCGTTGTTTTTTCGAATTGAGGGATGTCGCTTCGGCCTAAAGAACTCACCAAAAGCATTGGTATATCTTCGAAAAATGCGTTCAGATGTTCGCTGATTTCTAGGCCGGTCATACCCTCTAGTTTGTAATCGATAATGGCCACGTCATATAGCATAATAAGGTCTAGGGCACCCAAGTCCAACAGAGACTCGTATGCTGCCATTTCGCTCCGAGAAGATTTTGCTACGCTTACCATGACATTCCTAAAGGTGGGATCGTCGTCGATCAGAAGAATTTTTGGGCATAAATAAGAATTCATGAAATCCTCCTTAGTGACAAGTTTTTATTTGGCGAGTAATTCGGCGTATCTCCATCTCTATTGTCGACCGAAGTGGGAAAAATAGTAAATATAATGTTTCTATAATTCACATAGGTTTTGTCTATTCTATCGAACACGCTGCGCATCGTTTATAACCACAGCGGCAATCATGACCTACAGAAATATCAAAATGAGAGCCGTCGCTGGTCCAAAGTATTTGCTTGAAACCCTTGGTCCGCGATTCACCGTCCACGGAACTGCGATCGATAACAAAATAGACAATAGTGTTCTTAAACTAAAATGAGCAATCCAATTGTCTTAGCGACAAGTTCGGCGGCGATCAATTCAGAGCGCCCTGTTTTTTGTACGACGGTATCGTGTCGATTCCTTGGCAAATGGAGGGTCGCTTTGCAGGTAAATTGGTTGTGCGCCGATCTATTGGGAGCGCTGGACATATTTAATGTTTAGGGCTGCCCCTCGCCAACGAACTGAAAGATCGGATATGACCAGTTCAAATTGAGATTGGTACATTTCTGAGTGATTTCCCGCAAATATTGACAGTCCCAATATTTATTGATTTCATGGTTAGGTCTCCAATATAATCGATGTTTTTAGTTAGCCGTACAGATCATGGGGCCGACTTGTGGTGCTAGAAATGGAAACGCTAAATTCGGCAAAATATGCAGCTGCTGCGCGACATGATCCGAGTGTTTCAATATTGCTGCAAACGGGGCGTTTTCTGGCATTTTATCTAGGTCGAGTAAAGTGAAGGGGATGCCAAATTGGTAGGCCTTTTGGGCGAGCAATCCTAAAATGTCATTGTCGTGAGCGTCGCTTTGAGTTTGATGGATCTCAAATTGGGACTTGGTCCATGAGATCGAGCCCCATATGTTGATGTTTGAAGCTAAAAATAGGTGTCTTATATCGTGGCGCAGCAGGCTATCAATAATATTTTCGATTTTTGTTGTTGAAAATCCAAGCATTTTTTCCTTGAGGTACCAATTTGTTTTAGCTTCAGCATGCAGCTTAAAATGACGATCTACGACTTCACTTGCATGATTCATCAACTGTTGGCAATCGAGCCTCTTCGTGTCACCTATTAGTTCGCGGTCCATTATTTTTAGGTGCCATAGCGACATTCTAGCGAAGGTGCAAAATGAATCATTTCCCGCAAGTAGAATTGGATCGGCGTCGCGCCCTACGAAAGATTCAAGGCGATGGAGCAACTCTAGGTTCCACTTGATCCCATTTTTGATCGGGGCAAAGGTCCTTCGTACTTGTAGTTCGAATCCATCAGACCACAACAGCCTGGTGAATTCTGTTTCAAATTGGGCGATCCAAAAGGGTTGTCTGCGCTGGAGTAGGCGGAAAAGTGGTTTCAAATGAGGGCGATCGCCAGCCACAACCAGTTCCTTTGTGGGAATGGGTAGGGAAATGACGCGGTCCACTCCTTCACAAGTATATACCGCTACGGTACCAGCAGATGGAAGCGCTCCAAGAGTGTTCAAAACTTTTGATTCTACATGACGCATATTTTCCATGAACTTGCGCTCCTTAGTCCTTCCGAACGACTTGTTCCAAAGCTGACCAGCAGACCTTATGAGTAACCTAAAGCGTCTTTCGGGATTCCCGGACCGATAGGGTCCTCCATTTGTTGTTATGAAAGTCGAGACCCAGGGTGTCGTTTTCTCGGTCGAAAGAGCTTTGAGTTGGTATTCAAGATGTTTTCTGGTTTTCATGTGCATTCTCCTTTGTTAATGTCCTTGGCCGAGGGGGATCCTTCGACCTACAAATATATTTTCGGTGAGTCTAAAGTATTTATAAAAGATATATAAAATATATAAGACATAGAAAAAAGGTCTGTATTGGGGTTTAGCCTAACTATTTCCTTGACGGATGGGCTAAAGTCCATTAATACCACCATGGTACATTTGTCCATTCCGGTCTTCACGACCTGTGAAATTTCAGAAGATCGGAGATGTTTTGGGTGAGCCAATTGAAATTGAACTTGTCGCACTTGCGTTTGGTTTGTTTTTATTACCGCGGATTTTTGAGCGATTTTATGTTCCTTCAGCAATTTCGGCATTTTTGTTTGGTATTCTTTACAATTATTTAGGATTATCGCTGCAAAGCGAACAAACGATCACGTTTTTGTCGATACTTGGCATTAGCGCACTATTTTTACTCGCTGGTATCGAGGTGGAACTCGACGTCATTAGGAAGAATTGGCGTATATTGGCCGTTCATCTTTTACTGCGTAGTGTGCTCATTGGCGCGTTAAATGTAGCGTTTTATTTTGTTTTGAACCTATCTCTAACTGCATCTACTTTAGCCTCTATCGCTGTGGTGACTCCAAGTACTGGATTTATTCTCGATGCCATTTCTGCAATGCCACTGTCAGATGAGCAAAAGTTTTGGGTGAAAACTAAGGCAATTAGCGCGGAGTTACTGGCTCTTGCCCTAATGTTTTTTGTGATGCAGGGACGATCACCGGCGCAGTTTGCATTCGCTGCTGGTGGACTTGTCGGAGTCGTAGCATTATTGCCGCCTATTTTTAAATTGTTTGCGAAAATCGTGGCTCCCCATGCAAAAAATTCTGAGTTTTCATTTTTCATAATGCTAGCGGTTATCGTTGGTGTAGCAACCAAGAAACTAGGTATGTATTATTTGGTTGGAGCGTTTATTGTTGGGTTATCCGTGCAAAGGTTCGAGCATTTGTTTCCCGTCATGAATCTCAAAAAGATATTCTCTGGCCTCAAGCTATTTTGTTCATTTTTTATACCCTTTTACTTTTTTCGGTCTGGCGGTGGGGTTGCCGTGAGCGATTTTTCAGTATCAGCTTGGCAAATCGGTTTGGCGTTAGTATCGATAATTCTTCCGCTAAGGGTACTCATAATCATTTTTCAAAGACATTGGCAATTTAGAGAAGAATGGCGGCAATCTTTGCCGATTGCTCTAGCACTCTCTCCAACGCTAGTATTTGGACTGGTGATCGCTGGCATACTCAAGACCGATTATGGTCTTTCGACTGACGTGTACGGCGGATTGATCATATATACGGTATTGGCGACATTTTTGCCCGGGTTATTGTTGAAAAACACCCGAATTCAGGATGTACCGGAGCCTTTCGAAATCCTAGAATCGTCACCTTCAAGTTTCCACCGAGTCTCCCAGACATAAAAATATGTTGAAAAATTTGGGTGAATTTATGGAAGATAGTAGTTTATTGGTTTTTTATTGGCAATTGCCTGTAACCACAACCATAGATTATCGGCTTCTTGTTGAGTGAAAGTCGGCTGATTAGGCAAACGGCCGGTTTAGATGTTCCGGGAGCGATTCCAGAACTGACCACTGCTCTAGCTTGTTTAGACCCGTCCTTGACTGCTTGCCACGATAGCTTTCGATGCTGGCGATACTGGCTCGATCGGAATCGCTGGGCTGCCAGACGATATCGGGTCGTTTCATACAGAAATACTGCGCATGTTGTCCCGTGCCGCTGGCGACCTCCGACACCCACGCTTGGGGTGGCAGGTGCGGATTTAATACGTCTAGGGTCGGTTGTTTATTACGTTCACCAGCTGGTGATCGAGCTTGAATGGAGACTTCTTTGTATAGTAATATCATTAGATTAAACAGCTAGGCGATATACTGACCAATTTATCAGCGATTATGGTATCCAAAAGGTCTACCATAGAATTTTGGATCAAATCATTTCCAATATTTTGAATTGAGAATTTTTTGATCTAGAATCGGCCTGTCGCGCCTTCTAACCTCGCCTTTCATCAGTCGCTGCAACAACGTGAACCACTCTGGGGCCTTCGGGATTTGGATCAGGTGTGCGCGGAAGCCGAGGCGTAGGGGGACGATCCATTGAAAATATCCTTTATTAGTTGGCAAAATTGGCTATATTAAAAGTGAACCATGTCAGAGCTTATAGGCTAGACTTTTGAATCAAAAGGAGCCAGATTTGTCCCAAGGATTTTCAATAACGCAGCTAAACATAGATCCACTCGATATCACCCCAGAACTACCCTTTCTAAAAAATGTTGTATGGCTGAAATTTAGCCTATTCGGAAATAGCCTCTACGATTATTGCGTTTCAGGTTTCATTTTCATCCTTTTGGCATTGATAATAGTATCGAGGCATTTGCTCCTAGCAAAGCTCGCCGATGCGGCCCACCTTAAGGTCAATGGCCCAGCAGCCTTTATACGGGGGGTTTTACTAAAGCTTAGCCCATTTGCCCTTTTTCTTGTTGCCTTTTATGTTGCTTCAAAACGACTTGTACTACCGACAATGATCGAAAAATCCATCAGCGTCGTCACCATCATGGTGCTGACGGTCCAGACGGTACGAATTGTCAACGAGATGTTGACCTATGCGATCAATCGGATGCGAAGCCTAAAGGGAATCGGCGGAAGTAGCGCAGGCAACATGAGCGACAATATGTCGGCTTTGGCAAGGACCGGCGTCTGGACCGCCGGTCTCCTATTTATGCTGGATAATCTTGGGTTTAATGTTTCAACTTTTGTCGCTGGACTAGGGATTGGCGGTGCTGCTTTAGCTCTGGCAAGCCAAGCTATCCTAGGAGATACCTTTAGCTCCTTTGCCATCGCAATGGACCGGCCTTTTGCGGTTGGTGATTTTATCGTCGTCGATCAGCTCTGCGGAACAGTAGAGCATATCGGCCTTAAGACTACCAGAGTTCGTAGCCTTAGTGGTGAGTTGCTGATTTTTTCAAATTCCGACCTGACTAAGTCGCGCATCTGTAATTTTCAGCAGATGTCCAGGCGAAGGATCTTGTTTTCAATCGGTGTGGTCTACCAAACACCACCTGAGCAGGTCCGCAAGATTCCGGAAATCCTCAAACAGGCGGTAGAGTCCCAGTCTATGACGCAGTTCGACAGAGCCCACTTTAAATCCTACGGCGATTCTTCCTTAAACTTTGAGGTGGTGTACTTTGTGCTTTCTCCCGACTATGGCAAATTTATGGATATTCAACAGTCTATTAACTTTGCCATCATGGATACCTTTAAGACCGAGTGCATCGATTTTGCCTATCCGACCCAAACTCTCTTTTTGCAAAAATAGAAAACTCTAAATGACCTGTGTCCTGAAGGAAAGTCTAAAAAATTTTGGAGCTCATGGTTAGTCCGAGCGTCCAAGCAGAATCGCCCTTTCTTAAAAAGTACTATACACAAAAATTAAATGGACGATGTAGCAAATGCCGCATCAGAGTAGAAAAACCTCGGTTTTCCTGGAAATATGCTGCCACATGTAACAAATGCTCAGATTCTACTACTAAATTTTATGGCTCAAAAATTGCAGTGTCATAAATTGCCTCATAAAGGTTTTGAAACTTTATTCAGGAGAGATTATGCACTATTATGATGCCGGATATTTTGGAATGCACTTCTTTTGGTGGCTTTTTTGGGTCCTACTTTTTGTGAGTTTTTTTTCCTATGCAACGCCGATCCCGCGACGGCATTTCAAACGCCTGCAAGAAACGCCACTAGCTATCTTACAACGACGTTTGGCTAGCGGCGAAATAACCGAACAAGAATATGAAAGGAGCAAGTCAGTCATGGCTCGCGATTCGAAGCCATCTATACTCGCAACAAATACACCGCTGCGAACATAAACGATCCAGGGGCAAATTTATCTTGCAGCTTATATGAGTTGCCACTCGAAGGACATACCCATGGGATTTAAAAAAGAAGATTTTAGCGTTACTAAAGGCAAAAAGGTCGATCTGATCGAATGGCCGACCCTTATAAAACCCCTCTACGATAGCAAAAGCGAATATCACAAAATTCTCGACGACCAGATCGAAGAACTCCAGTCGCTCCAGCAACTCCTCTATGCGGACAACTCCATTGCGTTGCTTTTGATTTTTCAAGCTATGGATGCTGCTGGCAAAGATGGAGCCATCCAGCACGTCATGTCTGGCGTCAACCCCCAGGGATGTCAGGTCTTTAGCTTCAAGCATCCAAGCGCGAAAGAACTTGACCACGATTTTCTTTGGAGGACAAACCAATGCCTGCCGGAGCGGGGTCGTATCGGTATTTTCAACCGTTCTTACTACGAAGAAGTCCTCATTGTAAGAGTCCACCCTGAGCTTCTGCGCAGCGAGAGGATACACCGAGAGCCTCAACCCAAAAAAGATATTTGGGATGAACGCTACCGTTCCATCATCGATTTAGAAAGCCATCTATCTCACAACGGTACCCGCATCATCAAATACTTCCTCCATCTTTCCAAGGAAGAACAGCGTAAAAGGTTTGGGTGCGGCTCCTTTTGGGCGACGGTCATTTTACGAGACGTAGATGGCGTTTTTCGATTATTTCAGGATTTAAGTATAGCTTTCGATGGTTCCTTTCGTATTCGGCAGCTGTATGGAAGGCCCAATACTCCTCAAAATCG
>JBGSUI010000073.1:0-8484 GCA_041736175.1 Oligoflexales bacterium | reverse complement strand
GTATCTTACAGTTGGTTTATGGAAAAGTGAGCCAAGCCAATGCTGACGTCCTTTTTGCAAACATCAAAGGCAAATCGAAACGGGAGGCAGAAGGGTTTTGTCCCGCATTGACTTGGATGGCAATTTGCGCGATCAAGAAGCCACCGTCACCATACCTTTAACATTAACTTTGGACCAGCTGGCTCTGCTAGACCGCGCTCGAGAAGTCCTTTCATCTGGAGGAAAAGTCCCTACAAACGCCGATATTTTTACTCAGGCCCTCGATGCTCTCCTTCATAAGCGAGATCCCCTTCGCAAAGCCCAAAGGGCTCAGCAGCGTCAGGCCAGTAATCAAGGGGGAGAGACAGTAGAAGCCCAGGTCCCTGGTCAAGTTGTACCGGTACAAAACCTGCCGGAATATCCCAAGTCCGAGTCTATACCCCCGAGTGCTTTAGTACCGGTACAAAACGCCCCTGAACCTACAGCTCGTCCCGCCATACCAGCTGCTATCCGACACGCAGTGTGGCTTAGAGATCAAGGCCAATGCACTTGGAACGATCCAAACGGCAGAAGGTGTCGAGAGCGGGGAATGCTTGAGTTGGACCATAGGACCATGTACTGCCGCGGCGGCGACCATACGGTGGATAACTTGACTCTGAAGTGTCGCAGTCATAACCAGTACGAAGCCCGCATAAATCTTGGCGAAGAGTTTTGGCAACAAAATCTAAACAAAAATATTTGAGACCGTTTGAACCAGTGCAAAGAGGTCTCAAGGTCCTCCAAAGTCACCGCCGAGATTGCAAGTCGTGGATGGGTGACTTTTGGTCGACCCAGCGGTCGAAGCCGGTTTGTTATGCCTGTTTTTTTGACCTAAAGTTTGAGGTTTGATAATCTAAAGCTATTAAATATCCAATGATCGATATGATTCAACAGCGGCAGCCAAGAACCTCAAAACGATGTTGTCAACGATCCAGAGATCACAGATCGTACCTCTGAGGAACAATCCGGAGTGGCATCGCCCAAAGGAGAGGCTCCCCCCCAATCTACGGGAACACCTGCTGAACCCCATCCCCTCTCGCGCCGCGAGCTGATCGGCACACTGCCCAAAGTGGCGTTAGGATCATGGCTGGCTACGGAGGGAGATCAGGGGCTGGCGTTTGGAAACATGATGCTGTTTAATAAAAAGAAACAGAGCCAACCATCATCTGAAGTTTATGGGCTGTGGGCTTTTGGGTGGAACACTTACGGCCAGCTGGGCCTTGACGACATGGTAAATCGCAGTTAGACGCCCACGAAGGTGATCGGCTTTTTTGAAACCGGCATTGTCAGCAATTTTAACGTATTATGGAGAGGTCTTCACCGGAATGGTCCTCGTAATAGCCTCGAATCTTATCAAGGACTTTTGATACCCTGGTCTGGCGTACCTCGTCATCAAGGCGCTGGAGTTTATCACTCAGTTCCCTTAGGTGGGCCATGGAAATATTTTGCATAACTAAATAATGATCGGCGAACATCTGTTCAAAGACCTTCTCAGTGCAAATCCGGTAGCTTCACGATCCAGGTACGTTTATTAAAGTTAGAAGAATTTCCCTGCTTTTTGGCTCCGGAAGTTGCTTCGTATTCCTTCGAAACTTCTTCAGGGAAATAAGCCTGACGTGGTATTGAGAGATTTACCTGTTGAGGTTCGAGCGGTAACCATCTCTTCCCAGCAATTTGGACTTCAATCCATGCATGAGCCCCTGCGGTCGCTTTGCCGTCACTAGTCACTTCTAACAAAAAGCCACTTACAACTCGTGCCGGTAAACCGATGGACCTTGCCAAAGCTACAGCGATTGCAGCAAAGTGCTGGCAAACACCTTTTTTTCGCTTGAGCGCATCGCTGGCCCGCATGATCGTGACTTCGGCGTTTTTAACAGCATCTTTATCAAAAGTAATAGAACTTTTTGTAGCATCTAGCACACCTAAAACAACATCTTTATAGGTAGGATTCCGAGGTAACTGGGCTTTCATCGCCTTGGCAACCTTGGATAGATTGGTCTCACTAAAGTCAATATTGTCGGTCTCTTTCAAATATGCTGATTCTCCAGATCCCGCCATGAATGGTTTGCCAACTTCTAAAGTCTCGTTTGCCGCTGAAAAACTGATCGTACGCCACTTGATTCCCGGCGGCGAATTTTTGGGTATCAAGGCTTGTTCACTTTCCTTGGTATCGGTTGCCAAAAAGTATTCCTGTTCATTTTCATATTGGCCGTCTTTTTCGCTTCCTAAGAGATAGCGTAGGTTAGAATGATTAAAGTCACCCCTCTCAAAACCAAAGAACTCCGGACGCCAATAATAGGTTAAAGATTGAAGGCTACTTGCTTCCATCAGTTCTTGATTAATGACTTCGATTTGGAGGCCTTCTGCCGCATCTATCCTTCTGTATTCAGATTTCGTTGATTCGAGTACAGTATTTTCCTTGCCGTCTGACACTAAATTGAGCTTTGTCATGATGACCTTTTGATTTACGATGGGATCGATTTCTTCAAACTTTCCGACCTCCGTAAGGGTAGATTCGGATTCTTCTAGGTCCTCAGTGAGACTTTTGGTTTTGCCTCTAGGCATGGAGTGCTTCTTAAATTCCGCCAGTCCCAATTTTTCTTTACCGGTGTTGCTTAGGACTAGGCTTTTCGGAAGTGTTACTTCTCGTTCACCAGACAATAACAATTTTCCATTTATCTTTCTAAATGTTTTTGATTTTGCTGTCACATTGTTTTCGTCTTTTTTTGAAAATGTCGTAATAATCTCGCTACTGATTATTTTCGCGCAATTCATATCGGTTGCAATCTTAAAAGTTTGCAGAAATTGTAGGATCATTCCCTGATTAGCATCGCTTAGTTTGTAGTCTAAGCTTAGATTTAATTCCTTCTTTTCATCTGAATTTAGGGGGTCACCTGATTCCAACCATCCACTGGACCGAACTTCGATAAACCGATCCCCACGTTGAAATGAGTGCGTGGACTCTATCGACGTAGTCACCTTATTAAACAACATACGCTGATATGTGATGAGTGAGTCATCTGGAGAGTCCCAAATATCGCGAAACTTAGCAAAATTTTGCGTCATATCAGCATCCGAAGTGTTTGCAAATGGCGGTTTTTTCAAGATTTCCTTGATTTGAACGATACATTCACTTTGGGTTGATACACCTTGATTATCGAGCGCATTAGAAAATGATAGCCCTGGGTATCGAGGCTTGCATGAGATGAAAATTGCTGACACAATCATAGATCCAAAAAAAAATGACACAAATTTCGCCATAATCATTCACCTATTGAAATTCAAATCAATTTAATCAAAATATTTTTTAACATCTAAGAAAAAGGCAGCAAAAACTATGCCAACACCAAAAGAGGTCGAAGGTTAAGTTGATTCCATATCATAGGATCGTGATGGCTTGTCTAGACTATGATCATATGGATGATCTCTAGATGCTTTGAGAACATAATGTTTGATCAACATAATGTTTTTGTGGCATCATTTTGGTACAGTTGATGTAGCCTATCAGTCCATCGCAAAGCATTCGAACGGACACCTTAGGGGTGACTCACTGCTGACTCGCCATCGTCAAAAGTGACTACAATGGAACTCGCAAAACTCTTTAGCTGTTCCTTTTGGCGCGACCTGCCCACCACACAGATCTTGACAGGTTTGTCCATATAGCTGGCGATGGGTTTGGGTAAATCACTTTTATTGATTCCCTTAGAGACAGGAAGCCAAGAACTCCATTTATGACCCGGTTGATGGCAAGGCTCTGTGGGCTTGACCCATGTAAATTGATATTCGGTTAACTCAGGTCCATAAATCTTAATGGGAAGATTGTCGAGGCTCACCATATGGGGAAGCAAAAACTCCTGATCGTCCACAAATGGCAAGCTAATATAAGCAACAGGACCGTAATAAAGGGCTCTTATCGTCTGGAGATCACCCCAGCTTAAGGGGAGGATTGTACCAGCTTGGTTTACCATTATTAGACGGCATTCATTCATAACCGAAGATCGATCAACGACTCCTAGTTGGAGGGTGTTTAATTCTCCTCTCATTTGTTGTCGTTTACAATAGTCTTCGCCTGTAAGATCCGCACGATTTAACTCATGATGCAGACCAACCACATGCCCAAACTCATGGAGCGCAACATTGAGTAGGCAGTTTGAGTCCAAGTAATTGGCAGCCTCTGGGCACCAGGACTTGTTACCCGTCGTTCCAAACTCAACCGGCTTTTGGGCGTAATCCGAGTTGTAGCCACTATCACCCGCATTGGCGATATCGATACCTTCGGCACTCCTCCACATAAGCGGCTTTAAATTGGTCTCGTCAAGAATTGTGGTCGGGCAGTCTAACCATCCCTTTATCGCGACACCCGTCCATTTAAGCTGGCTGGTGATGTGATCTTTGATTCTGGCTTCTGCACCCGTAAATTGAACGCCATTGGTCCGGTCCCAGCAAACCACCACCTCCCGGTTAGGCCAAAGGGCTGCAGGATCGTTGGTCACAAAGCCCTTGGGGTCCGAAGAGGCACCTGGTTTAATCACGGGAGCACATCCCAAAAGTGTTAACATTATAGTCATTGGTGATTTACTTAGTTTAATAGGATCTCCAATATTTTAAATAAGTTAGGATATTTTCCACAGGACAAGATTTGAATCTGCAAAAGGAATGCCAAAAGCAAGACGGCGATTATTACAATGAGTCTCTCATGTTTCTTAGGGCGCATCCGAAACGACAAGGACCAGAGGATTTGATTCACGGTCCTCCAAGATTATGATTTAAAAAAGGAGCGTTTATATGAAACCGACACGACACTACTCATGTCTTAAAGCGGCAGTCCTAGCCACAGCCCTTTCGGTCCCTGGCTGTGGAGAAAGTGACGAGGAAACCGCTGTACCAGGAGACACCACCGTAGTCGCCACCACCTCTGGCACTTCGACCACTCCAGAAGCAACCACCGTAACCCTCGCTTCGATCAATGCAGCAGTCGTTGCCACTCTTACGTCAGTCCAAGCTGGTGACAATGGATTTTTGCGTGGGGGCGGCAACCAAGGGGGAGCCGCAGCTCCAGCGGACAACCCCTCGGGAGATCCATACTGCACCACCAGTGGCGGACCCATTTCGGTAAACAGTTCCAACAATACAGCTTCTAATAACTCCGTAAGATACATCTCCACAAGTAACAACGTTTACCCTGCAGGACACGCGTACTGTTTATTTTCAACTAAATCTAAAGTAAACACATCCATTTTTAGCTCCTACTCTGACGGTGCGGTTCTGATGTGTCTCCTGGGGACAATCACCTTTGATGGCAGCTCTGCCTCAAAAACCCTCGCCTATTCGTCGGACTTCAAGACTTGTCTTGGGGACGAATACGATGCAGCCAACGATGGTCAAATCTGGGTCATTGCCTATAAAGCTACTAAAATTGGCAACCCTTTGGAGATCCCTGCCACTGCCGGATTCGACCATAAAATCGAGATGACCTTAAGCATCAACGGCACAAGTGTGCTTACAACCAACCTTGGATACAAAAGTCGCAGCGACTCCATCCTCTTGGGACAGTTTAGCCAAAGTCAAGGAACCACCAGTGGCGAAAGCTCGCTTTTTTCCATTGACCCTGCGAATGGTGTCTTACGATACGAATTATACCAACCTACCATCACCTATACTGGGAACATTGCTTATACAACCCATATACGTTCTAAGATTGACGGAACTTGGGATCTTACAAAAGGGTTTACAGCGATTACTGGGTTTGGTCTCCTTTCATCTACAACATACGACTACAATGAGTCCCTTAAAAACGTGACCCCCGATCCCCAAAACCCACGTCTCGCTGTGTGGAGTTCGGCTCGTTCCATCGTCGGAGACTTTAAGACAGGTCTAGTTTCGCGCAATTACCTAGCCACATGCAACCACGGTAGTGCCTGTGATCTCACTAAACTGACAGCCTACAACGATCTCACTGGAATCACTGGATTCTGCGTGATCCCAACGAATACTTACAAATGCCCTGGAATAGCAGGCGTTCCCTTGGTGAGCGACGCCGACCTTGAGTTTGTGACCTTTGGTGCTTCTCCTACCTCCGCAAAGGATTGGTTTGGGACGATTGCCGCTCCTCTTACCTTTAAAGACATCCCAACGACCGCGACTCCTAAGTAACCTGTTTAGGTCACTCCAACCCAGGGCAGCTTATGAACTCTGAGTTCGTCAAAACGTTTACCCCCGATCCAGAGGGGGGTGAATTCAGGCAAGGATTCGTATAGCACTCGGGCTATGCCAAAAGAGCGAGGTATATCGAGATCCCATTTTTGCGCAATTGCAATACTTTGCAGGTGGTCTTGTGGGCGATTAAACCACCGGCCAAGATGATCCAAGGATCCAAAGTGAGCACGCTTTTGATGATTGCATTTTTGGTGAGCGGCGACTAAATTGGCGAGACAGTTGTTATGGTACCTGGCCCACGGAATAAAGTGATCGACCTCAGCTTTCAAACTATCAGATCCAGCAAACTTCTCGTCACAATAGAAGCAGCGATTGTTCTGGAGTGATTTCAACGGCGGTGTCAAAAGCGTAAGAGTGGTGCGAGGCTCACCAAAAAGAAATCGGTCCAGACGATCTTCGATAATATTGTTGATTTTACCGATTCTTTGAGTCCAGTGGGTTTGGATCAGTGGACGAAGGAGCCCTGCTAACCGCACCAGGGCGGAAGCGACGCCGGGTTTTAGCAAAATCCGATTATTGTAGGATTGGTTTTTCACTTCGGTTTTTTTAATGTTTTCATCCCAATTGACTTCGTAGAGAAATGGTCTAGTAGACTTACCTATATTTTGGAGACGCAACATAGGATGCTTGGCAAGAGTATGCTCAACCTCTTGGCGTAGTTTTTCAAAATCTTTTTGGTAGTTTCGCGAAAGTGATCTCGCTGTCTGATAGACTATAATATTGTGTTTGGCGCGAAATGCGTTGATTTTCGTAACAATCGACTCCCCCCCGCTGCTGCTTTGTCCTAAGAGCTGAATTTTGTTTCCTAGGTTATTAAAAGGGAGCGTCTGCGGGAGATAGAGCTCTATGACACGTTCGGCAACTTCTGGCATATAAAGCGCGACAGGTTCAGTCTGATGGTAGGGCTTTGCGATCACAAGGTCGATGATAGCCAACAGCGTCGCATATTTGTATGTCTGGGTAAAATGACCTTCGTCAAGAACTGAGATGATTTTTTCTGCAAGTCCTAAAAGATCTTGATCGTTTGAATTCATGGGTTCCTTTTTAATCCTATCTCACCAAAATGGTCCTCAAGTCTAAGGAGCTGCCTAAAACTACCGACGACCCAAACCAAATCGTTTTCTTCTAGGATAAGATCCGATTTTGGACTGCGCAGCCGTTGACCTCCTCGCTCTACGCCGACCACCATGGAATCAAATTGTTCCTGAATGCCACAGTCTCGAATGGAACGATGCACCACGGGGGAGTGACCTTGCACCTCAAAGGGTCTCAGAGCATAGGACGCATCTTCTTGCTCCTCGTCCGCCCCCTTGGGTCGGATGAGTTCCACCTCAAAACTCCCTAACTCCTCATCCGTTCCAAAACAAAGAATCACATCACCAGGATAAATGCGCTCCGAAGCTCTCGGAGCTACAATGTCTTTGCCGCCCCTTTGGATCACCACCACATTCATACCAAAGCGCTCCCGCAGGTTCATCTCTCCAAGGGTTTGGCCCACGATAGGAGAATGGGACGCCACGACAACTTTCGCCAAATAGGCATCCCAAGGGACAAGATTTGAATGGGAAGCGTCGCCACCTTTAGGCCCCGGATTTAAACCTGCTAAGAATTTAGCCTCAAACCAATCATAGTATCTCTCAAAGCTGCTGCGAAAGATGAAAAAGAAGAGAGCTGCGATTCCGACCGTGACAAGGAGTAAATTCCAGAACGAAAAAAACTCCAAACTAAACACTCCGATCACAGCTCCTGTTCCTACCCGACTCACAACTATAGCAAGGAGATGTGGAGGACGAAAAGCGGTGAACATTGCCCAAATAAATGGCGCCCAGCGTGAAAGACAAAAGCCAGCCTGCCGCCTGCGCCCATTCCTTTGCATCGATGTGGGAGGCAAGCCACGGATGGACCTTAGCCCCACTCACCATAAAGATCGTCACTACGACGACCATGCAAGCGACCCAACGCAGGACCCTTACAAAAAAATCTCTGTTAAAATTGCCACTTGAAAAACGCCTTTGAACGTATGACCCATAGCGATCCAAGTGGGCCAAGCTCGAGGGCGAAAGAAGTCGCTTGGCCAGCGCCGTAAACGAACTGGCATATTTAATCATATGGGTGCGGCTCCTTTTGGGCGACGGTCATTTTACGAGACGTAGATGGCGTTTTTCGATTATTTCAGGATTTAAGTATAGCTTTCGATGGTTCCTTTCGTATTCGGCAGCTGTATGGAAGGCCCAATACTCCTCAAAATCG
>JBGSUI010000070.1:0-58644 GCA_041736175.1 Oligoflexales bacterium | reverse complement strand
GCAGCGCTCCAAATGGCCACCAAGAGCTGCCGTCCGGCACTGCTCAATTTTCTTCATGATCTTCAAATGATGGCTTGGGAGACTATGATCGCTTTTGTATCGATCACCAAAAAGTCGAAAAACGTCAGCCACCTCGTACTTAGGACGCACTTCTGTCAGCCCTGTCATAACCTTCAATGCTCCATTAAGTCTTTTTTTCTGCTAAAACAGCTTCTAAGGGACTTTCCGTCGCATTGATGGTACTTTGCGAAACATGGGTGTAAAGTGCTGTTGTTTGTAAACTCCGATGACCTAGTAGGACTTGGACCAAACGAATATCAGCTCCTGCCTCAAGCAAATGGGTGGCAAAGGAGTGCCTTAAGGTGTGGAGGCTAGTATTTTTAGAAATTCCAGCTTTTTTTGCCGCCTCCTTGCATACTTCTCTTACTGCATTAGTGCTTATTGGGTTACCAGGCGCTTGTCCAGGAAAAAGCCAGTCCATCCCTGGTCTTTCAATCCGCCAATATTCTCTGAGCACCAATAATAAGGAGGGGGATAGCATAACATTTCGATCTTTGCCATTTTTCCCATCTCGAATGCGGATCTGCATCCTGCTACTATCGATGTCGCTGACCTTTAAGTTAACTACCTCTGACGCTCGAAGGCCCCCAGCATAAATGGTCATCAGAATGGCCCGGTATTTGATACTTTCAAGCGCATCGAAGAATCGTCGGACCTCGGAAATACTAAGGACTACGGGAAGTTTACGTTTGGACTTTGGCAAAGGATCTAGTAGAATGTCCCAGTCCTTACGGAGGGTTTGGCGATAAAGAAAGCGCAATGCACTAACCGTTGTCTTTGCTTTTGATACAGATTTATAAGATACCAGGTACAATAAGTAGGATCGGATTTGCTCTGGTCCGAGAGCTTCAGGCGACTTCCAAAAGTGTTTTGCAAAATCAGCAACTGCGGAGATGTAGACCTTTTGGGTACCTTCAGAAAGATTTCTGATCCGTAGGTCGTCGAGCATTCGTTGGCGTAGGGCTGACAAAGGGCACCTCCTGACTGGGATGTTTTAGGTTCAATAAAAACATTTTCCCATTTAGGAGGAATTTTTTGATCCAGCAAAAATTAGCTATATTTCAATGGAGTCTGAGATTCAGAGGGATAGGGATTGAATAAAATGTGCCGAGATGATGCCCGAAGGAAAGCTACAATCTACCCGGAAGCTCGGGATAGGACTGCGCGCGAGCGCGCTTAGTTCATTGTGGTTTTTCCAACCCGACGGCGTCCGTAGACAACGATGATACCTGACTTCCCTGACGCGCCTATCGAGGCCAGGTGGTTAAGCTCTGGCCGTCGACCGATAATCCCCGGGGTGGCTGATGGAAGCTGATTTTTCATTGATTTCCTATTGTTACAACAATTTTGTAGCATTTTTGGCCAATCATGGCAAATTTTAATGGTAATCGGCCAGATTCACAAATCAAATTTTGGCCGATAAGCGTTAAAAAAAGACGGGTCGGCCCGATATCCGAAAAATTGAGGTGACCTTAAGCATTATCCGTAGACTCAAGCAATCCCATGGGTTTTAATCCCGACGGTGGACGCAGGTATCCAGCGACTCACTCTTGTTTGCTGATAAAAACACCCAAGGAAATCATGAACCTCAGCCACTTAGACGCCGCAAACCAACCGACCATGGTCGATGTCTCGACCAAACCATCCACCCATCGCCAAGCGACGGCCCGAGCCCTTGTAACCCTGCCCGAAGAGTATGGCCTGTTTGCCGAAGGTCACGGAGCCCACACCGCCAAAGGTCCTGTCTTTGCCACAGCGATTATCGCCGGGACCTTGGGAGCGAAAAAAACCAGCGACTTGATCCCATTTTGTCACCCTCTGGCGATCGAAAGCTGCAAGTTTCAGCTAACGGTCCTCAAGCCACACCAGCTCCAAATCGAGTGTACCGTTAAAACCAGTGGCCCCACAGGTGTCGAGATGGAAGCAATCATCGGAGCCAGCGTCGCCGCGGCGACGGTCTATGATATGGGTAAAGCCTTAACCCATAACATCGTCATTGGCCCTATCAGTTTGGTGCAGAAATCCGGGGGCAAGCGAGATGTGGTAGAGTCGACAAATTAAACTTAATTTCTTTGATCTTTTAGGCTGCTAAAACTTATCAAGACGGTTTCGTTCCCGGATTTTACGGGTGCTCGCCTCACTTTACCTTAATACCTCGACCTCTTTTGCCGATCTCTCCAGAAGGAACCGGCCTTCCGCCAAACCTTTTGGTTAAGATCTGCATGAGGTATCTCCATGACTGTCATCACGACATTTTACCGAATCTTTGCCCTCGCTGCTTTGCTGGCTGCAAGTGCCTCCCTCTGGGTTCTCCTAGATCTCCTTGGACTAGGGTTCCTCCATCGCAGTCGCCAGGCCGAACTGGTGGGGCTGACCAGAGAGTTTCTGGCTCTCCCTGGAAACTTTACAACGATCCCTGCGGCCACCGTCACCCAGTTAGCCTCTGCCATCGAAAACCTGGTCGCCGACCAGACCCTAATCCCCAAAGCTTTGGTCCTGTTGCTCCTTGGGCTCAACGTTTTTTTGTTGGTCTGTCATCTGACCACCCTTGGCCTTGGTAGCAAACGCTTTAAAAGATCACAACGACATTCCCCTGAGGACGATCAAACCGCCACCTCCACCGCACCCCAGCTCCAACCGCCACCACCCACCCTCGGTACGGACCTAAAATCCAGTCCTAAAAACCCTGCTGACTTGACTCCGGGTCCCCATCTAGAAGATTCCCCAATCTCCACCACCCCCTCCCTAGACTTACCGACCAGCCCCACAGAGATGCAAGACCTCGTCCGCAATCTTAGGACTGCGGCACAGGTCTACCAAAAATCGATCCACTCAAACACCCCGACCCAAGACACTGAGTTTAGGGGCCTAGACCAAATCGCCCTAACGGACGCCACCGAGGTCAACGTCACCAACTGGGCCATATTAAAAGAGGTCGAAGGGTTGATGGCGCTCCTCCAAGAGGCCTATAAGATCACCCTCGATACCAACCAACATATCCTCGATCACGCAAATTTGGCCATGGCCACACGAACCCAGTGGAACCTTATCAGTCACGCTATGATGAGCCTTAGGCAGCTCCAGGACCGATTTGCGACCACGTCAAGGCTCCTTCGAAAAAGCATTGAAGGGACGATGGTACGCTACAAATCATCGGAAAGCCAAGTGAACCCCTTAAGCTCCAAGCTAGAGGAGATTATGAATCAAATCAGGATTTTGGAAAACCAAAATCGCTTTGGAAACGACGAACTCAAAGAAACCCACCAAGCTATAGAAACCTGCCAGTCAGACGTTATGATGGCATCGGAGCTGGTCCAACTCCTATCGACCCGTGCCAAAGAGATTGTGAATATCATCGACGTCATCGATGATATCGCCGAACAAACCAACCTCCTCGCCCTCAATGCCTCGATCGAAGCCGCGCGGGCAGGTGAGCAGGGCCAAGGGTTTGCCGTCGTCGCTGATGAAGTCCGCAAGCTTGCCGGCCGCTCAAGCACGGCAACCCGGTCGATCACAGCCCTTCTGGTCACCATACAAAGCGAAGCAGAGCAGGCGTCTACCCGACTAACGACGGGCAACTCTTCAGTAAGCCGTGCCACTAAATCCCTAGAGCATTTTGGCCAGACCCACGATATCTCAACCCAAGGGATCTCCAAAAGCTTGACCGAACTAGCGATCCTCCATCGACGTATGGAAATTCTAGGCGCTCAATCAAAACAAACCATCAGCGAAAGCTCCTCCATTGGAAAATTCCTTGATCAGATCACCAAAATTCAAGCCGACAGCGCGGAATCCTCCAACAAGCTGGTCACCGATATCAACCTTGCCGTCACCCACGTGGATCGGATCACCCGTGCCATCAATCGCGATCATCTAGAGACAGTCCAACTCAAGCATTTTCTAGAGTGCTCGATAGCGTCCATGAACACCTTGAAACTTCACGCAGGCCTTGCTCTGCACGCAAGTGGTGGTCTCAAAAGCACCGTCCGAGCCGTCGCCCTCAACGCCTCAGGTAAATCGGCCCTGTCGTCGATCCCCCACGAGGCGAGCGGTCTCTTGGAGGTTGTCCACAAAACAGCAGACTCTTTAGGAAAACTTAAAATGCAGCCCTCTCAAACCCAGGTTTTACCCATCCGCAACCATCCCAGTACTCCATCATCCCAAGGTGACCCCGAGGTCTTTATCGATGCCCGTAGCGAGCTGGATCTTTAAGAGGAAAGTCATTGGCCTTTAATATTAAAGATAAAGCTCTCACCGAGACCCTTGAGCGTCATCTAAGCAAGGCCCAAAAGGCCAATGCCGACTCTCTGGAAAAGCTCAGCTCGGGTCAGGTCTTTAGCCGCAACGACCCACGACCCACAGACCGGGCACTCGCTGAAGGCTTAGAGTTTAAGCTTCGAAGTCTCGCCGGCTCCAAACGCAACATCAACAGCGCAGTCAATCTCTTGCAAACGGCCGAGTCTGGGCTTAACGAAATTACCAATATGGTCTTAAGAATGAAGGAAATCAATATCGCCGCGGCCAACACCACCGTCAGCGACCGGGAACGTAAATTTTTGTTTATCGAGTTTGAAGCTCTCCACGACGAGGTCAACCGTATCGCAGCGACCACCGAGTTTAACGGGATTCCGCTCCTCAATGGAAACGACCCGAAAGCTCTGGAAGAACTGGTTTTTAGGGTAGGAGATGCCACCCAGGCACCCGCCGAACTGGTCGACGATGAAACCATCGATATCAATATAATCAAACTCAAGGGGCTTAAATCGGTCGTGGCCACCACCGGCGGCTTAGGTATCAAAAGTGCTCGCGAGCTGCTCCTCGATACGAGCGATGAAGAAGGCCTCGCCCTTGAGGATATTCAAGATCTGATGGCCCCGGAGGATGATGAGTTGTTTACCACAATCTACGACCAAGCCCTAAACACCCTCTCGACCCAACGGGCGGTTTTTGGTGGGCTTCAAGCCCGCATGCATCGCACCCTAGATTATATCGACGTCTATCAGGAAAACATCGCTGCAGCGAAATCTTCGATTGCCGATGTGGACTATGCCAAAGAAGTCTCACGGCTTGTGGAAAGCCGTATCCTGATGCAGGCCAGCACGGCAGCCCTCGCCCAAGGGAATATCAACTCCCAGCTAGCCCTCAACCTGATTAATTCAGCTCTATAAAAATGGTTCGATTGGATGGCCACATAGGAGGCAGGTTCGAGGGGTCAGCCCCAGCCAAGTTTCAAGAGTTGGTCGAATATCAAGATGACTATAGGACTTTGGCAGGAAGTCTTCCCGGGGCTCTGGTTCCGTTGCCGCTCGGTGCCCAAGGTCTTTTGCCAGATGACAGGTGGCATATGCCCAGATTAGCCCCGAGTAGAGAGCGCCGTTGCTGTGGGTTGTCCATTTCTGTCCTAAACCACGACCGTGGTCGGTGGTGATAAGGAGACAAGTCCGCTGCTGATCCCGGCGATCCTGTTCGATCACATCATTGACCAACTGGTCCAAAAAATGGTCAATATTGGTGAGCGCTTGTAAATGCTCCAAGTACTGCCCCTTGTGCCCCCATTCATCGGTATCATTGAGTGCGACATAGAGAAATTTTGGCTGGTTTTTGCGCCAATACTCCCTAGCTAACTCCATTGTATAAGAGTCCCAGCGAGCATGGGCCCACGGGGGGAGATCCCCCTTAGCCGCCTCTTGGAGCCGATTTTGCTCATCGTCCCCTAGATCGACAACCGTTGGTCCTGCACTTACCAGGATGTTGCCCTCAGCAGATTCCACTGCATATTTGATATTTTCCCACGAGGCAATGACGGCAACGTCTTTTCGGTCCCACTTGAGTTCCTGAGTCAGGCGTTCCGTAAGGGGGCGGGTGAAAAAAATACTGCCGCACTCGTTGCTAAAACACGGCTGGGGTCGACCGGCCATAATGCTCATGTAAGCGGGAAGACTGATCATTTCAGTGTTAGCGACTGTCATAATAGATTCTGAACCTAAAGTGCCAATGGTCGTACCTAATTTTCGCAAGGTTTGGTTAAAAAAAGGCATCGGATCGTATGCTTCTTTGACCCGTGGGTCTAAATCTAAATCCAGATTGCCAGAAAGTTCCTCTCGCCTGACTCCATCGATAGTCACTAAAATCACTCGCGATGATTCCTTAGAGACCATGGTGACCGAAGAACTCGGAGCCATTTGGGTGCTGATAAAGAATACACCGGATAATATGACCCAAAAACCAATAAACTTTTTCATGACAATCCTCTGAGCAAAATTTCGTTTTTTTGGCTTAGGTTAGATTAAGCAATAGATACTTGGCGATGATGGAGATTATAAAAATTTTCGATAAATTCTGAGTCGTTCTGATACCGTTTTCTTAACATACAAGGGATGGATATTGAGGCTACCCAAACATGACTTGGACAGACCCTCATCCCTAAGCTTAGATTCAAATCTCATACAAAATTAATTGAATTTACCCAGAAAATTTATTTTGCAGACATATTCTTTTGATGATGAGTAAACCAATTCCTCGCAATCAACGGAGTCCGAGCATATGCTGCATGACGGTGGTCAGATTGGCCGATTTATGATGCGATATCCCTATGTTTTTATCGTGCTTTGGATCAGCCTTATCTTTTGTCCCTTTTTAGGTAAACCGGTCCTCCAAACCACGGGTGATCAGAAGGTTTATATTGCCCAAGCCTTGGAAATGCATGCACAAAATCATTGGCTAAAACAGACCTTGGCCGGACAAGGATACTACTACAAGGGGCCTATGCACTATATCTTGCTACGGATTGGGTTTAACATTTTCGGGGTGGATAATCTCTGGGCCGGTCAATGGATGAACCTTATCTGTCTTTTGATAGTTGGTTTAGGTTTGACGCGGGTGACCATCGTCGCCACAAAAAATCCACACCTTGCAGTTACGCTCGGTATGGCCTCGACCATAGCTGGAGGAATTTATGCCCATGCCTTCGCGAGTCAGATGGAGCTTGAATTATGTGCAATTTATACACTGTGTCTCGTTTTGTTACAAGCTTATCTAGCGGAGATATCCCCTGCCAAATCAAAATCCTTGATATTGCTACTCTGGATTTTGATAGGTGTTGCCAGCACCGTTAAATCTCCCCTTCATAGTGTTCTTTTAGGCATCGGGACTTTAATGGCCCTAGCCCTGGTGGGCCGCAAGAAACGTAACCTTATTTTATCAAGGTGGCATTTCCTTGTGATTCTGGCTGGAATCGCCCTAGCTGTCATGAGCTATGGGTTACTCTATTGGCTTGATGAAGCTAACTTTTACTTGTCCTATATTGTGCGCGAAACACTTGGAAAAGGACCCAATGAAGTCTCCAGTGTTGAGTCCTGGCTACCGAACCTGACCACGAATCTCTTACCAGTCACCCCGATTATTTTGGCCGGACTTTATGGTTTAAGACATCTAAAACTGAGACAAGAGGAATTTTCCGGTCCACTCTCTACTGGCAGCGACCGGGAAACCTCGGCTAGCACCTTAGCCGTAAGTGGGCTTTGCCTTATTCTACCAACCTTTATCTTTTTTGCCATCCACCCTTACCGCAGTCCAATCTACACGATACCATGTATACCCGTCGTTATTGCTGTTGCCGGAATGGGTCTTTTTATGGGATCTAGCTCTGACAAAAAAGGATTCCCCCTATGGATTCCTAAGATGATTCCCTATTTTGGACTTTTGCTACCTATCACCTATATCGTTTTGCGATTTAGATTTTTGGGAAGTTTCTTTCCCCTACCAGAATTCCTCACTTTTGGCGCAGTGATCGCTACTATAGGCACCATATTTTCTGTTTTTATACTGAGGAAATTAGAAGATTTATGGTCACCTTTATGGATTTTTAGCCTCGTCCCTTGCTATTTATTTCTGGGATCTTTGCTCCATCAAACAGGAAAATTCGAAATCGATCAATTTAACAAAACCTTATCAATGATGTCTCATCGTGACCAAAACCAAAAAATTGGCTTTTACAATCTCCACCGGCACACCTGGTCAGAATGGGGGCTATTGACCCTAGCATCACAGCGCACCATCGTGGGATTGCATCATCTCCCTTCATTGCAAGATTTTTTAAATGCCGGTGGTTATGTCATCTTTCCTGGGAAGTCTTTTTTAGATGATTTTCTAAGCAAATCCCACGGAGAGCGCTACGAGATCCGCGAATGGAAAAAATGGTATGTCCGTGGACCCTCAACCTCGGAATCAGGCACCTCGGCCGCGTGGCTTCACCACGACATAGGTCGGGTGATGACATCTTATTTTATCGTGGCTAAAGATTCTCGTGAATTTAACTCCTATGCCTGCGACCTTGGAGTTTTTGCAACCAGCGACTCGCTGCCGCGAGGAGCTCGGACTCCGAAAGGTTTGGTCCATCCAAAAAATCATAGGGGGTTTTTCCCATGTTTGTACTGGCGACAGCGTCGCCCTCGCTACCTTGGACTTGACCTGGACTTTGGTCCAGAGAGTCTCGCCAGTTTTTATAGCCAAAATCTACCAAATGCCCCTTCACATCCTCGGCGATTAAGAGTCTTTTTTGTCGGTCTCGATGCCGCCATCCCCATAAAACTTGCTGGGCCAGGTAGGCTAAATCCTCCCATGTTTGACCGTGGATATTATGAAAATAGCGCAAAAGAGGTTTAAGCGACTCGCGGACGAGTAGATCACCCACAATAAGGTTTAAGGCTACCTGAAAAAAACTATCAAACAGCAAAATTCCTCCGGTGAGTTCGGTTTCGTCCAGTGAGGGGTATCCAGGCACCCGGCGGATATAGATGCTGCGGACTTTTTTACGCAGATTGATTAGTTCTCCCTGCCCTGACAGACCTTTGGCTGCTTGCAAAAATTCCTGTAAATCCCCAATGACCTGAGGCTCAACCCCTGCCCGTTCGATATAGTCCAGGTAGCCTTTCAGGCTGAGTTGGCCCGATAGCAAAAGCTTAACTCCAAGATAGATAAAGGGGTCAGATTCGGCATTGTCGCCAATAAGAACAAACTCTGACCCTTCGTCCGCACGGTCAACCACAGACAAAATTGCTAAGGATTTATAGGCGACATGCTGGCGTAGGAGGTCCATTCGCCCCATACGAATATTATAGACCTGATCTTTAAAAGTATCGGAGGTCCAGTCGAGACCGTCCATGGCGAGTTTTTCTTCAAGGACCGACCGCAGCTGCGGCGGAGAGGACGATACAAAATGTAAGGGTCGTGGCCACACCCCCTTCCCCCGCTCCTCTCCCTCAGTCGCCTCGATGGCTAAAGGCTGGCCGTAGACCACGTCACCCCAACGGGCAAGGTTCAACACCGTGGCCGCACCGGCAACAGTCACTTTATCGACAGCATTTTCAAAAGCGATTTTGGCCAAGGAGAGTTTGTTTTCAAATTCGGTCTCAAGGTAGGTCTTGTCAATATCGCAGACCAGGTGGACCAACTTATGGGAAGTCCCCTCGCGCATTTTAGAATTAAGAAGCCGGCTGACTTGATAGGGGGTCTGGCCATGACGTGTGAAATTTTTTATAAATCCTGCGACCATCTGCGCCACCCCTTTGAGTTTAGTTTACCGTATTCTCTCCTCTCGCGGGCCAGAATTCCACCGCTACCTCAGTAGGGTATCCCGCTGGCCAAACTTGGAGTCCGGTTCAGGGAAATCGATATTGAAGTGGATGCCCCTGGATTCTTTACGCGCCATGGCACAGCGGATGGTGAGCATCGCCACCAGGGCGAGGTTCCTCACCTCCAAGAGTTCTGCAGTCACTTTGGTATCCCAGTAGTAACGATCCAGCTCTTCAATGATCGCATTAATGCGGCTAAAGGCCCGCTTCAGACGCCGATCGCTGCGGACAATCCCCACATACTGCCACATCAGATTGCGGATTTCGTCCCAGGTATGGGCCAGGACGACTTTTTCGTCGTCCGCAATGGAGGACCCACTGTTCCAATCAGGGACGGCAACCGTGGGTTGTTGGGTCTGGGGTCTAGACCCCACGTCCAAGGCAATCTGGTGGGCAAAGACCAGAGCTTCGAGTAGGCTGTTGGATGCGAGTCGGTTAGCGCCATGGAGTCCCGTACAGGCAGCCTCACCCAGAGCATAGAGACCGACCACCCCAGTGCGGCCCCACCGGTCTACCACGATCCCCCCGCAGCTATAGTGGGCGGCTGGGACCACGGGAATCTGGGCCTTGGAAATATCGATCCCCAACTTAAAACAGGTCTCGTAGACATTTGGAAAATGGCTTTTGAGAAATTCCTGACTCTTGTGAGTAATATCCAAAAAAACATGGCGGACTCCGGTTTTTTTCATCTCGAGATCGATGGCCCGGGCGACGATATCCCGGGGGGCAAGGGATCCCAGCGAATGATAACTTCCCATAAAATCCCGCCCCTGGTGGTCCCGCAGAATCGCCCCCTCGCCACGGAGAGCTTCCGTAATCAAAAAGTTTTTTGCACCGGGATGATAGAGGCAGGTGGGATGAAACTGCATAAATTCTAGATTTGCGACTCGGCACCCGCCGCGCCAGGCAATGGCCACCCCATCCCCCGTGGCTGAATCAGGATTGGTGGTAAATTGGTAGATTTTACCATGCCCTCCCGTCGCAATATAGGTGTTGGCGCTAAGGATCTTGTAGATCGTCTCTCGCCCTCGATCAAAGACATAGGCGCCTAGGCATTTATTTTGTGAAAAATCAGGGGCATACCGATCTGTCGTCAACAGGTCGACCGCCATGGTGTGTTCAAGGACCGTAATCCTCGGGTGCTCCTTGGTGCGTTGGATAAGGGTTTCCATGACTGCTTGGCCAGTCATATCTGCTGCATGGATCACCCTTCGGTGGGAATGGCCACCTTCTTTGTGCAGCCTTAGCCCTCCCGCGTCTTGGGAAAAGGGAACTCCTAGGTTCACCAGTTCTTGAATCATACTCGGCCCCGACGTGACCACCAGCTCGACGATGTCTTGATGGCAGAGACCAGCCCCAGCACGATGGGTGTCGTTGATATGGTCGTTAAAGGAGTCTGTAGCATCCAAAACCGTGGCGATTCCTCCTTGGGCGTGCCAGCTATTGCTATGCTGTAGAGCCCCTTTCGCGATGATCACCACGTCGTCAAACTTGGCGAGTTTAAGACCGAGCATCAGCCCAGCAACCCCCGAACCGATCACCAGGTGGGGTATGGGCTTTGTCCCAAGGGGATGTCCGTCAGGTCTGTCTTGGGTCCCTGTGGCCCCTGTGGCCCCTGTGGTCCCTGGGTTTTGAGTCTCAAACGGTCCTTCAACCATAGACACCTCCTGCAGCAGAATAGTCGATGGGATTCGTTATATAGCAGTCGTGGTTGGTTGACAAATCAAGGTTTTTTGGCTTATACCGTTGAGGGTTGTATCAATCGTCAAACCTCCAAAAGATAGTGGATCATGAGCCAAAACTCTTCCGAAAATCCGCCGACGGTCTCACCACCGCACAAACAACCCTCATCGTGGTTAAAGCGGGTTCCTAACCAACTGACCTTGGTTCGCATCGGAGCGATTCCGATTCTCCTCCTGATCTATCCTTTATCAAAATCTCTCGGCCCCCTATGTGGAATCATTTTTGCCTTGGCCGCCCTGACGGATATGTTGGACGGTTGGGTTGCCCGACGCTATGGCCATGTCACTCCCATGGGTGCGCTCCTTGATCCCATAGCTGACAAAATGCTGATTGCCGCTGCCTTGCTCCTCCTTGTGAGCAGCGATGCCGTTCCGGTATTTTTAGCGGGGATTCTCATCTGCAGAGATATAGGGATCAACGGCCTAAGAATGCTGGCCCTCGAGCAAAGGATCGCCCTCGAAGTCCGCGATGCCGGAAAGTGGAAAACAATCTTCCAATCAATTGGTATCTTTTGCCTGTTTTTTTATAAGCCTCTCTTTGGCATTCGCTTTAGGGAAATTGGTATGCTTTGTATTTGGGCAGCAGTCCTTTTTTCACTTTACTCCGCATGGGCCTATACTCAATCCTACTGGGAAAAATTTAAAGAAATTAAAACTTCTGTTTAGGTTTCGACCACCTAGACAAACCGCCTCCCCTTAACTTTGCACTAAAACCCGGTGCGGGCTTAGTTTTTCCCCTCAATCATCCGACTCCTAAAGAGGCAACCATGAGTCTAATCGTGCCCTTTAGGGAGTATCCCGCTGAGACCTCTGACCCAAAGATTTGAACTGACCTTTCTAACTGGTACCCAGACCTTTCCCATTCGCAAGCTGCGGAGCTACTGTGCATCCCTTGGTGGTACGGGCCAAATCCTATGCAACTATGATGACTTCAAACGCCAGCTAAGCCACCAGGAAAGCAAGTCCATTCCGCAGATTGTTCTCTACGACACCGAGCTCCGATTAACGGCTCACCAATTGGAATCTTTAAAATTATTTGATAAACTTATAGTTATTGACCAGCCTGCTCCCCTGAAACCAAGGCTACCCCCAAACATCTTGCAATGGGAAGGTGCCCACTTCTGCTGCACAAGCATTGACTCCTTCTTTGACTCCACAGTGGTGAGAGTTGCTCTCTCTAAGGGTATTCTTGACAACAAACCTTTTCATCTAAGTCACCTTATGAGATGGGGGCATAGCTCCCAAGTCTGGCTCCCCCAAGCAGGACAATCCATGTCTGATCTGAGTTTAGGATTTAGTAGGTCACTCAAACTCAATGGCGAAAGCCGTCGACTGATCGAAATGGCTAACCATCTTATGGTGACCTTCCCACCCCAGTATAAAATCAACTTAAATTCTCTAACCCTTGCATCAGATGGAATCATTACAGGGATCATCGCCCATTTAACGGTCCCCCAATCCGGTTTGCCACAAACCCTCGTCGATGAAATAACGATGATGGAATTTCCAGTGTGCGTGATCAACAGAACTTCTGAAGTTAGCTTTGAATGGGGTGCTCTAGTGTTCCATAATCAGAGCCATCCTACTGCCGAACAACGGCTGTTTCTAAACCTTAGTTTAGATCTTAAAGCCCAAAACCAAAAGCAAAAGCAAGACGAAACGATCATTCCAACCCTTACCAAGGCGAGTTAATCAATCCCATGACGATGCTGCTAAAATTTTGGGGTGTACGAGGGTCACGACCGACCCA
Source organism: Oligoflexales bacterium (assembly GCA_041736175.1). Classification (GTDB taxonomy): domain Bacteria; phylum Bdellovibrionota_B; class Oligoflexia; order Oligoflexales; family CAIYRB01; genus JBGSUI01. The sequence continues at coordinate 45,460 of JBGSUI010000070.1, read as the reverse complement.
CAAGAAATCACTATTAGGTTTTGGTGGCAATTCAACCTGTCTAGAATTTTGCGTTGAGGACACTGACTTTAATCTCTTCCTCGATGGCGGCTCAGGTCTGGCGTGGCGGGGGCATAGCATCCCTGCCCTTAATAGGATTAAAAAATATCACTTTTTAGTCACCCATACCCATTGGGACCATATCCTGGGGTATCCCTTTTTCTCTCCCATCTACCACGAACACAACCAATTCAATTTTTATGCTTCGAATACGACTAGGTCGTCCTTTACCGAACTCTTTTTTGGGCTGCAACGGCTTGGCAATCTTCCGGTGCCAGTCAGCGCCCTAAAAGCAAAGATCAACTTTCAAACGGTCCTACCCCAACAGCCCTTTTCCATAGAAGGCAAAGTAGAGGTGGACACCTACCAACTCAATCATCAGGGGGTGACCCTAGGCTATAAACTCAAAAGAAATCAAGCAAGCGTCTGCATTATCACCGACAATGCTCCTATCGAAAACGGCAACTACCTTGGTGAGGGGATGCGCAGCAAAGCCCAAACTCTGGGTCCCCAGGTTTTTGAAGATCAATTCAACGAAGGTTTAGTCAACTTCCTGAAAGACACCCATACAGTGGTCTTTGACACCCATTTTATGGAACGTGATCTCAAACCCGATTGGGGGCATTCTTCACCGGAAAAAGCCCTAAATTTCTGCGCAAAGGCTAAGGTCAAGCGGCTGATACTCTTCCACCACGCTCCCGAGGACCAAGACTCGGCGGTCCTTGAAAAAGTCAACTCCATTAAAAACCGTGGTGCATCCATGGGCATCGATGTCGTTCCTGCAAAAGAGGGCGAAGAATGGGACCTATGCGGGTAAAATTTTGGGGTACAAGAGGTCTGATCTCATCACCGCGCCTTGAAACGGCTGAATATGGAGGCAATACCCCGTGTATTCAAATCCTCCACAAAGACCAGCTTATTATGGTTGATACTGGGTTTGGCTGTTCTATTTTAGGCGATCAGTTGATGGAGCGTATTGTTAAAAATAAGGAATCTCTCGATATCCATATTTTTTATACCCACTTCCATTGGGACCACGTCCAAGGCCTCCCCTTTTTCAATCCCATTTATTTCCCTTCGACCACCCTTCATCTTTATTCGCCAGAGCCCCCTTCCGTCACACTTGAGAATCTCAATATCCTCTTTGATGGGAGTTACTCGCCTTTTGAGAGCCTCCTGACGATGCAAGCCAAAGTGGTGATCCATCAATTAAAGGGACCCATCAGCCTAGGTGATCAGCTCCTAATCGAATACCACAACGTCGATCATGGGTCTGCCGTCGGAGATGGCAATACCTTTGGTTACCGGTTTACCGACGAAAAGGGCCACCGGCTTGTGCTGCTATCGGACCATGAGGCCCGCATTTCGATCACCAATGCGTCGATTGTAAAGTGGGCCATGAATGCGGATCTCTTAATCCACGACGGCCAGTACCTGGAATCGGAATATGGGCATTTTATCGGTTGGGGACATTCTTCGGTCAACCAGGCATTAGATAACGCCCTTAAATCCAACGCCCAAAAAACTCTCCTCACCCACCATGCCCCGTTCCGTAATGACGTCGAACTGAATCAGGTCAAACAAAGCCTGAAAGAGATCCACCGTTATAAATCCATAGACTTTGACTTTGCCTGCGAAGACAAGGTTTACCACGTAACCGCCCAAACTGTAAAAACTCCCAAAGCAGAAGGTGGTGGAAGCTCCCAATGAACATAAACCCTTCCATGATTGTAGCTTCCTATTCTGCAAAGGTTTTTATTTGTTTGTTTATTTTTATGATGGGACGTTGGAGCCTTTTTAGCGCCACCGATGGGACGGCATCGGCCCCCCTGATTCGCTCCAGAAACAAGGCTATCACCGTGGGGTTTTTCGGATGTTTCGGACTAGGACTCCTGTCCTTTCTAGACCTGTCGGTTTCCATGGGGCGGCTCGCGCCTCTGGCGGGGCTTACAGCCTATTTTAGCTACCTTCATCTCGACCCGACTAAAGTAGGCTACTGGCATCATAGGCGCATGCGACCCATCGGGATCTTTATCGGTCTTTTAGGAACCCTCATCTTTGGAGTCTTCTCCTTTGACCAGACCCTTTCAGCGCTTTTTTTTGCGACGTTGATTTTTCATCGCCACCAGAAATTCTCACGCTTTTTGGTCCAGGACCAACTCCGAAATCAAGAACTCCTCAGAAAGAAAATCCTCTATCTTGAGGCCGACTGCCTCAATCTGAGCGCCCGCGGCGAATCCCATCGCCAGACAGCCCCCCAGGTGGCCACTTTGGTTCAGGCACCTCAGCAAGAGAGACCCCCAGGGATCGCTCCCGCTGGATAAGCTCTTGATGAAGACCTGATGAACACCAGGTGACAGGGCGGTGTAAAAAAGTTAAAACCTCCTAGAAGCGACTCTAAAGGCCTATGTTTCTAGGGGAAATGAACATGAAAATCTATGACGTAGTCAGTGTGTGTAACGCTCTTGTGGACATCCTGATCAAGGTGGAAGAAAAAGATATTAAAGACCTTGGCTTGACCAAAGGGGTTATGCATCTCGTCGATAGCGAGCGGCAACGCCAGATCCTAAAGCATTTCGCCGATCATCACCACAGTGTCGAGCTGGGTGGGTCGGCCATGAATGCCATCAGAACCCTGGCAGAGCTCCGGAAAAAAGCCCTTTTCGCAGGCATGATTTCCGACGACTACTACGGGCAGATGATCGAAAAGCGTATGAACCAGCTAGGGATCGAGTCCAAACTCGGCTTAAGCCACGAGCCCACCGGGACATGCCTGATCTTAATCACCCCGGATGGGGAACGCACGATGAACACCCATTTGGGAGCCAGCAGGCTTTACTCGATCGATCAGGTTCCCCTTGAGGCGATCAAGGCTGCCAAGCTCTTTCACTTTAGCGGCTACCAGTGGGATACAGAGGCCCAAAAAACAGCCATGAAAGCGGCCCTGGCCAAAGCCAAGGAATCAGGGACCATCGTGAGTTTTGACGTGGCAGATCCTTTTGTGGTCAACCGCAATCGGGAAGACTTTACCGCAATGATTGCTGAATATGCAGATATTGTTTTTTGCAACAAAGAGGAAGCCAAGGGCCTCTATGGCGAATCCCCAGCCTTTGCCGCATCCCAAATTGCGAGGGCTGGTGCCATCGCAGTTGTCAAGCTTGGAGCGGAAGGAGCCCTTATCCAAAGGGGGAGTGAATCCATTAAGGTCGAGCCAGTCTCCACCGAGGTGGTGGACACGACGGCTGCCGGTGATATGTTTGCCGCAGGGTTTCTCTACGGACACCTCGCCCACCGGGACCTCCAGGTCTGCGGAAGGATGGCAGCGACCTTAGCAAGCGACGTGATCAGCCGGGTGGGAGCTACAGTTTCCAATCGAGCCCTTGGAGACTTAGCAGCCTTGTGACGGTTTCACCAGGGTTGGGGCCCTTTGGGCGGTGGGGTAAATCTCAGGGCTTCCGGTGCCGGTGGATAAAAATCGGCTCCTCGCAGCAGATCGTAGTAGAACCGTTCCGCAGCCTTTTTAGTTCGAAATTCCACATAAGACTCTCGAAACTCCTTAAGCTCCGGGACTGTATAATTGACATAAACCCGGTAGATGCCCCCTGGCCTAAATTCGAACCAGACCCGGTTTGCCGAATAGCTCCAGGCTTCCGTGCTTATCAGGCACAGAGGCCCCAGGATCACGGTCGTGACGACGGCAAGGGACCGAAAAAAAAGTTTCACCTCCAAAATACCCATGGACCTTCTCCCCCTCTTCTTCTCCCCCTCTTCGTCGGCAAGCCCGCCGCCTACTTTAGGAGTGACGGGATGAGAAAAATAAGTTATTTGATTTAACTCAACGAGTTGTCCGCTAGCATCAGGGACGGGGAGTATCGATGGCCGAGAGTTCTGGTAACACTGATTCCGCGAATGGTAGCAAGTCCACCGAAAGACCAGGGTTCTGGAGCTTCGATAACTTGAAATCCCTGAGCATCTTGGTCGTGGCGATCTTTGCCCTTAGGTGGACGGTGGCGTCTCCCTATCATGTGCCGACGGCTTCCATGGAACCGACCATCAAGGTGGGTGACCGCCTTTTGGCCTTTAAGTTAGCCTATAACATAAAACTCCCCTTTACAGACCTGGTCCTTGCCTCTTGGGGCCAGCCCAAGCGTGGGGATATCATCGTCTTTAAATACCCCCATGATCCGGATATCGATTATGTAAAGCGGGTCGTCGCCGTTGCTGGTGACGAAGTGGAGTTTAAAGACGATATCCTCCATATCAATGGTGTCGCCCAGATACGGACCGATGCCAGTGAGGAACGGTCGATCCTCGATGATATCGACGACGAAAAGGATATCAAGATTCTCTACAAAGAAAACCTCGACGGCCTCAGCCACTACACCATGCAAAATATCCCATCAGCTCGCCGATTTGCCTCTGCCGACTGGCCCCGTGCTGGGCAGCCTCCCTATAAAGTCCCGGAAAATGCAGTCTTTTGTGTGGGTGACAACCGGGATAACTCTGCAGACTCTCGGGTGTGGAACCATGTCCCCCTTGACTATGTACGAGGCAAGGCTTTGTTTGTGATTTGGAGTATTTACACTCCTAAAAACGCTACCTTTCCTAAGTTCCGGTTCTCCCGTTTCGGTTCTTGGCTACACTGAGGACCTAGACTCCACCCAGACTCCACCGAAACTCCAGGGAGACCAGACCTACGGTCCAAACACCCTGATATAACTCAGGGATTGATCTTAGTTTCAACCAACACTCAACTCTCCAAAAAATCTACCGATAGATGGGGGGAGTTCGGAATCTATGGATAAATATCCTAGGAGTTGTTTTCAAAAAAGATTTTGCTAAAGGATGAGGGAAAGCCATGAATATCGATACGTCCAAACCCCCAAAATCCGTGATCTTTGCCAAAGAGTATTGGACAGGTGATTCCCGGGACGGGGCGGTCGTCAACGGCGATGGCTACCATTATTACCGTATGTCCCAAGAGGGGCTGATCATCGAAGCCTATGAGTTTTACGAAACCGACGATGGACTTGAGGTGGCTGCACCTCTCCCCGAAATGCTCAACGTCGACTGGAAGACTGATTTAGGCTTCGAAGACCTTGAGGCCCTCGACATGATCGAAGAAAACGAATTTGATCGGATCCGCAGTTTGACGGTCGATCGGAGTAAGAGCTGAAGTCTGCGGCGCGAAGCTAGATTTCGCGCCAACATCTTAAGCGGCTTCTTCTTCCGAATCATACATCGTCCGAGCCTTTAGCCTTTGGGCGACAACATGACGGAACCAACTCAGGGTATGCTCGACCAACCACTCCGAAGAGGCATACTGGGCTGGTGGGATTTGTTCTTCACAAAAATCCACGAGCTCTGCTTCGGTGGCAGTAGGATGCTGTTTCATCCAGTCTTTGACAGCACGTTTAAATTGGTTTGGATCAAACATTCAAAAAGCCTTTCGTGAATGGTGGCATAGTTGCAGCGGTTTGCTATATTACCGGTGCCTTTCATAAGCCATTCTTCGGCCTGAAGAGGCTTTTGCTTGAGCTTAACAAGGCAAACATTGCCCTGCCTGAGGAGGACACCCTTTGACCCAAACCTTTTCAAGTCCAGATTTCACCCTGGATCTCCTGATGGATTTAGCTCTCTGCCAACACGGCAATCTTTGCCGCAACAAGTCCCCATTTGATCTGTTAGGAGACTCTTTGAAGGTTTGGATGGACGCTCTTTTGGGCTCCCAGGGCGTCGGCCAAGGCCCTCTGGTCAAAGGCCAGGTTAAGCCGGGAGCTTTTCTAGAAGGACGCGTCTATATTGGGGAAGGTGCTGTGGTTGAGCCTACCGCCTATATCCAAGGTCCCTGTTTTGTGGGCCCTGGGGCCGAGGTCCGGCACGGGGCCTATATCCGCGGAAACGTTTACGTCGGCCCCCACGCTGTGGTGGGGCATACTTCAGAAATTAAAAACTCAGTCTTATTTGATCATGCTAAAGCAGCCCATTTTGCCTATGTGGGCGACAGCATTTTGGGCCCCCAGGTCAATCTGGGTGCCGGCACAAAACTGGCCAACCTACCCCTGAGAAGGGGTATGATCCGCTACAAAGATCCCCTGACTGGCGCCCTTGTCTCGTCAGGACTTAAAAAATTTGGCGCCCTCCTCGGCGAAGGCGCTCAAACCGGCTGCAATGCGGTTCTCTCACCGGGTACGATCCTGATGCCTGGAACGATGGTGCTGCCCTGTGTACACTTTCGCGGAACCCTCACCAAGCAACAAGGATCCTAGTCGTGACCACCAAGACGCAACCCGAGTTTGTCCCAGCTCGGTCCCCCCTATCCCAAAAACCACCTGTCCGACCCGTGATCCCTGGGATTTTACCCGACCAGGGACCTAAGTCCTACCAGGTGGGGATTATCGGCGGCGGCCAGCTAGCCTGGATGTTAGGCCTTGCCTGTCAGGATCTCGATATTTCCTGTTCGGTCTATGCCCAAAGCCCGGATGATCCGGCGGTCCTTGCCGGTCTACCGGTTGAGTTCGGGCCGCTGGGGGACTCCCAAAGTTTGCAAGGGTGGATGGAGTCCCAGGAAGTCATCCTTATCGAAAGTGAGCTGACCCCTTTTGAGCCACTCCACAAGGCTCTTACCTCCGCCCACAAGTCCCTCATTCCCTCGGTTGAGGCCCTCCAGGTGGTGCGGGACAAGCTTCAGCAAAAAACCCTTTTCCATCAATTAGGTCTGCTGACGGCCCCGTGGACCGAGTTTGTGCCCACTTGCGACCCTCTCCTGGTGGTCCAGCAGTTACGGGATTTAAAGGAAACATTTCCCCAGGGGCTGGTCTTAAAATGGTCCCTGGAAGGCTACGATGGCAAAGGAGTGTTGGTTCTTCCGCACCATGAGCTGCAAACCATCCTTCTTGGAGAGGGGCAGACGACCCTCGACCGGGTGGTGGAGTTTTTTAAAGCCGCCTCTTCGAAACAGATCAGGATTTATGGTGAGTCTCTGATCCCCTTTCAATGGGAGGTCGCCATCACTATGACCCGCAGCCGCGCCAACACGGCGGGTCCCCAGGAAGTGATGTATCCCCTTGTGATCAGCGAGCAGCGGGGTGGGACCTGTTTTCGGGTCAAAAACCTAGCCAGCGATCCTCAACTTTTTGCGTCAGCGGCAATCCTTTCATCCCAGGCGGCCCATGCAGCCCGTAGGATCGGTGAGCATCTGGCCATCGAAGGCACCTTTGCTCTGGAGTTTTTTGTAACTCCTGATTTTACCCTGCTGGTGAACGAGATGGCACCTCGGGTACATAACTCCTCCCATTGCTCCCAGGTCGCGGGGACCGGGTCGCAGTTCCACAACCACATAAGAGCAGCTACCAGTCAACCCCTGGTGGAACCCCATTTTCCAGACTTCTACGGTATGACCAATCTACTCGGGCCGGAAGGGTATGACGGCCCCCTCCAAAGCCCCTTGGGGACGTCAGACCACAACAGCCAACTTTACTGGTATGATAAAAAAACCTCAAAACCCCGCCGAAAATTGGGCCATGTTAATGTTTGGTCGTCAACCTCTGGGGAGCTTATGGACCACTTCAAGGCCCTCGATCAGCGGATAGCAGCCTGGGACTGGAATTAGGATTTAGACTTTTGTTTTGCCAAAATAGAAAAGGAACCTTATGGATCACCCCTCTCCCCTTGTAGGCATCGTGATGGGAAGCGACTCAGACTATCCCGTCATGAAGGAGGCCGAAGCGGCCCTTGAGTCCTGGGGAATCCCCTACGAGACCCTGGTGGTCTCAGCCCACAGAACCCCTGAAGATATGGCGCTCTATGCCCAGACGGCCCCCCGACGGGGCCTTAGGGTCATTATCGCCGGTGCTGGAGGATCCGCCCACCTACCGGGAATGATTGCGGCCTTTGGAATCCTCCCGGTGATCGGCGTCCCTGTCCCCCACGGCCCCCTTGGGGGAGAAGATGCCCTATGGTCCATCGTCCAGATGCCCAAGGGAATCCCTGTCGCCACGGTCGCCATCGGCGGAGCTTACAATGCCGGAATCTTAGCGGCCCAAATGGTGATGCTTGCCGGCACTTCGGCTTTGGCAGGTGAAAAAGCGACACCCCAGCCGTCCCAAGACGCCAGGGAAATCGCTATCGAAGCGTGGACCAGTTATAAACAAAAACTAGCTGCTCAGTCGCGGGCCAAAAAAGTCGGTCAGCAAGCCTGACCGTTCTTTGTCTCATCCTTTTAACTTTAGATTCGCCCTAGGAGGGACGATTAAAAACTGTGCATCATATTATAAAATCCTACCGTGAGAGTTGTCTGACCTGTAGAGTCTTTCACTCTATGGGGGGAGACCGTATTCATCCAGCCCTCGAGGTAAGACCCTTTAGAGTTGACTGCCTGCGCTCTCTGGGATTTACCTTGAAATGCCATTTGGGAAAATTCAAAATTGCCAAGTCTGTGAATCGTAATATCGATATAGGTGTAGCGGGGATTGATTTCATCATCCACTGAGATCTTAAGTCGGTTTTTACCAGGGAGAAGGTTGCGTCTTGCGTCCGAGTCCTGTGGAAAAATATTGAGAACGACCGCATCACCTTTGGGAGCCATTTGAAATCCCTGGCCCTCGGGCCACTGGTCCCCTGCGAGCATATTTTGGGGGATCGCATAGTCCTTGATGACAAGAGGTGCATCGGCTTCATTTTCTGGAGAAACTCCCGTGACATTATAGATGTCAAGGGTTTCAGCCCCGTCGATAAAAGCCTTGGAAAGGGATATCTTGATGGTATCTCGGATTTGGAAGTGGAACTTTCCGCCTTGGGTCACCACGGCGTTAGGGTCTTCCTTTGATTCATGGGATTCATCCACCTTAGGGGGCGCCTTAGGGGTTTCTCCTGTGGCAGGATCCTTGGGCTTTTCTAACTTTGGCAGCTCTCCTGGCACCGCAGGTGATGTCAAGGGTGCTCCTGATTTGGTTTCAACGTCTAGTTTTGATCGGCACCCCATCAGGACCAGGGCCATCACAAAGCTACTGGTGAGAGCCTTGGCCACGTTGGGTTGTCTGGCCAGGGGATGCTTTTGATTTTTGATGCGCGAACTCGTCATTAAATTTTTCATCTTCATTCCTCCGTCGTTTAGTCTATGCCTTGATGGACACCTCTAAGGGACAAACGACTCACTTGTTAAGAACCCCATCGGAACTTGGTTTGAAAACTTAACTTTATTTTACAATTTTCACTTTTTAATTTTAAATACAGGCTGTTAACCCGCACTCCAAGACACCCCGTTTGGTACACCCCCGAAGGCCGAATTTGCAAAATTGCTCGCGGAGGCCTGAAAACAAAAGATTAAGGGCAGATTTTTGACACCGGGGGTCGGCAGAGGCGGGGGAAGCTGGCCCTTGATGACTGAGACAAGAACGTCATGGGTCCTCTCAGTTTAAAGGTTTAAAGAAATCTTACCATTTGATGGATAGGATTTAATATGATAACCGCCCAAGAGGACCAATCGAGGAAGGACTTTTATTCCACTGGGAGCCACGGGGACCATACTATGTTAGACATCAAGTTTATTCGTGAACATGCAGATCTTGTGCGCCAAGGGGCCAAAGACAAACGGCTCCCTGTAGACCTAGACCTACTTCTCAGTCTTGACAGCGCCATTAAACCCAAGCAGACCGAGTGGGAAAATCTCCAAGCCGAGCGGAACAACCTCTCGCGCGCCATCGGCAAGGCTCCCCCCGCTGATAGGGAGAAGCTTAAGGATCAAGTGACAGCGATCAAGGCCAAGATGGAGCTTCTTGACACCGACCTCAAGGACCTCAGGGAAAAATTCAACCAACTGATGCTCCTTGTCCCCCAGCCCGCCCGCAGCGATGTCCCCCTCGGGAGGGACGACCAGGACAACATCGAGGTCAAGCGGGTCGGCCAAATCCCCGACTTTGGCTTTAAGCCCAAATCCCACGTGGAGCTTGGGGAAGCCAAAGATCTTTTTGATTTTGCCAGAGGTGTCAAGCTCGCCGGAAGCCGTTCCTATGTCCTCAAAGGTCTCGGAGCGAGGCTCGAACAGGCAATCCTGCGCATGACTTTTGATATGCTTGTGGACCGTGGATACCTGGCCATGAGCATTCCAGTGCTGGTCTCCGAAGAGTGTATGGTCGGGACAGGGTATTTTCCCACAGGTCGCGAGCAGGCTTACCTGGCAGAGCGGGACGAGATGGCCCTTGTTGGAACATCAGAAGTGGCCCTCACCAGCTACTATGCCAAAGAAATCCTTAAGGCCGAGCAGTTGCCCATTCGTTTGATGGCCTGGAGCACCTGCTTTAGGCGGGAGGCTGGGACCTATGGCAAGGACACCACGGGCCTTTACCGGGTCCACCAGTTCCAAAAAATCGAGCAGGTGATCCTGGGACCTGGATCACCCGAAGCTTCGGAAACCCTTCACCAGGAGCTCCTGGGCAATGCCGAGGCAGTCCTCCAAGCCCTCGAGCTTCCTTACCGGGTGGTCTACGTCTGTACCGGAGACCTGGGCCAAGGCCAGGTTCGCAAGCACGATATCGAGACATGGATGCCGTCCCGAGAGGCCTATAGCGAGACTCACAGTTGTTCAACCTTTCATGAATTCCAGTCGCGGCGTCTTCAGATCCGCTACAAATCCCCCGAAGGCGACAACCGCTACTGCCACACCCTTAACAACACGGCAATCGCCTCGCCTCGGGTCCTGATCCCTTTTCTTGAGTGTCATCAAACCAAGGCCGGAAATATCAAGATTCCAAAGGCCCTACGGCCCTATCTCAATGGTCTGGAAGAGATTTAGTAAGCAGTGCATCTTTAGTTGTTACAAAAAGCTCACTTTCTGATGTTGCCTGTCGATAGATAGCTTGGTTGGCAAGGATCCTCGAGTACAACGGAGATGCACACATTGGAAAACAATCTTTTGAGCCGGTACCAATGGTTTGTGATCGCAATGCTGGCTTTTTTAAATTTTACCATTATCCTTGATTTTATGACCCTCTCGCCCCTTGGCCCTTTCCTCATGCCAGCACTACAGATCACTCCGGCCCAGTTTGGCTATGTGGTGTCCGGCTACGCCTTTGCCGCTGGTCTGTCCGGAATCCTTTCGGCAGGATTTGCAGACCGGTTTGACCGTAAAAAATACCTCCTGGTCTTTTATACAGGTTTTGTTCTAGGGACGCTTATGTGTGGAGTTGCTCAGTCTTATGAGTTTCTGCTTTTTGCCCGCATCACCACCGGACTTTTTGCCGGCGTCCTTGGATCCGTCGTGTTTGCCATCACCACGGATCTATTTCCCATCGAAAAGAGGGGCAGGGTGATGGGAGTGGTCCAAACAGCCTTTGCCGCAAGCCAAGTCCTGGGCATCCCCTTTGGACTGTTTTTGGCAAATCTCTGGGACTGGCACGCACCATTTCTGATGATCGTCCTCGTTGCCGTGGTGGTTGGACTGCTTATCGCCCTTTACCTAAAACCTATCGCCGGCCACTTAAGCCACGGATCCAAGGCGAGCCCTTACCAGCATCTCCTCACGACGATCACCCGTGGACGATATCTTCAGGGTTTTGCAACCACCGCACTGCTCAGCACCGGTGGGTTTATGTTGATGCCCTTTGCCAGTGTCTATACGGTTCATAACCTCGGTGTCGACGTGGGCAATTTGCCGATGCTATATATGATAACCGGAGTGTGCGCCATGGTGGCTGGCCCGGTCGTGGGTCGCCTGACGGACTCCGTGGGCAAATTTAAAATGTTTTTTGTAGGTAGCGTGCTGACCATTGTTATGGTTTTTATTTATACAAATCTTGGTTTGTCTTCTTTTATCACAGTGTCGATCGTTAATTCCATTTTATTTATTGGAATAACTTCAAGAATGATTCCCTCCCAAGCTATAATCTCCACCATCCCAGCTCCCCAAGACCGAGGCTCCTATATGTCGGTGAGTTCCTCGGTCCAGCAGGTCTCGGGGGGTCTTGCATCCATTCTAGCGGGGGCGATCGTCTCGGTCACCGCCGATGGCTCGTTGGAGCATTTTGATCTTTTAGGCTATACGGTCATCGGGGCGACCTTGATCACCCTGTGGATGATGTGGAGAATCACCTCCATCAAGACGGGGGCATGGGGATCGCAATCCCCTGGGCCTTTGCAAAGTCCAGTGCCTCCGGGTAGCCCGCATCAGCGTGGCGGATAACGCCCATCCCTGGATCGGACGTCAACACCCGCCGCAGCCGGGCTTCCGCCTCCGGAGTGCCGTCGGCTACGATCACCATCCCGGCATGGAGAGAATAACCAATCCCTACGCCGCCACCATTGTGCAAGCTAACCCAACTAGCACCCCCTGCGGTATTGATCAGGGCGTTTAAGATCGGCCAGTCAGCGACAGCATCAGAACCATCCCGCATAGCTTCGGTCTCACGGTTAGGCGAGGCGACCGAACCCGCATCCAGATGGTCACGGCCGATTACGATCGGAGCCTTGACCACCTGCCGGCGGACGAGGTCGTTCATGATCAGGCCAGCCTTAAGCCGGTCACCGTACTCAAACCAACAGATCCGCGCCGGCAGCCCCTGAAAGGCGATCTTGTCCCGGGCGGCCCTAAGCCATTTTTGCATCCTTGCGTGCTGGGGAAAAGTCCTGAGCAGCTCTTCGTCGATAGCGTAGATATCCTGGGGATCCCCTGACAGGGCAACCCACCGGAAGGGCCCATAGCCCGTACAAAAAAGATCCCGGATATATTCGGGTACAAAACCCTTAAAGCCCTGTCCATTAAGGGACCCGCCCAGAGTCGCCTGTGCCCTGAGATTGTTGCCGTAGTCAAAGACCACCGCACCCCGGTTTTTGGCGTCGACCATAGCGTCCACATGGCGAGCCATGGACTCAAAGGCCATACGGCGGTAGTTTTCGGGATGAGACTTACGGTAAGAAACTGCAGAGACCACGTCTAACTCTTCGGGAACATATCCGTTGAGCTCGTCGTGGGCCGAAGTCTGGTCGGTCACCACATCCGGGACCAGCCCCCGTTTGAGAATCATCTCCAAGGTGCTGCCTGCATGCCCGACAAGTCCGATGGATTTTGGGATCCCTTGGGTCCTATAGGACGCAACCCGGGCCAAGGCATCCTCCAGGTGGTGGGCCACCTCGTCGAGATAACCTGACTGCAGCCGCCGTTCAACCCGTTGGGGATCAATATCAACCCCGAGGAAAACCCCGCCGGCGAGGGTGGCTGCCAGAGGCTGGGCTCCTCCCATTCCCCCAAGCCCTCCCGAGTAGATCCACCGTTTGGAAAGATCTCCCCCAAAATGCTTGCGTCCACAGGCGGCAAAGGTCTCGTAGGTCCCTTGGACGATCCCCTGGGTTCCGATATAGATCCACGATCCAGCCGTCATCTGGCCGTACATCATCAGGCCAAGCCGCTCAAGGTGGTTAAAGTGCTCCCAGTGGGACCATCGCCCCACGAGATTGGAGTTAGCGATCAAGACTCTCGGAGCATCGGAGTGGGTTTTAAACACACCCACGGGTTTCCCGGACTGGACCAGCAGAGTCTCGTCATTTTCTAGAGATTTGAGTGAGGCCAGAAGGCTTTCCAGACAAGGCTTATTTCGTGCAGCACGGCCGGTCCCCCCGTAGACCACGAGGTTAGCGGGGTCCTCGGCCACGGCGGGGTCGAGGTTGTTTAGCAGCATCCGCATGGCTGCCTCCTGGACCCAGCCTTTGCATGACTTTTGGGTGCCGCGGGGTGCTTTAAGTGACGTTAGGTCCAGCATGGGTCGTCCTCTCTTGACTGGTGGTTTTTATCCGCTGTAGCAACTGGTCTCGGGGGATCTTCTGCCACTGCTCCCCTGTGGAAAGATCCTTGAGGGTCAGGGTTCCCGAAGCCGCCTCGTCTCCGCCCAGGATCACGGCCCACCGGACGCTCAGTCGGTTGGCATGTTTGAGCTGGGCTCCGAGCTTGCTGCCAAACCCCACCTCGCAGGTTAAACCCGCGCTTCGGATCTGGGTGGCCACAGAGAGAGCATAGAGGCCCGCATCGGCAGACACCAGCGCGATAAAGACCGGAGGCTCGGTCGTTACGGTACCGAGTCCAAGCTCCTCCAGCGCCGCCACCAGACGGTCCAGACCAATCGATCCCCCGACGCCAGGCAGCTCCCGGTCGGTAAAACGCTTGACCAGGTCGTCATAGCGACCTCCGGAACATACCGAGCCAAACCCTGGCAGACCATCGATGGTCGTCTCGAAGACCACCCCTGTGTAGTAGCCTAGACCCCGTGCGACCGAGAGGTCGATCTTGATGGTAGGACCGTGATTCTGGTCCTGAAGCTGGTTTTCACTCAAAGCCCCGATCCGCGCACCTTCGACGATCTTTTGGAGGCTGACCAGAGCCTCGGCGAGTTTGGGATCGTCCGCAAAAAGAGCTTTGATCGGTTCCAGATCCGTCTGCCCTGCCTGGTCTTTGGCAGAAAGTCTCTCGATAAGGCTGGCACAAGCTTCCGAAGTACTCCCCGTTTGGTCCACCAGGAGCCGGATCACGCCTTCGGGACCGATTTTAGCGAGCTTATCTATGGCGATTAAGATTTTGGCTTCTAAGCCCACATCTTGGATCCCCAGGATCTTTCTGACCATCCCCGTCAGTACCGGACGGGATCCGACAGCCATGGTGAACGGTCCAAATTGCAGCCGGGTGAGGATCCGAGCAAACAGGGCCAGAATCTCGGTATCCGCCAGTTCGTGGTCCGTGCCGATGATATCCAGATCACACTGGGCAAACTCCCGGTAACGGCCTTTTTGGGTATTTTCCCCGCGCCAGACTTCGCCCATCTGGAGTTTTTTAAAAGGAAACAGTAATTCGTTTTGGTGTTCTGCAACAAAGCGGGCAAACGGGACCGTCAGATCAAATCGTAGGCCCACATCCCGTCCCCCATGGTCTTGAAAACGATAAGACTGTTTATCGGTCTCCTCTCCGATCCCAAGGAGCGTGTCTGCATACTCCAGGGCTGGAGTCGCGATCGTCTGGAAGCCAAAGAGTTTGGACTCGGCCCTGATCGTGTCCATGATCCGCAGTTTTAGAGCCATGACTTGAGGGAGAAAATCTCGAAACCCCTTGAGGCGTCTGGCCTCGACTTTGGGGGCAACCCTGGTTGGGGAAGGGGATGGGGGCGTGCTCATTGAAAACTCCTATCTGGACCACACTTGCAAAGTGAGAGGGGGTCGGGGGGTGGGGGGGATGGTTAAGAACATCACGTTTTTAGACCTCGGGCTTGCTCATAGGATCAAAGATGGGCTAACCTTTTTTGAGACACGAGACTCCCCTGAGGCGTCCCACCTTTGGGGATCGTCCCCGTAGGCATTGGTTTCTGATACTATAAGGAGCACCTTTTAGTCTATGCGGCAACCAAATTTGCTAACATTACTCCTATTGGCTGCCCAGGGTCTCGTGACCTCCCTCACGGCGCTGCCCCAGGCTGACGCCGCCGCGGCATCTTCCGAACCTCTCGCTACGGAACTACATCCTCGCTTTACTTTGGTGGAGGAGTTTACTGCGTCGACCCTCGGGCGCCACGAGTTTAAGATCGGAACCGACTTAGACGGTGGCGTGACAGATCGGTGGATGGTGGGGACCGACATGACTGCCTTAGTCGTGGGAGTCGCAACCTTTCAGACTAAATTTTTGATTGCATCCCAAGGCAGCCATCTTTGGGCTTTTGGCCTTAAACTCGCAGCCCTTGACCGGGATACCCTCCTCTGGGGAAGCGCTCGAGAGCATTTTATAAGCCTTTCGGCCCGGGTGATTCGTCCATCCGTGAGCTGGACTCAGCAGCTCTCGCCACGGCTTAAGCTTCATACTTTTTGGGCTAAAGGCCTTGGTCGCGTCCAGGTCCAACTCAGCGAAAAGGGGCGTCGCAAGCTTTGGGAGACAAAGCACTCGGGGTCGGACTACGACTCTCGGGATAAACGGACCCAGGAGCCTCGGCCCAAACCCACCACAACGCCGGCCTCGCCTGAATCGACTTCCGAAAAGGCGGAGGGTGACGGCGATACGAGCGCTCCCAAAGAAAATCAAGAAAAGGTCGCCTCAGAAACCTCATCTCTGACCTCCCAATCCCTTCAGGTCCAGTCGGTCAGTGGACTATCCCAAGAGCGGTTTCAACTCACCGGTGAGTTCACCCGGGCTAACGGCAACAAGGTGCTCGTCACCACCCGGATCGAACGCAACGACATCGAGGAGTTGCGAAGCAATTTTTTTCGTCTTACCGTCGCCCACCAATGGATTTGGCCACAGTTTCAAAGCCGCCTCGGCGTGGGCCTCCAGTACTTTGTGCTGACGGGCCGAGACCTTGACGATGAACTGATCGACACCGCTGGAGTCCAGCCGGCGTCGGATATCAGCTTCTATTGGCGGCTCTAACCTGTGAGAGTCATCCCGCTTCCGTCACCGGCCCTAAATCATCCGAAGACGCGACATTGGTCTCGACGGATCTTAGAGACGGGTCAGGCCACCGATTTTTTCCGCCTGTGGGTGCGTCTGAATAGAGTCTTGCCATCTCCACAAGATCTTTTTTAATAATCGGCCTTGGTGGAAACCAGCTAGCTTTGCTGTCGACTGCATTCAGTGGATCCCCGTTGCGCATGCGGCGCAGGATGTCAGCATTGCGCATGAGCCTTAGCTCTTTTTGACTTTTTGACTTTGACTGGGTCATGGAAACACCCTCCCCTTAGGTGTATGGATTCGCAAAACACTCATCTCCTATCGGACTTCCTACATCAAACTTGAGGTGTCTAAAGACAAGGTTGTAATAACCTAAAATTCCAGGACCTTTAGTTGGAGTCCCGGAATTTATTTAATTCGTAATTATTTGTGATTGGTAGATCTCAAGGTAGGACTATTTACCATCATACCAGGTCCAATGATAAAATTGGGCACTTGTCACTTCCCAGCCACCATCGAAAGGGGTCACCTTGTCAGCCTTAAGACGACAATCCGCAATGTAACTTGACACACCGGGTAGATCTTCTTTGGTCATCACACCGATCGTGTCCATCATGCCGTTGAGTGATAGTTTTTTCTTTTCACACTCTGTGGGGTTAGCTGCTTGGGATTTAAGGCCGGACTGACTCAGAGCGTAAACTCTCCAGTTATTGAGGGCCTTAGCCTGGGCTTGTTTGACGAGAGTCGCCCAGTCAAAATAGACCCACTGATCAGTCACTTTGTCTTTGGACTGAAACCCATCGATTGGTCCTGTCACTAAAACCTGATGAGATTGACCTTCTTTTTTAAGGGTTAATATACCAAACCAGATTGGATTGACCGTCTTATCCAGATCCATGCGGTCACCGAGCGCATGAAATCCGTGGACCCAGTATCTTTCGATTTTGACAAACTTGAGGTTTTTGACGTTTTCTGGCTTAAGTTTTTTGTCCTTGAGGATCTGCTCCGAGCCGTCACGCATGGCATTAGAAAATTCCTTCTTGCCTAGGGTCGTCACAAAATCAAAGGCACTATAAAAGTTATAACTGGGGTTTCCGGCCGTGGCCCCTTGGGCAAAATCCTTAATATCCAGAGCACTCCCCGCTGGCAGGACTCCGAGGCCCCCTTTACCAGGACCTGAAACATAGACAACATTTGGTTTTCCAGCTTCGTCCACGACCAATCTGGCGATGATATTTTGATTGGTCTTATTGCTACTACTATTTGTGGATGATGTGGTGGCGTCAAGGCAGACGTTTTTGACAGCATCAAAATTCTTACAAGATCCGCCATCTTTAAACTCGGGAACCAGATCTCCAACGGACTGGACACCGAGGGTGTAACGTTTGCCGTCGGTCTTAAAGTTCTTCGGAAACTCGAGGGTATCTTTGGCTTTAGCCCCCGCAAAATCCACATCACCCATTCCCTTGATGGAGTATTTGGCCACGCTGCCTGCGAGGAGGGACAGGTCAGAGCATTTTTTATTAAAAAACTTATCACTTAGAGAAATCTCGACGGTACGGTTTGCACCCGTCTCCCCAGCGTTGGTGACCGTTCCCGACGCCGACAGATTGCCTTCGCAGGTAAGGCTCGCCGATAGGGGCGACTGGTCGTCCTGGGGCAAGGTCACCTTGATGAGAGCCTTAAACCCACCAGGAGTTGGTTCTGAATAGACTTTTAAAACTTTCACCTCTAGCTTGCGGTCACTTGTGACCTTGGCAAGCTCAGATCCATACATCAAGCCCACCACCTTTTCAGAGCCTTTAAACGCAAACCACTCCCAATCCTTATACTTGGTATCCGCAGCATTGGGGAGGCTTACCTCGAAAGAGCAGGTATCGTTGGGTTTGACTTCCGAGGCATTGGCAAACACGATTTTTGTGTTGTCCTGGACTGCTCCCGTAAGGGGAGCACGATTTTTGCTGGAAGGGTCTTTACAAAACAGTTTATAATTAGGGTTTTTCTTGATATCTTCGTCAGAAATACCCCCGATTGCTGCGACAATCGAATCGTTATCGCCACGATTTCCAGCAGCATCTCCCCCGCCAAATTTACAGCCCAGGGTCAAACCACTTGTAAGAACACCCATAAAAACAATGTTATGATGATTTACTACGATCTGCTTCATTAAATCGACTCCTCGTCCAGTGAACTCGTTTTCTCAGGTTTCCGTACCCATCGATGGCATGTCTGCAAAGTTTGGTCCTAAAAAGCCGCTGGAGATATCACGCCAATATGTCGGGAAAAAATTCGATTTGCAGCTCTCTTGCTAGCTATAAAACGTCAGTGTTATTGGCACCCACTGTCTAAAATCCGCACAGGATTTTTAAAAAGCGGATATTTTTGCTCTTAGACGTTCTGGTAAATCACCCTGTTAACTTATCCAATCAATTGGATATTTAAGCTAAGATGGATTCGGTCTCGCAGACCGCCGAAGGTGTTAGCCGTAAGTGTTGGAGGGAGGCCTTAAAAGGAGGGCAAACGCTATGCAACTTTCGGTCAAACCAAACAAAGAGGAGTTTTTTACACTTAAACTGGTACAAAATTTTATAGAGGAGGAGTTTAACAGTGATGATCTTTTCGAACTGGATTTTTCCATCAATCATTATAACGATGACGAGGAGATTGGTGAGGGGCTCGATCCGTCCCGAAAAATTTAGGGACATCCCCAGTGAAAGATGATGGAGAGCTTTTATAGAGGAATCAAGGGGAGCTAAGGTCTTTTTCCTAAAAATCGACCTGGCTCCTTAATAATCGGCGTGGAGACGGACGAAAGACTTAACGGGCGACCCAAAATAAAGTACAAGGTCAAGAGACACCCTGCTGGGGATCTCATTGCCACAAAAGCTGGCTCCTCCTCGGCAAACGCCCATCTTTCCCGAGAGGTTGCAACCCTATGTCACAATTTTCCCACGTCACAGTTTTAGTTGGAGCCCAGTGGGGGGATGAAGGAAAAGGCAAGTGGATCGATATCTTAGCAGGTGAAGGAGGGGCAGACCTCGTGGTCCGTTACCAGGGGGGTAATAACGCTGGCCATACCCTTTTTGTCGAAGGACAAAAAATCGTCCTCCACCAAATCCCCAGCGGGATTTTTCACCCCTCCCAGACCTGCGCGATTTCGTCAGGTGTGGTCATCAATCCGTCAGAACTCGTGATTGAGCTGGACCGGATTATCGCCCGATCGGCTGATGTCACTCCTGATCGGTTTTGGATCTCAGCGCGGGCCCATGTGATCACCCCCTGGCATATCCACTTAGATGGGGTGAGCGAATCTAAGACCACCCAGCCTATCGGCACGACAAAACGGGGAATCGGCCCGACCTATGCCGACAAGGCCTCCCGCATTGGACTGCGGATGGGTCATTATGTCCAAGTCCGCACCTGCCAGGAATGGATCGAGCGGATGATGGAAAATGCTCCGGGTTTTAAGGATTTTTACCGAGACACCCAAGACCAATGGCAAAAGTTTTTAGGGGCCGCAGCCCGGCTTGCGCCTTTTGTCTGTGACGCCGAGTCGCGGATCCGCCATGCAGCCCAGAGCGGCAAAAAGCTCCTTGTGGAAGGCGCCCAAGGAACCCTTCTGGATATCGACCACGGCACCTATCCCTATGTGACAGCGAGCAGCACGGGGACTGGAGGAGCGGTGGCCAGCATCGGTCTCGCTCCGCGGCTTGTGTCCCAGGCCATTGGAGTTGCAAAAGGCTATGTCACCCGTGTGGGAGAGGGACCTTTCCCTACAGAACTCAAAGATGATATCGGCAAGCAGATTGCCCACCGTGGACAAGAATTCGGAGCCACCACAGGCCGCCCGCGGCGGGTGGGTTGGCTCGACGCCGTGGCCCTACGCTATGTAGTCGAAGTCAGCGGGCTCGATGCGGTGATCCTCAATAAGCTCGATGTCCTCACCGGCCTTAAAGAGATCAAGGTGGCGACGGCCTACCACCATCCGGAAAAAGGCAAAATCCTCGAGCTTCCCTGGGATGCTGAGGTCCTGGCCCAGTGCACTCCCATCTACGAGTCTTTTAAAGGCTGGTCTCAGGAATTGCCAGCGTCGGGACGGTTTGCCGACCTTCCTGAAGAAACCCGCATCTATATCAAAGGGGTTGAGCGGCTGGTGGGCGCCAAAGTGACCATGGTCGGGACCGGGCCCAACCGGGAAAACGCCGTCTATTGTTGAAAGACCCTTAACGACCGATATCCAGGGGCTTATTGCTTTCCACCTGTAACTTAAGGCGATGATCTCCACCTTCGGTGAGCACCAAGATCGGCCTTAGGTCTCTGAGATGGTAAAGATACACGGTATCTCCGTGGATTTCCGTATGAATCACCCGCTCCGCATTTGGGTCGTAGATGGAGATCCTGAGGCTCCCATTCCCAAGGTTCCCCCCTTGGGCTCCGACGGCCTTAAGGCTAAGGCTTTGGGGCATATCGGTCCCCGTGAATTGGACCCTGGCTAGGGCTGGTACTATGGTGGTGGCTGGTCTGGGAAAGGTGACGTTTTTGCCGATGGGTAACCGCTCCAGGTCAAAAACCCCGCTCCGGGAGGAGGAATGCTGGGGTTTATTGCGGGGCTTAGCAAAAAGGTGCCCCGGAGTGAAAGAAAACACCAGGAGAGAGATCACCAGGCGAGATTCGCCATAATTTGCGAGAATTTTGTGAATTCTCCAACATCGCTTCATTCCAATCATCCTGGTAAGGGGTGGTGTTTTCCTGCTCGAGGGTGGGTCTTTCTTATTGTAGCTAAATTTCTCGTCTTACGGGAGGCCTGCTAATTTTGTTACAAATTAAATATATTTATAACGAATCATTAAACTTTATTTTTTTAATCCGACAAACAATGGTCAGCCGCTGTTTTTTGGGAGGCGGACAACACTGAATGACATGAAATTAGTAACTAAACTTTGATTGTTTGTGGAGTATTTGGTCGATTGGGTAAATATATTAAAATTTATGAACTATTAAGACTCCCGTACTCTTGGGTCGCCATGGGTCTTGCAACCTTTATCGGAAGCTCATCATCTCTAGGTTTGACGGGGGACTTTGATCTGCGTCTCCAAGAAAACACCCAGCCAGAGGCTGGATTTATAGATCCCCATGGGCTACCCGAAGTCCTCGTGGCTGAGGGACTTCGCTCCTCAAGCTTTCAGCTTAAAGACAACCTCCTTGGAGCCCAGGACCTTTCTCTCAGCGAGATCATGGAGTCCGTGGACCCCGTCCTTAACCGGGAGCTTGAAAAACCAGATTCTCCCTATCGACTGCAGCTGGTAGAACAGACGATCTATCAGGGGGTTTTTCACAAAACCTATCAGCTGCGCCTAGGGGACCTGGACGTTTACGGAGCCTTTCTCAAAGTCCATGAATCCGACCAACTGGGAATCCAAATGGTCCGGGCGAAATGGCCTCTGCTAAGCGACTGGCCCACCAACCCCACCCCTCTCCTAAACGAAGCCTGGGACCGGTTTCAGGCACGGACAGGGTTTCGTGAAATCAGATCGATGAGACCAGTCATTGTCTTAATAGAGGGCAAGCCGGTCACATGCTGGGAGGTGATCACTGGAAGTCCAGGTTGGGGTCAAGAATCAATCCTGGTCCACGGAACCCTCGGCGATCGGATTTATGGGGAGGTCACCCGTTTTGACATGACCTCCGTCTACGATAAAAATCCCAAAGAGGGCGCCCTGATTAAGGTCCCCCTTGAAGACCTAAAATCTACAAATTTCCTAGACAGCACCTTATTTACAGTCTGGGGTGCCAAAGAAGGCGGGTCCCCTGAAGAGCAGACAAGAGCGTCGATTCCTGACCAAGAATTCGCGTATGATCCCAATCACGATCCCGAAAAATCAGCCTTTGATCAGGTTCAGACCTACTACTATGCGACACGTTCCTTAAAGTGGTTGCATCAGAATTTTGGTCCGGATCCAGGCCCTGTTTTAAAATCAATTTCGATTTTTGTCGGCGGAACGATCAACGGTCGAAATGACAATGCAGTTTACTTGCCAGCTCCGGAAGGTCCTGCCGTGGTCATTGCCCGTAACGACCGATTTGACAGCCTTGCCCGCGACCGAGATGTGGTCACCCATGAGCTAGCCCATCATATCATCTTTCGAGGGATCAAATCGTCCCAAGGAGAGTCTGGAATGCTCCACGAAGGGACTGCGGATTATCTGACCTATGTTCAAAGCAACGATCCTTACCTGGCAGAATCCATCGTTCCTGGGGCTCCCTATCTGCGGACGGCACTGCTCAGTCCCAATCTTCGGTTTGATGTTTTAAGTCCTAAGGCAGGAAATCATATCAAAGGCCAGTACTGGTCGGCTCTCCTTTGGCGCCTCGGAGAAAGAGTCGGTCATCAACGAGTCCTCCAGTGGGTCCGGAGCATGATCCTCTACGGGGGACCACGAGCTGGTATCAAAGACGCCCTTTTAGGGATGGTCCGTGGTGACCGGGATCTTGTCGTCGAGTCTCAAAGGCAAGAGAGCCCTGGGGCCGCCTCAGCCCTCAGGTCTGAAGACTGTGCCATCCTCGAAGAAGCTGTCGGCCTTGGCTTTGCGGGATACCTCGGTGACTTTGACGGCGAGCCCTGCAATCTGGACTTGCCCCAACTCGCCCAAAAATCCTTAGCCAGAGCGAGCAAAATAAACCAAGGACCCAAGTCTAGCACGCAAAAGGCTGGGGGATGTGGCGTTATTGCTCTCCAAAAGGATGTTTCTCAAAATACCAACTTTTGGGCCTACCTCTCCTATCTCGTAGCCATGGGAATCCCGTTATTGGTGTACGGGACTCATCTTAAAAAAAGGAGCTCATCATGGATCTCGATAAACTACTTAAGGTAGCCGTCCGCGGCGGTGCCAGCGATGTCATCCTCAAAACGGGGGAGATTCCGCGATTTCGGTTTAACAGCAAATTGGTCTCCCTTAGCGATGGCAGTACGGTCACTCCCGAGATCATGGACCTTTGGATCGACAAGATCTTGCCACGGCAACTCCTAGAAAAGCGGGTTAAAGGGGACTGCGACTTTAGCTACCAGGCCCCAGGGGGCCACCGGTTTCGGGTCAATCTGTTTAGACAACGGGCTGCCTATGGCCTCGTCTTGAGGGTGATCTCAAGCCATATTAAATCTCTCGAAGAACTCCAGCTCCCTGCCATCCTCGGCACGCTCACCCTCCAAAAGCGGGGTCTTATCCTGGTCACAGGAGCCACTGGTTCAGGAAAATCCACAACTCTTGCCGCGATGATTCAAAAAATCAATATGGAACAAGCGTCCCATATCATCACCATCGAAGACCCTATCGAATTTAACTTTAAAGACGAACAGTCTACCATCAACCAGCGAGAAGTTGGCCAAGACACCGAGTCTTTTGCGATTGCCTTGAGAGCTGCATTAAGACAAAATCCTGATGTGATCTTTGTCGGCGAACTTCGGGACAAAGAAACCACCGAGACGGCTTTGATGGCTGCCGAAACAGGTCATCTCGTCTTTTCCACCCTCCACACCATCGATGCTGTGGAGGCGCTCACCCGCCTTTTAAGCTATTTTCCTCCCCATTCCCACTCCAACCTTAGACAGGTGCTCTCCCATGCGCTGATCGCTATTATTTCCCAGCGGCTTGTCAAAACCGCCGACGGTCGCGGGATGACAGCAGCAAACGAAATTTTGATTTCGAATGCCAACGTCAAAGAGACCATCTTAAAGGCAGACGATTTTAACGGCCTATACCAAATCATCGCCCAGGGAGGCGACACCTACGGCATGATGTCCTTTGACGACTCACTCTTGGAGCTTATGCAAGCTGGGATTATCAGCTCGGAAGAAGCCCTATCCCAGGCGTCGCGCCGTGACAATATGCTGCTTAAAATTCAGGGTGTGGGAGCGTAGCTTTAAGAAAGCCTACTTTCATACGATCAAGCGAGCCAAGAAATTAATCGAAGAAAACCATAAATTAATCGAGGTTAAATGGAATGAATACGACCTCAGAAGAAAAAATCCATAACAGTGCTGTGATAAACTATATCGGCCCTAGCCTACCGCACCTTAATCAAAATCACTAAAGCAAACAGCGTCATCATGATTTGCAGCACTGTGAAGCGTATCAGCACCTGGGGATTGGACCATCCCAGTTTGTGCCGCATATGATCGTGAAGGGGAAAGCGAACCGTCCTAAAGATTGCGATTTTTGCAAACCTTAGGAGAGCCACCTTGATCAAGCCCGTCCCCCCGTTGACGAGAAGAACCCCGGAAACCAGAAACACGATAAAGGGGTTTCCCGTCTTGATGACCAACACTCCCAGCAAAAATCCTAGAGACCGAGATCCCGCATCACCCATCAGCAGCACACTGGGATGAGCATTGTACCAAAGGTATCCCAAAATGGTGCCCACTATAGAGGTCGCCATAATTCCCCAGATCGCACCATCGGGATAATGGGGCAAGAGCAGGTAGTCAGCAATTTCCTTATGCCCTAAGACAAAGTATAGCAGCCCTCCCAGGCTGGTAAAGGCAATCGACGAGAGAGTCCCTGATAGACCATCCACTCCATCGGTGCAGTTGGTCGAGTTGATCACGGCCCATATCAAGATGGCACCAAGAATCGTAAAGATCCATGGAGATATGGTTATGGTAAGTTTAGTAAGGGGCAGCCAAATGGTCTTAGGTCCAAACTCGCAGAGGATTGCGGCGGTCAATCCTGCCAAGACCAGATCGATCAAACCTTTTTTATACTCGTTCCAAGAATCTTTTGACTTGTCATCAAGCCAGCCTGAAAGCATGGCGCCATAGTTAAGGACTAAGATCGCGATCGTTGGCAAGGTAGGAGGTAAGCATAAAATCATAATTAAAGTGAAAATCGTTACAAAAATCACCCCAGCTCCGGTGGGTTTTCCCTGGGCGACGGTGGCCTGGACGGCATGGGCCCGGCCCCGGTCCCGAGGGAGCTTGTCCATCAGGCGGGGAAGCGCATGAAAGGTGACGCCAAAACACAAGAAAAAGCTCAATCCGCCCAAAAAAAGATGGGAGGTCATGAGCCGCATGGGCCCGAAAGCAGACTGTAGCCATTCACCCAGCAAGTAGAGCAAAGAATCCTCCTCCGTCTCCGTCGTTTTAGGCCATTTCTCGCCCAGAGTCCCAAAAACCCGGTGGACAACGGTGGAGAACTTTTTTGCAGGGGCCTATGCTACAAAATTATATCCGATTCGTACACTGGTTGTCTTGGACTCCCTTGGATTCCCTTGGACTTCAGGAGAGAGGGAGGCGCGACGATTCCTGAGGATGCCGTCAAATTTTGATGCCAAAAACCCCTAAAAGACGCATCCAAAGATGGTAAGTCACCACGGTAGCCGCCACGCCCCCGCCTAAGGCGTAGAGGAGCGACCACTGAAACCGCAAGAGTTGGGAAAGGACCACGAAAAAGACAAGAGATGGGAGGACAAACCAAAAGATGCCCATGGAGTAGGCTGCCAACTCATCATGGGTTTTACCTTCGCGGGCGGCAAAGATGATGGAGAGGATGGACGTTAAGGGCAAAGAAACGATCAGAGCTGCCAGGAAGGTGGATCGTTTCACCACCTCGCTGGCTACTGCAATCACCAGAGCTGATACGAGGGTTTTAAGAAGAAAAGCCGCCATCAATCTCTCTCCACCACAAGCCGCTTACTTTAGCGAGCATCCAGATCTTTTTTACCTTCTTTAAGGGGTTTAGGAGCCCCCCCTGGGACCCCAGCGACGGCCCCTGCCCGTTCGCTGCCGTTGACGACCGCTTTTTCAGGGGAAGCCTTTTCAGCAGGAGCCCTTTCAGCGCCGCCTATTTTGGGGAGTTCTTTACTGGGGAGTTCTTTATTGGCCATTTCTTTTGGAGCAGCCCCCTCCTTGGGGGTGGCCTCGGAATCGGGTCCCTTAAGGCCATAAGCACTAAAGATCTCCCGTTCGAGTTCTTGCATGAGTACCGAGTTTTTCTCCAGAAACTCCTTAGCATTCTCCCGCCCCTGACCGAGACGCTCCTCTTTGTAGGCGAACCAAGCCCCAGCCTTTTGGACCACGTTTTTAGCCACCGCAAGGTCTAACATATCACCCGCCCGGGACACGCCGCTGCCAAACATAATATCGAACTCAGCGGCTTTAAAGGGAGCAGAGACTTTGTTTTTGACCACCTTAACTTTAACCCGACTGCCGATCACCTCTTCGCCCTGTTTCACCGAGGCAATCCGCCTGATATCAAGACGCACACTGGAGTAAAACTTGAGGGCATTCCCACCGGTGGTGGTCTCAGGGCTCCCGAACATCACCCCGATCTTCATCCGAATCTGGTTGATAAACACCACCACACATTTGGAGCGGGCCACATTGCCTGTCAGTTTACGCAAGGCCTGGGACATCAGACGGGCATGGAGACCCACATGTTGGTCCCCCATCTCACCTTCAATCTCCGCCCGAGGGGTCAAGGCCGCCACAGAATCCACCACAATCACATCGACAGCATTGCTCCTCACCAGCATGTCGACAATTTCCAAAGCCTGCTCCCCCGTGTCAGGCTGGGAGACCAAGAGATCCTCCAGCTTGACGCCAATCCCCTTAGCATAGGTGGTATCCAGGGCATGCTCGGCATCGATAAAAGCAGCCACCCCTCCCTTTCTCTGGGCTTCGGCTACCAGGTGCAGCGTGAGGGTGGTCTTGCCGCTGGACTCAGGGCCATAGATCTCGATAATCCTCCCCCGTGGCAACCCCCCAAGCCCTAGAGCGATATCCAGGGAAGTGGCTCCCGTGGAGATCACCTCGAGGGGGTCGGTCAGAGGGTTTTTTTCTCCAAGCCGCATAATCGCACCCTTGCCATACTGTTTTTCAATGGCACCTACAGCTTGGTCGATGGCTTTTTTGGTTTCGTTGGCGTTGTTTAACATGGTTGGTCGCTCCTTCTGGTTAACTTATTTTGTCTCTGTAACGCTTCGATATTGATGATGGTCGCTCCCGCAACCGCCAAGGGAACTGTTATGATTTGGGCAAATGGAATCATCATCCAGACGCTCAACCCAAGAACCGTCCAGAATTCTCCCCTTACAAATCCTAGCCGCTGGCTAAAAGTCCACCCCCGGCGCACCAGAGGGTAGTCAAAAAAATCCCAAGCCAATAAAAACACCGCCATCAAGGTCGATAAAAGATTAAGTCCCGGGATAAGGAGCACACCAAGAGAGAGCAGGATGATAAAAAAGGTCTTCTTGATTTCCGACACCGTCACCTGGAGGAGAACTCGCCAGCTCACCTCTTCGGGCTCTTGGCCCGTCAGATCCTTCTCCACCGCCCAAGAGATCACCTCGTAGATGGGAGAGGCCACGATATTCATCATCAGAAACGAGATCAGGATGGTCAGTATGAAGGAACTGACATAGAGAAGGCCCTTCAGAACATAGTAAAGCACATCCCACCAGAGGGGATCTTCCGGAGTGCGCGTCAAAGATAACAGCGTCAGGATCGTTTCGTCATAGGTGGCAAATAAGGAGAGGGCTCCTATAAAAAAAATCACCCCCAGGGCCATAGGCAAACTTAGATAAAACAGATAGCGTGGGTGTTTTTTTAGCCACCGCACTCCCGTCACATAGGCTTTTAGCCCTTGGGAAAATGAATTTACTGGACTCGACCAACTCATAGACGCCTCCGTTAGCAGATGATTACACGATCTGAAATAAAATACCTAGCAAAACCATACAAATGTTTCTGGACATTTTCGTGGCGAAAAAGAGGGACATTTTAAAACCAACTCTTTTTTTATAAAAAACCTATAAAAGCCTTCTTTATCCTTAAAAACAGGCTTTAAAACCAACCCCACCCGCTCCGCCCGACTCCGCGGGGAGTCATCTCCTCCCCTCAAAGAACCGATACCTAAGACGATGAAACTCCACATCCTCAAAACCGGTCTCCTCCTAACATGGTCCGCGGCCCTTTACGCCCAGGAGATCAAGCAGCCATGGCCCAGTGGGCTTGTGGCCCCTTGGCGCACCCTGGGGATCGACCCCGACGCCCTACGCACCGCCCGCAAGGCCCTTAAGGCGAGCCACCAAACCTTAGCCCAGCGGATCTTAGAGACACCAGCCAACCTCCTAGACGCCAGAGGCCTTACCCCACCCATAAAGGCACGGCTCCGAGCCTTGGAGTTTTTGGGTGGCACCCTTAAAAAACAAGAAATTGTTTCTAATCACCGTCCCCCCTCTGCCCTTATCGAACCGGTCTGGTGTAGCCTATACCAGTACAACGTCCTAGTCTTGACCTTGGCCCACTCCACCACCAACCAGCTCTTGGCCTCTACCCACCACGGGGTCGAAAAAAAACAGTGGGATCTTATGGTCAAAAACCAAAGTTTGGAGACTTATCTCAATCAAAAACTCTCCCAGATGGCCGACGAGCTGATCACAACCCCGCCGGCCCTTCCCAAATCTCCCTCCGCCTTCCAACTAGCCCTGCTCCTTAAGAGAGAGTCGACCCGACGGGACGAGGGAAACTCCTGGTGCCTCAACCTTCTCCTTGAGGAGGCTCTGTCTCAAAAAACCACCGTGGTCAGGTCCCTCGGCGCGGATCATATCTTGGCCCTTAACAGCCTTTTCGGATTCCCTCCAACCCCTAAAAGACCGACCCGTTATGCGACCCTTGACTGGAATCCCCCCCCACAAAAACCTCCGCTCCCCCAAAAACCTCCCCTTCCGCAAAAACGTCTCCTCCCGCCCTCCTGGTCCTTGACTCTCGAGTTTTCGGAGGGGGTCTTTGCCAAGTCGATCCCCCAGCCTCCCTCCCCGCCCATCACCTTAAATTGGAGCTTGGGAGCCTTAAAACCAGAGACGATCCAAGGGGGCGATAGGAGCTTGTGGAGCGTCGCTCTGCCCCAGCCTTTGCTTGATTTTATCGCCCAAGAACACCAGGCTCTCACCCTCGCCGATCAGCCCCTTGTGGTTAAAACCCAGGGAGCCTGGGCTTACCTGGACCGGGGACGGGGCTGGGGTTTAGCTATGGGAGACCGTCTGGTGGCTGAAAGCGGCCAGGTCAAGGGCCATGTGGTCCGGTACTTTGGACCAGAACTGTCTCTGAAATCCAGCCGGGGATTTCCTATCCACGAAGGAGCCATCGTCTATATTCGCAAAGGCCAAAGGCAGGTTCGTCCCGGGACGGCTTTTACCTACGACCAAACAACTTTTCCAGCTCCCTGGCCCCCAACCAAATCCCAAACCAAATAAACTTATGCTTGATTGATAGTTTTTTTCTGTCATTTCCTGGAGGTGTGATCTTGTGCTTGACCCAAAGCCCCTAGAGGTCCAACATGGATGGCATCAGGGGTTGACTGGTCCTAAAAATGCTGTCACGCGAAGACACCCGCACAGGAAACCCCTATAAAAACGACGGGGTCATCGCCAAATTAGTGAGGAAGCTATGAGTTCAAACGCTCGAGCGAACGTCTCCGTGCCAAGTTATGTGAAAAACGAAAAACTGATCCAATGGGTAAAGGACGTCGTTACCCTTGTGGAACCGGCCAATGTCCATTGGTGCGATGGTTCCCAAGAAGAGTACGAAAAGCTTTGCAAGTTGATGGTGGACCAGGGGACTTTTATCCCCCTGAACCCCAAAAAACGCCCTGGCTCTTACCTCGCCAGGTCCCACCCCAGCGACGTCGCTCGAGTCGAAGACCGGACCTATATCTGCAGCCAGCGGAAACAAGACGCTGGACCGACCAACAACTGGGCCGACCCAGCGAAGATGAAAGAAACTCTGTCTGAACTCTTCCGGGGTTCAATGCGCGGCCGGACCATGTATGTGATTCCATTTAGCATGGGACCTGTCGGTTCACCCTACTCCCATATCGGAGTGGAGATCTCTGATAGCCCCTATGTGGCTGTCAATATGAAGATCATGACCCGCATGGGCCGACAGGCTCTCGACGCCCTCGGAACAGGCGATTTTGTACCTTGCCTCCATTCCGTAGGGGCCCCCCTTGAGCCGGGTGCTAAAGATGTGCCATGGCCCTGTAATAAAGACACCAAATACATCGTCCATTTTCCCGAAGATCGCCAGATCTGGTCCTACGGAAGTGGCTACGGTGGCAACGCTCTCCTTGGCAAAAAATGCTTTGCCCTGAGAATCGCCTCCGTCCTAGGTCGCGACGAGGGTTGGCTTGCGGAGCATATGCTTATCCTCGGTGTCCAGTCCCCTAAAGGCGAAAAAAACTACGTGGCAGCAGCCTTCCCCAGTGCCTGCGGCAAGACTAACTTTGCCATGATGCTCCCCCCCGCAGGATTCGAAGGCTGGAAGATCACGACCGTTGGCGACGATATCGCCTGGATTAAACCGGGTGAAGACGGACGCCTCTATGCGATCAATCCAGAGGCTGGATTTTTTGGTGTTGCACCGGGAACCTCCATGGAGACCAACCCTAACGCACTTCTATCTGCCTCTAAAAATACTATCTTTACCAACGTCGCCCTCACTCCTGACGGGGATGTATGGTGGGAAGGTCTGACCGCCACTCCCCCTGCCCAGGCCATCGACTGGCAAGGCCAGCCTTGGACCCCAGAATCTAAACAAAAAGCCGCTCACCCTAACTCCCGGTTCACCGCTCCTGCCGAGCAGTGCCCCTCGATCGATCCCCAGTGGAACGCAAAAGAAGGCGTTCCTATCAGCGCCCTCATCTTTGGCGGAAGGCGTGCCACCACGGTGCCCTTGGTCTACCAGGCCTTTAACTGGAACTTTGGCGTCTATATGGCAGCGACTATAGGATCCGAGATGACGGCGGCAGCCTTTGGCAATATCGGCCAGGTCCGCCGGGACCCCATGGCCATGCTCCCCTTCTGCGGCTACCATATGGGAGACTACTTCAATCACTGGCTCCAAATCGGCCGTGAAATCTCTAACCCGCCACGGATTTTTTGTGTTAACTGGTTCCGCAAGGACGAAAACGACAAGTTTATGTGGCCAGGATTTGGCGAAAACATGCGGGTTCTCAAATGGGTGATCGACCGAGTCAACGGTCGAGCCAGTGCCGAAGAGAGCCCCTTAGGATGGATGCCACGCTACGAAGACATCGAATGGAAAGGACTCAAAAACTTTTCTAAAGAAGACTTCTACCGGCTGATGGCTGTCAATCGCGAGACTTGGAAGACAGAAATCCTCTCCCACGAGGATCTCTTTGAAAAGCTCTACGACAAGCTGCCAAGGGAATTTAATCTTATCCGGGAGCTGCTGCTTTCCGGTCTATGGCGATCTCCTGAAAACTGGGAAGTAGCCCACGAGAGATACCTCGAAGCCTAGTCGTTTAAGTAAAAAAAAGGGGGGACTCGGAGTCCCCTCTTTTTTTTTAAAATGCAGATGTCTTTCGATCTGTCTTAACGAGACACTGGTGCGAAATGCTACAAACGGAGACCTTGGCCTAAAGCCCGTGGAGGCTTCATCCGGCCCACCCCCAACGCCAAGACCAGCAAGGTGACCCCGTAGGGAAAAATCTGGATCAGCGCAGGAGGCACAAAGATCGCCGTGGCTTGCAGCCGCATCTGCATGGCTTCCGTGGCCCCAAACAGCAGACAGGCAGCCATGGCCCCTAGAGGGTGCCACCGTCCGAGGACCACGGCTGCCAGGGCGATAAAGCCTCGACCCGCGGTCATATCCCGTGAATAGGACGAGGAAAGAGCTAGAGAAAGGCTCGCACCCCCCCACCCCGCAAAGAGACCCGAGAGGAGTACGGCGCCATACCGCACCTTGGCTGGGGAAAGCCCGCTGGAAAGGAGCACAAGGGGATTTTCACCGGCCACCTTGACCCACAACCCCCCTTTGGTCCACCGGAAAAAAGCCGCCAGTAATAGGGGAAGACTCAGAGCTACAAGGGTTGGCTCCCAGGTCAGCCTCGCCCCCATGTCTAAGGACGGCGTAGAGCCAGAGGCTCCGTAAATGCCAAACGCGAGAACTGGACAGAGGCCCATCGCCAGCATGTTGAGTCCAGTCCCTGTCACGATTTGTTGGGCATGACAGGTGATCGTCAAAAACCCCAAGATTAGGGCCAGCACCATACCAGCAAGTCCGCCAGCCCACCACCCGACCCAGGCGGGTCCCATAAAAGACCCCAGAGCCGGCAGAAGCTGCACCTGGTGGGCAAAGAGAGCTGCCAAAAAGGCTCCGACCAGCATTTGGCCTTCGAGAGCTAGGTTGACCACCCCTGCCTTTTCGCTGAGGACTCCCCCCAACGCCGCAAGCATCAAAGGCGTCGCCATCCTTAGGACGGAGAGTGCAAAGTCCAACCAAAAACCCGCGTCCCCTGCTCCTTCAATGGCCCCCATGATCGGCCTCCCTGTCTTTTGCCTTTAAAAACTTTTGTCTTAAAAACCTGACGAGAGGCGACCATCCAGCCTCGCTGGCAATGGCAATAATCATGAGAGCTTGAATGACTAAGGCCAAATCTCGGGTCACGGTCGTGGTCTCAAGCTCCAAGTCCAAGGTGCCTTTTTGGAGAGCGCCAAATAAAAGAGCGGTCAACACCAAACCCAAGGGATGGCTGCCAGCGACCAGAGCCACAGGAATCCCGATAAATCCATATCCCGGCGAAAAACCCAGACGAAACCGCCCCGCAGTCCCTAAAAGCTCGCCCACGGCGACCAGTCCTGCAACCCCTCCCGCCACCGCCATGGCCAGACACTGCATCCGCGGGACGGAGATCCCTGCTACGGAGGGAGCCTTACCTCCCCCTAGACCCACGGCGCGGACTTGATAGCCAAGAACCGTCTTTTTAAGAACCCACCAAACCAAGACACAGAGCAGGAGTCCAAGCACCAAGGCGGCAGACACGGGGGCGCCCTCGAAGGCCTCAAAAGGTTTGAGGAGAAAATGTTGGTCGATAGGCTGGCTTTCAGGGTTTTGGGTCGTGGTGGAGCGAACGAGATCAAGCACCACCCAGCTACTGATCCCTGCGGCGACAAAATTAAGCATGATGGCCGTCAGCACCTCGTGGCTTCCCCTGGTGATTTTAAACAGGGCTGGGATAAGCCCCCACACAGCGCCGCCTGCCAGGGCAGCGGCAACGATCAAGGCTTGGGCCAGGAGTGGAGGAGCCCCCTCTAACCGCAGGGCCACAAGGGTCGCGGTAACCATGCCCATGGTGAGTTGGCCTTCGGCTCCGATATTAAACAGACCGGCCTTCATGCCTATAGCGACCGCCAGGCCACTAAAAAGCAGCGGTGTTCCATAGGCCAGGGTCATTCCCACGCTGTACCAGGAGCCAAAGGCCCCTTCCCAGAGGATTTTTAAAATATTTAAGGGGGATTCTCCCAAAGCCGCCGTGATAAGGAGGCCTAGGACAAGACCTAAACCTGCTGCCGCCACCGGTCTTAGACCTGAAGAGGCACGAAACAAAGATTTTTTAATAAACTCCCATTTATGTTGTTCCATGGTGCCCTAACCCTGTCATAAGATAACCGACCTCTTCGGGTGTGGTTTGGCGGGTTACCAGATCTCCCACCAGGGCACCTCCATAGAGGACAACCAGACGGTCTGCTAGATGAAAGATTTCGTCCAGGGATGAGGAGACCAGGAGGATGGCGGCACCCCGCTTTTGGGCTGCTCTCAGCTGGGCATAGATAAGGTCTGCGGCTGCAAAGTCCACGCCCCGGGTCGGGTGACAGCAGAGGATCAGTTCTGGGCCAAAGCGCAGCTCCCGGGCCATGATGATTTTTTGTTGGTTTCCACCAGAAAACTGCCTCGCCTTTAGCCATGGATCCCGCGGTCTGATATCGAATTCATCACAAGCTTGGGACCAAGCCTCCAAGATCTTAGGGAGGCGGGTCATACCAAAGCCTTGGCAGTCAGGGTGACCCTCGTACCCGAGGATAAAATTTTCCCAGGCTGTCATTTCGAGGACCAGCCCTTCCTGGCAGCGGTCCTCAGGAATCACGCCCACACCTAAACCACGCAGTGTTTTTGCATCACAAGTAGTGATGGACTGACCCTTGAGTCGGATCTCGCCTCTGGTCTGGACTAGAGAAGAGCCCTCCAAGCTTTCATGGTGGGGGACAAGACCAAGGCGCCTCAAAAAACTCTTTCGAAAAGCTTTTGGATTTCGTAGCAGCTCCACCAGGGGTGATTGACCGTTACCTTCGACTCCCGCGACTCCCAAGATCTCGCCAGGAAAGATCTCAAGTGAAATCTGTTTGAGGACGTCCAGATGTTGGGTGCTGTCATGAAGAGTCACCCCTTGCAATGTGAGGAGAGGGGTTCCTCCCTCCTGAGTCCATCGTGATCCTGGGGCTGTGAGACTTGTGTCCTTCGGCGCTTGTGGGGCCGAGGTCCCAATCATCAGAGATGCCAAGACCTGAACCGAGGTTTCCCCTACCGCTTCCCGCCCCACCACGCGGCCTTGGCGCAGAATGGTCACTTCGTCGCAGACGGCCATGATTTCCGGGAGCTTGTGGCTGACGAGGACCACGGTTTTTCCGGCGGTCTTTAGGGCCACGAGGTCGTCGAGGAGGGCCTTGATCTCGTGGGGAGCTAGCACCGCTGTCGGTTCGTCTAAAAAGAGGATCTCACAGTGGCGGTAGAGGAGTTTTAAGATTTCCAGACGCTGCCAGGCCCCCAGGGGCCAGCCCTCGATCTCTTGGTCTAGGGGAATATTTTGCCAACCCTTTTGGCGGATCAATGGTTCCAGGTCGGTCCGTGCCTGCCTGCGGTCAATAGGCTGTAAAAAGGCCGGAAGAAACCTCCCGAGGGAGCCGGTCGGTTCTTGGCCCAGGATCACGTTATCAAGGCCCTTAAGGGTCCCCACCAACTGGAAATGCTGATAGACCATACCGAGACCAGCCCGAAAAGCCTCGCGGGGGCTCCCCCATTGGACGGTTTGGCCCTTTAATTGAATCTGCCCACTGTCGGGTTTTTCGTGGCCAAAAAGCATTTTAAGGAGGGTGGATTTTCCAGCCCCATTTTCGCCGATAAGGCCATGGATGGTACCTTTTTGGACTTTAAAATGCACTCCGTCATTGGCCCGGTTAGAGCCAAAGGATTTCGACAGGCCGATGGCTTCTAGGATCGTCATGGTTTGCTGCGCTGGTAAAAATCAGGAGCTTTGACTTTATGGGCTATCAAATCACTTTTGAGCTGGTTGGCTTTAGCGAGGATGGAATCGGGTATCAGAGATTTATTGTGTTGATCCATCGCAAAATCCACCCCTCCGTCCTTGAGACCGAGGCGCAATGGTCCGGGTTTAAAACCACCGTCATAGGAGTCTTTAATGGAGTCAAAGACAGCAACGTCTACTTTTTTGATCATACTCGTCAAAACGTATCCCGGTTTGATACCGTTTTGGTTGGAGTCCACGCCGATGGCCAGCTTTTTTTGGGATTCAGCTCCATCAAAAACCCCAAGGCCCGTGGCACCTGCGGCGGCAAAGATGATATCGACCCCGCTGGCATACTGGGTCAGGGCTAGTTCCTTGCCTTTAGGCGGATTGTTCCAAGCAGCACCCGTCACCCCAGCAAAATGGCTCGTGATCACGGCATCTTTTTTAAGGGCGTAGCGAACCCCCGCTTCGTATCCCATAAGAAACCGACGGATCAGGGGGATATCCATGCCACCAATAAAACCCACTTTGCCGGTCTTTGTGGTCCACCCTGCGATCGCTCCCACCAAAAAGGCGCCTTCGTGCTCCTCAAAGATGATGGACTGGACGTTTGGTACATCTTTAATTTCTGCGTCCACCAGAACAAAGCGCGCACTAGGGGACGCTTTGGCGACTTTTTCTAGGGTTTGGGCCTGGGAAAACCCGATGGCGATCACCAGGTCGTATTTTTTGTCGACGAGATTGCGGAAGATGGGCTCCGGGTTGTCGTCACGGCCCTCGATGATCTTGACCTTAACGCCGGGGAGCTTGAGTTCAGCCTCCTGGGCCCCCTTGACCGCGGCGGCGTTAAAGGACTTGTCGTCGCGCCCGCCTTTATCCAGGACTAGACCGACCCTAAACTCACGGGCCATCGCCGGACTTGTGGCAAAGAAGCCCAAAAAAGCCCATAAAAACCACCTTTGGCTCCATATCATCTTGCATGCCCCCTGCTAAGATTTAAAAGCACACCCCATGCTGCGATCCTACTCTATCGACAAACATCTCTATGGGCTGGGTTTGTAGACTAAAAATCGTTTTAATTCAAGGGCCAATTTCAACTCTCGTACTATTAAAAATCCAAGTATTAATGAATTCTAAAAACACCATCCTAAAAATTTTTGGCCTTAACCGTTCCGTCGGCCCCAGTCACCTCGATTGGTTCGTCCCAAGAAGGAACACCCGAGTCACCATACTCAAGTTAAAGGAAAACATTCGGCTTAACTTTTTAAGTAACCATTTTAAATGACTAATTTTTCTGAAAGAATGAAAACGTGACTACAACGAACTCTCCCCCGAAACAGGGGATGCACACAAAAAGGCAAAAATAGACACTTGTTATTTATATATACATAGTATATATAGATCATGTCTATTTCTTCAGCCGAAAGATGATGAAAATAATGGAACTGATTGCGTCAAAAATGGTGGCAACAAAAATATTTTCTGAACATGGTGTGACTCTTATAGAGGCTGAAGAAGCATTTAATAACTTCATCGGATACCCGTTAGTCGATAATCGAACAAAAAACAGGACCAAACCCGCCACTGTCTGGTGCCTATCAGAAACTTATGACGGACGGGTATTAAAACTGGTGTTCATTCCTTATGCGCAAGAAAAACTCGCCATCTTGCGCACTGCATATGAACCAGATGATGTGGAGACTGCACTATGGAACGAAAACCAATGAAAAAAATGACAGCCAAGGAAAAAGAAGCGTTTGCAAAAAAAGCGACAGATGATGAGGAACAAGCCCTTTGGGAAAAAAAGAAGCTTGGAAAAAATAAGAGTCATGTCGGCAAAGGTAAATTCTTTAAGGAACCTTCGAAGCTAATCTCCATTAGGTTACCAGAAGGTCTTCTTATCGAGCTGAGGGAAATCGCAGACGAAGAAGGTCTACGATATCAAACCTATATTGTAAGCCTTCTGACAAAACACATTAAGAACAGAAAAGTGTCAAACGGCTAGCTGCTGCACGATAGTAGCTGCGCTCCTTTTTTACATCAATGATATGACTCAATTTATATCAACACATCCATTGTTTAGCACTTGATGGAGTCTTCTCTGATGTCGCTGGTCTCATGCGCTTTCACAATACCGCTGCCATCAGCGACCAAGAAGTGGCCATACTCATCACTCAAATCAGCAACAAGGTCATGGCGTACCTTAAAAAGAAGTCTTTGCTGAACGAAGAGGGTGAAATCGTGCAAAATCCGACGATGGACCCACTCTGGGCCGAACACGAGTCCTTAACCTTAGCCACTGCCGCATCCATCAAAAGCAAAATTGCCTTTGGGCCCAACACTGGCAAGTATTTCGCAAAAGTCCTTAGGCCAGAAGCCAAAAAGAGATTCGACTTATTATCTGGATTCTAAAACACCATCATAAAAACTTTGTCCTTAACCGTTCCGTCGGCCCCAGTCACCTCGATTGGTTCGCCCTGGGACGAAACACCCGAGTCGTCGTGATATTAAATTGAAAATGATGGGAAATACGATCATTCCGTTTACAAACCGTACATCAAATGTTAGTCCGATCCAACCAATGTAAGGAGACCCCGCAGGCATGGTGCTTAGAAACCCCGAACATCAGCAAATCCCTATTGTTCAGACCGCCTACCAGCTAACGCTGCGCTCCTACCTGCTCGTGGGTGCATGCCCTAAACCATTGCGGCTGACGTTTCAAGAACGCCTGTCGTGGACTTGTCACGATATTCTTGAGGATATCCTCTCGGCCAATCATTGCAAAGATCTCCAGAGACGCCAAGAATACATCAAAAAAATCGCGATGCAGATCCCTGCCTTGAGGCTCACGATGCGGTTGGCTTTTGATCTAAAATGCCTCGCTAAAGGCCAACTCAGCGAGATCAGTCAAATGCTCGAAGACGTGCAGCACCAGCTAGCCGCCTGGGACCGGTGGCACGAGGACAAAATCAAGGCCGCTGCTCGACAAAAACCTAGCTACAGTCAGCATCCTATGTAATAACCTTCTGGTCTGTGTTTCCAGTCCCTAGGTTTTTACGGAAATTTAGGCAGTGAACTATGATTGCGATGGTCGCTCTCGCGGAGATTTTCTATTTAAGCGAGGGGCAGCGGGGGTGCCGTTGTCTTAGGGAGCTAAGTGTCAGCGGGTAACCCAGATTGAGTCGGCCATAGGAGCGTCGTCGTCGGGCAACTCGAACAGTACGGGCAATGGGTGGAACGTGAACCTGTCTAACGGGAACACCAACAACAACACCAAGACTAATAGCAACTACGCCCTCTGCGTCTTTTAGCCTCTAGTTAGGGTCTGCCAAACCAGGTGCATATCGTCTATTCTGAATATCAAGAGCAAGCTGATAAATGATTTTCTCGTGCTCAAGATGAAAATCCGTTTTTTTAAACTTACTCTTGTTTGATATAAAATGTTTATAGGATTGCATGAGTTTATGATAAAGCACCGGATCAACCAAACGAATTTTAGCAAGCACAGGAGGACTCCGCAGCGGCAGGAAATTTAAGAAAAGGAATCGCAAAGATTGCCGCGCGCCAGACCGCCGGACCCGTCGCAGGCGGCGACAGACCCTAACTACAGGCTAAAAGACGCAGAGGACCCAGTAGCCATT
This sequence comes from Oligoflexales bacterium, assembly GCA_041736175.1. Classification (GTDB taxonomy): domain Bacteria; phylum Bdellovibrionota_B; class Oligoflexia; order Oligoflexales; family CAIYRB01; genus JBGSUI01. Next base: position 6,272 of record JBGSUI010000070.1, on the reverse strand, counting down.
AGTCTTGGGGTGGTTGTAGGTGGTCCCGTAAGACAGGTACACGGCCCACCCATTGCCCGTACTGATCGAGCGGCCCGACGACGACCAATAATAATCTTGCAAATTACCAAGTGTATGAAACCCTGCCGCCACTCTTGAAACAATACCATGCTCGTACAAAGACATCAACTCTTTTTGTGTCGGAAGTCGCCAAGTTCCAGCACCATAACCACCGTAGGTGGAGCCGTTGCAAGCATTGATCGCAGCACTCCAGGTGTAAGTTGCTGGCGAGGCGGTGTTGGTGGTGTTGTTACCGGAAGAGAGAATCCCCTTGACCCTAAGGCCACTGAGTTCGTCCCGGTAAATACAGGTGCTGGAAGTCCCACAGGTGGTGAAACTTGACCCACCGTTGGTAGTGGTGACGTCGGTCCAGTTGCTGCTGTCGCATTGGGTATTGCTGGACCAGGCGGTTACTTTGTTAGGGCCGTAGCCATAGTAATCATCGATGGTGTCCCAGAAATCATAGGCAGTCCCTGCAGTCGATCCGGAATTGATAAGCGAGGCGACAGAACCATCCCAGTTGTAATAAGTATTGTTGACGGTGTTGCGGCAGTTGGCTTTCAATGACCCTGCCTTTGAGGCTACCGTGATCCCCGCGCGGATATGCCAGGGATTGATCTCGCAGGCTCCCGTATTCCAGCGGCAGGCTGTATCTGATTCGCAGGTGGCTTGGACACCTGAGGTGCATTGGGTGAGGGTCGTTGCTGTCCCCGTCGTCCCAAAGATGGTGACGCCGCTGGCTATATTGGCTGCCGTGATGTCGGCGTCACCGCTATTGCTATAGCGCGTCCCGTCGGGACCGAAGAATTCAAAGGCTGTGGCACTTTTTATTTTGGCATCAAAAGTCGCTAGGTCTAGGTCTGCGGTGGCGTTAGCTCCTGTTAATACATTGCCTGAAGACGGGTAGGTCCCCGTGAGCCCGGCTACAGAGGCGCCGTTTTTAATGTTTGCTGCTGTAAGGTTAGTCCAATCTGCTGATTTATAGGATGCTGTGGTGACACAGCCGCTGGTGTTGTTGGTGGTACAATCAGCGAGGGTCCCTGTGATGCCAGAAAGGGTGAGGGAGGACCGGATGGAAGATTTTCCAGCGTCGATGGCATCGTAGCTGATGGCCTTGAGAGGCTGGGTTGTGGCAGCGTAAGTAGGCACGAAGCAGTTAGACCCATCAGCAGTGCAGGCTGTGGCGGCATAGTAGGAACCTTTGGCCACACAGCTCTGCCCTCCATTAGATGCACAGTTGGCTGGCGATGGAGTCACGCTGCCCACAGTTCCGAAGATGTCGATGGCTGACTTGACATTACTCGCCGTCAAATCCGTATCACCTGCTACTTGGTGGCGGGCACCGCTGGCATCCCAAAATTCAAAGTTACCCGACGCAGCAATCTTGGTATCGAAGTTGGCAGAGGTTACACCTGTCGATGAAGCCGCTCCAACGTTAGAAAGATCCAAAGACTTGTAGGTGGCTGTTGTGACGCAGCCAGTGATCCCACCGGCGGCACAATCAGCGAGGGTCCCGGCTATTCCAGAAAGGGTGAGGGAGGAGCGAATGGAAGATTTTCCCGCGTCGATTGCATCGTAGCTGATGGCTTTGAGGGGCTGGGTTGTAGCCGCGTAGGTCGGCACGAAGCAGTTAGACCCATCGGCAGCGCAGGCAGTGGCGGCATAATAGGAGCCCGTGGCCACGCAGCTCTGCCCCCCATTAGAACTACAGTTAGCAGGAGATGGCGTCACGCTCCCCACAGTTCCGAAGATGTCGATAGATGATTTCACGTTACTCGCCGTCAAATCCGTATCCCCAGCCACCTGGTGGCGGGCACCGCTGGCATCCCAAAATTCAAAGTTACCCGACGCAGCGATCTTGGTATCGAAGTTGGCAGCGGTCACACCTGTCGATGAAGCCGCTCCAACGTTAGAAAGATCCAAAGACTTGTAGGTGGCTGTGGTGACGCAGCCAGCGGTCCCACCGGCGGCACAATCAGCGAGGGTCCCGGCTATTCCTGAAAGAGTGAGAGATGTGCGGATCGAGGATTTCCCAGCGTCGATGGCATCGTAGCTGATGGCCTTGAGCGGCTGGGTAGTTGCAGCATAAGTAGGCACGAAGCAGTTAGAGCCATCAGCAGCACAGGCTGTGGCAGCATAATAGGAGCCTGTGGCCACGCAGCTCTGGGTACCGTTAGAACTACAGTTGGCTGGGGATGCCGTGACGGATCCGGTGGTGCCAAAAATATCCACGGCGCCTAAGATATTTCCAGCCGTTATATCCACATCACCAGCACCGGTGTAGCGAGTCCCATCAGGACCAAAGTATTCAAAGGCCGTGGCGCTTTTGATCTTGGCGTTAAACGTCCCGGTGTCTAGGTCAGCTGTAGCATTGGCGCCGGTGAGGAGATTTCCTGAGGATGGATAGGTCCCGGTGAGACCGGCTACAGAGGCGCCATTTTTGATATTGGCAGCTGTAAGGTTGGTCCAATCGGCTGAGTTATAAGGGGCGGTGGTCACACATCCTGCTGCGTTGTTGGTGGAGCAGTCGGCAAGGGTCCCCGCGATTCCTGACAAAGTCAACGAGGAGCGGATGGAAGATTTTCCCGCATCAATAGCATCGTAGCTGATGGCTTTGAGGGGCTGTGTGGAAGCAGCATAAGTAGGCACAAAACAGTTAGACCCATCAGCAGCGCAGGCCGTGGCGGCATAATAGGAGCCCGTGGCCACGCAGCTCTGGGTACCGTTAGAGCCACAGTTAGCAGGAGATGGCGTCACGTTCCCCACGGTCCCAAAGATATCAATAGATGATTTGACATTACTCGCCGTCAAATCCGTATCCCCGGCCACCTGGTGGCGTGCACCGCTGGCATCCCAAAATTCAAAATTACCCGACGTGGCGATCTTGGTATTGAAATTGGCAGCGGTCACACCTGTCGATGAAGCCGCTCCAACGTTAGAAAGATCCAAAGACTTGTAGGTGGCTGTGGTGACGCAGCCAGCGGTCCCACCGGCGGCACAATCAGCGAGGGTCCCTGCGATACCTGAAAGAGTGAGGGAGGTACGGATCGAGGATTTGCCCGCGTCGATGGCATCGTAGCTGATGGCTTTCAGAGGCTGGGTCGTCACAGCATAAGTAGGCACGAAGCAGTTAGACCCATCGGCAGCACAGGCTGTGGCAGCATAATAGGAGCCCGTGGCCACGCAGCTCTGGGTACCATTAGAACTACAGTTGGCTGGAGTAGCCGTGACGGATCCGTTGACACCAAAGAGGTTGGCGCCGCTGAGGATATTTCCCGCTACGAGATCTGCATCGCCGCTGATGGTCGCCGCACGGTACATGGTGCCAGCGGTATTTAAAGATTGGGTCGACGTGCTCGGCGTGATGGTGCCACCATCCGCGACGGTCGCGGGATAAACATCGCCGGCACTATCAAAAAACTCATAGGCTCCCACAGGAGTGGCTGGGCCAAAGGCCGTGAGATCAGCGGTGGCTGTATTGCTTACAAGCCGGTTGCTCGCGGATGGATAGGTCCCCGTGAGCCCGACTACAGAGGCGCCATTTTTAATATTTGCAGCCGTGAGGTTGGTCCAATCTGCGGATCTATAGGATGCTGTGGTGACACAGCCGCTGGTGTTGTTGGTGGTGCAATCTGCGAGGGTTCCTGCAATGCCTGAAAGCGTGAGGGAGGAATGGATTGAAGATTTTCCTGCATCGATGGCATCGTAGCTGATGGCTTTCAGGGGCTGGGTGGTGGCAGCGTAGGTGGGCACGTAGCAGTTAGAGCTATCAGCACTGCACTGGGTCGCGCCAAAAAAGGTGGCTGTCGCTAAACAGTTTTGCTGCCCATTAGTACTACAATTGGCCGGGGCCCCGGTCAGAGATCCGGTCACTCCAAAGAGGGGGACCGTGTCTTTGATATTAGCGGTGGTAAGGTTAGCATCCCCTTGGACGATCACGCTGCGGTAGAGGGTGCCTGCGGTGCTGATGGTTTGGTTGCTTGTGGTCGGGGTCACGGTGCCACCATCGGCCACGGTGGCCCCATAAACAGATCCGGCGCTATCGAAAAACTCGTAGGTGCCCACAGGAGTCGCTGGTCCAAAAGAGGCCAGGTCGGTGGTGGAGGTGTTATTGACCAGGCGGTTTCCTGTGGATGGGTAGGTCCCCGTAAGCCCAGCTATGGAGACGCCGTTTTTAATGTTGGCTGCGGTGAGGTTAGTCCAGTCGGCGGACCTGTAGGTGGCTGTGGTGACGCAGCCTGAAACGTTGTTCGTCGTACAGATGGCTGGGGCAGCCGTTATGGTGCCGGTCGTACCAAAGATTTCTATGCCTGAGAGGATATTGGTCCCTGCGAGATCAGGGTCCCCTGAAAACATGTAGCGGGTCCCGTCGGGACCGAAAAATTCAAAGGTCCCTGCACTCTTAATCTTGGTTGCAAAAGTCGCGGCGTCCAGATCGGCTGTGGCGTCAGCTCCCGTGAGGGGGTTGGTCGCTGACGGGTAGGTGCCTGTCACGCCGCCCACTATGGTGCCTGATTTAACGACCGCGGGGACCAGCTCTGTGGTGGAGACCGACATAAAAGTTGACGAGGTGGCGCAGCCTACTTGTCCGTTTGCGGAGCAGAGGGGTAGCGACCCACAGTCTTTGGTGCCGACAGTGATCTCACCCTTGGCATTACGGTATTTTTTGTCTTTGCACACTTCATCCACTGCCATGGTACTGATGGGAAAATCCCCTGGATCTGCGAGCATCGTTGCCTGGCCTAAATCCCCGAGAGTTTTCGAAACAAGTTTGATATCTCCCATTCCAGGGCTGATTCCTTCGGGCATCTTGAATTCTGCAGTCCCATCAGGGTTGATAGACAAGGGGATGCGGACCGCGCCGATGCTGATTTCTAGATCCTTTTGGGTGTCTAAGTTTTTCCCCGATATTTTGACCGTGTCGCCCGCGCGGGCTGCCAGACGGTCAAGGCCGGTAAACTCGGGTTTAAGCTCAGGGGTTTTTACCGCTTCTGGAGGTTTTTCTGGGGGGATTGGGGTTGCCATGGGATCTTTAGCGGTTTCGGAGCCCGATTTCGTGCTCGTGCTGAGTTGAGCACTGGCAGAAGGTAGATCAGCACCTTTTTTAACTTCCACTTCGAGACTGCTTTTGCAACTAAACAGGATGAACGTAAGGAGGCTCGTGAGCGTGACCATGCCTGACGACTTGGTTTTGAGACCTTTTCTATGGTATTTGAAATCTATGTTCATCGGATCACCTCCTCAAAGCAGTTTCTAAACTTAAAAGCAACATCGGTCTTTTAAGATTTGGCTTGAGGATTGATTTGCAAATAATTTAAAACAAAGTTATAAATTATATATTTCAGCTAGTTACAAGGTTGGTTGAAGTCGTCGAACTCCACTTTTTAAAAGCAGTGTCAAAAGGCAACTACAAAAAAGACCTTTCATGATAAAATAGCCGTTTGCCGCAATCCTCCCTAACCGACTCCCTGGTGCGAATTCTTGCTCTTAACAAATTTATCCCAAATAAAATAGACACTTATATAAATATAAGCAGGTGGTTCAAGCTTTTTTACTCATATGCCGATGAGAGAGCTGGGTGTTTCGTTAAATTCGAGTATTGCGAGCATTTCGACAAAATAGTATAATATATTTGATGGCCGTCCTTCACCCGCGGCAAGGATCCATTTAAAATGAACACCAACGCACCCTATGTCCCGACCGAAGAAGACCGCGAACTAGCCAAAGCCAGTCTGCCGCAGCTACGGCGGCTGATGGCTCGCCTCAAAGACACAAGACCCGAGAACACACCGCGGCTCGTCAGCGGCGAAGAAAGGATCACTCTCTCCGCAGGAGCTATGACGCTGCTCACGGCCTTCCTCGAGGAAACCGCGCAAGGCCATGCTGTTTTGGTGATTGCCTCTACCAGTGAAATGACCACCCAGGAGGCAGCTGATTTCCTCCAGGTCTCGCGACCCTTTATCGTTAAAGAACTTGAGGCAGGCAAGATACCTTTCGTGCGCCGAGGTCGCTACCGCAGACTTAAAATGGCTGACCTTCTCGCCTATCAAGAAAGGAGTTCTTACCGGAGCGAGCGCGCCCTCCAAAAACTCGCTGATCTATCTCAGGAACTGGATTTGGACGAATGAGCCCCAAGGCGGATCAAGCTCATACGACGCTGCGCGTGGTAGTCCTCGACTCCTGCGTTCTTTATCCAGTCACGCTGCGTGATTTCTTTGTGACGCTCGCCACCA
>JBGSUI010000043.1:0-8057 GCA_041736175.1 Oligoflexales bacterium | reverse complement strand
GTAATGGGGAATAACCCCGATTGGTATATACTCCTTTCCAATCAATAAACCTATATTTGTAAATCTATGTCCTAAGGTAAGCCCGTTCGCAGAATGGTAAGTGCCCACATTCCGGCCATTTTTGTTGGTCCTCTTAATAACCTTGGCATCGATAATAAGTGATATTTCTGCCTCTGGATTTTTTCTTAATGCCGATTTAATTGCTCTTCTTGCGGCTCGGTTCAATGATAATTGAAGTTCTGGAGTCAGAAGCGGATTGGCCAGGACATTCGATAGCGCTGAAATGCTACAATCGATCATCCTTGAAATGTTAGTAAAACTTTTATCGTATCCAAGTAGGCAAAGAGCAAAAACATATTTTTGAATCAGTTGATGTAAAGTTTTGGACAAATCTGATTTTTCTAAAATTTTAGGTAGCTCTGATACAGGTTTCCCAGCTATTCTAGAACTCATGTAGGGAATCTCCAATCTTGGACATTTTTTGCTAGAGAGATTGGACCCTTAAAAATCGATTTACACATGGGACAGGTTTAAGCCAAATTCGATCATAAAACCCCTCAATGAATCTGGATGTGTAACCATGGCCCCACACTTTTTCCCGGCCAGCCGCTCTAGTGGCCTTTAATTTGGAGGATCGATATGGATGGCGAGCCAAACTTGAGGGCCCATTCCTAGGAACGAAAGCACTGTGAAAAAGTACTTTTTTGGACACCCCAGCCAATAAGCTCATAAAAGCAGGACTTTATGTTATAGTGGCTACTTCGGCAATAGTAGAAAATAAAAAATTGCCGGATCGAATTTCCTATCCTTGGCACCAGGTAGCAATTATCCTTCAAGCGCCTTTGAAGTGTTGTGGTCACTGCGACATTTCTTTAAGCGTGTTTCTTAAGACGACTGACTTTAATGACATATCCATGGCATTTGTAATCAAGACTTGGCCTTTAGAGCTTCTCTAGTTATTGTAGGGTTTTGTAGCTATCTTAAATTTGTATGACGTTCATATCGGGGATAAAAACTTGAGGATTGTAGAAAGTGATGCCGTTCTTTCTCTTTTTTCGGGAGCCGGAGGTTTCTCATTGGGCTTCGCCCTTGCTGGGCTTAAACCTGCATGCGGGGCTGAAATAGATAAAGACGCTTGCGGAACTTATGAAAAGAATATTGGCAGCACTTGCCACAATGTGGATCTGTCCAGTATTTCGCCGAAATTTTTTAGCGCAATTCTTGGAAATAGGGCTCCATTTGCGGTGATTGGAGGACCTCCTTGCCAGGGTTTTAGCACAGCGGGTCTGCGGAGTAATAGCGATCCTCGAAACAGATTAATATTCAATTATTTTCGCATTGTCAACGAAGTCAAGCCTCGGTGGTTCTTATTTGAAAATGTTGAAGGGCTTTTGACGTCTGGAAATGGGCAAGCACTAGCTGAACTGGTGAGTCAATTTCTTGAGATTGGTTACTCAGTTCGACTTCAAAAAGTCAACTTTGCGGCCTTCGGTGTACCCCAAACGCGCAAGCGGCTCATTATCGTTGGAAATAGAATCGGATCAGACTTTCATTTTCCTGAAGAAACTCACTCTTTTGTATCGGGAAAATCAAAAAAGTTGAGTGAGAAACCTATGGCTCCCTCTTTAAGAGAAGCCATTGTTGGTCTAGGACAAGCGTCGCTATCTCGAAAGGACCTTGTAGCATACTCAGCGGACTTACCCCTGAATTCCTTTGATTCTATAATGAGGGCAAATAATTTACGTGGAACAGTTACAGAACACTTTTACAGACCTGCAAAAGATGTGGAAATGTTTCGCCTGCTTCAGCCAGGTCAATCCATGAAGGATTTGCCTGAAGAATTTTGGCATGAAAGTTTCAAACGAAGAGCTTTTAGACGAGTATCGGATGGAACTCCTACTGAAAAGCGTGGGGGCGCACCCTCAGGAATCAAGCGATTGCAAGGTGGATTTCAGAGCTTGACTATTACAGGGGCTGCATCGAGGGAATTTATACACCCTTTAGAGCATAGACTTCTTACACTTAGGGAATGTGCGAGAATCCAAACTTTTCCGGATAACTTTGATTTCGCAGGAAACAATGCGAGCGTTGCCCAGCAGATTGGAAATGCCGTTCCACCTTTAGCTGCTCATAAATTTGCGGAACATCTGCTGGAAGTTGATGGCTCTTTTGGGGCTGATAATGCTACGCCAAGAGCCTATAACAGACCTCGTTTGCTTGGATTTGTGCTTACAGATGCATCTGGTATGAGTCCAGCCCTAAAAAGCACGGAAAGTTTGCTTACACGCCTTATGGCTTAGCAGTTGAGGTCAACTTGAGCAAGAAAGCAAAGCGTCCTGATAAAGAAGAATCTAAATTTATTTCTCGCTTATTGAAGCTAGGAATTGACACCAATTTACCAATTGTAATGCCAAATAGTGAATTAATGAAGGTGCTCGGCGTTCTGTTCAATGATATGAATTTCTGGCCTCAAGTCGAGCATCTATACCCTAATATCTGGCGACAAATCAAGCCACCAGCGGAGTATTATGATCTTGCACTAGATTGGTTTTCTGAACCAATTGACACAGTAGATTATGATTTGATTGTTGAATCAATCCGCTTCGGAAAGCAAGAGATCGAAGACTTTGCGACCTACCTTGACTGCTTAACTATGTTGCACAAAAGACGGCGAAAATACTCGATGATACTGTCTGCTCAGCCTTTACCTACAATGGTTCAGATCTCACCTCGTTCATTAATGGAATATGGCTTCACAGATTCGAGAGCTCTTGCATCATGGCTAACGTGGAGGAAGTTCTTTTTTGACCTCGACAATCGATCGGCACAAGAAACAGGATATCTGTTTGAGCCTATACTGACAGCAGCGCTTGGCGGGATTAGTCAAAGTGCCAGACACAAAGTAGTGAAGAGGTCTGGGGATAGTTCGAAGGGGCGTCAAGTAGATTGTTGGAAGGTACTTGCAGACGGTAGGCAGCTAGCTTACGAATTTAAGTTGCGAGTTACTATCGCTGCTAGTGGGCAAGGACGCTTCAAAGAAGAGCTCCAGTTTGCGGAAGACTGTAAGGACTCAGGAGCATGCCCGATACTATTAGTCCTTGATCCAACTATGAATCCGCGGCTTAAAGATTTGCAGAATGCGTTTGAGTCAAAAGGGGGTATGGCGTATATCGGAAACGATGCCTGGGCGCATTTGGAATCAGAGGCGGGCCCAACAATGGCACTTTTTCTTGAGAAGTATGTGAGAAAGCCAATTTCAGACATCTCCAAATTTGAGGACGAGTCTGAGATTAAGCAAAATCATCAAAACCTTCTGAATCTCGAAGCCCAGTATTCAAACGATGAACTGATCTTGAAATTGGGTGATGTTGTTCGCAAAATTAAACGCGCTGAGGATGAAAGATTTTCTGATGATTCTTCTACAGATCTATTTGATGACGATAATTAACTCGCCGTTTGATATTTTGATGCAAGGAAATATGGGCTGCTAGGAGCTTTAAACACGGAAACCCCGATCAAGAGCGGTATGGGCGCTACGATATCATGATGGCTCCTAAGTCTAACCATGGCCTTGGGTATGTGATTGAGTTTAAAGCTTTTGACCCAGATTTTAACCCCGACCTAGACGCAGCAGCCAGCGAAGCCCTCCAGCAGATCGAAGATCGCAAGTATGAGACAGAGCTTAGGCGTCGCGGAATCTCTCGGATCAAAAAGCTCGCCATCGTGTTTAAGGGCCAGCTCGTAAAGATCGTCGAAGCTGGGGCTGTGGCAAAAACCTAAATCGAGGCGTGAAGATCTGTCCTATAGTCAAACAGCTCATGTTAGTCTATAGGAAAGCCCAGAGTTCGGTGAACCCTCGCTGACTCCAAAAAACGGGGGGGATGACAGACCGCTTTTTAGATTAACTGATCAATATGACTAAGTTTTTTAATGCCGCAGGCCCCATTCAGGAAAACAAGCACTATTTTATCCCCCTATCGCAGCGAATCGACGTCGCTGAGATCCTCATGTTGATTGACCAGGAAAAATACATTCTTAAGGTACTATTTGGATCTAAAAAATATAAGACATCTCAAGACTTTTCCAATGCTGGATGCTGTCATGTAGTTTAAAGGCGATATTTGTCAAAAATTGTAGATTTTTACCTCCAATGTACAGTAAATTTACTGCAGTCTAGCGGCGATAAGGCGACGATTCCTACTAAAAGGGCCTTTAACGTACAGCGAATTAAATATATAAGCATCGATAGGTAGCCGTAAAATTGCAGCGCCATTTAACTTTATCTAAATCTATCGGTGGGTTAGTGTCTATGTTATCTAGACACCCTATCTTACCTTAAAGGAATACCTCGAGGAGCTGGGACAGAAAACTGAGCCACGTTCAGCATTATAATGACGGGCCGCGTTCTTGCAGGCAAGTTGCCACCGCGCTCCCTGAAGCTCGTGCAAGAATGGTTGAAAATACGCAGAGGACAGGTCATTAAAGCCTGGTGGGTAGCAGAACAATTTGGTACGCCTAAGCGCGTCAAGCCGCTGGAGTGAACTAAGATGGCTAAGTTAGGACGAGAAATCAAGCGAATCATAAGCGTGCACGAGACAAGATTTTCAGTCAAAGTTGAGTATGAAAACGGCGACGTGATTGAAGTACCTTTGAGACATATTTTTGAAAAACCGAAGGGACTTGCGGCGGAAGTTTTGCGTGGCGGGATGTTTCCTTTGTGCTTTGTGGAGTCCGGTGCACTTGCTTGGCCGAACGGTCTGGAGCTTTGTCCTGATGCGATGCTAATTTGGGCAGAGGAAAAAGTGCTCAAACCGAGCAAACGGCGGCGTGCTTAATATCAAGGTTGATGGCCAGGATCAAGCCGTCGTGATCCCAGGTAGCTGAAACCGGTGACTTCTCCTCATGGTAAAAATCGAGCATGACCCTCCCTTTTTTCCAAAGTCCTATCAGGCGGCCATTGATCCGTCCTTTAGCTCGCCGATCAGCGCCCTGAAGGATATAAATTTCAACGGCGGCCCTCCTGTTTAGCTCTACGGCTGAGAAAGGTTCTTGCTTCGAGAGTTTTGAACGGAAACCCTCCACAAAGGATTTAACCATGACGACTGCCGCATCTGTCAGTTGCCCATCGGCTTGAGGTTCACCCTAGGACCATTTTAAACTTGCTCAAAAAAGGTGACCTTAAGGGCACCAAAGTGGCAGGTCGCTGGTATATTACGGAAAATTCGGTTATGGGACTCCTGGAACGGAAACGAAAGGCGGATGGAAACGAAACTTCCAAGCCTTTCCAAGGGTCTTCCAACACCGGGACAGGTGGTGCAAAGATCCCATCTTATCAGAGTGATGGCAAAGAAAAGACCAACCCCCGCCTTTCCAACCACGATGGTCCTTTTATCCTCGCTGCCTATCGCCTATGCTCCCATGCGTTTTACGACCTGGACTGGGACTTGAAGCTACCACAGCTGGTGGCCGACAGGATTGCCTTAAACAAATGTTATGTTTTAGAGCAGCTCGGCGCTGGTTTTTACAGCTATGGGCACGACAAAAAAATCCGCTACGCCGTAGCTCGCCAGTCCCTAGGGAGTCTCTTAAGACTTCTCTATCCCTTTAAGGGTGACGAAAAGATCGCTAAACTGGTCCGCTTTATCGAGGCAGAGTGTATCTCTGCTATGGTTTTTTTAATCCGCAAACTTGACAAAAAACCAGTAAAGAACACCCCATGATCTCGCTCCCGCCTATCTACAGTGAAGTCTACCACCTGACCCGGGAGATCCTTCTTTACTCCAGGAAGTTTCCAAAACACTACCGGCCTACCTTGGGCCGGATGATGGAAGAGGCGTCCCTGGACCTGACTATCCTCCTGCGCCAAGAGCTTTTAAAAAAGGCCGAAGGGTCTATGACCCTATCAGTGCGCGGGTGGACCAGCTCAAAGTCTTGGTGCAGCTCTGCCATGATATCGAAGTGATGGATCACCATCATTTTGCCTCCATGGTCACATCGCTAGAAAAGATTGGCAAGATGCTGGGCGGCATAGAAAAGGCCCAAAAAAAGCTCCAGGAGAGTCGAAGGATGCTCGATCAGGTGGCTGCGCCCCATAACCTCACCCGCGCCCTCTACCACTGCCGGCGGGGTAAACGGGAGAGCATTGGGTATCAAAAATTCCTCTTGGGGATGCCAGAGAACCTCCTTGAGATCAGCCAGGACCTGATGAGTCAGTCCTACCAGTGGCTCCCTTACCGGCCTTTTTGGGTTTGTGATCCTAAAAGGAGGCTGATCCTCGCCGCCCCCTTTCGGGACCGCATCGTCCACCAAGCCCTGTACCAAGTGATTGGACCGATCCTAGACCGGGAGATCCCAGGTAATTCCTATGCGTGCCGCAAAGGGATGGGTAACCACGCCGCAGCGCGAGCTTTGGCCACGATCCTTCGGAATCTAGGGCCGGAGCGCTGGACGATCAAACTAGACGTAAGCCAATATTTTTTTTCTATAGACCATAGAGTGCTTCTGAGCATGATTGAGCCGCTCTTAGAGGCTCCCATCTTGCCTCTCGTCCACTCATTATTAAAGAGTCATCCCGACTATGGCCAGGTAGGCCGAGGGCTTCCTATCGGCAACGTCACCTCTCAGGTGTTTGCAAAACTTTTTCTGTCTCCTGCCGATCGAGAAGGCCTAGCTTATGGCGATATTCATTACCTGCGCTACATGGACGATATGGTGATCACTGGTCCGAGCAAGGCGGCGGTCACCCAAGCTGCGCGGGCCATCGTCGATTTGGTCGAGAAGCGGCTCAGACTCTCCATCCCTTATACCAAGAGGGTTTGTTTAGGGCGTGATCCCGTGCCCTTTTTGGGCTACGTCATCGACCACCAAGGTGTGCGCCCTTTGGCTCGTAACCTCAGACGCCACCGGCGTCAAATGCGTAAGATGGTCAAAGCCGATGCCTCTGATAGCAAGATGGCGAAGGCCGAAATATCCTTTGCTGCTTGGTCCACCATGGGAAAAAAACCTATTTACATCGCTGTTCCCAACCAAGTATCCTAAAAGAGTTTCTAGGGCACCTAGACTTGGACTGTAGATGTAGGGCGCGCTGATCCGCGGCGGTCATTGGAACGATGGTGCGAATTCCGGCTTGTTTGCTGTGAATCTGAACAACGATCCGACGAATACCAACACGAACATCGGCTTCCGCTGCGTCTTTCGTCCGGCGAGACTTAATAGATACGACCGTGTAGGAAATCCTAGACCACTGGTTTAGGGTCGCGATCTCCTTAAGGCAATAGGTCTGGGTGCCTGGGCTTATTCCAGGGTTTCCTCAAGAAACTCTGGGAGGTCCTAATTTTAAAGATTTACCTGCGATTCGTCGGCAGGACTCTGGACTTGTCCTAGTGAGGAGTCGTTCACGTGATTGGTGTGGCTAAGAGCAGATGGTGTGGCAAAAACTTAAATCTTTTTTGAATTACTTTTTCCTATAATTTCTATATGATGCCTCTCTTTGATCCTTATGGATCGTGACGATTTATCCTCCCATAGGTGTGCAATGATGATGAGACTTGGTGCAGGCATCAGTAATTTTAGGGAAATCATAGAAGATAATAATTTCTATGCTGATAAATCACTTTTCATAAAGGACCTTATCGATTTCAATGACAAGGTGACTCTTATCACAAGACCCCGTCGCTTTGGCAAGACTCTCAATCTCAATATGCTCCAGTATTTTTTCTCACTTGAGCATAAAGAGGATGCTCCCCTTTTTTATAAGCTTAAGATTTGGCAGGAAGGCGCGGAATACCAGGAGCACCAGGGCCGTTATCCCACTATTTTTATAACTTTTAAGGAAATTAAGGAAAAATCTTTTGATCTAGCTCTAAAAGGGTTTAAGGGCAGTCTTGCGGATGTCTACCGGCAGTTTGATTATTTATTGTCTTCACCGCTCCTTGCCCCGGAGGAAAAAAGCCTGTTTGAAGCGATTAAAACCGAGCAGGCATCGCCCGATAAATATCGGGGGTCACTTTATAAATTGAGTGATTACCTCCACCGTTTCCACAAGACTAAAGTCTTAC
>JBGSUI010000008.1:0-12429 GCA_041736175.1 Oligoflexales bacterium | reverse complement strand
ATCAATTGGGCCTCAAAAATCAGCATCAAATGAATTCCAAAATGAAGACTTTCCCGCTAAAAAAAGCCCTTATGCAGAGCGTTAATCATTCGAGGCTCCAAAACTTGGTTATAGCATGAGGGCCTTTTTGGACACCCCAATCGCCAGCTTGACGTTTCTGGACGTTAACGCTTGGGATATCAAATATCCTATGGTTGTTGGTGGCAAGACTGCAGTCGCGGACATAATTGAACGGTGCGCCGACAGTAAGGTTAGCAAGGATGAAATGATCGAGTGGTTTGATCGGCATAAGGCAAAAGATGAGAGGGACTAGGTCCCAGCGTCGTGCTTATGGAGGCGATAAAACGAGTCCTTCTCGGGAGAGCGACCATATGGGACAATATCGATGTAAAAGCCGAATGGGCCGATGAAGAGATTGCCCGCGTTCTTAGCGAACTGGAGATCGATTATTTCCAACTCGAAGATCCGGTCGATAAAAGCGGTAAGAACTTCTCTGTCGGCGAAAGGCAAATGATTTGTTTGACCCGCAGCCTTTTGAGCGATAAGAAAATTATCGTGATGGACGAGCCAACGAGTCATATCGATCTTGCGACCGATTCCAAGATTCAGGAGTTGATACTCTCTAAATTTGCTGATCGGACCTTGATCGTCATTGCTCATAGAAAAGAGACCATCGCTGATTTTGAAATGATTTACTCCATGGACGAGCCCTCGCAATGATCGTTGAATCCAAGAAATCACAATTAAGTCAGGCGGTTACCACTCAACACTTCCACACTGGCATCATACCCATTATCAGGAGGGGAGTCGTTCACAGCTCCCGAAACAGTAGCTGGGAAGTGGCGTTGTCGGATGGCTTTTAGGTGCCACGGGCTGAGGGCAAGGGGCTTGCCGGTGTCATGCTTGGGATTCGATCGGGTATGGATGTAAAAGCCTTGCGAGTAAGATGTGGTATTTCTACCGAATCCTGACCACTGCCCTAAGGCAATACTTTGACAACAAAGCCTTTGACCTTGGCGCGTTCTTGGATCCAGGGTATCGCACTTGATACTCTTGCAAAATTCGTAGCCATACCTTTAACGCGAGTTCCTGTCTCTGTTCGACCCTCTTTAGTGTGGGCGTTCGAGGCTATACCCAACAAAAGCGGTTGATTTTGATACATGGTGATTAAAGGTCCGCCGCTGTCGCCTTGGAAAGCACCTATATCGGTCCCCCAAACCCCAGTACAAATTTCATCTTTCCTTACATAATAAAGCTGGGCTTTACACCCGTCCGGAGTATATGACGAGAGTTTAACCTCTTGCAATATAGGCGAAATAGTCCCCTTTTGGGTAGTCCCCCAACCCAGGGCAATAAGATCGCGGTTTTCATCGGCTTCTTTTTTTGTAGTGCTTCCTTTGGGAATCGCAGATGATCCATTGAGGGCAATGGGTGTCACGCCTAATACTGGAGACTTGAGGTATAAAAGTCGGATATCACCCTCTAGGAAACCATCGGCGCCGCTCCATTCATCACTCCCTAATACAACTCGAGTGTGCGGTGCATCGTTTTCTTCAATAATGTTTAAATCTGCGGTAACCTCAAAGCGTCTTAAAACCCCACCTATCATGACCGACCCCGCGTTGCAATGTTTAGCGGTCAAAACCACGGCAGATGCTATCAAAACTCCACCACAAGAACCACCACGCCCTCCCAACGAAACCATCCAGGGATACTTACCCGAAGGAGCATCACTACCATGGTAGATCTTAGGATCTGACTTTATCGATTGGGTTGTGAGGCAACCTGTCATTGCGAATAAATGGGTTGTAACGACGGTAAAGGTTAAAATGATAGATCTGTGACCAATATATTTTAACAAAGGCAATGATAAGTGCTCTTTATACACAACAACTCCCTATTTATTAAAATAACGATTGGTCGGAAATCAATATACCAATCTAGTCAAGAATAATTGGTAAGTCAATATAAACATATGTTTTTTGCCTTGTCAGCAGAATTTGTGGGTGTGTTTTGGCTCAGGAAGAAACGATAGGCCTGGGATACTTTCAAAAAAATCTTTGACGACGGGATCGGAGTCCAAAGTCGCACTAGATATGCACCATGCTTCTAAATTCGATTGGGCTACGGACAATTCAATCCTGATTTAGGGATTGCCGGCCCCCTTTTCAAGTCGTACATCTCTACCAAGGCAACCAGAAGCGTATAAAATGGCTCGCTGTCGCTCTCGCCTTCAAGCAAGTTCATGGACTTTACATGAAAAAGCGCCGGTGGCACGATAACCTCCTTCTCGCGCTCCCCCCAGAAATCCGCAATACTTTCTATCGATATCCCATTAAACTGATGGATTATGAATATGATGTTGGTGTACGGACCTTTTTGGGGGTCCCTAAGCCCTGTTCTTGAATATTCTTTGGCTATGAATGGGTCCCGCGAGGCACCCGACCAGGCTGCGTGGTGGTTGGGTCCAAGGGTCACTAGACGCTTGCTATTCATGGCGTCGTAATAATAGGCAGTCTCCTCAAGGTTTGATATCTTACCTCGAAAGACGATTCCCGGGCTTTTTGGCAAAATCCCTTCGATGCTCTCAAGGGTTTTACAGATGCCTCTATTATACCCGATATAGTAGTCGTTCCACCCCAGGTCCCTTAGGTCATCGAAGGCGGATCTACATATTCTGATATGTTCGCTAGCCCCCTGATTCCACAATTTCACACTTCGAATCTGATCGGCGGTCAAAGTCTGCTCTAACTTTTCTTTTGTTAACACTTTAATCGTGGAGTCTGCGGCAGGAAGTCTTACCTTTGGCAAGTTATTCAGCTTCGTAATCAACTGTAGGTTCCCCGGGGAGAGATCGCGATTTGGAGTACGAATCCCGTTGCCGTTTACCTGCGATGACCCACTTCCGCGTTGGCACCCAAGGGTTAAGAGCAATGCGGCGCAAAGATTCATCAATCCTCTAAAACTGTTGTCTATTTCTAGATTATTCATGTTCATTTCCCTCTTTAATGGTAAAAAATCGCGTCACAAGATTCTTGCTCGAGTGCATTTACTATGCCAGTTACATCCTTGTGTATTTCAAAGAAAATTTCATTGTAATCAATTGTTTATTAGGTAACACGCTGCACTTGTGGGTCGAGACTCCTGTTAACGGATTGGACAGTGACCTCCTCTCAGAGGAAGCCCTACTCACGAGAAACGAACAGCTTCGCCTGCGACTTCTCCATGGGCTAGATTGGTTTGTCTTGACGGGTCACGATTTGCTTGGGTCTGACATTTGTTCCTGCGGGAACCATGGCTCCAGGCTCAATCACACACCCCGGACCAAGATAACACCCTGCGCCGACAAAGCTGCCTGATCCGACGCGAACTTTTGCAACGAGGAGCGAGAGATTTCCGTCTCTGGGAGTGATGACGTGGGCGGCCATCCCGGATTTATGACCAAAGATTGCGCCGTCGCCTACGACCACGAGTCCACGGTCAAGGATCTCCACCCCCGGAGTCCAATAAACCCCTCGACCCGGCCCCGGCGACGACTTTGGCCCTGATGCTGGCGATCGTCTCGTCGTTAAGGGTGGCACCAAGGGCGCAGGGAGCATAGACAATGATTCGCTCCTGCTAGTTTCTGCTACTAGGGGTTTATTTTTTGGGAATCGATGGAATCCAGAGGAATAGATACATAGCTATTAAGGTTGCTGGTAAATTTATTGAATTGAATCTCTTTTGCTGATTGGTTAGAAAGAAGTTTATATTGATAATCAGCCGAAGGTCCATTTAGAAATAGTCCACTATTTTTTGATTGGGCATTCACTGAACCTTTAGAGCTTGCAAAGTTGTTTAGTGCCCATAGAGAGCTACCAAAAGGCCAGTTTTTGGTGATTTGGATAGCTCTCTGATTATTTGTGCCTTGGTTATTAAATCCTAAATTACCACAATTATTGTTAAAATTGCCGTTATTGTTCCCATTAAAAATGCCGTTATTGTTCCCATTATTGTTAAAAATGCCGTTATTGTTCCCATTATTGTTAAAATTGCCGTTATTGCTCCCATTAAAAATGCCGTTATTGTTCCCATTAAAATTTCCGTTAAAGTTGCAATTGTTATTATTGTTATTTCCGCGAAGCAAATTTCTAAACAGAAAAAAGCTGATCAAGGCACAGGTTGGTTGGAGCTTTTTAGGAGCATCGGGACCATTCCATTGCATATCCGCGAGCACATGCTGTTCTAGACTGATGAGCTCATCAAAACTCTTTTCGGGAATCGTTCCCAATAACTCTTGGTTACTAAATTCGTGCCCTTCTCTTACAAGTGCACCTTTATAAAAACCTAAAAGAGTTTGAACATGTTTTGAGTTTAGGTCTACAAAATAATTGGTAATCATTTTATTGGATGGCTCAATGTATAATGCCGACGAAAGCCCTATAATTTGTTTGCCATCTTTACTAAGTATTGGACCACCAGAGTCGCCACGAGTCGCTAAGGCGCTATTAAAGCCTGCTTCTTCGTTTCCAGTGATTGTTATCAGCCCCATCCTTGGATTAAGTTCTGCAATCTTATTACTTCCATAATTTTTCCTCCCATTAGACCTTGTTCCAGATTTAGTTGCGCCAAAGCCTACTAAAGTGACTTCTAAATCTGGATTGGGCTGAGCTAAGCTTGGGAAAACCGATAAAAAGGAAAAGGGACCTTTGCTATCTTTTGAAATTTGGCCAAAGTCTACAATTACAAAATCTAAACCAACATCATTCTCAACTATTTCGTTTGCGTTAAGGGTTTTGGAAAACGTATAGACCTCTTTTCCTGGTATTTTTTGTTCTTGATTATTTTGATCATAAAAAATAGCAACTGGTTTGTGAAACATTCCACGTGATTCTTGTTTAATGCAATGGGACGCCGCGATGACGGTCCTCGGGCCAATAATCACCCCGGTACACAACTCCGGTTGGGTGGGCGATAAGGCTAATTGAATGACAAACGGAAAATCTTGAGCCTCGGCAGCTTTGCCACCAAGAACATTAATTTTAGAATCCTGGATTGAATTTTTGACCTTGCACCCCGGAAGGGCCGGTATTGAGAAAAAAATGGCACCTATCACAATCGATGAAAATTTGTTCGTATTCATTTTAAATCCTCTTTATTTGTAAATTGTTACCTAATATTTCCTTTTATCGTTTCACCGTTTTGTGACCTAGCCTCATAACGGGGGTTGCTATTGCTAAAAAATATAGTTCCTGACCAATTGTTTAAGGTAAACGTCATCGATCCGCCAGTATAGAATTGGCGTCCATATGATATTTTTACACCCTCAAAATTCCCCTTAAAAACCAGATTTCTGACATCGCTATCGCCATTTGAATTTGAATATGTTTCTTTACTATAAAATCCGCAGGTATTTTCGATTGAAGCGGCATCCGACTTTGTTTCTACGAGACAAAAATCTCCATCTCTTTGCATTTTTGCGAACTTTAATGAGCTTTTGCCAAGCGTCCGACCATTTATATCCTGATTTTCATAATCCATTTTGACGTTTAAATATTCTGAAACTTTAGCTGATTTGCAATTCTCTAAGAGATCTTTCCCCAAAATGTTATTATCTGTTTTTCCAATTAGTTTGCTAAAACCATCTTTGCTGCATTTTTTCATCATTTTACCTGTGAAATCAAATAACACCTTCTGCCCCTTAAAAGTCGTCGAACAATTCTTGATTTCAACATTATTTTCTATAGTCTGGTCGCTAATTTTTAGGTTATTTTTCTGCATTTTTTTAGTGCAGTCATCTACATCTTGAATCGATGTACTCTGGTTACCAATGTTTTGAAATCCAAATTTTAATCCCTGAATGGCCGTTTCAAACGCTGATCTGTTAATTTTTTCATCTACATTTGAAAAATCATCCGTTGAAAGGAAGGTTTGTTTTTCTACATTTTTTTCGATTTTATTATTGTTTTGTGTGTCGTTTTCAATATTTCTAAATCTATCGTTGTCACCTTGTATTTTATCTGGCAATTGCTCGCTTTTAGGCTTTCCTGTTAATTCTTCTTTTTTTTTCTCATTATTTTTACATCCAGTCGAAAGGACTATCGACAAAACAAGAATGTTCGAATTTAGAAACCATAATGAACCGGTGCATTTTTGGAGATGGAAATACATTTACAAACGCTCCTATCAATGGGCCTAGGGAAAATTAAAACCCTCTCTTTTATAGATAAAGGGAGCAATTGGTGTGCCAAAAAAAAACTACAATGTTTTCAGGTAACGGCTCAAAATTTTTGTATATAATTTACCTAAAAAGACTAAATTTAATATACATGACTAAATTTTGGTCATTTTTTTAAAACGAATGTTAAAGTCTTAAATTAAGGTGGTAGAGGGGTGACTTTTGGCCAGCCGCCTACTCTACGCCAAAACTTAGCTTGGTTTGTCCTGACGGGTCACGATTTGCTTGGGTCTGACATTTGTTCCTGCGGGAACCATGGCTCCAGGCTCAATCACACACCCCGGACCAAGATAACACCCTGCGCCGACAAAGCTGCCTGATCCGACGCGAACTTTTGCGACGAGGAGCGAGAGATTTCCGTCTCTGGGAGTGATGACGTGGGCTGCCATTCCGGACCTATGGCCAAAGAGAACGCCGTCGCCGACAACCACGAGTCCACGGTCAAGGATTTCCACCCCCGGAGTCCAATAAACCCCTCGACCGATCTCACTCCCCCAAAGCCGCAGCCAAGAGCTGTAGAGGCCTGGCACCAACTTAAGCCAGGTTTCAAGGGCCGGAAAGGCGATGTAAACAAGCTGGATTTGGTGAGTTCCGTGCCAGGGGGAGTAGTCCGGGCCGATCATCTTGGATAGACCCTCTTCCACCGGCCAGAGGGCCTGGTGGAGGCGGTAAGTGATGAGCGGGAGTCCGTAGACGGTGAAGATCAGGGTTAAGAGGGATAGGATACCCGGGGAGAGCAGCAAAAAGCCGAAGGCCACCCCCCAAGAGGCTAAAAAGAAGGCCGGTACCCCCGAGACCAGATAACCCCTGACTGAAATTTTAGCAGGACTCACGAGACCTACACTCCATTAAATGATGATACTTCTAAAATGCCGGGTCTCAACTTTTGGCGGGAGTCTTAGGCATCCCGCCGTAGCCATGGTTGGTTATCGTAACGGTGATAGAGGCTCGTCGTATGGCGTAGGGCAGAGATCCGCCGCTCAGCATGGATGGCAGCAGCCTTATGGGTGGGGATTTTGAGGGTATCCGCCTCTGTAAAGATCTTGAGAAGCGTGTGGTAGATATCTGCGGTTTGCCGCTCGACGGACTGTCGGTTGTAGCCTTTAAGCTCGTAGTAGACGTTGATCAGACCTCCGGCATTCACCACATAGTCGGGAGCATAAAGGATCCCTTGCTCGCGAAGCATCTCCCCGTGGCGGTTTTCGTCGAGGAGTTGGTTATTGGCGGCCCCGGCGACGACTTTGGCCCTGATGCTGGGGATCGTTTCGTCGTTAAGGGTGGCACCAAGGGCGCAGGGGGCATAGACATCGACCGATTGTCCATGGATCTGGGTGATCGGGACCACCGTGCCGCCGGCTTTTTGGGCGACCCGGGCCGCACGGCCTTCGTCCAGGTCGGCGACCACGAGTTTAGCTCCCGCCACTGTCAGGTGCTCACATAGGTGGCTGCCCACCGCGCCGCAGCCTTGTACGGCCACAGTCAGACCCTTCAAGGAGTCTTTACCAAGCCGATGGAGCACCGCTGAACGGATCCCATGGAACACCCCAAGGGCGGTCGTGGGTGATGGGTCTCCGGAGCCAGCGGCGATATTAAGGCCGCTCACATACCGGGTTTCCATGGACACATAATCCATGTCTTGGGGGGTGATGTTGACATCTTCGGCGGTGATATAGCGGCCTCTCAGTCCCTCGATAAAACGGCCAAAGGACCTAAACAGAGCTTCGGATTTGATCTTTTTGGGGTCCCCAATGATCACAGCTTTCCCTCCCCCTAAGCTCAGGCCAGCCACCGCAGCCTTATAGGTCATCCCCCTCGACAGGCGGAGGGCATCTACGATGGCCTCTTCGTCGGTGGCGTAATCCCAGAGGCGGCAGCCCCCGAGGGCGGGGCCTAGGGTGGTGTCGTGGATGGCGATCACCGCCTTAAGACCACAGGATTTATCGTGGGCAAAAACCACCTGTTCGTGTCCCATGGTGCCCATGGAATCAAAAATAATGTTGCCATGGGAAGTTTTGGAAGGCGATAAACCCATAGAGTAAGTCCTTTCGGTAAAGCAGCTTTAAACGTCCTTTGAACGTCTGGAGTCAGACCCAACAGCTAGATCCTACATTTGGTCGTGTGCCAGGAGCAATGCACTTGTCACGATCTTTACTACCAGAGGTAGAGGCCAGTATCCGTGACCTCGCCCTTGGTGTATTATCATATTAATGCATCCTTTATCAGTAGTTACCTGGGAGGGGGGTCTCCAGTGGTCCACTGCACGCTTGGCTTAAGGTTTTTACGGATGATCCCTGTGGGAGCGTTGGGGTGTTTGTCCTTGATATGTGGACCCCTAAGGGCACAGACAGCGGGCTCCCCCGACGGACCGACGCCCGAAGGCAGCGGGGGGGCTTCCAGCGGAGAGCTGGCGTCCTCGGGGATTCCCGTCCAGATTGCCTGGCAGGTGCCCCTTAACCGTGACGCGGCTTTTATCTTAGAGGTAGCGCGGGATGCGGGGTTTGGGGTGAGGGTGTTTGAAACCCAAGTTCGCGGGACGGGTTTTCTGTGGATTGCACCCCAAGAGGGGGTCTACCACTGGCGGCTCGCTAAGGCAGACAAAAAAGGGTTTGGTGGTGAGGTCATGAGCACGGTGTCGGGCTCCTTTGTAGCCCTTGACCCCGCAGTCTCCCGTCCCAAAGCAGCCCGAGTTTCCTGGGCTGCTGTCAAGGGATCAGACCAATATAAAATTTTTATGTTTGACCAAAGCGGCAGAACTCGCATTTCTACCACCACAGCCACCTCTCTGATCGTCCCCCAAGGGGGAGGGCTGACTATGATCGAAGTGATTCCCCAAAAGGGGGCGGTTTCCTTGCAGCGGAGCTATCATTTTTTGCCGTCGCTGTTTTTTTCGAGCGGTCGACCACTCACTCCGCCACCTCCTCCTCCATCGCCGCCGCCAGTGTCCCAGGCGCCGGTGTCTGGGACCACACCAGTCGCTGAAGGAGCCCAGCAATCCCCTGACCCCCCTCTGCCTCCCTTAATCCCTGTGCCGCCCCGGGAAAGACTCCTGCAGGAGGTCGCGCTCAATGGGATTTACCTTAGAGAAACTATTTCTCTCACTAAGCTCGACCTCACTCTAGAAAACGAATTTACAACGGGTGGCGGCGTCCTACGGGTCTGGGCTAGCCCGATCCCGGGATTTGTCCTCAGTCTCGAAGGAAGCGGCTGGAAGCTCGCCGGCAAGCTGCCCCGACTTGCAAACCAAGTTACCGATGGTGGGCTTAAACTCGAGCCAGAGTTATCGTCGACACGGTTTCTCCTCCATGGAGGGGTTGGTTTTGATTTTTTAAGTTTTTGGGAAGTCAATGAAGGTAGTCTTAGTTTGAGCTTGATCGGTGGGGGGACCTCCCAGCCCCTCCTGCCGACCACTTATGATATACCCACACGCAGCACGCCTTTTCCCGAAGACCCAAAAATCAAAGACCAGGTCATGACCCTCGGTGGTGGCAAGCTAAGCTTTTTTTGGGGGGGATCGACCGTCGGGATGTGGCTTGAGGCCTTTCACCTGGTCCATGCCACCGACAAACATCAAGTGTCCAGCGGCAGTCTGGTGGGTGAGTTTTATCCACGCCCGATGCTATCCCTCCAGGCTGGTGTGATGGGCCAGAGGGGCCAATGGGAGATCTGCGAGGATGATACGGCCCGGTGCCTTGCGGAAGGTAAAGTGTCGACCACGAGCCAGGCCGTCGGAGGGATGGTGGGTGCGGCTTTTGTCTTTAAATAGAAGTATATTTAGATGGCTCTATGGAACTCAAACAGTCGTTGTCCCACACCAGCCATGCCGATCCACTGGAGTCTTGGTTTTTTTACTGAATGGAGCATGGCTGCACTGTTGGTTGCAGCAATGCGAGGTCAGCTTTATTTTTTACTTCATTAAAAAACTTGACAAAATTTTCATCAGTTAATTTATTTGCCTTATTTACCAGTACGGCCTTATTTTCCCTGACAACAGTAACAGAAACGCCAACTAAATAATGCTTGCCGTCTTTAAAAACAGTCACTGGTCCTCCAGAGTCGCCATCTCTCAGAGATGTGGACCGAGCTGTTCCAGTCCAACAAAATGAAGATTCTCCTCCAAACGCCTCAGTTTTAACACGAGTTGGCTCGCATTCAGCAAGGCTTCGAGGTATCGCCTCACCAAAAAGAAGTCTGTTGGTTTGATTGCCTGATTCGTTAAGGCCGTAACCAAAAAACATGATGCGTCCGCGTCCATAAGAAACATGGCTGTTAAAGTCATTTTGTTTTAAAATGACTTCAGGAAGATTCTGTTTAAGTGAGTCATCCACTGGATTAGAAAGTTGGACCAAAGCCAAGTCGTTTTTATGGTAAGGTTTCCCGGATATAGAAGGATGTTCGAAACCATCAAACAAATATAAGTTGTTTTTAGATATACTGCGTATCGATTGATCCTCAGTGCCAAATCTAAAAATAACCGATACCCCAATTAACCTAGCATTGTCTTTTGTAAAGCAGTGATTAGCTGTCAAAATCAAGTTTGGACTTGTCAAACTTCCAGTGCATCTACGACTAGAAAAATCATTAAAATTGCTTTCTATCTTCACGATCCAAGAGTTTTGAGCTGCTGCCGGATTAGTTTCTGGTTCCAACCCAAACGCAACTTTTGGTGACGAACGTTCCTGTTTATTTATACAGGAAGAAAAAGATCCAAGAATCACAATAAAACCAATTTTTGTGAATTTTACGATGAACATATAAGACTCCTAGGTGACCAGTACGGTGATTGTAAGATGACTCTGATACCAGCAAGTCTTGTCAGCAAGTCTTATGCCACTAAGATTTTAGAGGGATTCTCAATAAAAAATGGCTAGTAAAACCTGGTGTTTTGATAAACTATATCGGCGTTGACTTAGGATGGATTGCCCAAATTTTGGTTCGGTGTTCTCTTAGCAGTTGTCGAGTCTTTAGCCACCGACAAACATCAAGTTTCGAGCGGCAGTCTGGTGGGTGAGTTTTATCCACGTTCTATGCTGGCGCTCCAAGCTGGCGTGATGGGCCAGAGGGGCCAATGGGAGATCTGCGAGGACGATACGGCCCGGTGCCTTGCGGAAGGTAAAGTGTCGACCACGAGCCAGGCCGTCGGAGGGATGGTGGGTGCGGCTTTTGTGTTTAAATAGAAGTATATTTAGATGGCTCTATGGAACTCAAACACTCGTTGTCCCCTACCAGCCATGCCATTCCACGGGATTCTCTGTTTTTTTACTGAATGGCGCATGGCTGCACTGTTGGTTTTAGCAATGCGCGGTCAGCATTATTTTTTACTTCATTAAAAAACTTGACAAAATTTTCATCAGTTAATTTAGTTGCCAAACTTACCGGTACGGCCTTATTTTCCTCCATAAAACTAGCAGAAACGCCAACTAAATAATGCTTGCCGTCTTTAAAAACAGTCACAGGTCCTCCAGAGTCGCCCGGTCTCAGAGAGGTGGCCCGAGCTGATCCAGACCAACAAAAGGAAGCCTCCCCTCCAAACGTCTCAGTTTTAAAAAGAGTTGGATTGCACCCAGCAAGGCTTCGAGGTATCGCCTCACCAAAAAGAAGTCTTTTGGTGTCATTGCCTGATTGGTCAAGGCCGTAACCAAAAAACATGATGCGTCCGCGTCCATAAGAAACATGGCTGTTAAAGTCATTTTGTTTTAAAATGACTTCAGGAAGATTCTGTATAAGGGATTTATCCACCGGTTCAGAAAGTTGGACGAAGGCCAAGTCATTTTTACTGTAATTTTTCCCGGATTTAGAAAAAGGTTCGAAACCATTGAACAAATGAATGTTTGATTTAGATATTCTATGTTTCGATGGATTGTTAGTGCCAAATCTAAAAATAACCGACCCCATCAATAAATTCGTATGGCCATCTTTTAAGCAGTGATGAGCTGTCAAAATCAAATTTGGACTTATCAAACTTCCAGTGCAATTTCCTCCGGTCACATCATCAAAAATACTTTCTATCTTCACGATCCAAGAGTTTTGAGCTGCTGCTGGATTAGTGTCTGGTTCCAACCCAAACGCAACTTTTGGTGACGAACTTTCCTGTTTATTTATACAGGAAGAAAAAGATCCAAGAATCACAATAAAACCGAGCATAAAACCAATTTTTCTGAACTTTACGATGAACATATAAGACTCCTAGGTGAACAGTGCGGTGATTGCAAGAT
>JBGSUI010000001.1:0-17892 GCA_041736175.1 Oligoflexales bacterium | reverse complement strand
TGGGGGTCAAAACAGTTTAAAATGCTTTCTGGACTCCGCGGGAATATCCCCTACTATCCGAAAGATGGGGAGACTGATTTTAGGTCCAAATCCTAGGATAGGATTTAGGCTCGTACCCCCCCTATTTGGACACCCCATCCTTGAGAAGCACAAGGTTTCAAGGAATGTGTTGATGCCGTCTCAAATCCCAGCATGACCGTATACACAAGGACCTTTTGCCATGCGTCCCTTCATTTGGATGACACTTGTACTCTTCACCCTCAGTGGCTGTGGCGCTGCAGATAGTCGCGAAAAAGCCCCCTCTGCCCCACCGGTTTTGCCACTGATTAGCACCCGAGACCAACCCGTGGTCTATGAGTTGGCCGACCCTGACTGCCAATCCCGCATGGAGCTGGTCAATCTACCTCTAACCCTTACCGAGACCTGGGTGACGACGACTTCAGGCGATAACGTGATCCGACAAAGGGTCACCTTGCCCCGAACACAAACCAAAGCTTCCTTGCAAAACGAAGCGGTGGCCAAGACCACTTATGGGGAAAACTACGAACGAGTCTGTGACTTTCGCAAACCCAAGCAAGCTCGCTGTGTCAATAACCTTGGTCGCGAGATCCCCTTTTATCGCAAGGGGTTAAACGGCCCTCTCCCCCTGAAAATCTGCAAAGACCAGCATCAATATCCCCTCGATAGCTACGAAACCGTCAGTTTGACCGCTGCCTATCAGCTAGGCCGCACCCGACAATTTTACCTTAAAGCAGCCCCTGAGAGCCCTCCCCCGCTCCGCGTCGTGCTGTCGATGTTTCCTACCTTTGCCGAAATCTACGACTATTTTCCCCAGCTCAACAAATCCCCCGGACGTCTGGTCACCTATATGACCCATAACCTCGCTTATTTTCCTGAGTCCGAAGAAATCGTGATCTTTCCCGAGACCGTCAACGCCACGTCGAAACACAAGCTTTGGGAGTCACCGTTTGTTTTATCCCATGAATATGGCCATCACATCGACCATATTCGCCATAAAAACAGCTACTCCCAAGCTGGGCTCCTATGGTCGGCAACCCGCCATAGTTTCATTGACCTAGTTGCTCAGGGTTCCCTTGATCCAGGCGTAGAAAAGGCAACTTTCCAGGCACTCCAGGGAGACAAACCCCTCTCCATGACTCCCAAGGCCCTATTGACGACCGCGATGGGCGAAGCTTTTGCGGATCTGATCGCATTTTACACCGAAGGCGAGTCCAGTGCGAGCATCCTGACTTTTGACGAAATTGGTACTGACCGGGATATACTGAGCCCCCGTTTCGCCAATGGTCTTGAAAAGATCCTCAGCAGGCGTCACACCAACACTTTTTTCAACCAGTTTGAAGCTAAAACGCCTGAGGGTCGCCTTAACATGATGACCGGAGTTCATACCATCGGTGCCATTTTGGCTTATGGAGTCCACGAGCTTTTTTCAAGCCTCACGGCCTCTACGGTCGATGATGAGGCGAGGACCTTAGCCAAATACCGCCTGCTTCTCGATTTGATGGACGACTTCACTGGGGGGCTAGGACAGCTTGACTACCAAAGCAGTTCGAGTGAGGTCTTAGGAATTTTTGCAAAAGCCATCCAAAAGACCCTCGACCAAGCCCTCCCCACCCTAAAAGCAGCTATCATTCACCAAAACCCAGAGGATGGGCCAGGCCTATGGAAAAAAACCAAAGCCCAGATCTGCGATCAGCTTGGATCTAGCTTTCCAGACCTTGCGGAGGATGGCTTTAAAGTCGAAGACCCCTGCTAGTTGCGAGCCAATTTGGTAGACTGCTGGTATTATGGGTAGAGCTGTCAATACCAGTCAGAACCTCGCACCATGGTGACTATGGAACTCTTAGGCCTTTTTTTAAAAATCCTTTTAGTAAGCCAATCCTTTGGCCAGACCCAACATAGCCTTCCCAAGGTTGCCCAAAATAAGCCAACGTCAAAAGTGCGTCCTTCTTCCCCTCGCCCCCCTGGAGTCCGAGGGCTTTTTGAAGGGGCCCAGGATCTCTATAAAGCCGGTAAGTATCCGTCTGCAATCATTGCCTACGAAGGGATCCTCCGCAGGTATCCCGGCCACCAACCGACGATTTTACAATTGGCAAAAACCTACTACCGCCAAGACCGCATCAAAGATGCCTACCATGCTTTTAACCGCGTCACGGCCGTAGACTTTGACCCAGAGTCTGCCTATGAATTCGGCTACGCTGCTTACCAGCAAAAGAGTTTTGAGACCTGTCAAAAAACCCTTAAGTTGGTCCCTGAAGGCCATAGCCTCTTCGATCTCGCCCAGTACTATCAGGGGATCTGTCTGCTTAAGTTAAAACGCTACAAGGATTCAGAAACATCCTTTGAAAAAGCCATGGTCCTCCCTGACAAGATCGCCAAAAGCCGGACCCTCTACCTCAAACATATCGAAGCGATTCTCGCCAACCAAGAGAGCCAGAAATTGGCCCAAGAACGTCGCAATTTGTTTAAAGAATCAAAACCAGCAAAACCCCAAACTAAAAAGCCTCCCGAAAAAACTCCACCCCCTCCCGCCGCTCCCCCTTCCTACCAAGGTTTTAAAGGCACCGGCAAATACGCGAATATTGGAGCCCAAAGCGAAAACCAAACGATTAACTATCACGGCAACAAACATGAAAGCTATGAGTCTAGCCGAGGCAGCTTTAGCCTCTCAACGACCCCTCATTTTTTTCTCTCACCGCGACCGGGCAAGGACCGTTTTGGGGCCCTTGGTCTCACCTTTGGCCTGGATGCCTCTAGCGCCACCATCAAGGGCAAGGAACAACGGATTCTCCTGGACGAAGACGACGAATCCATCCAGCGCCACCTTACAAACACCCTGCCTACAAAAGACGAAAAAGGCGGCTCTTGGAGCTTGGAACCTTGGGTCGAAGTTCCTCTACCGTTAAATCTGTGGATAGCTACAGGATTTAAAATCAAGATGAATTTTCCAAATTTTGAACGGGGAAACAGGTCTGGTACCCAAGAACTCTACACTTCCCTGGGCGGCAAAAATGCCAACCTAGGCTACGGCACGACAATCAACTACACCCATCTACTCGACTCAAAAAACAGGGCCACCACCACCATCTTTGGATTCCAAGTCCATGGTGCAATGGATATCACCACTCTGATGGCGATCACAGGCATCCTCCGCTACGAAAACTACCAGTACCCAGACCCCGATGCTCGGATCAGTGGAGCCGACAGTCTGATCCGTGGCGAGGGAGATATTGTCCAAAGTTTTCCTCTCGGCTTCTCCATCCGGTTTGCAGGGCTGGTCGATATGGAAGTCAATAAACTCATCTATGATATGCCTACCTATGATGTGATCGCAGCCGATGCCACCAACCTGACGGGACTGGGGTCGCTCCTCTATGGTGATGTCCCTGGGGGCCCTGGTTATCCAGGACGATCGGGGCGTCCCGCACCTATTTGGCCATGGTTTAGTGCGGGAATCACGGTGCTCGCTAAACAAACCATTTGGACCGTAGCCGAAAAAGAGACCGAAGAGGTGTTTAAGCTCAATGTCCCCAATTATGTAGAGCAGACGAAAGGGGAGATCTCCATAGGGCTCAGTTTTTAACAAACGGGGTGTATTCCATGGTGGATTCTGACTGGATTCGAAACCTGGCCCAGGCCCAATACCGCGAAGGACGATGGGTTCTTGACGATCCCCAAAAGATCCTCGATCTGAAGTTGGGGCGAATGAAAGATTCACTCTACGAGATCCGAGACGAGGCCCAAGCCGCTGTGGCCCTTCACAATCAGTTTGCCCCACCGGAACGCCAGATGAGTTTCCTGGAGACCCAGCCCCGCCCTCCCCATAGCCAAGGCGGCCTCCTACTTATGCTCGGAACAGTACAAGCCTCCTTGGAACTCCTGATCGCCAACGACGGGAAACAGGTGGTCAGCGCCCTTGTGGCCACTTTGTCGACGCTGCGGACAGACTATACCCGGAGCCACCAAGTGTTTGGCCGTTACCAAGCCCAGACTGATACTTTTGGTACCCTGATCTGGCGTAAAGAAAACTCATTGATCATGACACCCGAACTGATTATTAAGTCAATGCTTGAAGAGTTGACCAAAACAGTCTTTAAGATCGCCCCAGGGTCCTACGGACCCTCCTCCACCCGAAGCCCATCCCGGAAGTAAAGCCAAGGAGCCAGACCTATGAAAGTTCAATTTGCCGAAAAAAACCGCGATAAGGTCCTTTCCCAGATCCATGAAGCGATGGGAGGGCGCAGCCTCAAGGATCTCGTCAGCTTTAATATGGGACAGGGTTTTCTTGAGGTGATTATTTCTAAATTAGGCACCTCGATTCTTCGCTTTAAGGAGACCGAGACGGCTGAGGCTCTTGAGTATGTGCTAGAGTCGGAAAAAATAGCCTTTGCACACCGAGCTTTTAAGGATGACGTCAAAGAGAAACTCGTCCACGTCATCTCTAAAGCCGGTGGTAAGGTTTCTCAAGTATGAAACACCACTCTAGCCCCCCTCACTCCAAAAGGTCACCTTCTCCTCCATCCACACCTCAGTCCCTTGCCCTTGATGGGGAACCCCTGTGGGATGTTGCCACTGCCCAAAAAGTCGACTTCCTGACGACCGATTCCTATGGAATTCCCGCGGCTGTTTTAATGGAAACCGCCGGCCGGGCCGTCGCCGAGGTGGTGCAGGATATCGGCATCGATGAGAGCCCCGTGATCGTCCTTGTGGGTCCCGGCAATAATGGTGGCGATGCCCTAGTGGCTGCTCGCAGCTTGGACGCCCTGGGGGTCGAAGTCTATATTTTTTTGGCCCCCCAGACTTCCCAAACTCCGAGCGATGCCCGCAGGCTCCAATTAAAAATCCATGAATCTCTCGGAACCCACCTTCATACCGTCTCCTCTGGTACAAAAAATGATCTCGCTGCTTTTAGAGATCGGGAACCCATCATTATCGACGGCGTGCTTGGCATTGGCGTGAAATCACCCATCGACAAGAATAGCTCCCTTTGGAGTTTTCTCGAAGAGGCCAGCAGGATCCCTGACGCTACGGTCGTTGCCATCGACGTGCCCAGTGGACTCCTTCCAGACTCTGGCGAACTCCAAGAGATTCCCCTTAAAGCAGACGTGACCGTCACCTTTGGCAGCAAAAAACCCGTCCACGTTCTCTCTCCTGCTCGAGATCTCTGCGGTGATGTGCTCATGTATGAAATCGGGTTCCCTAGGGATGCCATCGATCGATCCCTTAGGGAACATCCTGCTCGCTACGTACTACCTGACTCCGCATCTTTGATAGCCTCGGACCCCTGGGCCAACCTCTCCCGCAGCGCCCATAAATACGACCGGGGACATGTCTTAATCATCGGAGGGTCGGTTGGTAAGACTGGGGCTCCAGTTATGGCAGCGCTTGCGGCGATGCGCACTGGAGCTGGTTGGGCAAGCATTGCCATGCCAGAGTCTGCCCAAAAGGACCTTCGTGGTGACGTGCCGAGAGAGGTGACCTTTGAGCGGCTTTTTGATGGAGAGTCCCTAAACCCAACTAAATTGGAAACATTTATCCTAGAGCGCAAAGTCAGATCCCTGGTCATAGGTCCTGGGATGATGGGTAAGATGGGCAAAGAGGGAGCAGGGGACTCGCCCCTGACACCTGAGGTTTTGGAAATCTTAGTCCCTCTCGTCGAAAAACAAAAAATCCAAGTCACCCTAGATGCTGGAGCATGCCACGGGCTAGCGAGCAGCTTGGCAGACTTTGACATCCATCCCGGGCAGTGGGTTGCTGTCCCCCATCCTGGAGAATGGTCCAAGCTTGGTCCCGCATTTACGGCGGTCCCATTAAATCCCAAAGGGCTTATCGATGCCCAAAAGCTTGCCGAAGATCTAGGCTGCGCCCTCCTTTATAAACATGCCACACCAGTCCTCCTCGCGGGAGATGCCGGGATCCCAGCGTTTGTCATCCAAGAGGGCACGGTCTCGCTCGCTCGGGCAGGGAGCGGCGACCTTCTGGCAGGAATTATCGGAGCCCACGGTGCACGGGGGCTTTCCGCTCCCTTAGCAACGCTGCGTAGTCTTGTCGTATTAGCTTGGGCAGGAAAACTAGCGGCTAAAAAGCGCGGAGTCCACGGCGTCTTGGCACGGGATATCCTCGACCAGATTGGCAGGGTTAAGGACTTGCTCCCTAAAGATGGGGAAGATGACGAAGAGGACGACGATTAGTCTTTAAACAGCATCTTATTTTTGCTGCCGCTCCCAGGGGAGCGATAACTATATGTTTTTAAAAGACAAAAATACAAACAGAAATCCTTTAAAATCAGGCACAATCCCTGCATAGACTGCGACTATGATAGATCTCTATGTGGAGGCATCCCTGTGCTCAAGTCCCGACGTCTCAAAGTCATAGCCACATTTTTAGGCCTAGGCCTCAGTGGCTGTACCCAAGGAAACTCAACACTTGGTTTCCTAGGTGACGACGCAGCCGGCTCGTCTCTTTATGGTCCAAGTCAGGGGATCTCGGGGATTTCCGAAAACCATCGCTTTGACCTGTTTAAACTTGAGCCCAACGGTAAGGTTGGGATCTGGACTAAAGTCGCGCGCCTTAAGCAACCTGAACCAGGTAAAAAAATAACTCTTATGCTCCATGGTTTTAAACTAGGAGACCGATCGATCGCTGAGACACCCACCCGATGGGATGTCTCCTCAAAACTTGGCTTTTCTGATCATTCAGATGCAATCCCCAAGGTACGTTTTCCACCCGCTTCCCGCAATGCGGGAGATATCTATGCCCTGATGTGGGATTCCCGGGCAGGCAACCCTTGGGAGTTGGAAAATCTGCTTCTTGGGGGAACCTGGTCAGCGCCGCTACTTAACAAAAAGACCGAAGACCAGCAGCTTAAGGATTTTATGAAAGCCGATCCCATTGACAGCGAACAAGACACAGTGTTTTTCGAAGATCTCTATAAATTTTATAGCGGGATCAGTAAAGACATAAAAAACACCAAGATCAATATTGCTGGGTTTAGTAAGGGTGGACATGTTGCGATCAAGCTGGCTTCAAAGCATGAGCGTCTAAGTCCAATCGGTTTGGAAACTTTAACCCTGCTCGACGTCTACGTCGGGCCATCTTGGGCCAATGGCGGACTTGGTCAAAAACTCCTTAAGGATATCCAGATAATCAAGCAAAAAGCCAGTATCATTAACATCAGATCGTCGGAAATCTACAACCTTAAACTCCTTAACGTCCCACTGTCTGACACGGATTTTATCAACCAACTCAAGACCGAAACGAACGAATTTTGGATTCATCCCAATCTAAACGAGTTAGAACGGTACAAAAGTTTTCGCAGCTTATCCCCTATTCCAGCTATGTCCTCGGTAATTATCGACCACATTAGGGCTCCACAGTATTTTCTTTTGTCATCTCTTCTTTGTGATCCTACACTGCCGACGATCATAAATCCCCGTTTTCCTCCAAACACCCACTCGATGTCTATAATGAATCCGCGACAAGTAAGCGATTGGATTTATTCGGGTCCTATTCAGAAGCCCTAGCTTGCAGCCTATCGTTAGGTTATATGGACCGCAAGCCCATGCCTTTTGTAGGAAAATCTTGGTACAATGAAGATACCCCTACTCACAGCGATCCCGCCACAATTTTTAGAATACCAAAAATCTATGAATCTCTCTAAGCTGATTCGATTTTTTTCTTTACTTTCGATTTGTTTAATTTTTTTTATTTCCATACTAAGTTTTAATTGTTTAGTAGCGAAAAGCGCCATGGCACAGGGTGGCCTTTGTATTAAGATCGATCCGAATGCCGACTGCCCCTTAACAAAACAAGAATTTATTCGGAACCAAGCAGAAGAGACTGCCCATAGTGCCGACCTGCCTGACCCGAGACAAGCTAGTCGCTCGAAAAATAGCCAGGGATCTTTGGGGATCTCAGGTACTTATACAAGCGACTACTCGGTGATTGCGGTTCCTATCGGTATTCCTCTGGGTGATTTTCTGACGTTTGATGCCAGCGTTCCCTATATTTCGATTGGTGACGATGGGGGCATTGGCCATTCTTACTTTGGTTTTACGGCAACCTATCTCAACTCGTCCCATACCTTTGGGGTGAGTAGCTCCCTCGGGCTACGGCTACCAACAGGCAATCCATCAGTTGTTGGTGACCGTAAGGCTGTCGATCGGTCTATGGCGGTATCCCTGCTTGTGGGAAGCAAAGAACAGCAGGTGCTGGCAACTTATCAGGCCACTTTCCGTCCCCCTGACAATCTAAATCAAAACCTCGGTGATATCAGAGTCTTTTTCGTGGGCTACGATCGCGTTATCTCCAAGCTATTTGGCATTTATAGTAGCTTAACCTCAAGCTACACCGGTGATTCAACCATTGAAGACAGAGTCCTTGCAGGTTCTTCGTGGATTTTGGATGGAAGTTTAGGAGTGACGATAGACTTCTATGACCTAAGGTTTGGCATCACGACGCCACTCCTGTCATCCAATCCACCAGCAGAAAACCCAGAGGGGGAGTCGATTTCGGGTGAAACCCAATTGGAATTTGGAGTCAAGTATGATTTGTAAAAACAGCAGGACTCCCTTTAAATTTGTCTTTTGCTTTTTGTTGCTGGGTTGCGGAGGACTAAAAAATTCCGGAAGTCTTGGCTTTCAGCTTATGGTCGTCCGACCTGATCTCCAAAGGGTAGATTTTTTTACATCGATTCCTGAAGGCGTCGATAGACTCCAAATCATACTGTCAGACGGGTCAGGATCCACGATCCAAGATACTTCTGGGCAATCCATCGACCGTACCTTTTCTATCGACGAAAAATATTTGTTTATAAATGGGATTCCAGAGGCCACGGACCTGAGTTTGACCGTCAATGCTATTGCCACCCAAGGAACAATTCTCTTTCAGGCTAGGTTCTCACCGATTACCATCGAGTCAGGCAAGACAACCCAGATTGGAACCCTCAATTTAGATTCGTTACAAAATTCTGCCGCCACCACCCAGCCGTCCTCTGCGTCAACAAGTAGTTCGAGCGGCACCACGCCTCTTATCGTATCCGGTGGTGGCACCGTAGCAAATCCCTATATTGTGGATACTCCCCTTAAACTTAAATCAATAGGCGAAACCCTATGCGGTAATGTGGCCACAAACTGCAGTGCCGTCATCAAGCTCACAGGCAATCTAGACCTTGTCGGACAAACGATTGTCCCCTTGGGGACTAGTTCACAGCCTTTTACGGGGGTTTTTGATGGGGGCGGCTTTACCATAAAAAACCTCCGAATCGTTCAAACATCGTCCGATGGCACCGGATTTGTAGGAGCCTTGGGAACAGGAGGGGTCATTAAATCCCTGACGATCGAAGCGGCGGACATCATCGGCCAAAACCAAACAGGGATGATCGCAGGTATCAGCGAAGGCACGATCGAAAACGTCAACATCTCTGGCCAAATCGCCGGAAAAAGTGAAGTCGGCGGCGCCCTAGGCTATGGCAAGAAGGGGTCTATCACCCGTTCCGTTACGGTCTCAGCTACTGTGGTGGGTTCAGGAGATGGCATCGGGGGCCTGATGGGCAATGGCGAAAATGCGCAAATATCCAGCAGCTCCGCTTCCGGCAGCGTGAGTTCCGCTGTGGGAAAAGCTGGGGGGCTAATAGGATCTTACAGTGCCACAGAAGCGGTGATTCTGTCCGACATCAGCGCTTCGGGAGATGTTAAGGGGATCACCCAAGTCGGAGGTCTTGTGGGCGAAGCTACAGGGCTTGTGAGTTTTACCAGGTGCCATGCTAGTGGCAAAGTTGAGCCAAACAAAACTACGGGATCCATGACCGGCGGTGGTCTGCTTGGAGTCTTTGGCGGGACTCTAGTAGAAAAATGTTTTGCAACCGGAAACATCAATCCTACTGGACTATCTCTCGATAGTTCCCTCGCTGGATTTGGCGGCCTTATAGGGAGGATGGACTCTGGACAAATCCTAAACAGCTATGCTTTGGGTACCGTCAAGGGCGTGGCTCTAGGAGGACCCGCTGGGGCCTTAGTCGGCCTGATGATCAACGGGGAAATCAACAAGTGCTTAAGCGCTGGGGCGATAAGCAACAGTTCCCACAAAGGAGGGGTTGCTGGGAGGTTTGTCGCTGGGACCTTTGTGGATACCTACTGGGATAGCAGCACCACTGGTATGGCAAATACCTATCAAGGCTCTGGTGGTGAAGCCGCCGGGACTCGTGCAAAAACCACCAGCGAATCCCAGCAGCAGGCTACTTATAGCAACTGGGATTTCGTCAATGTTTGGCAAATCAACGAGGGTGCAGGCTATCCGACCTTGCGGTGATGAAAAGGACCGCTATGGAAAATTTCAAAATACGAACATTATGGCGTTGTTAAGAAATTTACCAATCACTAGTTGACAGGGCGCTTGACGCTTATCTTCATTGATACACTACATTTCTTGTCGTTTATTTTAAGTTCGGCTAACCCGTTCAATTTAGTGGCGATCGTTGTGTACACTGGTTTACAGGAAAAATCTGCCAGACCAACCAAAGAACTGATGAGGACGCTCTCGCCTTCGACTTTGATCTTACCATACCAAATTAATCGATCATCCGCCGAGAGTTGCCACCACTGGTCCTTTACGTCAACGATTCTGACTCGTCGCGACACCAGCTCCATTGGACCGCTCTGGTGGGTCACAAAAGCTTCGATTTCAATCCCATTTTTCACTAAATCTGAAGCTATATCTCGGTTGTTTTCAAACAGAAAGTAAGCGTGAGCGTCTAACTCTTCGAGGGCATTTTGATAAAGGTCGCCGCGAGTCTCATCACCAGGGCCACGAACGTATATATCACTATTTACTAAAAACAAATGTTCGCTAAACCGAGCAAGTGTGTCGTAATTTTGAACCAATGCAATGCCGACTTGATCTGTCGATGTAACTTGGGTTCCGTCCTTGTAAAGTATAGTTATCTTGCCATCGCTACTAAACTTGTATGTTTTAATATAAATCCCGTTTTCCTTTTCTACAAAAGCGGAGATCTGTATGGGGCTTAGTTTTGTAGACATCAGGCGGAGATCTGTGTTCCGATAAACAATATAGCCCTCTGCATCTAGGGAAAAGCTACCATCTCTAGTGATATACGTTGATCCATTCGAACCCTTGAGGACAAAAAATCCTTGACCCTGGATTGCCAAATCGAGTGCGCGTGTTGTTTCTATCACACCGTGCTGTATCCAGTGGTGTGTGCCAATCCCAAACTGCACTGGTCCCGGTGTCTTACCATAGAGAGAACAGCTAAAAAGAAGGAGTGAAAGCACCACTAGTTTTTTCATTGGAGCCTCGCAAAAGTGACTGTTTACATGTACCTGGTTTTAGCATATCACAACCACCGCCCGAGGGGGCAGCAGCGCCGCCGCCAAGGACCTAGGAGAAAAGATTGGACTCGTGGCTAAACCATAGTCGATTCTGTGACTCACGAAATATTTGTAGTCTATTGGAAAAAATAGTCTTTTCCCCATTTGCAATCTCCGACCATCACGCACGGTTTTTGCAGCCTCCTATGGAAATGCATGTTTCCGGAGGGAGGTATCCAAGTGATGAAAAAGTCACCGCATCAAGATTTTTGGAGGTGGTTGGGTTGGTTTTTTTTGCCGCCCATGGTGGCAGCGATAATAGTAACAGCTTTTCAGTTTGCCACTCTCTACCGAGACCAGTCCATATGGACAAGGGTTTTTACCGGCCCCTTTGCCTTTCACTTTACCCTCCTCGAAGTTGTTTTGTCCCTTTTTTTTATCAATCTTTTGATGGGCAAGCATCTTGTGACGAGGGGTTTAGCGTCGCTGCTTTTTGGGTTCCATCTGACCTGTCTTTATATACAATTTATGGCTCTGTATTTTTCCAATGACTTTGTAACCTTGGACGCACTTCAGGTGTCTTCTCAGGTGGGGCTTTTGTTGACTCCATTTGTCTTGGGATCCGCTTTGCTCACTGTGGGTTTGCCGTGGTTTGTTGTTTCCCTTTTTTGGCTCATTAAAAGGGACCTTCCCCATCTTGGACGTCGGCCCCTTAAGTCTGTGGGGCTCCAGTCGCTGTTTATAGGGATTTTCGGTTTGGTAGTGATGCAAAGTTATCACCTTAGAATCATGCGCGACCTTAAATGGGAGTTTCCGGCCCAAAAATCTCCACCGACAGAGGCTTTTATTCAGACTTTAGATCGGTATTTTCGCGGCGAATCAATCCGGTCCCCACGGACTCAGTCTATCGTCCTTAACAAAGATGACCTGGAGACTTTAAAAGCTTACGGTCTTCCCTTCCCTGGGGATTCGGGGTCCTTTCAAGATTCGAGTTCCTTTCCGCTTATAAAACCCGAAATCTACCGCATCCAACTCCCCGAGCGTCACAGCTACAATGTGATCACTATTTTTGCAGAAAGCCTTTCCGCGCGTCTCATGGGAGTCTATGGGGGCACCTACAACCAGCTCACACCCCATATCGACCGCTTTGGGGAGGAGTCTTTAGTGGTGGATGGATATATCAACCATGCCTTCCCCACCATCCCAGCTCTTACGGGCACCCTGTGTTCAATTTTCCCTAATTTTTCCCATACGGACTGGGCCAAAGCCAAATCGAAATTGAGCTTGCCTATGCTTTTTTGTCTGCCCCAGCTTCTCAATCAAGAAGGCTACGAGACTTACTATCTGGGATATTCCCATCCCCGCGAAACTTTTTTTAGAGAGCAGATGCTTGATTTTGGGATCCAAAATCCACTGTTTTACGAAGAACTCTCGCAAAAATACTTAGGAGAGACTCCCGAACAAGGAGCCTATGGAAACTCAGATCGGCAGATGTTTGGCGCCCTCAAGGGGCTACTTATGGAAAGACAAAGGCAGCTTACCCATGACAAGGGGGACTTAAACCAAACTTTGCCTCCCTTTTATATGGCTATATCGACCATAGAAACCCATGCTGGAATGGATGTCACGGCAAAAGGCAAAGTCTACAGAGATGGTAAAAATCGTACCCTTAACACCTTTCATAATTTCGATACCCAATTTGGGATCTTTATGGAGTGGTTCCAACAATCAGAGTTTGCCAACAATACGATCATCATCCTCACAGCAGACCACGCCCATCCCCCTAGCGTTGAATTTGGCGCGCTAGCAGGCAGTGATTATCTTAAAATTCCGTTTGATCGCATCCCTTTGATCATCAAAATGCCAGGATCCAAACAAGGCACCAGAATCTCGCTTCCAATGACGTCCCTCGACTATGCGCCCACGGTGGCCCAGATTTTAGGGATCAAAAACCAACCAAACCATTTTTTAGGACATGCTCTCTATGATTTACAAGAGACCCCTTACCAGCGTCTGGGTATGGTCGACGGTGGAAGACTTATGCGCTACGGGTTGGAAGTCAACGTCTCGGACGTCAGTCTGGAAGTCTGCTTGGAAATGGAGCAAGTGGAGCAAAGGGAGCAAACTGAAAAAACCCCTTTGGCCGAGGAATGCCGCCTCACAAAAGGGATCTACTATTTGTATGGGCTGATGGCTGCAGATCAGGCCTGGCCTAGAGTGCCTCTGGTAAAACTGGCTGACCAAATAGTAAACACTAATGATTTAGAGGATACCCCTGCGGTGCACCCCACAAATCTTGAAATCCCTTGGTGGTTTCATTAATTTCGCTTGGACTTCGAGATTTAACTTGGTCAGGTCCGTGATCTGGTCGACAGCTTTGAGCAAGAAGGTGTCTTTACTAGAGTAATATAGCTTTCCGGCTTCAGTATGGTCTCCCTTAGAGCAGATTGAGCGTCGCGAGCGTCTCGTCCCACTCAAAAATTTTTACTTTGCCAAAATCTTCGTTAGCGATTTGGCTGAACGAGCCGGATAGGCTTGGCGGTACCGACGATGCAGGAAATCTATCAATTAGCTATCGGCGTCACCGCAGCTTTCGGTCAAGGGAAGGCTGGGAAATCTTTGCCCCCCAGCCCCAGCTGTTGCCGTTGTCGCAAGTGACAGGATCTGCGGTGCCTTTTTGCAAGCAAAAGCTTCGCTTTGCATCATCGTCACTCGGTTAAACGCTGCCCTATAGCCGTCGTCCTTGGCCTCACCCATGGCTTCGACGGCATCTTCAATCTCTCGCAATAGACACTCCATCGCAGGGAGGCGTAGGACGTCCGCAAAGAAGCGGCGTGAACCACGTGCCTTTCCTTTTAAAAACGTCGGCAAAGAGCGAATCAAACCCACACCGGCATTATGGTCCTTGACTTGCGTCGAGCAGCGTACTTGTAACTGTTTGGCAATAGGAATGCCCAAAAGCATACGCGCAGTCCTTGGATGATGCATTGCGCCGCGGACAAAAGCTGTCATCGCTTCCAGCGGTTGTCCAAGTTCAAAGAGGGAAATGGCTGCCATCAAGTGATTAATCGGGTGGATCTCACGAACATGACATGCGGCACCAAGAGCCTCCTCCCAGCGTCCGAGTTCAATGTAAGGGGAGACCCGTAAGCAGGCAGCGCCCATCTCATCGCCGCATTCGTTTTCGAGGCGGTCACACCAAGCTAAGGCTTCGCTCGGCTTGCCGCTACGGCAAAGTGTAATGATTGAATTTCTCATCCCGCGCATATAGGGCCGGGTTGCATGGTCCCGCCAATAGCGCTTTTTGGCGATCTTTTTTGGAAATTTGCGACGGCCGATTTCCATAGTCTTTTGAAAGTGGAGCATCGCTTCGTCCAAGCGGTTCTGCGCGAGCGCGATGAGACCAAGGTAATTATGACCATCTGCATAGTCTTCAAAACATTCAAGGAGCATGCGAAAGATGGTCGCGGCTTTGTCGTACTCACCTCGGTAGTAAAGGGCTTCGGCCTTTTCTTCTTCACCCGGTGGCGCATCAGTGCCCTGGAAGAAAAATCGCCAGTAGAAGGGATTATCACGGTTGTACTCGGTCTCTTTGGTATCCTTAAACCTAAGGCGAAATTCTAGGAGCTCCTTTAAATACTGGAGTTCGTGCTCGTGCTCTTTGATAAGGTCCGCCGACGCGATCAAATTCTGTGGATCAGCCAGCATGAGTTCACGGGCAAACCCGACGAGGTTTTTGCGAAAGGACGCAGTCAAACGGGTTTCGCGGTTGGAATGGAGTTCAGGTAGCAGATTCAATCCACCGCTGATACCTGCGTAAATCGCCGCCCAATTGAACCTGATATTCGGAAATTTATCTTCGAGCATATTTCGGAACAGACCGCCGTTGGCGTTGGCTCCTTCCAGAATCTTTAAAGCTTCGGCTTTGGAAAAGACCGTGAACAGCACCTGTTGCTGCACCTTGCCGTCTTGGTCCCGCTCACCGTGAACGATTGCCAATTGATTTCCGCGTTGTCGCACATAGGCCATGAGTCATCCCCTCTTCCACGATAGATTAGCAGTACTCGTTAAACAAACTTCTTGTTGAAAAACTTTTCAACAAATGGACTTATCGCACGCTCCGCAGCTGATAACGTCGGATTCTCGTAAACACACTCGATTAAGTTACGCCTGACGATCTTGTCGGACGGCATGAGGATCAGAGCGTGCTCCCAGGCCGCCTTCGCCTTTAGGGGCTCACCGGATTCAAAGTAGGCATTACCCAGATTGTTGTATGTTTCGTTGAGATGGTAGCGATCGGTTTTTGGGTAGCTGGCAATGGCCCGGCTGTACGCCTCGATGGCTCCGGCAAAATCCCCTTTTGTTTTGAGATCGATGCCGCGAATATAATTAGCGCGAGGGTGGGCCGGGTTTACGGTAAGGGCGCGTTCGAGGATAGCGGCTGACGTGACCTTGTCGAAGCGTGCCCAAACGGTGGCCTCGCGGCAAAGGACTTCTGCTGTCTCGCCGACAATTCTCTTTGCCTCGGCAATGTGCTTTAGAGCCTCGTCTTTGCGACCTTCCTCTGCGTAGGCCATGGCGCAGACAATGTCTTTAAAGATAGGTTTGCAGCAGAACTTGAACTTTTTTCCGGAAGCGCACCAGCAGGGATCGTAGGTGTCTGGAATCAACTGCTTGGCACATTCTTGGTCCATTTCGTCGAACTCATCACCTAACGCGTAAGGTATCGATGAAGGCGAAAAGGCGCGCTGGCCATAGGATTTTTTCACAGGGGCAATCAACTCTTCGAGCTGCGACTGGGGAACGCACTCAATCTGCACGTTATATGGCGCAGCATGAGTTCGTAGCACGCTCTCGACTGGGTCGCCCTTTGCGAGGAGGATCCGCTTTGGCCACTGCCCCTTGCGGGCAAATGACTCTTCGAGCAGCCTCTTCCCATGCCGTTCTTCGGCCACGTCTGAATCGATTGTCTGAAATGCCAGGATCATACCGTTCGGCAGGTCCATAGTCATGTACACATCGACAGATTTGTCTTGCACCTGGGCGTCCAAACGTAGGACCAGCCAGGCATCACCTTCACGAAAGTCTTTAAATTGCAGTGCCTTCATTCTCATTCCACCTTTAACTTTTACGGGTAAACCACACATCACTCTCATCGAGAGGGAGAGTCATAGCTGAGCTTACGCTTGTTGTGCAAGCCAAACTTTAGAAACACAACATGACGCTGTTGGCCTTGGCTTGTTAACGCCAAGTCACTATAGAATTAAATTTGCCCAAGACCGGATTTGGAGAGTTGCGGACAAATCTGAAGGCCAATCGTGACAAAAAATAAGAAGCCTTCCAACGGGGAGGTACCTCCCGCCTCAACCCAGCATCTAAAGGTGCAGGTCGATGTCGGGTTTTCTGGCTTTATGGCCGGACTTGAGGAGCTCGGCGCCGAGGACCAGGAAAGGGTGCTGGTAACGATTGAGGAAATTCAGAAAATGACTTGGGACGATATTTACCGAACTTCGTCCAAATCACCTGGCCAAAAGTGAGGACTTAATTTTGAGCCTCTTGATCAAAGAACTAAATCCGGGATACGGGTTGCAAGCATTCGCATAACTCAAAAGCTGCGAGCAAGGGTTTATAGACGGGATCTGTGGATGATCTTCATCTCAATACATCCTGACCATGATTCCGCATATAAAGCCAAAAGTGGGGTCGAGGCCAGTATTTATGTATGCTTTCAAGAACTAGTCCATCATTCCGGTACCCATTAAAATTTCTTTAACCATACTCTTGACTAGTTTTATCCCACTGTGTACGTTACTACCCAGGTAGGAGTCACGCCAAAATGTTAATGGGAATTAAACTCAGAGCAATTCCAACAGTACACAAAAAAATGTGTCTTAAGCCAGTGGATAGGATGTGCAAAATTTATTTGGAATGCCAAGTGCAGCGAAGATAAACCAATTGATGGACATTCATGGTGGAAGATTTTTGGCTACACAACGGCGGATTTTTCGGATAACGGCGATCTACTCGCCATTGATGTTGTAGTTAGGGTAAAAGTCATTGATTAAGAGTTCGGAAAAAATTGTTTATGAAGACAGCGTAGGATGAACACCATTAAAGCCAAAGAATCTATAGAAGCCCTGTTAAAACAGGTAGGACTCACAAGGACCCAATTAGCTGCTGCCATGCTTGGCGTTTCGGAAAGGGCTGTCAGTGATTGGGCGAACCGCTCAATGGAAGATCTCACCACAGAAAAAGGTCTCCGCTTACGAAGACTCAGTCAACTACCCCGCCCCAAAGGGGCGGAGCTTGCTGGAAGAGATTCCGACAAGCTCTTATGTTGACCCGGCTAAGCAAGAAAAGCTCTGTTAGAAAGGAGAAATACTTTTTGAGCTACGTTAGAAACCAATACATAGGCACCTTGGGATGCTTCACCAGTCCCAGGCTCTGCGGCAAAGGGTTAAACAGGTTTAAGGGGTTAAGCCAGTGCTCTTTGCATTTAAAACGGTTTTATAACATTGCCAAGGTGACCTTTACCTGGGTAACCGCAAGG
>JBGSUI010000262.1:0-6730 GCA_041736175.1 Oligoflexales bacterium | reverse complement strand
TGCTAGAGGTACAGCAATCAAGCGTTGGCGAGGGTACACCTTGCCACCGGCTGTGACTTCCACAAAGGCAGATTTCGATCCATCGCCAAAGATGGACGACAGTTGACCATTATCGAAGTTTAA
The DNA here is from genome assembly GCA_041736175.1 of Oligoflexales bacterium. Lineage (GTDB taxonomy): Bacteria > Bdellovibrionota_B > Oligoflexia > Oligoflexales > CAIYRB01 > JBGSUI01. Next base: position 6,607 of record JBGSUI010000262.1, on the reverse strand, counting down.
GCTCAACTGAAAAACACCGTCTCTTAATTCGGTGTTAGAAAGGTTTAGCACGGGCCCAACAGTATCACCTCCGCTTGGATCATTGTAAAACTTAACGGTAAAATCGAGAGGACCTTCGATTGACTTACCGCTTTCTTCCTGAAGGCGTCCCGAATAGCCTATTTCTAGAGCTAAAGCTTGGGGCGGATTCAACACCAAAGCCATGTTAAACCCCAGCAAAAATCCTAAACATGAAATTGGGTACAATTTACTATTGTGGTTTTGGTTCAACTTCTTCGTTGTCGGTGTTTTTTGGGCTCGCATTGTTGGCCTTCACGTCAAGGTAATATTTTTGAATACATCTAAATTCGCTGACTGCCTCTAATGCGATAGTGCATTCAACACCTCCTTCGGCACTCCCAAGTAAATCTTTAGTCACTCATTAATTTTCGGAAATAATATAAGCATTTCTTGGCTTTATCTTGAAACAAAACCCAATCTTTAAAATCGAGAAAATGATGGCTTTTTCAAAAAAAGCACCAATCCGACCTCACATCCCCCGCACTGTGGTCTGGCAGGATTCTTGTGAGCTTAATGGCAAGAAATCCAATTTCGAATTTTCGGTGTTACGATGTTTGTGTATATATTTGCAATATTTCTGCCATATAAATCAGGTTTTCGAGGATCAGTTTTTCCACTAGCAAGCAAGATACCAATCACTTCATTGTTTGTATTGAAAAGTGGAGCGCCAGAATCTCCATAAAATGATGCTGTATGGTTATTTTTTGGATTTTCTTCTAACATTCCTAAAGTGACTATCCATTTATAATCGCTAGTGGCGACTTTGTTTTTGCCCGAACGGAAATCTCCTGCCCAATTTATCTTGTTGTAGCTTAGACTCCCGAATCCCACGATGTTAATTAGGTCATTTTGCTCCGGAGGCTTATTGGCAATTCGAGCGGGAGTGACCTTGGTCCAAGATTTTGCTGGTAGGTGTAGTTTGGCTAAATCTGGATATTTTACCACCCCCATTGGATCGACCTTTATATCTGGATGGATCTCGAATCTTATAGGCTCGATCTCATAGTCATCGCCATTGAGAACCAAACTAAATTGATCTGGAGCATAGGTGTTTTTAAGGTCGCCTGAAGCTGAGTTTTTTAGGACGCAATGAGCTGCTGTTAAAACATAAGTCCCCATAAAAACTCCTGTGCACACGGATTCATACATACTACCAGATGCGTCTTCGACACGTTGAATTTGGACAACGTTGGGGAAGGTCTTTTTATCAGTTATATTTCCATTGTTGTTTAAGTTTGAGGAGGAAGATTTGTCTAACACTCGAAAGCAAGCAGCGATCGATAGGGAAAGAAAGAGTATGGCGAGCGTTTTTAACATGGGTTTTATCCCTTTGTGTAAGATTAGAGAAATGCGTTTCGTTTAGCTTAAAGTTGGTGCAAAACCTATGCCATTAGAAGCCATCCGTTACCACTGTTTTTTTATAACTCATGCCGTCTAAACATTGGTCACGAGACCCGAAATACAACACCGCTTTACAGGATTTTCCAGCAGATAAACTTAGATCTTGCATTACACCAGATTTATAAGGTTCGCCGACCAACTACGGAACAACGCAACGGAGTGAGTAGGATAAGAAGGAGGACCAGGTGACGCTGGTAGAAGTCCCAATCCATATCCAGTAATAGTTGGGATCATCCGAGGAAGCGGATGACGTCCATGTCGCATTTCCGTAAGAAGGGACACCAGTCGTCCCGTTGGACCAGCTCGGAGAGGCTGGATCGGCAGGCTTATTGACACCTGGATCGGATGCCGTAGTTTCATAGAGAAGTGGCAGACGCATACCTTTGTCAGCGCAAATCTTAAAATTACCCTCATACCAAGAAGCACTGGTGCCATTCCCCCCTGCTGCCGTATTCCAAGGGCCTATCTGAAAAGCACTGGTCTGCTCTGTCACTGCGCCCAAAATTGTGGATGGAGTACCACTGTCATAATAAACACACCGACCTATGGCCGCTCTATCCCCATCATCTACGTACACATTGACGGGACATACGCGACCACCGAGATTTGCTGTCGTCTTATTTAGATTAGAGGCACTAAAAGTCCGTCCGTCACCGTTTAAGGCTAGGTGCCAGTTGTCGGACCCGTCCACTCGAAGTACATTGGTGCCATTTGCCTGTACCCATACACCATTGCTTAAAGCGACGGTCTTACCCGTAGCGGTATAAGCCAGCCCTGCACTCATAGCAGAGCCATTGGCGTAGCAGTCAGCGCCACAAGACACAGGGGTCCCTCGATAATAAGTGCCCAGGGAATAAACAAGATACCACGCTGTTCCATCGGTCACCAATTGGGCCACCGATTGCGTCGGCAAGGCCAGAGCGGTGGCAGCCCCTTCGATCATGTCTGATCCAGAACGCGTCACAACGGCCCAGCCACCATTGGACTTGACGGTAATGGAAAATCCCGACCCTACAGAGGCTGCTGTCGGTAAGGTGAGGGTTGTCAGTTCGCCTTTCACCATAAAGTATTTTCCGACGTCTCCCGTCACGACCGTGTAGTCAGAACTTTTACTGGAAAGAGTCAGAGATCCCCCACCTCCTAGGGTACTCCATGCGAGGGCTCCGGTGCCGTTGGTGGTCAACGCTTGGCCACTGGAGCCGTCGGCAGATGGCAGCGTCCATATCCGGTCACCAGCCAGTGTATCAGGAGCTTTAAAACCAACATAGTTGGTATTGTCGATATCATTAAAGCGCAATGCCGTCGTAGCAGTCCCAGTCCCGTTAACCACCACATTTCCAGTACCAGTGATCGTACCCGCAACCGTGACAGCTCCCGAGGTGGTGATAGCACCAGAGCTGTTTATCGCTGTGGTACCACCGATGGTACCTGAGGTAATTGCAGAGCCAGACACTTTGCCAGCCGTGGTGATCGCAGCAAGTTTTGTATCGGCGATGGCTGCTGAACTACTGATATTGGAGTCGACAATCGTGTTGTTTGCAATCATTGACGACGTTACAGAGCTTGCTGTTGCCAGGGTGCCTAAACCCAAGTGGTTCCTCGCTACCGACTTGTCCGACAAATCAGAAAGGTTATTGGTCATCTTGGTCACTACAGAAGCATCTGCCTTAGCTGCCAATGCCGCTGTGATTCCTGTAATTTTGCTGATATCTACATACTCGACCGTCAGCTTGCCGTCATTTGTATAGTTTAAGGTATTCGTATCAACGGGCACCCTCAATGCTAAAGGTACAGCAATCAAACGTTGGCGAGGATAGACCTTGCCACCGGCTGTGACTTCCACAAAGGCAGATTTCGATCCATCGCCAAAGATGGACGACAGTTGACCATTATCGAAGTTTAAGCTCAACTGAAAAACACCGTCTCTTAATTCGGTGTTGGAAAGGTTTAGAACGGGCCCGACAGTATCCCCTCCGCTTAGATCATTGTAAAACTTAACGGTGAAATCGAGAGGACCTTCGATTGACTTACCGCTTTCTTCCTGAAGGCGTCCCGAATAGCCTATTTCTAGAGCTAAAGCTTGGGGCGGATTCAACACCAAGGCCATGTTAAACCCCAGCAAAAATCCTAAACATGAAATTGGGTACAATTTACTGTTGTGGTTTTGGTTCACCTTCTTCGTTGTCTGTGTTTTTTTGGCTCGCATTGTTGGCCTTCACGTCAAGGTAATATTTTTGAATACATCTAAATTCGCTGACTGCCTCTAATGCGATAGTGCATTCAACACCTCCTTCGGCACTCCCAAACAAATCTTTAGTCACTCATTAATTTTAGGAAATAATATAAGCATTTCTTGGCTTTATCTTGAAACAAAACCCAATCTTTAAAATCGAGAAAATGATGGGATTTTCAAAAAAAGCACCAATCCGACCTCACATTCCCTACACTGTGATCTGGCAGACTTGGACGACGATCGAGGCGGACGTTATGAGAGGGGATCCCAGGCACTGGGCAGAATCCTCGCTGTGGGCGAACCATTAGGATTTCGGTACTTTGAGAGAAATGGCGAATTTGATGTCTGCTATCTTGTTGCTTGGAAGAAGGAAGATTACGAGGATTTCGGGCAGTATATGGTTTTTCAGCTGTATTACAGTAAAAGAAAGTGTGTTCCAGACAAGATCAGCTACAGGACTTTTATAGCGGCGGAAGTTTGTTGCTACTATGACGGAGAAAACCCAAACCCTGGAAGATCACTGCGGACAAGGGAGGAAGCGATTGAATGTATGCGTAAAAAAAGGGGATATCATGAGTGCAAATAAACTAAAAACCTTGAAAGAATACAAGATTAAAGTTGGCGATAAGATCTTTGTATTTCGCAATGTCGCCCTGGAATTGAATCCCATCGGTAAATGGGGCCTGTCTTTTGAAAAAATTCAGGCGATGATGAAATCCGTTGCTGCTATGATTCTTGCAGACAAGGAGCAAGTTCTTACTTTTGCGGAGCTGGAACATCTGGCGAATACAGCTAACATGAGCATGGCAAAGATCGCAGATCTTATCAAGGTTGATCGGTCCACAATTACAAAGTGGAAAAAAACGAATGGATGCCTTCCCTACACTGAAAGCTATTGTCTGAAAGATAAGCTCCCGAAGATCATCTTTGATTTTGAAGGCAGAATGAACAATGCTGTGGGTCATGCCAGTTATTGGCTTAATACAGGCGACCTCCCACGCCCTGAAGTCGCTTGAGTGGGCTTTTGGATTGCTCAATGAGTGCGAAAATTTTAGCAGCCGATTGCTGCTCACATCCCCCACACTGTGATCTGGCAACCCTCATAGGAATGCTCTTCTCGGTAGATTTTTTTGCTCAACGGGATTTTTTTATTGCGATTAAAGATTAATAGATGGCCTTCCCGATTAAGGGATCTTGATTTTATCCTCCTAGCAGTGCTACAGTTGCTGTACATTGGATTTTTACAGCAGGAGAGGCGCTGATCATTGGAAGTTTCTAGGATCATTAACCTACCAGATCTATTGAAGAAAAAATCATTTTTCCTATTTGGTCCTAGGTCGACGGGTAAGAGTACGCTAGCAGGTGCCCAACTGGCTGGCGAGGCCCTGTTTATCGATCTTCTCGACGGCGCGACTTTTTTGCGGTTGGCAGCCGATCCATCGATGCTTGAACAGATGATCGGCTTTCCAGATGCGGCGGATAAAATAGTTTTCATAGATGAAATCCAAAAGGTGCCAGCGCTGCTCGACCAAATTCATCGCCTGATTGAAAAAAGGCAACGGCGGTTTTTAATGACGGGCAGCAGCGCCCGCAAGCTTCGGGCTGGAGCTGCAAATTTGCTCGCTGGCCGAGCTTGGGAAGCCCAGCTGTTCCCTCTCGTCTATGCAGAAATCCCCCAATTTGACCTCATGCGATTGCTGCGCTACGGTGCGCTACCACAAGTCTACTTTAGCGAGTATCCTCTGGAAGAACTTTCAGCTTATGTCCAGACCTATTTACGTGAAGAGATACAGGCCGAGGGACTGGTGCGAAAAATCCCGCAGTTTTCGCGTTTTCTTAAGGTAGCAGCTTTATCAAACAGCCACATGATTAACTTCAGCGCAGTAGGCAGCGACTGTGCTGTCTCCGCTTCAACTGTGCGAGAGTATTTTTCGATTCTTGAGGACACCTTCATTGGATTTATGATCGAACCTTGGCTAGGCTCAAAGAAGCGAAAAGCAATTCAAACAGCCAAGTTTTATCTTTTTGACACCGGCGTGACACACACCCTAGCGGGGACAGAGGCCCTGGACAGGAATTCGGACCTTTTTGGTAAAAGTTTCGAACAATGGATTGCCATGGAGTTGCGCGCCTATGTGTCTTATCGGCGTCTGAGGAAAGATCTGTGTTATTGGCGGTCAATCAATGGCCAAGAAGTTGACTTCCTAATCGGCGATGCTGTCGCTATCGAGGTAAAAGCTAGCACGAAAGTTAGCCACCGAGATTTGCGGGGTCTGAAAGCTATAGCTGAAGAGGGAGTGTTTCCGCTGCTCATTTGCGTATCTCAAGACCCCCTTGATCGTGTCGTCGACGGCATTCAATGCTATCACTGGCAAACTTTTTTAAAAAAGCTCTGGGCAGATGAGCTTTTTTAATAAGGTGGTTGCTCCTGGGCCGGGGAGTCCCTAGTTTAGCAGTCTTGACCAAAAGAAGGACTACCCGAGCTAGTCATTTGTGCTGATAATGGCTTAGCGAGGAGGGACCCTGATGATAGGGCCATCAATACCTTTTTTTCTTCTATTGGAGAATCAGTCCACGAAGTGCATATGCTTCTTTTGTATGAACCGCCCTGGTATATCGACGATGCAGAAAATTTTTTAATAAGATCCATCCAACTGGAGCTTGTGAATTGATCGGCCCGTATTCCCCCCCTGAAACTGGCGTTTTAATTCGATTCATAGATCATCATTTTCAACCGCGGCATCCTTTTCTTCAGGAGAAGGAGATGATAGTTTTATCTGACCAGGTCCCTTGGTTATGTGTATTTTTGATGTTAGGTTTGCCACTAACCCCTTCAATACTCTCACCGCTTTTTCCGTCAGTTCAGTGTCATGCCTGGAAACTCCGTGTTCAACGCATTCGATTTGGGTTATC
>JBGSUI010000208.1:0-12944 GCA_041736175.1 Oligoflexales bacterium | reverse complement strand
ACGTATTTGGAAGCCTTTCGAAGGCGTAATTCAGAAACAAACTCGAGAAAAAAGCCAGCGGAGGATCGAAGGACGCAAAATATCGATAAAGCTTCGTAAGTTACGTCAAAAATGCGGTTATTTTTGTGGAAACTTCTGCTATAGATTATTTTGTTACCGATTTCGAAGGGGATACGATCTAAGACATCCCTGATCACCTCAGCGACTTTACCTTCTGCATAACGATCGACATCTTCTAGGTAGGCATTCACAATCTGTTGTTGGGTCTTTCGCGCCGCTAGATAATCCCCTTGATGCTCAAGAAATTGTTGGACGACCTCGGGCATGCCCCCGACAAAAAGATAATCCAAGAGATGCCGCGTAAGGAGTTCGTGAACAGAGCTGCTGATGGGGTTTGTGCTTTCTTTTAACACCCCGTGAGACAGGTGGTCCACAAGCACCCCAAGACCGGAAGCCAGCAGAAACTCAGTAAAGGTCAGTGGTCCTAAAAAAAAGAAATCGACGCGACCGACGGGTATTTTTTGCTTGGTTTCTTTGAGGCGTACCTCCAGGAGACTACCCGCAGCGATGACCGGGATATCGGACCTTTGTTCTTTAAAGTAACGCAATCGACTGTAGGCTTTGGTGCTTTCCTGAATTTCGTCAATAAATATAAGCGATCTTTCCGTAAGTCTTTTTCCGGTTAACGCTATGATCTCGTTGATACAACGAGTCAGATCAAAGGTCTCTCGCTCAAACTCGCTCACCTTCTTTTCTTCGAGGTTAATCTCAACCAAATCGATTTGATGTAGCATACAAAACCTTCGCACCAGATAGGTTTTACCAACCTGACGGGCTCCGCGGATCACAAGGGGTTTTCGATGACTTGACTGGTACCATTCCCAGAGCGCTTTTTCGGCAAATCGATGAAACACGGCACCTCCTACCTTAACTCATCAGGATAATTCATATTATAAAATTACTAAGCCAAAAATGACACCTGTTTTTGTCAAAAATTTCCAAAAACCCGACCTGTTTCTGAGGAATTTTGCTAAAAACCCGACCTGTTTCATGGACGCAGCTATCTGGTGATCTCGACAATGAGTTATTTGATTGTCCCGAATTCAAGATTTCCGTCACCTCGTGAATCTGTCGGACGACTTTCAATTTCGGCCACTTTTGGTCGCAGCGTCAACCCATTGATTTTATAAACATTGAAAAAAAGTGGCAGACATGCCAAAATCTCATATGAGAATATGGCAGCCGAGCACATTATCTGCACCAGGTGACTATGTATTTAAAACGAAAACTTAATTTGGACCTGAAGCGGTGGCAAATGCGCCCGACACGCAAACCCCTTATCCTGCTCGGTGCCCGCCAAGTAGGAAAGACCGCATCCCTCAAGACCTTTGCCAGAGACCACTATGCAAATCTTGCCTACCTTAATTTTGAGGAAAGACCCCTTGCCCGAGATCTCTTTCGCGCCTCCCTAGAACCCTCCGACGTTGTAAAGGCAGTAGGCCTCGAGCTCAGGATGGTTATCGAACCCGGGAAGACACTGCTGGTCTTTGACGAACTTCAAGAAGCTCCAGAGGCGCTCACGTCGCTCAAGTATTTTTGCGAAACTGCGCCGGAGTATCACGTTGCTGCCGCAGGCTCCCTGCTCGGAGTCAAAATAAAGCAAGGAATCGGCTTTCCAGTAGGCAAAGTCGACTTTATGGAGGTTCACCCACTGTCCTTTGCTGAGTTTCTCGACGCTATTAATGCTTCAGATCTAGCGACCCATATTGCGGCTAAGGCTGACTGGGATCGGCTGCCGGAGTCACTTCACGAGAGACTGTTGGGTTATCTTAAGATCTATATGCTCACTGGAGGGATGCCCGAGGCCGTGGCCCTCTACTGCAGCACACAGAATTGGGAAGAGGTACGACGTAGCCAACAGGCAATCCTTCGGGCCTATGAACTGGACATGGCTAAACACGCCCCAGCGCCGCTCATCCCGAAACTCTACCAAGTGTGGCAAAGTATTCTCCCGCAATTATCGCGAGAAAACCGCAAATTTAAGTATGCCGATGTGGGCAAAGGCGCTCGTGCTCGGTCACACGAAGATGCCGTACAGTGGCTCATCGATGCGGGGCTGTTGATCAAATGCTGTAACCTTCAGACAGCAAAACTGCCCCTCGCAAGCTATGCTGATCATGAGCATTTTAAGGTGTTTCTACTCGATTGTGGTCTGCTAGCAGCAATGGCCTCATTGGATCCCGTGGCGTTTTTGCAGGGAAACCAACTCCTCCTGGAGTTTCGCGGCGCATTTACGGAGAACTTCGTGGCGCAAGAGCTGCTTTGGAAGTACCCCCAGCCCCTTTACTATTGGGCTAGCGGTAACCAAGCTGAGGTTGACTTTGTCGTGGAAGCTGGGGGTCACATTTTTCCCCTGGAAGTAAAGGCAGGAATCCAGTTGCGCTCAAAAAGCTTAGGGGAATATCTTAAGCGTTTCGAACAGCCGGTCGCCTGCCGTGTAAGCGCCGGGGTATTTGCCAGAAATCCTCCCTATGATGACTACCCTCTCTACGGACTGGCGGCGTTTCCTAGGCTGAGTCTCTAAAAACCCTTTTCCTTTGCTACTCATTTACATTGAGGACAACATGTCACCCAAGCACCTCCCCAACACGCCACGACCCTACCAAAAATCCCAGTATGACCCCCTGGCCCTCGGTTCCATGATCCGCTACGCACGGGGATTGGAACCCTGTGATCTGGTGATCAAAGGATCCCAGTGGCTCGATGTGTTCCAAGGAAAATGGCAAAAGGGGGATCTCGCCATCGCTGCAGGCACCATCGTCGGGGTGGGTGAGTCCTACGTGGGTAAACAGGTGGTCGATGGTTCGGGATTCTGGGTGGTGCCAGGGTTTATCGACTCCCACGTGCATATCGAGAGCAGTCTGATGACCCCCAGGCGGTTTTCTGAAACAGTCCTCCCGCGGGGCACCACCACGGTGATCTGGGATCCCCACGAGATCGCCAACGTCTGGGGAGTCCAAGGCATCCAGTGGGCTCTGGACCAGAGCGAACCAGGCCCCGAAATCCTGCTCAGTATTTTTATCATGGCCCCAAGCTGCGTTCCCTCCACAAGCCAAAGCCTAGGGCTTGAGACCAGTGGTGCTGACCTTAGGGCACAGGACCTTCGTGGTTTTAGGGACCATCCCCGGGTCCTCGGTCTTGCCGAAATGATGAACTACCCGGGGCTCCTCGGAGGCGACCCAGATGTCCTTACCAAACTCGAAGACTTTGCCGCCCTACCCCGGGATGGACACTGTCCGGGGCTCTCGGGAAAAGACCTCAACGCCTACGGCGTTGCCGGGATCCACACCTGCCATGAGTCGACAACTCTTGGGGAGGCCCAGGAAAAGCTTTCTAAGGGAATCCATGTTCTCTTGCGAGAGGGGTCCTGTGCAAAAAATGCGTCGACGCTGCTGCCCCTCCTTTCGGATTACTCTTCTGCGGTGCTGGGTTTTTGCAGCGACGACCGCAACCCTCTCGATATCGAAACGGAAGGTCACATCGACCGGATCATAAACCTCGCCCTCATGGGGGGCCATGGACCCGCTGCGGTGTTTCGCGCAGCCAGTTATGGAGCTGCGCGGATGTACCAACTCCTGGACCGGGGGGCCTTAGCCCCTGGATACCGGGCCGACCTGGTTTGTGTCGCGCCAAAGATCACCACAAAAGGCGAACCCGATTGGACGTCTGGGATCCAGATCCAAAAGGTCCTTAAAGGCGGCCAATGGATACAGCCAAAATCCTCGGCAGCTCCTCTTGTCCCGGTACCAAAGCCACCTTCAGCCCAAACCAACCTCAATATCCATACCCAATTTCGCGGGGAGTCCCTAAAGGATTTTTTAAGGATCCCTACGTCAGACCAAGACGCCCCAGGATCCCCTGTCCAAGTGCGGGTCATCGGTGTCATCCCCCAGCAGATCGTCACTAAATCCCTTACAAAAACCTTGGTCGTTACCTCGTTGCACACCATCGAGGCTGACCTCAGCCAAGATATCCTCAAAATCATGGTGATCGAACGCCACCACAAGACTAAAAGTCGAGGGATCGGCCTGGTCCATGGGTTTGGACTCAAACGGGGGGCCATCGCCACGAGTATCAACCACGACAGCCATAATGCGCTGCTTGTTGGGTCTTCGGACCACTTGATGCTTATGGCTTGGGAAAGGCTTTTAGATATGGACGGCGGCATCGTCGTCGTCCATGAGTCAGGGGAGGTAGCCCATCTCCCCCTACCCTATGGCGGGTTGATGACCGACGAGCCTCCCGGCCAGGTCAGCGAGGCTCTACGGCGGCTTAAATCCCTAGCCCAGCGGGCCGGATGTGTGCTGGAGGAACCCTTTTTGCAGCTGTCCTTCTTAGCCCTTCCAGTCATCGGTAATCTTAAGATCACCGACCAGGGCCTGGTGGACGTCACAAACATGAAGGTGGTGCCGCTCCGGGTCAACGAGGGACCAGGAAAGGTGCCGTAGGTTGCTCCCAGTCCTTGGAGGTGCCTTATCAGGTGCCTTTTTTATTGAAAGGAATCGACCCTGGTGTTACCACTGGTTTGAGATTACATGTATTTTTCAAGTAGAGGTTTAACCTTGTATAAAAGATTGATTTCTTTAGATAAAAATCCAGATCAAAGTTTTTTTTGTGGGGTCCTCGCCAATCAGGTAAGTCAACTCTTTTAAAAAGCCTCTACCCGCACGCACTTTGGATCGACCTACTCCAGTCCGACATCTTTGCCCGCTATGCCCAATCGCCACATTTGCTCCGTGAGGAGGCTGCAGCCGATCTGACACCGGGCAGCCTTATCGTTATTGACGAAGTACAAAAGGTCCCACAATTACTGGACGAAGTTCATTGGTTAATCGAAAATAAGGGTCTGATCTTTGTATTAAGTGGCTCAAGTGCGCGAAAGCTAAAAAGAGGTGCCGCTAATTTACTTGGAGGTCGCGCGTTACGAAAAGAGCTCCATGGACTCGTCAGCGCTGAAGTAGGGGCTGACTTTTCCTTGGTGAGGGCGCTTAATCATGGACTTCTCCCGAAACATTATCTAGCAGATCAGGTCTGGCCTAGACTCGCTTCTTATACGGGAGATTATTTAAAAGAAGAGGTTGCAGCTGAGGGGCTGGTGCGGAACCTCCCTATTTTTGGCAACTTTCTCAATCTAGCTGCACTATCAGATACCGAACCAGTCAACTACTCCACTTTTGCCAGGGATGTTGGCGTATCAAGTCAAACAATCAAAGAATACTACCAGATATTGGTGGATACGTTACTCGGTTCTTTTTTACCTCTCTACAAAAAAAAACCAAAACGCCGCATCCAAGGAGCCGATAAATTTTATTTCTTTGATCTTGGTGTGGTCAACTTCCTAGCAAAGCGAAAATCTATCGAACCAGGATCAGAGGTTTTTGGTAAAGCATTTGAAAATTGGCTTTTTCATGAACTGGTAGCTTACAATCATTACAGAGATTTATACGCTGATTTAACCTATTGGCGTTTATCTACTGGAATAGAAGTGGATTTTATCGTTAACGATATGGAAATCTGTATCGAGGCTAAGGCAACCCAACAAGTCAACCAAAACCACATCAATGGCCTCCTTCAAATCAAAGAGATCACCCCGGTGTGGGAAGACGAATTGTTGTAAGCCTAGATCAAAATAAGCGTCTTTTAGGGGACGGGATCGAAGTCTATCCTTGGGCTGATTTTGTCGCGGAGTTGTGGTCTGGAAGAATATTTTAAAATTAAAGCCCCTCTAAAGACCGTGAACTCGCTAGAAATTCTGCTCCAGATTCCCAGGTAATGAGTTTTGTTTGTGCCTCGGGAAACCTTTTTTTAAACTCAATCAGTGCATGATCAGAGAGGAAAGAATATGAAGAATAAGGACTTAGCATCTGAAGATGCTTAGGAATTAGCTGGACTAATAGAGCTCAGATCTTGGTATAAACTTTGCAGCGACTCCTGCGTCGGGTCATTTTGTTTATACATGGATTGGTGAAATTTCAATGTTTAAAAAGTATATTATATTTATAAGCCTGTTCAACTCAGGGTGCCATCGTTTGGATCGCGATGTGGGATCGCAGACCAAGGTAGATGACGCCAATCTCTGTTCGGGGCCGATTGAAAAATTGAATGTTGATTGTCTCATCGAGATATTCAAATATTTGCCCGACAATGAAGTCATCAGAAACGTAAGGTTTTTAAACCAAAAAAACCCTGCATTGAAAGCTGCTTTACTCAGTGTCGCCGACAAGGAAGTTCCTGAATGGCGAAAAATTCAGATCAGAAAAAATATTGAAAGAAACCTTCAAAAAGAACTTCAATCAAACCAGGCTCAAACTCCAGATGAGCAGAGACTTCTAGTTTCAGGGCGGGTCGATGAAGAAGTGATTCGAAACTATGTTGAGTTTGTGAAGTTAATGAGCAATGAATCCACTCGAGAGAAATCACCTGCAGGGTTTCAGGTACCTAAGTGGGAACACCTTGCCGTGTTTGCTCAAGAAAAAGGTAGCTTCAGCACTTTGGGTGGTACCTCCGCTAGTTCTTTGAGCTTGATTGGTGGTCATCAGTTCGTTTATCAACGTTTAGATCGTAAAATAGTCGGCATCGACATGACCAATGGTTCTGAGACTTTCACCTATGATGTGGAAAATGCGCGCGTAACTAACTTCACATCATTGAATGATAATATGTTTTTGTCGGTTCAATCCGGAATGGTTTTTCTTTGGCCTACAAAGCCTTCAGTGACGACCTCAAACCAAAAACCGCTTATGATCTTTAAACGGCGTGCTCTTAGAAATGCCGAAGCAGACTGGCCCAGGCTTATCGTGATGAGTCCTGATTCCTTTGTGGTCGTTTCCAATACGGCCGCCGATGCGTTCACTACAAAGTCGGCTGAGCCGGTCGCTTCAACTTCAGGAGAAGTTTTTAAATACCGTCTTAAAAAAATAAATGAGGACGAGGTCTTTATAGAACCCATAGGAGCGATTGAGTCGTGGGCTCCTGAATTCTGGAACATCAAGACTAATAGAATGATACGAAATCAACCCATCGCTTTTACGGAGAGATCTTCTTATAGCTTTGAAGTCGTTGCAAAAAATAAGATCATTTTTACCAAAAAAAATCCTAGTAGTAACAATATACATCAAGTTTTTCTTTACAAAAGAGATCTCAATTCTACAGCAATCTTAGACTCTACAAAAGAGTATTGGAAAATTTTAGCGAATAATGCCATTGCGCTTTCAGGAAAGATTTATGAATTCAACAAATCGGACAGGGCTATCATGACGGACATTAAAAATCTCCCGATGTTTCAAATCGGTAGCGACTTCTATATCAGTCGTTTTTCTCAGCGCTGTATGTGTGCTGATTGCAACGGATCAGTGGAACCGATTTATAGCTGGAAAAAAAGGTTACAGCAGACGGGGCGTGCAAAATTTTTAGGGACCGGGAACCGAAATTATTCCCTCTGGAAGACTACGGATAAGGGGGAACTGATCTTAATAGCCGATAATTCGATTTTAATCATTAATTTATGGACCATCGTCGCCAACCAACTTAAAACAAATGGAGATGGTTTTTAAACAGGCAGCATCAAGAAGCTGGCTGAGTCGACTGACAAACTCATCAGAAAGGAGTATTCTAAGTTAGTATTAGGGGATATTGCTGTTCGGCCACCCCCCTGCCCAAATCATCACCTCGCTGTTTACAGCGTGATCGGCAGCACCAACAAAGAGACACTTTGTAACTGTTACATGATATTTCCTTGATTTTATCTTTAAGTTCAATTAGTTTTCTTCATATCTTAGGGGGAAGGGCGCAATCTTGCGGTTCAAGTGGGATCAAAAAAAATCCGAGTTGGTTGAAAAGACGCGAGGTGTATCCTTTGAGCAGGCTCAGATCGCGATCAAGAATGCTTTTGGATCTGGACTTCTAAATGACGATCCAGAGCAGTATGTAGCAGTTGGATTTAGTAGCAGGGGTGTACTCATATCGGTCATTCATGAGTTCAGGGAAGATGAGGACGGTATCTTTGTCTGGATTGTGACTCTTTGGAAAACGACTAAGGAAGAAAAAAGGAGGTATCAGATTTGAAAAAGAAAAATTATATTGATCCTGAGAAACTGGCATCTATGGTGGATAAACAAGAGGATATAGCGGAATTCCTGCCAAAAAAATTAGGAAAAAAGCCAATAGATGTTTATAACGAAAAAAAAGCTGCATTCCAGTTAAATAACGAGATTGTAAGGCGAAGCATCGATTTTAATCGAAAAATGTATGCTGCCCTCGATGAGATTAGTAAAAACCTCAACATTAGCACATCTGCAGTGATTAAAATGGCATTGCAAGACTACCTGATGAGATATTCGGTTTATTTGAAAAAAACTGGCAAAAGTCATCATGACGAATAATTCAGGATTAAAGACGCGTTACGATCTGAGACTCCCGATGCCACTAGATCCTTTTTACTGATCACTTTATTTGTTCATAAAAAGCTGATCTCTAGGAGCGCTCGCATGGTGTGATAGCTTGCAAACCATTCGGTGCCAAGATGATCCTTCCATTCCTGGGTCCCTCGATTGCCAGCAGTTGCAAACCAGGCTCCGGGGATTGAGGGACTCAAATGATTGTTTTGTATCCACCGAAAGGTTTTTTCCATGAGTTCTAGAGTTCCCATTTCGGGAAAAGTCTTATGGAGTTGGTAGAGTGCTAAAAGTTGCTCACATTGGGGCCACCAAATTTTAGTCGAGTCCTTTACAGTCCCGTCGAGGGTACCTTTGTAAAAGGATCCCCCGGACTTGTAGTCATAACCAGTCTTGATGGCACGTTCTGCGAGTTTTTTGATGTGGGCCAGTGTGGCTGGGTCGGTGGGATTTAGGAGTTTTCGAGCTTTGAGTAGAAGGTGAATGATCTCAAAATCATGGCCGTAATTGACCCACCCTTCACCCGTTGGATTCCACGCGGCATCAAATGCGTCGTGATAGGCGAATCCGTTGCGGGTTACTTTGGTCATAAATATATCAAAAAGTTCTTTAAACCGACCATAGACAAACTTCTTTTCTCCGTGGGTATCGGGCATGGTTTCATAAAGGTTCATCACACTTTCCATGGCGTGCATATGGGAATTGGTTTCTTTAACCCCGGCATACCATCTTGCTTCTTTCGACTGGTCGTAACCTCCATGGGTTTCGTCATGGGGAAAATTCTTAAGCACAGCAAGAGCTTCTTTTTGAGCGACAGGGTCCTTCGTTAATTTGAAATACTCCGAAAAAGAAAAAATGACAAAACTATGCATATAGAGTGAGAGTTTACCGTCCCTTGGGGGGAGTTTATCGCCTCGGAAGTCCGTATACAAAGCATATTCGCCGTCTTTTATCCTAAATTTTTCGTATATAAACTTAAAAAGACTTTGCGCTTCTTTTTTTGCTTTTGGATTGTTTTTCAACCGGGCATAGGCAGAAAGAAACCACAGGTGCCTCGCCTGTTGGGAGAGCTGCTTGGGCGATTCTTTGTCTGGGGTTCCATCGACTTTTACAGTACCATAAAATCCGCCATACTCTTGGTCGATTCCGTTATTGATCCAGAATTGTGCTGTCATATCAGCCAGATCAGACACCTCTTGTTTTAATTGAGCCAACTTCTGCTGGCCCCCTGAGTCCGACGTTGTTGCCGTGATCCCACTCTTCGAAGGAGCCATAGTCTTGCAAGAAAGGGATAAAAAGACCGCATAGGATAGACCAACTAGCCAAGGGGAAAAAACTTTTTTGAAGTCACAACTCTTTTTCATAGTATTTTTCCCTATGGGTTCGTGGACAGGTCTATGTAATTTCATAAACTCATTTTAAGACAAAAGAAGGTCATTCACAATGTTGAAAGTATTTCATCCCTTTAAAGATTCGTAAAATCCCTAAACCAACCCACTCAGTAAAATTTCCGTCACCTCGTGAATCCGCTGGGCCATCACGTCGGGGTCTTTGGTACGAGCCGATGGGAACTGGCGGTTTAGGGTCAGTTCGGCAAATCCGTGGGCCATGGCCCAAAAACCTAAGGCCAAGGACTCCACCGACTCGCTGCGGTTTGGGTGCTCGGCAAGAGCCTTTTGGGCGTTGGCTAGAAGCAGGGCACCAGCCTCGGTGGCTATCTTGTCGAGTGCTGGGAGGTCCTGCTTTTCGCTGAGTTCATGGTGAAACATCGCCCGGTAATGGCCTGGGTGCTTAAGAGCAAATTGGACGTAGTTGGTAAACTGGAGGCGCAGACGGTCGTGGATGTTCGCTCCCTCAGGCAGCTCAGATCCAGCCAGGATTTCGATGAGTTTTTGGTATCCATCTTCGGCCACCGCCGCAAGCACGGCTCGCTTATTGGTAAAATGCCGGTACACAGCAGCATGACTCACGGAGATCGACGCGGCGATCTCCCGCAGAGAAAAATGGGCCTCGCCGCGGGTGTTAATCAGCTCTACAGCAGCACTGGTCACCGCTTGGACGAGATCCCCATGGTGATACTTAGCACGGCTTTTAGAGTGTTTTTGTGCAGTCATTGGTTAGAGTGATCCATGGAATTGAGCGGTGAACTTTAGCTGATTTTCGTCAGTTTATTGAGAAAAAAATCACGACTCCATAATTCGAGAGACTCCTGTCTTTGCGACCCCAGAAACCGCTTCACATCATTTTTAACTATTTTCCAATCCAGGGAATCGACCTTGGTCTCAAGAGATTTCCTCAACCAAAGGCCGTTCACACGGGGATTGATGCCTTGCCAAGGCCCCATCTGATTTAAAGCCTGGGAAAGAAACCCATAGTTGGGCTGGATTCCCCGAGCCAGAAACCAAGAAAAATCATACCAGTCCCGGCCATTTACATAAGGTCGACAAAGCAGAGCATGGCATTTACCTGCAAAAAGAGAGGGAAGATCACCCGCCAGGACCACAAAATCGATCGGAAAATCTAGATATTTTTGTTCTGGCGTCGATCCACCTGGTGGATTGGTGTCTACTTCTACTTTGATTTTGATTTTTTTCTTTGGATTGTGAAAGTGCTTTAAGATCATCATTTTTTTAATGCTGTCATCTTTAAGCATCGGATTTTTAACTGCCTGGTCGCTTTTATCCGGAACGTCCACTTCGAAATTAAAGCCAAAAGACCCCATGATTTTTGCAGCAACCGCAAGAAAAGGAGCCAGATCAAATGATCGATCGACCTTAAGCAACGAAAAATCTAAATCTTCCGAAAACCGGTCAAGTCCATGTAGGATACGGAGCGCAGTTCCACCCAAAAAACACCCATGAGTGAAAAAATCAGCTTTGTAGAGACCATAAAGGGCGATCTCTTGGGCGACCTCTTTAAGAGCATTCTCCTCGTCTTCGGCTGTCAATCGCTGGTATCGATCAAGTCTTTGCTGAACAAGATCCTTCATAAGAACTCCTTGATTAGAAGCTTGCCTAAGCCTTCCGTGGTTTTTTTCCTGTAGGAGTGGGCTAGTTCCTTAATCTCGTCCTTTTTTAGGTCGTTGATTTTTTCGTATAGGTCTTTGCGCTCAATGCGTAGATCTTCCTCAAGATGCACCAGTGACAGGTAGTGCTTTCGCGTGACAAAAACCAAGTCAAGCAAGGCTTTGATGGGTGTTGCCATCATAAAATGGTCGTTTTCGGTGTTTGTTTCGTACCTAACTCCCAAGGGGAAAGACCGGCTTGGAATGTACTGGTAAGAAAAATCACCTAAAGGCGTCGTGAAAGACTTAGTCCGCCTTTGTGTGTGTGCAGAGGTGGTCGTATAAACGGCTTCTGGTATGAGACCGTGATAAGACAATGCGCTTTCAAAAGAAATATAGCTTGGTGCACAGAGCTTTCCGGCGACTATCAGTTTTGAGAGGGGTTGGCCCATGTCTTTTGCAGACCATACGTAAAATCCCTTTTTTAGTTGGATAAGGTGCTGGGCGTCTACAGCCCGTTTAATCGCCAGACGTAAAGCATTCGGTGTTATGTCCCGAAAGATGATCCTTAAGTCCCTGTCATCAAAGGATTTTTTTGGTATTTTTGTTTTTAAACTTTGAATAAAAGAAGACATTGCCCACCCTTTGAGATATGCGACTCGCACCCTTATTTTGCACCAGATAATGTCGAAAAGCAACATGATCTGGTGCAAAAATGGAGAACGGGGGGGAGGCAAAAGTCTTTAACCGATTCCCGTAGGCCATTGTGGAGTCTTGCCTATGACCAGGGGGAGTGGCTTGCGATCAGGCAAGTTCACCCGACCAAGCTTTAAACATAAGTTTCAGACAATGTTAGGATGTTGACGACCACGCAAAAATAGCAACAATGGGACTATCTGCTTTCCACCATCTTAAAATAGCAAGAAATGCATCAAGCCACCTAAAATTTCCTAATTGACTTAACGACCAATCAAAATAGCGAAGATTGGGCCTTGACCCCACGGTTGGCCAGCTGATCGTGATCTAAAAATTTGGACTCACCTTTGGGTCCACCTTTTTCCAACTGTTTTTTCCCGGGACGACGCGTTCCTCTCCTAAATCTTTCCTGCTCCGAGGTTCAGCGATTTCCATCGACTTCCTTCGACTTCTGTCCAAGTCCGGGTCCTTCGTCCCGGGACCAAACCTCGCGGCGAGCGGTCCTTGGAATTGCCGACCTGGATTTTTTCGCAATGGGCTCCACCTCTGGAGTCACCGAATCTTGGACTGCACGCTTCTGGCGTCGTTCGCCCCGGGACGAACTGGCTCTAAAAATATTCCTGGAATTTTTCAGAAAAAGCTTGACGGGTTTTGGGGCTTACAAAACGGTTTCTATATGAGCCTCTGCAGCCAATTTGCTCATTTTTCCCGCTCAGATCGAATCAAGCCGCCCCATAAACAAATTTGCCGCTTCGAGTGAAGTTTTTAAAAAAGACCGCAGACTCCGAGCG
>JBGSUI010000249.1:0-67894 GCA_041736175.1 Oligoflexales bacterium | reverse complement strand
ATCAATTGGGCCTCAAAAATCAGCATCAAATGAATTCCAAAATGAAGACTTTCCCGCTAAAAAAAGCCCTTATGCAGAGCGTTAATCATTCGAGGCTCCAAAACTTGGTTATAGCATGAGGGCCTTTTTGGACACCCCATGATTAGTCTTGCTAAATTACCAAAACTATGACTTAGTTCATCTTTGAGCCATGGAAGTGTATGGGCACCTCTACGAGTCTCAAAAAGTTACAAACTAAGTCAACGGTGCGCCTTACGAACCAACCACGGAAATTTTGCCATGATGCACAAATTAGGAAAATTACTCGTATTGCTCCTGACATCTCTCCCCTATAACAACGCGTACAGTCGTGTCGAGGTCCTCCAGGGGGAGAGAGAACGCTCTCGTTTGGTCATCGACCTCAAGAGCGACGAAACGGCAAGCTGGATCCTTCGGGCAGGCCCTGCTGGCTCCCCCTCCGCCGCCGCAAAGTCACCGCAGCCGTCCTGCGTTACAGGCAGTCTCAAGCCGGGGCTATCAAAAATCATTCAAGAAAAAACAGCCTCCCCGACGGACCTGGAATTGGTTGTTTATAACAACGACGGAAAACTCGTGCTGCAACAGAATTTTCCCGGTTCCCTTCGACCGAGTCCCCTTAAAAAGGTCAAAGGTGCCGCTAGGATTTACCAGCTTGAGGTCCGGACTTATTTTGCAAAGGGTCAGGGCTCACGACAGCAGGGGCGGCTCGCTGATTTGACGAATGAAAGATTACGGGAGTTGGCTCAATTTGGGGTCGATTACTTGTGGCTCACTGGAATCATAGAACACGGAACCCCTACGAATACCGATCCAGACGTGGTCAAAGGAGAGGCTGGGAGTTATTACGCAATCGTCGACAAGTGGGACGTTTCTGCTGACCAAGGTGACCTTAACGAACTCGATGACCTCATCGCCCGAGCCCACAGCCAAGGACTCCGCATCCTTTTAGATTTTGTTTCCAACCACACTGCACGCCACCACCAAACCGATGTGATCGGAAAATGTGGACTGGATTTTGGCAAAAACGACCAACCCGCTTTCGCCTTTTCAACGCTCAATAACTACTACTACCTCCCAGGCCAAACCTTTGTTCCGCCCCCTCAGAGATCAGGGGCAGGACGGGATGGAGTGTTTGATATGGATCTCTTAAATCCTGGTATCCAGACAGAATCGCCCGCTAAAGCCACGGGCAATGACATCTTTGTAGCCTCTCCCGGCCAGAACGATTGGTACGAAACCGCCAAGCTTAACTATGGATGGGACTACCAAAGGAAACAGGGTTTTTATACGCCCATTCCTGGTACTTGGTTGCAAATGGTGGATGTTGGAAAATACTGGCTCGCCAAAGGTGTCGATGGATTCCGTGTGGATTTTGCCCATTCCGTACCCATCGAATTTTGGCGTTATTTTACGAAGGAGCTGCGTCAAGATTTTCCAGAAACCTTCTTAGTCGCCGAAGCCTATGAATCGGACCTGACCATGAAACTCCCCGGTTTCTCCTATAAAAACTTGCTAGCGGCTGGATTTGATTCCGTCTACGAGTCATCCACCTACTGGAAGATGCGGGGGGTCGCTGAGCGGCCCTGGACGATGAACCAAACAGGACTTCCCGGTTCCTCCCTTACTTTTGATCCGGAAATGCTGCAAAAAGGCTCCATGCTCACTCGTTATATGGAAAATCATGATGAGATCAGAGTGGCCTCGAAATTTTTTAATCCCAACCTGGACCAAGCCCAAAGAAGCCAATTGGGATGGGCAATGACAGCATATTTATCGCTTTTGCCTGGTCATCTTTTGATCCATGGGGGCCAAGAGTTTGGAGAGGATGCCAATGTCATCGGGGATTTTGCCGGTGACAACGGACGTACTTCCATTTTTGATTTTGTCTATCAGGAAAAAGTTAGAAATTGGTTTCAGGGGCTCAGAACCGATGTCCAGCTAAAGCTTTGGCAGCGGTATGAAACCCTCCTTAAACTCAAAGCGCAGGCTCCCTTTAACCTTCCTGACCAAACTAATCAAAGAACATTTGTCGACCTCATGGGAATCAATCTGAATCGGTTTCAATCCCAATGGATCAGCGCCTATGTGCGGTATGCAGATTCAAAACGGTATCTGGTTATCACCAATACCGATCCGAGTCAGGATCGAGAAGCCACCCTTCATTTGACGCGGGAAAACGATCGGGATTCCGATGGAGTTTTGAAGATTCTTGGAATCGCTAACAATGGCACCCGTTATATTTTTAAAGATCAGCTATTTCGCGTAGGGTGGCAACCTAATCCTCCCGAAGGATCCAACGGCCCGGGAATTCCAGGCTCGGTTCTCTTCCAGGCCTCAGGGATCCCCAGTGGACTCTATCTTGGACAAGTACCAAAAGGGAGCACGATGGTTCTTGAAGTCACCCAGGCGGACTGAGATCTCTTGATTGAGGGGGCCCTACAGTTTTTCTGTAAAAGACATGGCGGCCTTCTTTGGTCATAAATAAGTGTTGGGTCTCAGTCAGCTTTTTAAGGATGCGCTTGGCAGTGGCGGGTGACACTGCTAAGTGTTCGGCGATTTGGTTACTCGACATGGGGCAATCAGCCACCAACCTAAGCACCTCTCCCTCACTATCAAGGGATGCAAGTCGAGGGGTGACCAGGGTGATTGCATCCCTGTTTAACGAGATTTTATCTGCATGGATGATCAGAGGAGCCATGGTATAAGGAAAGAAATCTCTTATACGCATGATCGTATTGCGAATCTTTTGCTGCCATCCTTGGGACTGGAGGCTTTGTCGCCAGACTTTTATCTGAATCTCAGTGGTGTCTGCGATATGATTTGGTTTTGCCATGAGGTAGTGGAGCAGGACTGCTAAGGATGGGTGCTTTTCGAGGCTGACGATATAGTGTTTGCCCACTTTAAAATTTCTTTCATCTAATACCTCTAGGCACGGGGCAAAATAGGTTTTTGTATGAAAGGCCACCATCTGTGTTTGCCAGCTATGAATCAACCTAAAGGAACGTCCTTCGATGGTTGCAATCCAAGCATTTAGCACGAGTTGGTCTGAAAAACTCTGGCGGCTAGACTTGAGTGCAGCCTTTAACACCCGCGTGCATTCCATAAAATCACCACACTGGTAGGCTTTTGCCGCATCTATAAAATGCACAGCCATCTTAAGGGGCGTTTCTCCTAAGCGAGCTACAGCAACTTCAAATTCACGGGAATAGCAGACCATTTCATCAACTTTGCTTTGCCTCAAACGAGATAATATTAGTCCCTGGAGTCCTAGGGCTTCGAGAAACCGGTAGTTAAGAAGTCGGGATTTTTGCAGAGTTTCCATGAAATATCGATCTGCTTCCAGATATTTTTCTTGTAACAAAAGCTGCATTCCTGATGCATGGAGAAAACTAAGCCAGGTACTGTGGTTTTTAATAGACTCTGCAAATTGAGTTTTTGGTGGATGAATCGATTTATTGAGAAGGGTTGATTGATTGAGATGGCGATTGAGCGTGGAAAGATCTTCGAGGGTATGAACCCCCTGGGTTTCGAAAGATTCGACGATTTTATAGAGTTGCTCGCAGCTTTCGAGGATATCCCCTCCTTCCCACAAAAGCTCTGCTTTGAGAGAAAAATACCGGTTTTTATTTCTTTCAGACTCGTCTAGCGCCGCTAGATCAAGGGTTTGTTGGCCGAATTTCTTAGCAAGATGATAGCGACCCATGGCGAGATAGGTGTAGGCCAGCATCGACAGCACATGCAGACGACGGTAGCTTTTATCGGAAATTGGCAGAAATTCTAAGGCAAGTCTAAGGTGTTCTCGAGCAGCGGGAAAATCTCCGTGCTGAAAGGCATCAAGACCATAGGCAGCCTCGCAGTGGCTAAGCGGCCCAGGAAGGTCATGGGCCACTGCGAGTTTTCTGCACTTTTCCACCATGGCAAAGGCGTCATCGCGTTTTGTCGATCCTCCATTAAGGTGACAGGCTGCGGTATTAAAAATTCCCTTTGCTGCGCCTTCCCAATCTCCGAGGGTCAGGTAAATATTTGCAGCATCGAAAAATAAAGCTGCTGATTCATTATATCTGCCCAGAAAAAAATTCATCCTTGCCATATGAGTCAAAAAATCTGCTCGCTCCTTGTCAGAAACCACAAAATGTTCCATGGATGCTTTAACTTTGGCAAGCTGCCGAATTGCTTTTGGCCTTTTACCTTCCTCTGCATATGAGTTGGCAATCAAGATTTCTAGTTGCAGACGCTCTGATGACTGTAAATTGGCAAGCCTTAAGGTGCGATGGGCAATTTCTCTCGCAGTCCCAGGTTGGCCACTTTCAAGATAGATTTGAGCAGACGGTAGATTGATACCTGGAGATGGTATTTTTTTAACGAATTCAGCTATTTCACGTCCTAATTCAAGATTCCATGCAGAGAGGCAACCTTGCATCAACCGGTTCCAAATATAACTGTCATAATGTGGGCTTTGTGGGTCGGCTTTCAATGATCTGAAGATTTCAATCAAGGGCTTAGAATGGTTGCTTGTGGCTAATTGGTCGCCCCATTGGTAAAAAAAACTCTCCCAAGACTGTTTGGTATGACAATCTCGAGCGGTTTTGATGATTTTTTCCCATGCATTCACGATGACCACCTTTGGGACACTGATCTGTCAAGTCAGCAAGTTGTTGGGAGCAGGCCAGACTCATAGGCATCATGAGCCACTTTGTGATCATTGAAACCTGAGAGCAAAACTTAACAGTCCCTTTTTACTAGAAAAAAAAATATTTCATGGAAATTCCTGTTAGGAAAGTGTTTGAGTCATTAAGATAACATCTGAAATACATTTGATTTTAATTCGATATCAAAAGATACTAGTCCTTGACGGTCATTCTGATACCCTTAGTTAAGATTTTCAATCGATTTCCAACCCTTTTGGAGTTCATGAGAGCTTATGTCTATCGTTAACGGTAACAAGTCTCAAGAAATAACCCTTTTTTGCAGTTTGCTTTTAGGATCCCTCGCTGTTTTATCTGCAAAATCTTATGCCATGGCTTCGCCATCATCCCCACGGGTGCCGACCGGTATTGAAGATTTAAAAATCATAAGCTCTGTTATGTGGCAACCCTTGCTATCTCAGGCCACCGGTGAAAAGTATATTTATCCACCTGGAATCAAGGCTGTTTTAAAAAAGGAGGATGTTGATAGGACCTTTGTGATTGAGTCCTACTTTACGGAACCGGTGACCAGCCAAATGTTGCGGCCCTATATCCAGGGATCTTGGCCCTATGTTCCCGCATTTCGTCTTTTAAGGGATTCCTTTAGTGGAGGACAAAAAAATCAGTTTATTTCGGTTTCGAAACCAGAATGTCAAAAAGAAAAAACAGACTTTGGTTACCGGTGTGTTCTTCAGGTGACTATTCAACCATCCGCTCCTTCAGGAACCATAGGGATCTCCGTAGCACTTGCCATGGGTGATATCGAATTTACCCACCCAAATTCTGTTTTTTGGGTGATCTTACCTGAATCCACCATAGATCGTACTTTTATCAGCGGCCCAGACTTAAATTTGCCTTTAGGAGCCGATGAAAGTCATTCCTACTCCGAAGGCAACGCTGTCGTTGAAGCCCGAGATTTTGTCGTCGATACCGATAGTCTTAAAAAATACGTCGTGAGTATCACCTTAGGTGGTAGCTTTTTGCTAGGATCTGGCTATATTACTAATGATATCGGCCCAATTACTAAACTATTTAATCAGGACACCTGGTTTGCAGAGCCTGGTAGCGTTTATGTGGTGACGGCTGCTCACTTATTTCCAAGCCTCTATTCAGAGGGCGCCCATGGGAGTCTTGATCTGACCCATAGTCAATCGAGTCGTCTTGGCGATGTGTATGACTTGCAAGTCCTGGGGGTTCCAGTCAAAGCAGCCGCAGAATTAATCGCTCGCAACGTCGAGTCAGATGTGGCCATTTTAAAACTCAAAAGTGGTCCAACCTTAACACAGATTGCTAATGTGATCGGACTTGAAAAGACTGAGGATCTAAAGGGTCTCCCCCTGGCTGATTCCATAGCAGACGACCTGGGGGTTCTCCGAATTTTTGGCTATCCAGTGGGCCTAAAAGGCCAACTGGACGAGCGGCATGGAGTTCTCATAAAAGAAGAGCTCCCAACAGATGATACGTCTAACTTCGGTCCTATCGAAAAAATGAAACTAAGGAGCCTGGGACCACGGGTTGGCCTGCTGGCTGAGCCAGGAATGTCAGGTGGACCAGTGATCAACCGTCAGGGACAGGTGATCGGACTTACGGTCGAACGACCTAACAAGACGAATACCTTGATTGCCCTTAATTTAGCGAATCTCGGTCAATTAGAATCTCGAGTACAGCCTAAAGACAAAAAGTGCCAACTGCGGTTTAATCCTTTTGACCGCACCCTTAGGATTGTCAGGCAATACTCCGACTGCGACTATGGGCATTTTGGAAGTCACAGTAATTTTGGACTCTTATCTGGTGAGTGGATCATTCAAGAAGTCTTGGGTTTTGCTGAAAACCATCATATGGAAAGCGAATCCAGTGTAGGCAATCACACATCGATCAATGGCCATGTGATTATCAATGGTCACGCAATCATCAATGGACATGCGATTATCAACGGACAGATCATCAATCGAATCTACCCACTTGTGCTGATGCGCGACAATGTCGAAATGATCAATAACGCCCAGTTAAGTAGTGGTTT
Organism: Oligoflexales bacterium; assembly: GCA_041736175.1. Classification (GTDB taxonomy): domain Bacteria; phylum Bdellovibrionota_B; class Oligoflexia; order Oligoflexales; family CAIYRB01; genus JBGSUI01. The sequence continues at coordinate 61,171 of JBGSUI010000249.1, read as the reverse complement.
TAAGTTGAATCCTGATTCCTTCAAATCGTTTGTGCCAAAGGGTGTTAGAATTTTGAAGGAGCCTCTCCCTAAAGGAGTAGGATCTAGGCAATTAGGGGCGCTTATTTTAGGGACGCGGGCTAGTTTGGAGGAGAGTTACGCACCAGTATATTCTATTCGAGACTTTGCCATTTGGCTGCACCGCAATCTAGAACTCTACGTTAAATCGGAAATTGTTTGTTACATAGGCGAGTTTTGTCAAGGAAGCCTCGAAGTAAGTCCATAATATTGTGTTTAGAGGACTCTATGCAACAGATTCATCCTGCCGCACTAAGATCTAAAAGTCTTCGCACCTCGTGGATCAAGGGCTTAAGCACCTTTCTGTGGGACGGCTCCATAGCAGAAAGTATGCAAAGACCGGTGCGTAGCAGGTTCGTATCGAGCATTGGTAAAGTTTCCATGGTGGCACCCACCTGAAAAGTCTTCGATTCAGCGTCAGACGCCATACTCGTGGTTAAAATCGCGTCCTTCCAGCGGAGTTCGCCATACCGTCCATTGATTAAAAATGTAAGTAAGACCGTCGAAAGCACTTCTTGGCCCTCTCTCCCCGGCAGATGATGATAGATAAGGTCCGTCGGACCATCTCCACGAAAACAGAACCAGGAATCTCCCTTATACCGATCTGCTCGAAATTCTGGTGGAACCAGAACGAGGGTTTGACCCCAACGCCATGGTTCGAGAAAACCTCTTAAAAACACCAGCATTTCTGGCCCTATGTGCTGAAATTCGGCACCAAAAAAAACCACCCTATCATCCTTTTTAAAGGTGCGAATTCTAGTAAGCTGGCAAGTCTGCTCCTGGTCTAAAAAGGTTAGCGTTCCTTCGAAATGGGGCTCAATGATCAGTGGCCCATAAGCCGGGTCGGTGATTGAACCGGCCAGACCAGAATAGCTGATATTATTGATGCGCCATTCAGAGTTGGTGCCCTTTATTTTAAAGGTCGCCTCATCATCATTGAGTCGATACCGTGCATGGAGTCGGAGATCGATTGCGGTTGCTTCCACCTCCTCATCCAATTTGGAGTTTTGCGCCAGGAGGCTCTGGGAGATTTTTTTCAGCCTGTCAAGGAGTTGGCTCATTTAATTCCTTTCAAAAAATTAGTCATTTAAATGGTTTACGCTACTTTTAAGGGTACGAAGATCCGGGTGACCTTCCATTGCTGCTATCGGCCCATCATAGAACAAATTGATTCTTTAATTATTTTATGATAATCCCCATGCCGTGTGAATAAGGCCCCTCTTTTGGTGTTAGACCTTTTGGCTGACATATGGGATCAGGTCCAGGTGCTAGCAGGTGTCCAAGGAGGCTCAGTCCCCAAGGGCACAAAGTTAGTAGCCGTGGGTTTCTGCTTTTGTTAGACTTTGCCCCCCGGGCATATTCAGCGTGAAGAGTCCATTTACAAATTCAACAGAAGTTTAGGTAATGAACCGCACCCAACTCGATACCCTCATCAAAGTCGTAAGCGACGACCTGTCGTCCTTAGGGTATCGCTGTATTGAAATCCAGTGGGAAGCGGATACCAAAACCCTAAGGGTTTTCCTAGATCATGAGTTGCCCAGCGAGGGGCAACTCCCCTTTAATATGGATGATTGTTTAGAGGCATCACGGCATCTTAACGAAACCAACCGGATCGATGAATCGGTGCCTTTTTGCGACTCCTACTCCCTCGAAGTCAGCTCCCCTGGGATTGAGAGACCTCTCAGGTGCCAAGGGGATTTTGAGAGGTATGTCGGTCATACCATTGAGGTTAAACTTCTAGAGCCCCACGGAAATCGAGTCCATGGGAAAGGGAAGCTTGTAGGGGTGGGTCCCACTTTTCATGAGAGCGTCGAGATTACAATCGATACCAATCGTGGACCCTGGACGTTTCCTTTATCAACCCTCTCGATGGCCAACCTTGTGTATGATTGGTATCAACTGAACTAAGCGCATTTGTTTTCATGACGAATTGAGCATGATGATTTGAGGAAGAAAAGATATGGCAATAAGTGAAACAGCAGAGTTGGAAGGGGATCTAACCCGGGTTATCAATGCGGTAAGCAGAGATAAAAACCTGGACAAGGCCATTATAATCGACGCCTTGGAACAAGCGGTCCTCCATGCGGCGCGTCGAGATTTCGGTGCAACTGCTGACCTAGAAGCCCATTACAACGAAGACAGCAATGAGATTGAACTCTACCAGTTTCGAACGGTCGTAGATTCAGTCGCTGATAAGGTTCGAGAGATCTCTATCCCTGAGGCCCATCGATTAGATCCAGAGGCTAATCTCGGAGATGCTTTGGGCATTAAGTTAGATACCAATAGTTTCGGACGCATCGCAGCCCAGTCTGCCAAGCAGATTATCGTTCAAAAAGTGAGGGATGCGGAACGAGCCCAGATTTACGAAGAATTCAAAGACCGTACCGGTGAAATTCTTTCGGGTCATGTCCGCAGGTTTGAGCGCAACGACACTATAGTGGATTTGGGACGAACAGAGGCCGTGATTCCTTACCGAGAACAGATGCCTACCGAAAAATACCGAGTTAAAGACCGGATTACAGGGTATGTGCTTGAGGTCAAGCGTTCGTCAAGAGGCCCCCAAATCATCATGTCTCGGGCTCACCCTGGATTTTTAGTACGCCTTTTCGAGCAGCATGTGACAGAAATTTATGATGGAATCGTTACCATTGAGAGTGCCGCAAGGGATCCAGGACATAGGTCTAAAATCGCTGTCTACTCTCGAGACCCTGCTGTAGACCCAGTAGGGGCTTGCGTTGGAATGAAAGGGGCCAGGGTTCAGGCGGTCGTCCAGGAACTCAATGGTGAAAAAATCGATATTGTTCCTTGGGATAAAGACCCAGCCCGGTTGGTCTGTAACGCTCTAGCACCGGCGGTCGTCTCTAAAGTCATAGTTGATGAAGCCAATCATAGCATGGAAGTGATCGTAGCTGATGATCAACTCTCTTTAGCTATCGGTAAACGCGGTCAAAATGTAAGGCTAGCCGCCCAGCTCACCGGCTGGCGCCTCGATATCAAGAGCGAGAGCAAGCTCGAACAAGAGCTGGTTGGTTCTAAATTGGCAGTCGCCAATATTCCTGGCATTGGTCCCATGCGTGCAGAAATTCTTGTCAACGAAGGAATTAAGTCTCCTGCAGAAGTCGCCGGGTTGAGCGCAAGGGTTTTACAACGATTATTGAATATGGACGAGCAAGAATCCGAAAAAGTCGTGGAAGCCGCCTTAGTCTTAGCAAAAGCCGCTGGTTTCGATGCTCCAAAGAAAACTGCCATAGGCCAAGAGTCTGAAGATGAACTTTTAGCCAATGCTGTGGCTGATCCAAGGGCCTCCGGCCAAGAGGCAAGCGGTGGTGAAGTGGATGGAAGTCGCCTAGATCGCATCAAGACCTTTATGAAGCTTTCAGGGGTGGGAGAGGCGACAGCCCATGCGCTGGCGGATGCTGGCTATGGAACCATTGGGGATATCATTGCGGACTCAGCAGAAGAAGTCTCCTCTAAGACAGGCTTATCCCTAGGAATATCTCGGACAGTGCAGATAGCTGCGGATCGCTTTTTACAGATGGAATTGGACGATGGTGAAGATGAGTAAATCATAAAATCCTTGTTTAGTGTCCCATGGTCTATAGAAAAAAAGGACGTTAGATGACGAAGTTACGGGTGTACGAATTAGCGCGAGAACTCAATATTGAGACAAAGGTCCTCCTTTCGAAGCTCAAAGGTGGTGCGCGTAATCTTAGCCACCAGAGCACGTTGACGGATCAACAAATTAGTGAGTTAAGGCAGGCCTTTGCTGCACCCGTAAATCAAGGATCTGGGTCTCAAGATTCTTCAAAACGAAAAGTTGTCATTCGTCGGCGCGTTGCAAGTGTCGGCGAAGATATCGCTGTATCCCTGCAAGCTGCACAAGGTGATGAGTCTTTCCCTGAAGATGGCGCTAAGATCGCTTCCGATCATTCATCGGTGGGCACCCAAGACAACCAGGATACTTTCGGAAACCAAGGGGTCCTTTCGGAGAACGACGCTCAATCGTTTTCAGACCATAACCGTGGGGGTCCTTTGCCTTTGGCTGCCGGTACTCCTGAAGCCGAAGGTGTGGTGAGTCGCCTAGAACCAAAAACATCCCCTCAACAGACGGATTTGGCAGCAGAATCTGCGGACATCGCGAGTCATCTTCCACCATTAGAGTCATCAATGGCCATGTCTCATACTGAAACGCACCATGAGTCCTCCGGAACTAAACTTAAACCCAAAAGTTCAGATTTAGGGGACGTGACCCCAAAGGCTTTAACCCAAGATGCTCCGACTTTAGACCAAGTCCGGGTCGATGCATCAGCCACCTCGGTCAACGTAGCAACCAACCAGCCAGGAGCGACCCAAGATGCCCCTGCTGCTAGCATTCAACGACCAGGAGTTGAAAAGGCCTTGCCGCCATTGAGACGATCGGGCTCACAATCTGCAACGATTGTCCGAGCCGCACAGCCGAGCCCCCCACCACCTGTAAGGAATGCAGGTTCGTCGAGTGCTACGGTGGTCAGATCAGCCGCACCCTCAAGATCGCCGTCTCCCGCTGCCACCTCCGAACGAAATCCAGCGACGCCAAGCATCCTCAACACCGGTAAGTCCCAAGGCTTTGGAAAAGACCTCAGTTCCAACACTGGGCGACAGGGTGATTCCCCCCAGGGAGCCACATCGGCCCTCGGGGCAAGTCCTTCCACAGGTGGTCCTGGGCAGGGAGCACGTATGTCCCCACCTGCAGCACCGCCTATAGGATCAACGAGTGGCTTAACTCCAGGAGCGGGAGTTGGTCCAAGGCCAACTCACCCGCAACACGGTCGACAACCCCCTGGGTCTCCCGTCCTACCGAAAACGGGCCAAAATCCTCCGCTTCGACAAAATGTACCCGGAGCTCATAAGGCTTCTCCGGCGGAACCTAATAGTACCTACAACCCAAGCACCTACGGGCGAAACCAGTCTCCTACTCAACAGCCAAGTCGCCATGGTGCGTCAGGATCTTTCGGACGGGGGGTCGAACCAGGAACGGAAGGATCCCGCACCAGGGATGATGCCACCCAAAGAGATGCCTTGAGATCTCAACCACCTTCCCGTGGCGCAACGCCCGTCGCATCCCAAGTCCCTATGACAGGAATTGGTCAACAAACTGTGCCTAGCGGAGCCGTAGGTCCGAAAAGACGCGATATGGGTGGAGCTACGATTGTTCGAAAAGCAACCCCTGAAGAGGTTGAAAATCTTCAAAATCAGGCTGCAAAGCGACAACAAGCTGGCCGCAAAGAAGATCATCGGGGAACGAGGGTCACAGGATTGGGGCTCTTACAAAACCGCATCAGTGGGGATGCGCCGGCAAGCCTTGTTCCAGACCCCAACCAAATTCCACCTCCCCTAGAGGATGCTGAGCAATGGAGCAGTCGTAAAGCTAACCCGGTCAACAAAGACCGCAAGCTAACAGACGAAGAAGAAATCGCTAAAAAACGTGCGATCAAGAAGTCCAAGGGTCAGTCCACAGTCAATATGCGGGCACTCTTAGAGCAGGTTGAGGATTTGGAGAGGGCTGAGGAAGATCCCGCTGTGACTCCCCAGCAAGTACGCACGATTTATACGCCTTCTGCGCCTCGCTCCAGACGAGACCTCAAGCGACGCAAGGACTTAAAAAAGACCCAGATTACGACCCCAAGGGCCTCCTATCGGGTGATCGAAATGGGTGAAAATATAACGGTCAACGAGCTTGCAAAGCAGATGTCCATCAAATCTGCTGAGTTGATTAAAAAGCTTATGGCACAGGGTGTCATGGCCACCTTGAACCAAACCATTGATGCCGATGTAGCTTCCATTGTGGGATCTGAATTTGGTTTTGAGATCAAAAGTGTCATTGAAACCGTCGACGATATTATCAAGACTCGACCCATGGAAGAAGGCTCTATCGAAAGCAGGCCACCGATTGTAACAGTGATGGGGCATGTCGATCATGGTAAGACTTCGATTCTTGATGCGATCCGCTCCGCCAATGTCGCAGGCGGAGAAGCTGGTGGTATCACTCAGCATATCGGTGCCTATTCCGTCGAACGAAATAACAAGAAGATCACCTTTTTGGATACTCCGGGTCATGAAGCATTCTCAGCCATGCGGTCTCGCGGTGCGAAACTCACCGATATCGTCGTCCTTGTGGTGGCTGCTGATGACGGGGTGATGCCGCAAACCATCGAGGCGATTTCCCATGCAAAAGCTGCGAATGTGCCTATCATTGTTGCACTCAATAAGATTGACAAACCCAATGTAAATTTTGACCGGATCTATAGAGAGCTTGCCGAGCATGGCGTGCAGGCTGAAGAGTGGGGCGGAGATGTCCAATTTGTAAAATGCTCCGCACTCCAGCGTAAAGGTATTGATGACCTACTCGAAGGCATCCTACTTCTCTCTGAAGTGTTAGATCTGAAATCAACCAAACTTGGTTTTGCGCAAGGGATTGTCATCGAAGCCCATCTCGATAAGGGGCGGGGACCCGTCGCCACGGTTGTAGTGGAGCGCGGTACACTACGCACAGGCGACTTAATCGTCGCAGGCGCCGAATATGGACGTCTAAGGGCAATGCATGACTATCTTGCTAGGGATGTCAGCGCTGCGGGACCATCTGAGCCAGTCGAGATCATTGGTTTGTCTGGAGTTCCTATGGCAGGTGACACCTTCCATATCGTCGCTGACGAAAAAACGGCTCGAGATGCGGCTGATTGGCGCGTCCAGCAAACTAAAAAACAAGCGGCAGCGAAATCCAGCGCAGCAAGCCTTGAAGACCTCTTAAACCGAGTTAAATCAGAAGATGTGCTCGAGGTACCTATTATTCTCAAGGGTGATACCCAGGGATCGTTAGAAGCAATCGCAGATACTATTTTGAAGTTAAGCACCCCAAAAATCAAAACCCGCCTGATTCACTGCGCTGTGGGTGGGGTCACTGAATCTGATATCACCCTGGGCCAGGCCTCAGGAGCATTGGTGATCGGCTTTAATGTCAGAGCCATGCGCGGCCTGGATGATCTCGCTGAGAGATCAGGAGTGCCTATCAAGTACTTCAGTATCATTTACGAAATCGTTGATGCGGTTAAAGCTATTATGGTCGGCAAATTGCCCCCCATCATCAACGAAGTTGTTATGGGCCATGCAGAGGTGCGCAAACCAATCAATGTGCCGAAAATCGGGACGATTGCTGGATCTGCAGTCTTGGATGGCAAGATCACTCGATCTTCCCAGTGTCGCCTGATAAGAGACAGCGTTGTGATTTACACAGGTAAGTTGGGCTCCCTGCGGCGGTTTAAAGACGATGTCAAAGAGGTGGCTCAAGGATTTGAGTGCGGGATTGGTATCGATGGCTACAACGATATCCGAGAGGGTGATGTGATAGAAGTCTTTGCCCTGGAAGAGACCGTAGCGACTCTATAGTGAAGCCTCTATCAGAAGAGTAGGAAGTATCGCTAAAATTGGGCACACCAAAGCCCAATTTTACTCATGATGTCAGTAAGTGAAATAACTAATTAATGGTTTAGCTCAAGAGAGATCCGTATGGGAATACGCCAAGATCGGCTTGCAGATGAGATTCGTGATATCCTCGGTCGTTGTTTTCAGGGCGGGCAGATGAACGACCCGCGTCTTGAAAACTTAACGATTACGGCTGTAAAGTTAACAGGGGATTTACAACATGCTTACGTTTATTTTCGAGTGATGTACCCTGGTCCTCAAGAAGATGGCAGTTTGCCTCCAGAAATCCTAATAAAAGCTGAGAAGGGACTCAAAAGTGCCTCAAGTTTTTTACGAAAAAGAGTTGCTGATGGGGTAAAATTGCGGCGGATCCCTGAGATCCATTTCCGCTACGATGAAAGTGTCGAGTATGGATCCCATATTGAATCCTTGCTTGGTAAAATTAGACAATGAGGGCACTTGGAGGCGAACCTATCAATGGTTTGTTAGCCATCCATAAACCCTTGGGGATGGTGTCAAAAGATGTTTCAAGGTGGCTTACAAAGCGAGTTGGCCCCCTCAAACTAGGCCATGCGGGGACCCTTGATCCGGCAGCAAGCGGGGTCTTACCTATTCTTTTGGGGCGCGTAACACGGCTACAGGATTATCTTATGGAGCTGCCTAAAACCTACGAGTTTGAGGTGGAGTTCGGCCAAGAAACCTCCACCCTTGATTCTGAAGGAGAGGTGATTCATAGGGGATCTTACTCACACCTTGATGAAAAATGCCTTAGGGAGGCTCTTGAGGCTTTTAAGGGAACCATCTCTCAAATCCCTCCTCGTTACTCCGCGGTCAAGTATCAAGGAAAACCCCTATACCAATATGCTCGGCAGGAGTCACACAATCGTTCGGCGGTCGTAGGTCTTGATGAAGCGATCATCAAAAATCTAAAACGGACCGTTGAGGTCTACTCCTATTCGCTGCTCCGATGGGAGCCACCCCGTGGATTTTTCCGAGTTCACTGCTCTAAGGGGACTTATGTGCGATGTCTTGCTCGAGATTTGGCTCGTTCTGTAGGAACCTTTGGAAGTGTCACCCAATTGATTCGCACTTATGCAAGCGGACTCCCCCTTGAGCAATGCCTTACCCTCGAAGAAATCGAGGAGCGATGTGGCACCTCTACCTCTGATGTTATCGACCCTAGACTTCTCTTTCGCTCAAATCTGAGCAAGTTGGTTTTACCGCTTGATAGCTTAGAGTTTGGGGTCCCCCGGTGGGCGCCAATCGACCAACAGATGATTTTGCGGCTTACCCAAGGCCAACATGTTATGGTGGGGTGGGACCAATTTAGAAATGAATTAAGCGATCAGGGGTCAGTTAGCCTCAAAGATCGAGGATTCAAGGAAAAGTGTTTCGAAGGAATCACTCCTGTGATTGTATTAACTGATAACGGCCGCACGATCGGGATAGCCAATGCGATGGCCCATCAAGGCGGGCAAGTGACCTTAAAACTTAAGAGAGGACTGTAGTATGAGCCGAGGACCAAGCGATTATCTTTTTACCTCTGAATCAGTCAGTGAAGGCCATCCTGACAAAATCTGCGACCAAATCAGCGATGCTATCTTAGATGCTATTCTGACTCAGGATAAATACTCTCGCGTGGCCGTCGAGTCCCTTGTGAAAACTGGCTTAGTCGTTATCGCTGGCGAAGTCACGACCAAAGCTGTGGTAGACTATGCCAAAGTGGCACGTCAAGTGATTGATGAGATTGGCTATACTGATGGTAAGCTGGGATTTGATGCAAACAGCTGCGGTGTCCTAACTGCCATTGAGCAGCAGTCTCCCGATATTTCCCAAGGTGTAACGGCAACCTCCCAAAAGGAGCAGGGAGCTGGCGACCAGGGTATGATGTTTGGCTATGCCTGTAACGAAACCGATGAGTTTATGCCTGCAACCATTAGCTTTTCCCACAAACTCCTAAAAAAGCTTTCGGAAGTTAGGCGAGCTAAAACGGTGCCCTTCTTGCGTCCCGATGCCAAAAGCCAGGTTACCGTCGAGTACCGGGGCGGCCAGCTTAAACGGGTTGATACGGTTGTGATCTCGACCCAGCATACACCAGAAGTTTCCCAGAAGGAGCTTGAAGCTTACGTCATCGAAGAAGTCATTAAAAAGGTCATCCCCTCCCATCTCTTGGACAAGACTAGGTACTTGGTCAATCCAACCGGTCGCTTTGTGATCGGCGGCCCCCAAGGAGATTGCGGTTTAACAGGTCGAAAAATCATTGTCGATTCCTATGGTGGCCACGGAGCCCATGGCGGGGGGGCCTTTTCAGGCAAAGATCCTTCTAAAGTCGATCGCTCCGCTGCTTATTTAGGCCGCTATATTGCAAAAAACCTGGTGGCATCGGGTCTCGCCTCAAAATGCCTGGTCCAGTTGGCCTATGCTATTGGAGTGGCAGAACCCGTCAGTGTTTATATCGAAGACTATGGGACATCCAAACTCTCGCCCCAGGAGCTGGTCAGTCGAGTCAGGTCTAATTTCAGGCTCAAACCAAGCGAGATCGTCGAACAGTTTGACCTCTTAAGACCTATTTATAAAGCTACCGCCAGCTATGGACATTTTGGTCGTAACGAGTTTCCATGGGAACGCCTTGATAAAGTAGCTGCTTTGAAAGGTTAGTCGACTTAGGGGGGTCTCAAGGGAGGCCCCTTTGCCCCTCACGCTCCCAATCTGCCCGCCCTTCAGACCCACGTCCCTTGGATGGTGACTCCGGTGCCTTGATTGGCGTATACTATTTCCATGTTCAAATCAAAACCATATCCATCCATGCGGCTTTACCTGATCAATAGAGATTTCCAACTCCGCTATATGGGAGTGGCTTTGGCCGTGGGCTTGGGATCTACCACCGTCACCTTAGCAGTGATCTTGATTCCTCTTTTCCAATTAAACATCCTGAGATTTCCCAACTTTCTCCCAACACCCTTTATCTGGGGAATGGTGCTTGCAGCGATTGCTAATTTCGTCATCGTCGCCGGGATGTCGATCCTTATAACCCATAGGATTGCAGGACCTATGTTTAGCATGGTCCGCTACCTTCACTTGGTAAAAGAGCGACGCGCAATGGTTCCGCTCAAGGTGCGTGAAAATGATGACTTGCGTTTTCTTGTGAGAAATATTAATGATTTCTTTGAGTTTCTAAATGGTCAGGTCCTTAAAGACTCTCAGAGTTTCGATGCAGCACTCCAACTCCTAGAGGCATCGGACGAATCCGATCGACTCAAGGGTATGGGGCTGTTAAGAGAGCTTAGAAATGATCTGGACCTTAGGATCATCCCCCATAAAGAGCATCAAGGTTTGTAGAATCAGCAGTCAAAGTATTCTCCAATAGCAGACTGGGGAATCCTCGCGAGAAACTAAGGAAATAAGCATGATCGAAAGACTCGTGGGCGAGTGTGTTAGGAAAAGTTCGTCAGGAATCATTCTAGACGTTCATGGAGTCGGCTATGGGGTGGAAATCACCACCACCAGCTTGAGTCAGCTTAACGAAGGCTGTCGGGTTGTTATGTGGATCTACACCCATGTAAGCGAAGACTCCATGCGTCTTTTTGGCTTTTTAACTTCCGAAGAGCGACAACTTTTTGCGCTCCTATTAGGAGTAAGCCGACTCGGACCAAAAATCGCCTTGGCGATTATGTCGACTTTTTCTGTAGCCCAGCTTATCAATATGATTGAGCAAGAAAACGCCCCGCTTTTGGCCCAGGTCCCAGGGATCGGAATCCAGACCGCAAAAAAATTTCTCTTGGAGCTTAAGCCAAAAATCGAGAAGAATCTTAAACTCTCTTGGGCCAGTCGAGGCGAGGCGACTCCAACCACTCCTATGACCAAGACGTCCCAGCACCTCTTAGATTTAAGGTCAGCTCTTCAGAATTTAGGCTATAAAGATCGAGAGTTTTTGCCCTTAGTCCAAAAATTTGAGAAAGAGATAAAGTCAGGTCAAATGTCCGAAGACTCGAGCCTCGAAGATCTCCTGCGTACCGCAATGGCAGAGCTTTCCCGAGGAAACAATACGCCGTCTATTCCTACTTCCAATCCCAAGGATTTGGAGCTTTTTTGACAAACTGACTCCTTATGTTTAGAGCAACCTTATCCAGACAGGATCCCCTAACTACCAATGGACAAATCCTCTCCTAAAAGTCTTTCGACTCCCATAAACCTCGACGAACATTCTGTGATTATCGAAAGGGTGATCGCCGCAGCATCACAAGAGGAGGATAGCTATCTCGAAGACCCAAAAGTAGGACTGCGACCCCATAGTTTTGAGTCCTATTTGGGTCAAAATCAGGTTAAAGAAAATCTTAAAATCTATGTAACCTCTGCGCAGATGCGAAAGTCACAGCTAGACCACGTTATCCTGCATGGCCCTCCAGGACTCGGTAAAACCACCCTTGCCCGCATTATCGCCCACGAACTTAAGGTCAATCTCCACGAAACCCGCGGCCCTGCCTTGGACCGCCCAGGAGATCTTGCTGGGATCCTAACCCATCTGGCGCCAGGAGATGTTTTGTTTATAGACGAGATCCATCGGCTCTCGATAAAAATAGAAGAGATGCTTTATTCGGCAATGGACGAGTTTCAGCTAGATATCATCTTAGGCCAAGGCCCTGCTGCGAGAGCCATGCGGATGCCCATAGCTCCCTTTACTTTGGTTGGGGCTACTACACGACTGGCTCTGCTTAGCAAACCGCTTCTCGACCGTTTTGGAATTCCCGAGCGCCTTGACTACTACGATCATGGCTCTCTAATGGAAATCCTAAGGACCAACGCTAGGACCCTAAACATCAAAATATCCGACCAAGGTCTCAAAAGTGTAGCCCAAAGATCTCGTGGGACTCCGCGGATTGCCAATCGATTGCTAAAAAGAGTTTGGGACTTTGCCATCGGTCTAGGCTGTGGGGAAGTCAGCGATGTCCTTGCCCACGATGTCTTACTCCGTCAGGGGATTGATGGGGAAGGACTAGACCGCACGGACCGTCAAATCCTAAATGCCATTCGTTACCAATACCATGGGGGCCCGGTCGGAATCGAGGCCATCGCTGCCGCCTTGAACGAAGACCGCTCTACATTGGAAGAAGTTTATGAACCTTATCTGGTTCACATGGGTTACCTGTCTCGGGGACCTCGGGGACGGACGTTGACCCTTAAGGGCCAGACTCATCTTGACGCTTATGGAGCTAGGCCCGAATCACAGTTGACAACCCCATGAAAATATTATATTTAATACATAATGACTGTTTTTGGACGCAAACTCTTCAGAAAATGACCATTATCTATATTTATGAGTATTATCAACCGGATAAGTAAGGAAAAACTTGCTTCACTCCTCCGAGAGGGAAGAGATGTCGTTTTGGTTCAAGGGGCCCGCCAGGTCGGAAAAACGACCCTTGTCGAACAGGTGATCGGGACTGGCTCCCATGTCTTCTCGATAAACCTAGAACGGGACCTTGATGCACTCAGAGGCATCGATCGCACCAATTCTTTTGAAGAATTTACGCGCTTTTTAAAAGTCTCATTAAGAAACTTAGATTTCGACTCCCCTGGTCATATCTTGTTTATAGACGAAGCCCAGGAATCAGAACATTTAGGGCGATATGTTCGTTTTATGAAGGAAGACTGGCGTCATATCAAGGTCATTCTCTCTGGTTCAAGCATGAGCCGTATTTTTCGCGATGATACCCGTGTGCCAGTCGGAAGAATAAGACCTTGGCTCGTGACACCACTGACCTTTGAGGAATTTTTGGAGGGGCCAGACTACGCTCACCTAAAGGAATTGTTTCACAAGTTTGGATCACATCCTCAAGAGGGATTGATCGAGGATTCGTTTCACGACTTATTTCTTAAGACTCTCGATGCTTATATGAAAGTCGGCGGACTCCCAGCCGTGGTCAAAAGTTTTTGGACTGGAATGGATTATCGGGCTCAGAGACGAGCAATCTTTGATAGTCAGGAGGATGACTTTGTCCGAAAGAGCCAAATAACCGATCGTACTCACTTTGCAAAAGGATTGCGGGGAGTGGCCAACTACGTGGGAATGCCATCTAAATTTTCCCACGTAAGCGACTCAAAGATTTTAGCAGAAAAAACCCTTACGGCTCTCAATTCGTGGCATCTCCTATACGAAATAGAACAAAAAAGCTCCACATCAACAACTCAGCATTTGCCTAAACGCTATCTTTACGACATTGGTATGGCTCAAGATTTGCGGGATATGCCATTCCCACAGCTTTCATTGGTTTCGACTCAAAATCCTGCCCTGAGAACCCAGCTTGGGGGACTCTTCGAAAATACTCTCCTCCTCCAAATCCTCGCCGACCAATCACGGTTAGGAGACTTAAGTGGGTGGAAAAAAGGCGGTAACGAAAGTCCTGAAGTCGACTTCATTTGGAGACAAGACGATCATATCGTCGCTATTGAATGCAAGGCGACCCAAAAGGTTTCTCAAAAACACTGGAGCGGCCTCAAAAGCTATCTAGATACGATCGCTGATAGCGGCGTTTCTTGTGTAGGGGTCCTTGTCTCAGCCGCACCATTCCAGATTATTAGAGGAACCAAAGGAACTTTTATAAATCTCCCCCTGTATCTTGCTAGCGGCAAAAACCTACGGAATTGCCATAGACTCGGCGGCAGGGGGGCAGTTTGATGGGGCCTTGGTACGAAAAAAGGTACTTTTTCCTGAACCCAAGGGTACGTCGATTACATTTTTAAGGCTGCTGTACTGATCCATCATCATCTTTAAGGCAACGCTGGTCCGACCAAGTTTCTCTTTATTTTCCTGGTAGAGAAAGGCGTAGGCCACCGGTACTTTTAGTTCCACAATCGCGTGGTCAGCATTAAAGGTCTGAGCGACAGCAAGGCCGTTGTGGAGAGAGGAGTATGGACCACCATAGGGTATGGATGCAGAAATGGCAGCTGGTTTATGATACTTGATAAATCGATCGTGGGTTATCTGAGCATCAATAGATTTGGTACCATCTTTTAGGGTTGCAGCATAGGCCGTGCGCTCATATTGGATACTCAGGGCAAGCTGCAAGGGGCCCTCTCCCGAGTGGCTTTTAAGAACATCATGGACCTTGTCAATCATAGCTCCGATAAGTCTCGGTTCGAACCTTGATTTATTCAGTTTAAAAGTACGATCAACGATCTCACTGCGGTTTTTCGTAAGACTTTGGACACCATCGAGCATCAAGGCGAGATCGCGGTTATAAAACATCACAGAGGGTTTGCGCAAGACGCCGCTTATGGGGCGCCCCTCTACCATGGGAACGGGGATTTTAATCTCCAGATTGGAGGCTTCTTGAAGGGTCTTGGAGAGTTGGTGTTCGCCCCCCGCAACGCTGCGGTCTGTGTAGGCCCGGATGCGAACCACATACCCATCAGCAGTTTTTGGAAGGTAATCAGTTACAGTACCGTTCACCCGTCCCTGATCTGGAACATCACGCAGCCGCCAGCTCTCGCCGGGAACTCCATGGAGTCTGACTTGTTCGTAAGCTGCTTTCAAATAGAGTTCCGCCTGCTCGTGAGTCAGAATACGTTTTTGCTCCTGCCTTAGGCCCGTCGTGCCGCCCCCATCATAGCTGGTCAAGATCTGGCGCCACTCTTCTCCTGAGGTCTCGGAGCCCAAGGGCGCAAAAGGAGACAAGTGATGATCTCTTTTGTCCGTACATGACGGCAAGAACATAACAAATAAAGCCAGCTTTATTAAATCGACTCTAGTCAAATAGAAAATCATGGCAATAAAACCTCCGCATAAATGCACCTCGTAAAATCTGCAATAAATGGACCATAAATTTTCGATAGTGAATCGAAAGATGTCGATATTTTTGCCAGTTGACTAATGCTTTGCTGTATTCTGCAACGTTTTGTGCTTCAACTACTCGTTTTTCTTACTTATTGACCCTAGTCTAGGGATTGCTAGGACCCTGAGTGTCATAGATAGTTATTCTCTAGTGTGAGGGATCGAAATGTTTTTTAAAGACAATTTATTTAGATCTCCATTTTTATGTATAACCTGTTTTTTGATTCTATCTTTTTTCCAGTCATGCCAGAAGATGGACAATCCTGGAACTCAGGAAAATAAATTGGCCATGAACCAAACTGAACAATTGCAGTGCGAACCCATCAATCGCTCCGCATCGGACTTAAACCAAGACTGCTTACTTGAAATCATGACAAGGCTCCCTCTTAAGGAAGTCTTCGCAGTGTTATCTCCATCAAACCCTATTTTGCAGAGAATCATTAAAAAAAGGACTGAAGGGATTTGGCCATCATGGTTTATAGATGAGATCTCAAAAGAACCACCTAATGGGCAATCAGATGCACAGCTTGTTAAGTCATATCTTGCCTTTTTAAAGGTGATCTCACGACTGGATGCACTTTCGCAGCAGTCCCATGCCATCAAGAAAAAGGCCATAGAGGACATCCTGCCAATATCCCTTTTAGCACCGGAATCCAAGGCAAAAAATGATAGAATTTATGTGGGTTTAATAGGCACCCAAGTAGTGGCACATTTCAATCTCGACAAAAAAGTACTTAGCGTCATCGATCTACAATCGGGGAAAACACTGGTTTCTAACAAGTTCCCTGTGATTGCAAATACCTACCAAATCATGAATCGCATCATGTTTGAAAAATTGGGTCCAAAAAGTTTTTTGATGACCGTGCAATACCAATCAAACACACTACAAATACAGGAACACCTCACTATCTGGAGCTGGGAGCATTCCCCAGACTTAAAACTCATCAAAACTTGGCCTTCAATTCCTATGAATGCCGAGATCAATAGCGGACGAAAAACAGTTTTTCGAGTCACTGATACTAGTTTTGCAACTTTTCGGAGGGGCATCCAGACCGGAGATAAAATCATCGATCTTTGGGATATCGGGGCCGATGCGCCAACCCACTCCACGACCATAAGCTCCTGCTTTTCTCTGGATTATACGGTTGAGAAAAGCTTAAACACATCCCAAGACAAAGAGTGTCTTGAAAAACTTGCTCATCAAGGGATTTCTATAGCCTCCGATTCTTTTAGTTTAGAGAGCGGGTGGGGATTTGGACACAAAATCGACGAGAAAATGCTTATGGTACCAGAGTGGGACCAGCTGAGCATTCGTAGCTTGGATTATAAGGTTCGTTCTACCTTGCTCAAGGCATACTGTGGGGAATTTGCGCAGAATATAGGCTCAATACGCTTTATGACTAAAAATGGTGATCTTATTTTCAAGATGAAACCGGGATACGGTTATACCAACCTTTGGAAAATCGTGAAGCAAGAACTCCAGAAGTCACAATAATTTTAGTTTAGGAACATAAATTGCAAGATAGGTCTTGCTGTACTGATTCAGATCTAAAACCAATTCACTGTAGGAAGTCAAATGCCCTTGAAAACAAAAACTCAAAAAATTTTTTTAATGTATTTATTTGTTTTTATCTCCGTGTCTAACCTAGCTTGTCGCCGCGAAAATCTCGCGCCTAAGTCTGCCCTATTGGTCAATGGTTTTGCTGTCGGACCCACTGGTCGGCCAGAAACTGTGGCTATTGTAAAAGGCGGTAAACTCGTATGCACAGGGGTCATGGTGGCACCGCAAATCGTTTTAACGGCCTCGCGCTGTATTTCTGAGGTGACGGAAAAGCAAGAACTCCGATTAAAGGATTTAAGAGGCTACGGAGTTCACCTCGATGGCCCCAATAGTGATCAACAGCTCACCCCCCAATACCAGGTCTTAAGCGGCGGTTATTATGACTCAAAGTCACAGGCGACTATCTCCCAAAAAACTCTAAACGAAGTCCCAAGTCATGGGTATTTAGTGATCGATCGTGAAGTTCCGGTTTCCAAAATCGCGATCCCCCTTTCGATCGAAGATGTGCCCAACAAATACGATACAGTTGAAAAAAAGTTTGTCAGCGACCAAGATGTACTCTTGGTGGGTTTTGGTGCTACTGATTGCCTCAAGAATGACTACGGTTATAAACGTGAATTGTATACCACTGAGTGGGCTAGGGCGGCACCTCCTATCGATAAATTTCTCGTTAACGTGAGTGAATCCGTAATGTTATGTGGAGGAGACTTGGGATCTGGAGTGTTTATGCCTGTTAAAGGTGGAGGCTACCGATTGCTGGGAATTCTCAGCGATTCCTTACAACTAAATGACCTCAATGTTGCTGTCTATGAGCCCTTCTTGAAGGACGCTTATAAAACAGCACAGTTTCTGTCACCCAATGCCTCACATGGTTGTAACCCATTTCCACTTGCACCCCAGGTGAAACCCAAAAAGCCTGAAATTGGCCCTCTTGATTCGAGTGATAGGATGTGCCCATTACCGGGTGCTCACAACGCTTCCAAAATTCCGCTTAAAATTCGAAAGCTTTGTAATATGACTCCGCAAGTGTTTAAGTCACCTACTAAAGCACCAACGCCTTCTACGAAGATGACACTTTAGTGAAATCTTGACCTTTATGGGGAACGGTCGGATTAAGGGTCTCAACCCGCAAAAGGCCAAGCTTATGTATTGTAAATCTAAAATACTTTATATAAATTTCCCGAGACTTGGCGTCTTTGCGCTGGGAGTAGCGTAGTGCCAAGTCAAAGGTATAGACCTTGGGAAACTCTACAAAATCCATTGAAAGAGGAGAATCCCCCTGTAGGTCAGGTGCCAACTCTGTGTCTATGATAGGCAAAGTCCGAATGGGCTCCGCTAACTTGGGCAAACAGGCATCGATGTTGAAACGGATGATGTCATGAATCACTCGGGTCGAGTAGCGGTTTTGAACTGTAATCTCACCATTTAATGAAACTTCCTTAGAATAGTGAAGGATATCGTCATGGTCCGTTAATTCAAGTGAGTGTGATTCGGCCCAGTGGCGAATCCGTTTAATCGCTTGGGGGACTCGATCGGGCTGAATAAAGGACGCAGACTCGGTGAGCTTTCCGATGGGCGAGTCTTTTTTGGAATTGTACCCATAATAAATGGTTTCACTTTGGTCAGGAATCTTTCGGAAGATCCGTCCTTTAAAGAGACTACGACCTATCTCTTTGATCCTGTCTTTGACGACATAGGCAAACATAGCGGAGAAGACAAGGACCATAGTTGAAACTTCAAGGAGACTGACTTGGGATTTACTTTGGATGAGTTTATCAAGAATGAGAAGCTGGGCGACTGCGGCCCAAATCGCCGCAAGACCGGCTGCGATCATTGGTCCAATCTGTTGTTGTACAGGAAAAAACGGTGCTGTCCGGAGATTGAGAAAAAAAACTGCCCAAAAGCGTTTTTTCAGCTCACTCCGACGATTTAGATAGCGTTCTTTTTGGATTGGACTCGAAGACTTTTGGATCACCATAAAGCCCTCTTTGTGTGCCATTTGAGCATAGGACTTCATCAGCTGTGCTATCATGTTATGAAAATCACTGATTTCTATAGCTTTATATTCTTGGTACCAAGGATCGCTATATTTATAGATCATACTCAATGCATCACTTAACCTATAGAAAAGGTACTCATCAACCAGCTTTAGTTCTTGGCATAAAGGAATGAATTTAGGGTCCTCCAGTCCTGCGCAAGCCTTACGTAGATTATGAAAATCATTGACGACGATTTGCAACCGCGAAGTAAACTTAGAAAGCTTTATAAAAATTGAACTAATACCTTGGGTATGGTCAGTGGAATTAGCCGCTTCTTCCAGCTTTTTAAGCTTTTTCTGCCATTGGGCAACATTTCGCAAGAGGGTGCCAATAAACACACAGGCGAAAATCCTCGCCTCTATGATTCCTTGGGCAACATGGTCCTCGGTTAGATCGCTGCCCTTTGCCTTACCTATCAGATGCTGAAGGGATTGCAATGGTGACGGATAGATTCCCTGCTTCTGTCCTTTGAGGGCCTTTAGACCCATTTTAGGCTCCCGAAGTCTAATCAGCGGGCGGATATCGTTAAAAAAATCAACTTTTGGATATGTGGTTTGATTCAGGCCAAACTGCTGGGGGAAGAAAAAATAAGCATCTACCTGGTAGGTCAGTTTCGAGGGGTCCTGGGGTTTATGGGGGCCCCTAAAAAGATAGTAATCAAAGACCGCTTCTATCTGAGTACGGTCATGTATGGAAAGACTCGATTTAATAGATCGCCGTGGAGTTTTTAATACTTTAGGGGTTAGGCTCTGATGCAGCGGCTTTGTCATAGAACCCCCAAAATTTTAATTTTAACATGTTAAATAAAACCATACCTAGAAGGATCGATTTTGCAACATGTTATGAAATTCTTTGGGATTCTTAAGAGATTTTGGTCTGTAGCGCTTTAGGCCCCAGACCAAATTTTGATGACTTCTTTAGAGATGGACCCTAAAGCGAGCCCAGAGGGGAAGGTGGTCTGAATAACCCCCAGGGGCATGGGCCGTGAATTTTTTGCCCCTATGGGTGCTATACCAACGTTTGGGAAACCCTTTATTTGAAAAAAGGAAGCTCAATTGGTGATCTTCAGAACGGGCTATCTGAAAGCTACCATCCACATAATCAATACCCTCACCATTATAAAGGCCACCACCGATGATGATATGGTCTAGACTGCTCCAACCAAACTTTGGATACCAAGCAGAGGGGCGTTGATCCTCGTCGACTTCAAAAGCCAAATTGTATTTTAAAGCTGGATCTTGGGACAGTCCTTGCTTATCAGATCCGGCCTTAAGGATGTCGTTAATCCCGGTGCGACCGTCGGTGTCGTTGTGATTGGACTCTAGGACTTCGGCTTCGTTATAAGCACTGTTGAGGTCACCCAAAATGATGTATTCGAGATTTGGGCGATCTTTTTGCATTTTTGAAATGTCTTGGCTTAAACCTTGGGCATAGGCGGCCCGGTGAGATTCGGGAGCCGACTTTGACTTCCAGTGGTTGACATAAACGACGAGAGGATGCCCATCGACAGAAACTTCAACTTTAAGGATCGGTCTTTGGCCGGCTTCTACTTTTTTAAAGGATAAGGATTCCGTAATCGTCTCAGTTTCGACCAAATTTCGAGTGTCTTCAAAGGAGCTTTTTACAGGCATCACCAGATCCCAGGAAATCACGGGATACTTGGACAAAAGACCAAGTCCCACAGCCGATGGCTTCATGCCAGGTTTCCAGTTGGTAAACTGGGCGGAGACATATCCTAGGTCCTTGACTGACTCAAAGAGTTCGTCCAGGGCATAGCGGGACTCAATCTCTACAAGCCCGATGATATCAGGGCCATTACTGTCGATGCCCAAGAGTGTTTTGCGGATTCCCTGGATCTTGATCTCGGTAAAGGTAAGCTCGCTACGATCGAAGGGAGCGGGTTCTCCGTAATTGCTTGCTTGGCCAATGGTATTTGGAGAGATGCGATAGTCTCCGTAGCTCTCATTCCGGTCATCATCATGCTGATCGAAGAGGTTTTCGACGTTATAGCTGGCAATAGTGATGATTTTGTGTTGTTGGAGGGACGAGGGGTTTGTAAAGGCTAGGGGAGATTTGAGGTCTGAAGGATTTGTTGAGGGCCGGGGGGAGACATCTGAGCTTGAGGAGTCGGAGACCTGGGATTGGCACCCCACCATAGTGGTCAGTGACAGCGGGACCACAATCATACAACATGACGTGGACAACAAAGAGGCTGCCTTAAACAATGCTGGCCTAAACGGGTCAAACATGCTTCTCATTGGCTTTCCTTTTGAAACTATTGCTTTTTTCAAAAAAACTGACTCGACTTACTTGGGCCCGCAGAACCTAACATACAGAATAAGAACCATCTACCTGAAAATATATCATTCATCAAATCTTAATGTCCTCTTGCTGGCCTAATCCACCACAATCCCTTGTCCGGTGGAATGGCGTTGCCAAGTGAAGCTGGGCTTGATACTGATTAAGTCAGTAACATCTGTGGTTTATCCACATCGTACTTAAAGGGGATGAATGTGTCTCAAGTCATTGTAACGGAAGATCAACTCAAAGATAAGCGCCTTAAGTCAGGGGCCCAGGAACGAGCCATTGAAAGAGAGTCTGGTTTTGATCAATGGAGACGCAGTGATGTCACCAAGGCAGATGGGTTTAAGAGGGTTGTAGGCCTGGGGACTTACCCCATCGTAGCTCTTTGGAGCGTTCTCTTAGGCCTTATCTACCTGGTCGTGCAAGTGTTTAAGGTAGCAATTGGTGCCATTGGAAAGATGGCCTGGAAAAAGCAAGCGTAAATTTATGAAGAGCGAACCTCTGTTCAAGGAAGATTCTTTTTGATCAAGTCGACAACTTCTTTGGTTTCCGCAGGAGATATCTTCCCTGATTTAGAGTAGAGAAGTTGACCCTTCTTATCAAAAATAAGGAAGTTATAGGCGTCGTCTTCTAATTGCCAAACGGAGACCGCTTTTTTAGAAAGATCTTTCACATAGACGGTCTCAGGGTAATCTTTTTGTTTGGCCTTTAAGCTGCTAGCAAGCACCATGTCCGGTAGCCAGGTGGCCGCAAAATTGATCATGCCTACCGATTTTACTTTTGAATGGTCAAAATCACCTTCTTTAATAGCTTTCTCAAACTCTAGATTTTCGTCCCTTTTGTCAGGATCCACGTAAAACATCAACCAAAGTTTGTCTTGTAACGTCCAACTGTCCCATGGTTTACCATCCATTTGGCCACCATTCCCCCCACTGAGGACCAACCTTGGGGGCTTTGTGCCTAAAGGGATTTTGGCAAAGCTCTGGTTTTCGGTAGCAAACGCCAAGGATGATGCCAAAATAAACCAGACTCTTGACCTCAATGAAATTGAGGATTTTATGATAGTTCTCACGGAATACTTCCTTTATATATTGTTTAAAAATACTTTTTAGTTTACAAAAACTCCCCGGTAGAGGACACCATCTATCTCGATTTTCTTAAAGAGCTTGTTGTCTCTGTAGAGGAGAATGGCATCCCGATCTCCAGCTACATCACCTATGATAAGAGTCTTGCTGCCAGGCTCGTAGACCAAGCCAAAAAGCCTTTTTTGGTCAAAAGTTTTTAGGGTCTCTTCGATAGAGCCATCACTCAACGAGATTTTCCCAATAATGGTTTCATCTTTGGCATTAGCAACGAGACCATACCCAAAGGACTGATCTCCGGCGGCAGTAAATTGATCAACATAGCGAGCTTGGTCGGTTTTGGTAAAGACCGCTATTTTTTGTGCCTTTCCATTTTGAACTTGGTCCATGCCCGCTTGACAGCCCTGCATTTGTGAGTTGCACAATCCTAAGGTCTTAAAGTCTTGAACTCCCTTTCCATTCGAAAACAAGGGGAAGGTTGCCGTCAGGGGGCTTCCGTCGATTTTTGCTGTGGAAGGATCTAGGTCCGTAAACATCAGACTTTCGCCACTGATGGTGCTAGTAAAAATTTGTTGGGTCCCATCTGCTTTTCCCACGCCGTCTGCACTGAGTGCAAGCCCACTGTGGGTCATATAAACCGTCTGCGCCACGCGGCTGAGGCTGATGGGCCTTATGGTAGACACCGCTAGATTTGTGGTCCCATTGACATTGTTTAAAGATCCACTGCTAAGCCGTAAGGTTTGTAGCTTTTGTCCTATGGGAGACGCTAGGAGCAACAGATCTTGATTGGAATCAATAGGGACTGCATCAAAAGGGTCACCATCAGCTAAGTTTAGGTTTATGCCCTTGCCGTCGGGATCAGGGGTGAAAGGGTCTAAAATTTTGTAGTTTTTTAGATTGTTATGGCGGTTAAATAGAACAACCTTTTGACCCACGCCAATCAAATAAGGATTTGCTGATTCACCTTGGCTTAACTTGGTGATCACACCTTCTTTGAAGTCATAGAAATAGATCACGGAATTACCAGCGGACAGATCGTGATTGAGCGCGGCAAAAACCAATCCTTTTGAAGTTGCCTCCGGCAAAGTTGGCGCTTCGATAGAGGGTTCTTTGGTTGAATCTGTCGATGAGCCGCAAGCTTGAAGAGTGGCAAAAAGGATCGTTGCATAGAAGATGCTGGACCTACCGAATAACGACGCCTTGGTCTTATGGGATGCAAAAATCATATGGAGTTCCTTTTTAGTGTAAATCTGGCCGCACTTTGCTGCGCCAGAGGGTTCTTGCTTTCCAGGCGACTTCGTGGCCATAGTAGGCATATGATACAGGAAGTTCGCAGACGCGTCGCTTGGTCCTTTGAGATCGCCTTGTGATTTAAATCGCTTTATGCTTTTATGACCTCGACTTGGAAGGGAATCAAGACCGACAAAGGAAAAGTCGACTATGCCTAATATCCCTCATTAAACTAGGTGGTTATGGATTTGGCATCAGGTTTTGTAAATCAAGAAAATCGAAACGAAGTGGTTGCTTTTGAAAGAACCTCGCCTTGTTCTTCCAATGGCAGCCGCAAGTTGATAGCCATCGGCTTTATTTTAGTCATCCTGGGGGGCCATTTCTTAGCACTCTTAAAACTCCTCGATGCCCCTTGGCAAGAAGGTGGGAAGTGGATCCAAGGCTTTTTTTGGATGGGACTTTGTTTAAGCCTTTTGGGGGGCCTTTGGACCATCGTTGATTGGCTTCAGATTGTGAGAAAAAACCTCAAAATACCTAGTTGTTAGGAGATGTTTGAAAAGACTTATAGGCGTCTTTAGCAAACTTGTAAAACCATGGGGAAGCAATGGTTTAAACAATGAAATGGTAGAAAACAGCTAATTTCTGCCGACGAGGTGTGGAAGCTATGCTATCGTTAAACTTGGAGGGAGATTAACCGATGACCCTAGTGAGTTCAGGAAAACATGAGATAGGTGTTAGGAACCGATTCTCAGGACAAATACGGGCAAAGGTTAAGACTGTGGCATCCATAAAAACGTCTTCTAAAAGTCAAATTCACAATAATGGAATACGGTCTATGGTACGAGGAACAGCAAAGTTGCGCTCCGATACATCCACTGGGGAAACTCATGGACAAGAAGATCTAGAAGAAATCCCAGCAAGCCCACAGACATTGGCACTCCACGAGGCTTTAAAAGCAGCCCAGGGAAAGCGACTTTTGATCTGTATCAAGGGGTACCCAGACCCCGACAATATTGGGACGTCCCTCTGCTTGCAGTGGCTCGCGAGACATTACCAAATTGAAACCACCATCGTGCATTTCGAAGCGATCTCACACCACGAAAACAAAGCACTCGTTAAAAAACTCGATCTTGATCTCGTTGAGTATAAACAAAATCTCGATGTCTCTGGTTATGACTTCTATGCCGTTAATGATGCCCAATCACCTGATCTGCCCATAAAGCTGCCACCGACTTGTAAACTCTTAGTCTTTGTCGATCACCACAAACCACTAGGAACAGTAGAAGGTAATTTTATAGATATACGAGAGCATGCAGGGTCGACCTCAGGGATTTATGGAGAATACTTGATCGATGGTCCGGTGACCTTTAATGGTTCGACTGCCGAAGAAACCCGTATTGCAACTGCTCTTATGCATGGCATCCGCAGCGATACCGATAACTTTGTAAATGCAACTCCCATTGATTTTCGCGCCAGCGAGTTTTTTGCCCAATTTGTCGACAAGGATCTCTTGTCCCTTATATCCCACCAATCGATTCCGGCAAAAACCATGGATCTGACCCAGATCGCCCTCCAACGAAAAGATATCCGGGGAACATTTATGTTCTCTGGAGTGGGATTTGTAAGGGACGAAGACCGTGACGGAATTGGCCAATGTGCGGACTACCTACTCCATCGAGAGGGGATCGATACCGTCGTTGTATATGGTGTGGTCGGCAACCAGTTTATCGATGGCTCCCTCAGAACAAAATCCCATACCCTGGATCCAGATAAATGGCTAAAGGATGTTTTTGGCGCTGATGACTCGGGAAAATATTACGGCGGTGGCCGAAAAGACAAAGGTGGATTTCAAATACCGTTAGGGGTTTTTGCCCGCTGCAATGATCGGGAACTTCTGTGGATTCTAATCAAAAAGACCATAGACGAACTCTTTTACCAAAAAATTGGTATCGAAGAGTCTGCAAATCTCGATAACGATCTGGGCAATCCTAAGGTATAGATTTCTTGTTTATTTTGATGTTTTTGCATCAATACCCCCCAGATTAAGGCAAGGCTTTATGGCTGAGCATCTTTATACTTATGATAATCCTACCTCCATCAGGGATATCCAAAAGATCGTAAAGATTTTAAACCAAGATGGGGTCATCGCTTACCCTACAGACCTCAACTGGGCAGTTGGATGTGATGCTACCAGTGTGCATGGCCTCGAAAGACTACGGATGATCAAGCCGACTCATGGCAAAAACCATCCCTTTAGTTTAATCTTTAGTTCGATCTCCATGGCCGCTGATTATGTCTATATCGACAATAGTTCCTATCGAATCCTTAAAAAGCTCTGGCCAGGTCCCTATACCGTCCTCTTGACCTCCGTGCGAACCCTGGCTAGGCAGCTCAAAGATAAACGCAAGGTGATTGGAGTGAGGATTCCAAACAGTCCCTTGATCCATGCCGTGATCGATTCTTTGGGACGACCACTGGCCTCTACCTCCTTTCCACCTATAAAAGGGAAAGATGAGGAGGATTCAGAAGAGGATCAGGTGGTCCAGTTTTATAAGTTTGGCTATGAGATTGCCGAAGAATTTGGCCATGCCTTAGATATGGTGATCGATCTAGGACAGGAACTCCCTGGCCTCGAATCTACCATCGTGGATTTGACAGTTGCAGTTCCCGTACTGGTTCGTAAGGGTGCCGGGGATCCCAGTCTGTTTGAACCCTAAACCTATTTGAGGACCAAAATGAATCAAAAAGTAAACACTCAAGTCCAAGAACCCCTTGAACAGGTTTTATTGGATGAGCTTATCCGCTGCGCAAAGCTCTGCTACCAGCGAGGATGGTGTTTTGGGACTGCGGGTAATTTCTCCCTAAGATTGAGGCCCCAGATTGTATGGCAAAGTCCCAGCGGCCAAAATAAAGGCGACCTCATTCGGGAACTCTTTGTTCCAATCCTCCTAGAGGATGGTAGCGTTCTGGACCCCCTTAAGTCCCTTTCCCCTTCGCTCGAGATGCCCATACACAGAGGAATTTATCTCAGCCGACCTGATGCCAAAGCGGTGGTCCACTGCCATCCTCCTTTTTTGGTGGCACGAAGCCTACAAAAGAATGGCAATTTATTGTTTAAAGACATGGAAATGATCAAAGCTCTCGGAGTAGAGGACTTTAATCAAAAAAGCGAGTGTCCCGTGATCAAAAACCTCACCGTCCAAGAGATGCATGGAGCAGCTGGTTGGATCGGTAAAAGCTTAGGGGCACTCCCGGCGATTGTCCTCGAAGGCCACGGGGTCTACGCCTGGGGACCAACCCCCTTAGCTGCCCTTGCGATCATCGAAGCCTTGGAGTTTTGCTGTCAAACAGAACATTATTCGCAAATTCCTCTGGCTTTTTCCCAAGACAAAAGCCTGCAAACCAACGAAAGAGAGTGACGTGACTCAAGCAGACTGTCCCCTGATGCACTTAGGCACGATGGACTATGAGGAGTGCCTCCTCCTCCAAAAAAGCCTCCACCAAAAGGTGGTCGAAGAAGACCTACCCGGCTATTTTTTATCCGTTGAGCACCCACCGGTGATCACCCTCGGCAACCACGGAGACAAGAACTCAGTCCTAGCTAGCCAGGATTATTTGTCCAAAATCGGCATCCAGGTCGTCCCGACAGACCGAGGGGGAGATGTCACAGCCCACGAGCCTGGCCAACTCGTCCTCTACCCGATTTTAAACCTTGCACACCATCCAGTCGGTCCACGACTGTTTGTCGAGATTATCCAGAAAGCAGTGATCGAATGGCTAGCCGCTCAAAAGATCCAAGCCGATACAGACTCTAAAAACCCCGGCGTCTGGGTTGGTCACCAAAAGGTTTGTGCCCTCGGGATTCGATTTAAAAAAAGAGCGACCTACCATGGGCTTGCCATCAACCTAAACAATACCCTTGAGACCTTTCAATGGATTGTTCCCTGTGGACTACAAGGAAAAGGAGTGGTCAGTGTAAAGCAGCTTAAAAGAGGGCAACCTCTCGACCTCACCCAAGCTGCCACCGAAATCACTCACTCCATAAAATCGCTTCTTAGAGGTTATCCCACATAAATTTTTCGTTCTCAAAGGTATAGTCAGCGAGGGATTTGATCAACTCATCGTCGTTGTCATCGATCCTTTCAAAATGGTTTCGAGCCCGTGTCAGCGCTTGGCTACTAAATACAGCCAGGATCTCTAACTCTCGAATAGACTTTTCTGCTCCCTTATCTTCAAAGGAAGAACTGACCCTACTGATAACACATCCAAGGGTAAAAAGGTCGATCATGACATCTGCCAGGCGACGGGTGGCAAACTGCTTATTGATTATATTTTTTCCGTGTTTGCGCAAAATTCGATCCGTGGCCGTCGCAAGATTTCGCGTGCATTCTTCAAAAACCTGGGTGTATGGCTTAAGAACGGGGTGGGCCAAGGTGACGACCGATTTTCCGATTCCAGTGACCTGGGTGACCCTTCGTTTTGCGTAGTCAGAGAGGACCCCAAATCCTTTGATGGGGTCTTCCATAACATTACCTAGTACCTTTTGAATCTCTTTGTATTGTTGGCCGACGTCATTCATCGCTGACAATGCTATAAAAAGTCTTAAGATCTCATTTGTCCCCTCAAAAATACGGTTGATACGCGCGTCGCGAAGCATTTTTTCGTAGGGAGCTTCTTTCATATACCCCATTCCTGCGGCAATCTGCAATGCCTCGTCGACCGTGCGCCAAAGAGCCTCTGAAGCAAAAACCTTGCTGATGGCCGCTTCGACAGCGTAGTTGGTATTGCCCCCATCGATCAGTCCGGCCACCATGGAGACCACGGCTTCGGCAGCATAGCAATCAACCACCATATGGCCGATTTTCTGCTTCATCAGCCCAAACTCGGCAATTGGCTTACCAAACTGTTTACGGTTTTTTGCCTGTTGCGCACTTAGTGCGATAGCCCTTTTCATCCCCCCGACACAGCCGCCACCGAGACCGGTACGACCACTGTTAAGAATATTCATGGCGATTTTAAAGCCTTTGCCAACTTCTCCCAACACTCGATCGGGGGTTAGCCGAACATTGTCAAATCTTACAGAGGTGGTTGAACTCGCCCGCAAACCGAGTTTGTCCTCGTGGGGACTACTCGTCACACCTTTTAAATCCCTAGTGACGATAAAAGCGGTAATATGCCCCTTGTCGTTGTTATCAGATCTTGCGAAGACCGTAAAAAAATCTGCAATCCCACCGTTGGTGATCCAGATCTTTTCGCCATTAAGGATCCAGTCTGGTCCATCCTGGACGACTTTGGTCTTAAGAGCTGCGGCATCAGATCCTGCTTCTGGCTCGGTTAGGCAAAAAGCCGCGATCATCTCGCCCGATGCAAGCTTGGGACACCATCTTTTCTTTTGTTCCGGTGTGCCGTAAAGGATAAGCCCTTTCATCCCAATCGAGCTATGGGCTCCTGCCGTAATGGCTATGGAGGGATCGTACTGGACCAGCTCCTGGAGGGTCCGAGAATATCCCGTGGAGGATAGCCCCAAGCCCTCGTACTCCTCCGGAATAATCAAGCTAAAGAGTCCCATCTCTCGCATTTCTTGGAGAAATTCAGGGGGCATCTCCCCCTTTTCGTCCCACTTACGAAACTCCTCATAACGTCCGCCGAGCCAACCTTCGACCGCACCTCTTAGCTGGTTGATGGTTTCTTTTTCTTGGTCATTGATTTTAGGAAAAGGAAACAGGAGTTCTTCTTCGATATCACCGAGGCATAATGAACGCATAAAGCTGATTTCACTTGTATCTTTGGTAGTCATAGCATCTTCTCCAATTTGATCGTTGCTGCTCGTCCATAGACACCATTATAAACTGCCTTGCGGCCTGGGTATCAGAAAAACATCTAAACTCTTTTTTCCATCCAAAGTCTTACAGGCGTTTTTGCACACCTGATTGTGGTTGGAACTTAGACCAACTCCTCAGATAAGTGAATGCAGTAATCAATTGGTTGTCGGCTCGTAGTCCCTCTGGCCAGGTCCTAACGGTTTGCGAGATGTCTGTTTCCTTTGCCAAATCGCTAAGATCATCACCTGTAATATGGCCGGCGAGGTCTTTTTCTTTGCGTTGGTTAGGGTCGTTTGACTTTTTCTCGGGTGTTTGAGCTCTGGTTTTAAAGGGGACAACGATATCGGGGGCAATCCCTTTAGCTTGGATCGAGCGATCCTTAGGGGTGTAATATCGTGCGACCGTGAGTTTTAAACCTGAGCCATCTGGCAGTGAGATCAGAGTTTGAACGGAGCCTTTTCCAAAAGTTGTGGTGCCCATAACAAGGGCCCGGTCGTGGTCTTGAAGCGCTCCGGCAACAATCTCAGAGGCACTCGCAGAGCCCCCATTGACAAGAATCACCAAAGGAAAATTCGGGAGGGTTCCACGCTTGGTCGCAAATTCTCGTTCTATCCTGGATTTGTCTCGACCAACTGTCGAGACGATGAGACCGCTTTCAATAAACATATCACAAACCCGCACCGCTTGATCGAGAAGACCACCGGGGTTGTCCCTTAAGTCCAAAATCAGCCCCCTTAGATTTGGGACTTTCTTGATCTCCTGAAGGAGTTCTTCAGCTGTATTTTCTTGGAAACTAGCAACTCGAGCATAGGCTATGCCTTTGCCGAGGGTCGAAGAACGAACAGATTTGACTTTAATAATCTCTCGGGTCAGTGAAAAATCAAGGGGCTCATCAGAACCTTCTCTTTTAATCGTGATCTTAAGGACGGAGCCTGGCTCACCCCGCATCAAATCGACCGCTTCAGTCTGTTTGAGTTTAGAAAGGGGTGTTCCATCGATGGCGATAATCTCATCGCCGGACTTGAGTCCAGCGGTGAAAGCAGGGGTATCCTCTATTGGAGAGACCACGATCAATTTGCCTTTTTCCTGAGAGACGATAATACCAACTCCACCAAATTTTCCCTGGGTATCGCTGGTCAATTGTTCAAAGGCTTTTTTAGGCATCAATACAGTATGGGGATCCAATTTGTCGATGATGCCCCTTAAGGCCATGGTCGCCATCTCGTCTGCTTTGACCTTTGTCTCGTCGACATACATGGTCTCTAAATAAAAGAGACCTCTCGCCAAGGTTTCCAAAGGCTGGTAGTGGGGATCGATGGCTGGAGAGGGTGTTTTCGCAGGTTTTGCCATAAGTGGCTCAGCAAGCAGCCAGGGGATTAAGACAAGATATTTTATGAGCATGTCCAATAGACTCCAAGTTAAAAATTCCCATCGAGGGAGCACTAGGAAAATATTACGGATTGTTTTGGCTTTTTTCGACTTAAAAAACCAAAAGAGGTGGTTTTAAATTGCTAAGGCCAGCACGGATGTTTTAGGGGACCGCCCTTCCTAAGACCCCGGGTGCCACAAAATGGGAAGCCTTCGTCCCGATGGCTTGTCGCAGAGATTGGCGGGCGAGCTCGCGCTGGTTTTCGGGAACTTCATCCTGCTTAAGGTAGCTGACCAGGAGCTTGTGGGCTTCTGCTGATTGGCCTTGGGAGGTATAGACCTTTACGAGCTGCTCAATAGGCTCCCAGCATACGAGACAATAATCGTGGGCTCGAAGGAGGGATTGGACAGCTTGTGTCGTCTGGTTCATACTGCCATAAATTCGTCCTAGTTCGAGGTGAGCAGGAAAATAAGTTGGGTTTTCCTCAATCGCTTTCTGAAACCAGATCACAGCATTTTTGTTTTTTTGTGCCTTCACGAGTGCGTAACCTATATTGTGATAGATTCGTTCCTTATACTGATAGGACTCAGACTGAGCTTGCTTGAGTAGATCCTTAAGACGGATCATCGCATTCCTATAGTCACCAAGAGCAATCAAAGCCGAACTATAATTGAGGCCAGTTCCAACTTGCGGATTGAGCCTAAAGGATTTGTCAAAATGCTCCGTTGCTCGCCTCGGGTTTTGCAAAGCTAGCTGAGCCAACCCCATAAAATTGTGGAGCCTAGGATCCTGTGGATGTTTAACCAGGGCCTCTCTGAGGATTCCATGGGCTTTTTCTGGCTGTCCTTGGTCTAAGGAGTTTTGGACAAGTGTCAATTGGGAGTCCAAGAGTTTTTTCTCGAGACTGGTGGGGGTCTCATTCTTTTGAGACGTTGTTTGACAGGCAAGAGCAGCAAAAGCTAGACTCACTCCAGTGATGAATTGAACAAAGTATTGGCGATGGATCATTTCCAATTTTATGCCTCCGATACAGTAAAAACATCATGACCTCGTGTAGATTTGTATATCATATTGTACCGTTTGAGGTTGGGTATGGACAAGGAATCAGCATTGGATAGTAGGCGCAAGTTTGGCCAAAAACTGCAGGACCTAAGGGAATCGCTGGGGATTTCCGTAGAAGCCCTCGCCCAAACCACCCGGATCAGCCAGCCTTTTATAAAAGCTCTGGAAGATGGAGAGTTTGAAAATCTGCCAGGCCAGGTTTTTGGTCGTGGGTTTGTGAGGTCCTTAATTAAAACTATGGGAGCAAACGAAAGGGAGTGGACGGAAGCCTATAACGATGCCTGTGGACCAGCTTCGAACCTGGAAGGATTTGGGCGAGGATCGATCGGACGAGGCGTCAGTGGCCGCCACTATGCGGCAGAGACATTACCTCGAAGCCCATGGACTCCAAAAAGCCCAAGAAGCCCTAAAATCACTGGGGGTCGTAGAGGCTCTAAAAGAACTCGCTATTCAGGGAACTCAAAGGGCCTAAAGAGCCTTACCCGGATCTTGCCCCTTTGGGTTGCTGGCCCTGTCACCGGTATCGTGATCCTTCTCACTTTAGGTCTAACGTTTACCCTTTTTGGAAACAGAGGCTACCTAGGTAAAATGGGGGCCAGTCGCCCCGTAACTCAGTTTTGGTCATTCCTTAAGAGTTCTCCCCAAAATCGGCAAGATCTGCACCTTCCCCCTCCAGATTCCAAAACCACCTCTGTAGCCAAACAACCATTAGGGGAATTTGGTTCCACTCTTTCCCAGGACCAGACCCAAAAGCCCGCGGCCCTTCGTCCCCCTTTGGTCTTGACCAACGAGGATCGTCCCTCCAGCTCATCTAAATCAGCGATGACAATGGTCAAGGGAATGACACCTGCGATAGGGGCTCCCCTGGATACCTTGGCCAAAGCTTTGGATCGTCCTGCAGGCGAGCTAAGTGATCATGTTTTCCAGAGCGGCGCCCAAAATATTACGTTGGTGGTGGTCGAAACCGCAAAAGTCAAGATCGGTTTTGATGGGTCATCCATGAAAGTTATTGAGCTGAAACCAGAAACCTATCGGTACCAGTTCAATGATAGAGCAGACCTTCTTATCTACGATGCTGGTGCGATCAGAATCCAATACAATGGAAAAGACCTAGGAACTCTGGGACAAAAGGGTCGTATCAGGAGAATAACCCTCAAACCGGAATAAGTTCAACGCCCCTCAATTCACGTATATATTCCATTGATTTCAGAGCATTGCACTGATGACATCAATCCCTCATTCCACCTCCCACTAAAGTTAGCATGATTCTCACCGATTCATTTATCAAGCTCATAAAGAGCGTTTTTGGTTTGCATCAGAACGGACTTGAATCATAAATGAGTTCGTAGGGGAATGATGGGCTACCTCGGTAGCCGTTAATGTGCCGGCCCACGATGGGGCCACTTCACCAGGAGGGTGAAGTTGTGATTTCCTGACTGATGCCACCCTTTTTTGTCCATGCTAAAGAGCCTTCTGTGGGATTCTGAGGCAGGACATATGTTTACAAAATCCATGGTCTGGATGATATTAGGTTCAGCGGCCATCATCCGAGGGCCCATAGAATTTGTCGAATAGAAAGGGAGGGGCGATGGAACGGCCACTGACGCTCATCACGCACACAGAGGTTAGAGCTTGGCGAGAGGACCTTAAGGGTCGTGGCCAGCGTGTGGGGTTTGTCCCAACCATGGGCGCTCTCCATGAGGGCCACATCTCGCTAACTCGTCAGATAAGAGAACACTGTGATCAGGTCCTTGTCAGTATCTTTGTCAATCCACTTCAGTTTGGGCCAGCGGAAGATTTCGAAAGATACCCTCGGACCTTTAAGGCCGATCTTGATATTTTGCAACAAAATAACGTCGACGCGGTTTTTGTTCCTAATATTGCGACGATCTACCCTGAGGGTTTTCAGACCGAAATCCACAACAAAAAAATGGCCTCCATGCTCTGCGGCTCCAGCCGACCGGGCCATTTTAATGGTGTGCTGACAGTGGTCCTCAAACTGTTTAATCTTACCGAACCTCAAATTGCAGCTTTCGGCAAAAAAGACTACCAGCAGGTAAGCCTGATTACCCAAATGGTGAGTGATCTCAATTTAAATATAAATATTTTAGCTTGCGAAACCCTCCGTGAACCGGATGGTCTCGCTATGAGCAGTCGCAATCGCTACTTAAGTCCTGACGACCGACGCGAAGCCGTGCGCCTTAGCCAAGGTCTCTTTGCCGCCAAGAGTGCGTTTCAACAGGGCGAACGGAAAAAAACAAAGATTCTCTCGATTATACTTGAAAAAGTTCAGTCAAGCAGCATTAGCATCGAATATATTGAAATTAGGGACCAAAAAACATTGGACGATTTTGCTGAAAAGGTTGATGCGCCCGCTGTAGTATTGATCGCAGCTAAACTCGGTAAAACGCGGCTGATCGATAATATTGAGCTTATTTGATTGGGGTTAATTTTGAAACAAGAGAAAAACAAACTAAACTACTTTTTTTGGCTACTGAAGCTGCTGCGTCCTTTGATTCGGTTTACCGTCAATCCTAAAGAGCTCCAAGAGGAGTTAGGAATCACTCCTAGCGACAAAATCTGCTATGTTCTGCGAACCAACTCTCTGATGGATTTACTGGTATTGTGGGAAATCTGCCGAAAAATGGGGCTTCCAGAGCCGCTCCTTAACTCCGATTCCATGTTTCAGAGTAAGGGGGCTACGTTTGTAGAAATGCGTAAAGAATTGCTTTTTTCTGTGCAAAAACATAAAACGCCGCACCATTTTCCGTTCCAAAGCTTTTTCGAAATGGTCCAAAAGCCAGGTTTCGATAGTGACGTTAAACTGATACCTGTTTCAATCTTCTGGGGTCGGAACCCTGGACGGGACGAAAAATCAATACTGAAACTGCTCTTTTTTGACAACGATCACGCGGGATTTATACAAAAATTATTTATCGTACTCGCCCAGGGTCGATCAACCTTTGTGAGTTTTGGCAAACCCATTTCTATGACCCAAACCCTCGCGGAGAATGGCAGCCAGAACTTAAGTCTTGGGGACCTTGCAAAAAAAGTCACCAGAGTCCTAAAAATCCATTTTAGGCTACAACGCAACGCCGCCTTAGGCCCCCAGCTCCCCAGTAGGGACCAGGTGATGGAACAGCTCCTGCGGAGTCCGGTTATCAAAGATGCTATCTTGGATGAATCGCGGAAAAAAAAGATTTCTGAGAAAAGAGCTGAGCAAAGGGCTAAACGTTATATAAAAGAAGTCATCTCCAATCAAAAATACTCTTTTATACGAATTGCCGATGTTTTTATGACCTGGTTTTGGAACCGGATCTTTAATGGCGTTACAATCATTCATTCGCAGCACCTTCGAGAGATCGATCCCAGTCACGAAATCATCTATATGCCTTCGCACCGCAGCCATATGGATTATCTACTTTTAGCGTATGTTTTGTACTACGAAGGTATGGTGCCACCCCATACTGCTGCAGGTGTGAACCTCAATTTTTGGCCTGTGGGACCGCTTTTGCGGATGGGTGGGGCCTTTTATTTGCGGCGAACATTTTCGGGCAATAGAATGTATGCAGCGATATTTTCTGAGTATGTCCATTACTTAGTCGGCAAGGGTCATCCTATTAAATTTTATTTGGAAGGAGGACGCAGTCGAACGGGGCGCCTGCTCCCTGGCAAAACGGGACTCCTGTCCATGATCGTGCAATGCTATCTGAAAAACCTTAATAAACCTGTAGCATTTGTCCCTATCTATGTGGGTTATGACAAGGTTATGGAAGTGAGAACTTACCAGTCAGAACTGCGTGGGGCAAAAAAACAAAAAGAATCGATCAGCCAGATGTTCAAAGCTCGGTCAGAGTTAAAGTCTAAGTTTGGAAAAGCTTATATCAGTTTTGGACAACCGATTTTACTCAAGGATTTTTTAGACAGCCAGCAACCCGATTGGAGCTCAGATCTAGGGAATCATGACGACAAGCCCAAGTGGCTAAGCCCCGTCGTGGCAAACCTCGCTGACAGCACTCTACGGCGAATTAACCAGTCAGCCGTGGTCAGCCCCATGGGGGTTTTTGGCCTAGTGATGATGAGTGTTCCCGCTAAGGCCCTTCCACAAGAAGATCTCATTACGATGATGGACAGTCTAGTTCAGCTTATCCGGCACGCTCCTTACTCGCCTCATATCGCGCTTGAGGTAGGAACAGGTCAAGAAATCCTGCAGCAGGTCTCCCGGGTCTTTCCGGTAAAAAAATTCCAGCACCCAAGTGGAGATGTCATTTATATCGATAACTCCGACGTGGTACAGCTCGGGTACTACCGCAGCAATGTCATGCATCTATTGGCATTGCCAGCTTTATTAGCAGCTTTTTTTAGTCACAATACACTGATTAAGGAAGAAACCCTAAAGGCCAATGCCTTGTTACTCTACCCTTTTCTGCACAAAGAGCTTTTTTTAAGATGGAACCGGGATGAAGTCAGCCAAGCGATTGACGATGCTTTGGGTACTCTCCTACAAGAACAGCTCCTCGTCCTAGAAGAATCAGATGGATATCGATTTATCCAACGCCCCGATGTAATGGCTCCTAAACTATCGAATTTGATGATTTTAGCTGGAACCCTTGGAACCCTTATAGAGCGCTGCTCCATTTGTTTTATCGTCCTGCTATCAAACTCCCAGCCAAAGTTTCGTAGGGATGACTTTGAAAAAGATTGTTTGCTTATGGCCCGAAGAGTTTCGATCCTAGGTGGAACTCCGGAGGCAGAATTGTTTGAAAAATCCACCATTGGGCAATTCCTATCGATCTTAGTCGAAAATGAATACCTCGACAATCATGAGAGCAACGAGTATGTTTCCAAGCCATCGATTATCGATTTAGAGTCCTGTGCTCTCGGACTGCTATCTCAGGATATTCGGCAAAGTGTTTTGCAGTTAGCCCGCAACCAGCAGCGAAATGGATCTTTTAGCGGGAAAAACGAGATTTCAAATCTCACCTTCAATTAAGAAACCAAGAGATCATTAAG
Organism: Oligoflexales bacterium; assembly: GCA_041736175.1. Lineage (GTDB taxonomy): Bacteria > Bdellovibrionota_B > Oligoflexia > Oligoflexales > CAIYRB01 > JBGSUI01. The sequence goes on along the minus strand of JBGSUI010000249.1, from coordinate 24,343 downwards.
ATGGGATCGTGAAATGGGAAAGTGGCGCGGTGGGGATGGAGATGATGATGACGATGCCTATTCCAAAACAGTAAAGATTAGAAAAAGCCATAAAAAAACTTCAAAAAATGCCAATCTTCGTGAAGCTTTTGAAAAGCCAGAGTCTACTTGGATCGACAAAATCGCAGCAGGTTCTTTTGCTGCAAGAGTGGTCGAGGTCCATAAACGCTATGTTTTTATTTCGACGGAACCCCAGTTAGGTCATATCAAAACCAATGACGTTTGGCTTGCGGAAGTCGCACGAAAGTTTCGCCAAGCAGATCGGCAAGAGCGCAATTTTGTCGCCGTCGGAGACCGCGTCCTATGCACCGCTGCAATGGAATTAGACATTGAGATTCCATCGGAACTACCTCGGTGTGTGATCGAGCACCTTGCGCCTAGGACAGCTGCGATTGCCCGGCATGACCCCCATAATAGTCGCATCACCCATGTCCTTGCTTCGAATATGGATCAGCTTCTTATTGTTTCAAGCTACCTGCATCCCACGATCAAGTGGGGCCTCATCGACCGTTATCTGGTATTAGCCGAGACTGAAAAAATCCCCTCGGTTATCATTCTTAATAAACATGACCTTTTAAGGGGAGAAAAAGACTCAGACTTTTATCGCCAATGTATTTTTATGCGAGATCTCTATACAAAAATTGGGTATCCTGTCTTCGATTTGCAGATCCAAGGTGACAACCCTAACCTCAAAGACCCTCAATTTAAGGCAATCGGCGATCTCCTTGACGGCAAAATCACCTTACTCTCAGGACATTCTGGAGTCGGTAAATCCAGCCTAGTAAACCTCTTTGATCCAGAAATTGTCCAGCCGGTGGAGGAGGATAGCAATATTTTTTATAAAGGCAGGCATACCACCACATTTGCAAGCTTTATAAAACTCGGATCGGGTGGGTATGTCATCGACACACCAGGGATTAGGAGTTTTACCTTTGATGATCGCCATGCACGCGATCTCGCCTACTGTTTTGTGGAGTTTGTGCCTTTCCTGGGCAAATGCCGCTACCGAGAATGCCATCACCGCGATGAGCCGGAGTGTGCTATTCGAGAAGGAGTGAATCAAGGAGTGCTTTCACAACCACGATATCGCAGCTACCTTTCTATCTTAGGTGGCGCTTCGGGACGAGAAGGTCGGGTGAGAGACCTTAATGTTGACGTTGAAGCCACTTGGGAAGATGAAGGTGAAGATGAAGGTGAGAGTTAGAAAGTGAACGGGACTAGAACAGCTCTTTTAAAAGAGCCCCATTGGAGACTTGCGATGGATTTTTATGAATCTTTCTACAACCAAGAGATCAATATTTTACGACATTCAGTTCGCCAGTTTGCAGAAAAAGAAATCGCACCCAAAGCTCACTCTTTGGACGAAAAGGAGGAATTCTCCACCGAACTTACCATTAAAATGGGTGAGCTTGGACTCTTTGGCACGATTGTAGACCCCCAATATGGTGGTCAAGGAATGGACTACCTATCCTATATCGTGGCTGTGGAAGAGCTGGCCCGGATAGATGGCTCACAGGCCGCAACCATTGCAGCCCACAATAGCCTCGGCGCAGGACCTCTATACTACTACGGGACTGAAGCCCAAAAAAAACAATATCTCCCCAGTCTATGTACGGGGAAGGCTCTCTGGTCCTTTGGATTGACCGAGCCAGAGGCGGGGAGTGATGCCCAATCAAGCAAAACAAAAGCTCAGTTTGACTCAGACAAAAGAGAGTGGGTTATCAATGGAAGCAAAATCTGGATTACAAATAGCGCTTCCCCATTGACCCAAGGCATCACAGTCCAAGCAGTCACTGGGCACAAGTCCGATGGTCGACCCGAACTCAGCTGTTTTATTGTACCCGCTGGCACCAAGGGCCTCACGGCAAAGGTGATGCACGGTAAGATGATGTGGCGAAGCTCCAATACGGGAGAGCTTTATTTTGACGATGTCCGCGTGCCTGAGCACAGTCTTTTGGGTGAAAGAGGCCAGGGGTTTAAGATTATGATGGAGACCCTTGATAATGGACGTCTGTCCATAGGAGCCATGGGTTTGGGTTTAGCCAAAGGCGCCCTCGAAATGACGCTTAAATACGCCAAAGAACGAAAAACATTTGGCGTCCCCTTGATTAAACATCAAGTGGTCGCTTTTAAGTTGGCAGAGATGGCCACGAGAATCGAAGCCGCCGAAGGACTGCTCTATAAAGCTTGCTACCTTAAGCAACACCATAAGCCCTTCCAAAAAATCGCAGCGATGGCCAAACTCTATTGCTCAGAGGTTGCGGAGTTTTGCGCTAGAGAAGGCCAGCAAACCTTTGGGGGATATGGACTCATGAAAGAATATCCTATTGAACGCTTTTACAGGGACGCAGCTCTCCTGAGGATTGGCGAAGGAACCAGTGAAATCCAACGGATCGTCATATCAAGGTCTCTCGGATGTTAGCCATAAAAGGGAGACCGTGGAATCTTAGTCAAAAGTTGGCTGCATTTTTGGCACTCTTTTTGAGCACCTTGGTGCCAGCTTTTTTAATCAGTGGCTGTGCATGGCTGTTTAGTCAAAGCTCTGCTTATGATCAAAGGCCTTTAACAGTTCAATCTTTAAATCTCTATAACCAGCGCCTTAAAGGTCGATTATCATCAAAAATGTGGAAAGGAGACTGGATTTTACGACGCCATCGTCTGGCGATCATCGATCTAGATCTTCGTAATATCAAACCCGATGTTTTAATGCTGCAGCATTCTATGGCAAGAATTGGCAACCGTTCGGAATCCGATAAGGCTATCTTATCAGCTGGAGCCCTGCAGGATTACGAATGGCAAGAACAAGATGTTCAGCAGTTTTTGGATACCCAAGAAAAGGAGTCTATGGTCATTGCCATTTCCTCCTCGGGTCGATTTGTAAACCAACCCACTGGCAAACCCATAGGGCAGATGTGGCCCTTAGGGCATACCGGCTTTTTGCAGCACGCTGTCCTATCCTACGAGGACCAGTCGGTCGATATCTTTAATGTCCATTTAGATGTCCCCCCTGGTACAGAGAGTGTGTGGTTAGGCTTTATTGAAGGCAAAATTAAAGAGCAGGAGTCCCGACCCGACTATTGTCCAAAACGTCTCATCGTCGGCGGGTATCTGCCTGTTTCTGATTTGTCCCAGTCGTTTCTTAAGTTTCTGCAAGATACCAACCTCAAAGATGTCGCCACCGGATTTTGTTTAGAAGAAAATCGCTGTTATACAAGCACGCCAACCAATGAAATCTTTTTAGCGACAGTCGGTGACGAGAGTCCATCACGCGTCGATCGTATTTTTGTCAACCAAAATGCGTTTGTATACCAAAGCCGCAAAAACTTTGCGACCTCCAATCCCCTCGACGAGTATGTGAAAGGATTTGGTATACAGGCACTGTGGGCAAGCCAACGGTTCGGGTGGGTCTCTCAGTTGCGACTGCCACGTTGCAATGATGGCATGTGACTCTGGACCTGTCTAAACAACTTCACTTAAAACGCTTGCAAAGCTTTTCTGATGCGTAAAAAGGTTCGCCCTCAAATTTGGTAAGACCGATTTTTTGGGTAGCCCATCCCAGGAGTTTAGAGTCTTTAGAATAGACTCGCACACGGAAAAACTGGGCACCATCCCTGTTAGGACCACTATCATAAAAAGACTCATTTATAGAAGCTGCTGTTTGTCCTCTCACCTGGAGATGTCGCACCGGCTCCCACAGGACTTTTCCATCGCTGCAGCGGCTTAATCGCTCGATTTCCAGCATTCGACTTTCGTTGTCAAACAGCATTTTAAAGGTTACCGGTTGACCTGCCAGGGTAGGCATCGTTCCCACCTGTGGGTCAAAGGCGACTTCAGAGCCTAGTCCCGATGGATTTTTGATATAGGCCTCAAAGATAGTCGGGTCGAAGTCGGCGATCATTCCCCAAGTGTATTCTTCGCTCTGATCCTGATTGTGAAACTTAACCCCGTGTTCACCACCAATGGACATACATTGATCTCGCTTAAAGCTTGGATCTTTTTGGGCAAAAAGAGTGCAAAGGTCATTGATTAGCTGCCCCATGGTCCGTAACTGATGGTCATTAAACCAAGTGGGAAAAGCAGGGTTTCTAACACCCTTAACGATGCGCCCTGAAGGCCCTACTAACATCAGAATCACAGATCCTTTGTGGGGGACAGCTTCGCCGGTAGGCTCCGTAAGTACCATGGCTTCCGTATGGTCAGCGACCTGGATAATGCGGGTCATAAGATTTTTTTCATGTTGAATAACATAGTGAGCTGCCAAACGAACCTGGGATTCTTCTGCGCGGGTTTGCAGCTCAAGACACCCAGACAAGGAGAGTGGGCAGTGAACCACCTCAATCCGGCGGGGTTGATCACGGTGTTCTCCGGATGCCACGGTAACCAAGGGCAAATAGGTGGCGAGTCTTAGTTCGGATTCTAATTCTGTGAGTTTAAACCAGTTCCGTCCGTTTACAGGAAACCCATCGATCTGGATTTTTTGGGGTTCCGGTGGCAAGACAAGGGTTTGATCTTTACTTGGATCTTGCCAGATAAAACCCGTATTTAAGATGTCGATAAGTTCTCGAGCGAAAATGATCTGAACATTTCGTCTTTGGGTCATCCCTCGGCGATGAATGGTGGCCAGAGCTTCTATCCACTGAAAAAGGTCTTCAGGAGTGGAGGGAGCCGATTTAAGAGTCAGACCTTTAGAACTCAAGGTCTTTGCCAAATAGTCGCCATAGGCGTTGATCTGAACCTCAAGGGTCTCACTCGCTGGTTGTTTAGGATCAAGACCAAGCGAGGCCATTGGCAAACCAAATGCGGTTTCTGTCAGAAAGGTCCCACGGAGCAGAGGACCCGTTCCAGGATCGAGGGCAACATAAGTCGCTGACCCTGTATAAGGGACCAACTGTGACTCAAGATAGCCCACGGCCATCATAAATCGCTTGGGAATCCCATATTTTTGTGAAGCGATCTCAAAGGCCGAATCGACACCTGGGGGGAGCGATCCCTGGGGGCTTTTATGATTTTTGCTGCCACAGGCCGTCACCATAAAGAAAAGCAGCGGGATAAGCCGTCTTGTGCTCATTGGGGGCCCCAAGGTAAGAAAGTGATTCAAATCTTTCGTATATTTAATGTTACTCGGAAAGCCCGCTGGCTTGCAAGTAAGCGGTTTAATCGAAGAGAGCCCCCTGATTCTGCAGAGGATTTATCTAATCTTAATCATAAATTTATATTCCAAAGTTAGAACCCACCATGCGCCAAGGGGCTGGTCTCTGTAACTTCAACAAACCCAGGAGTATGCAACTTGAATAAGTCATTATTTTTGATAAATCTCAGCCGGTTCGGATCTATATTGCTGCTAACAGTCGCTCCCAAACTATGGGCGGCAGAACTCAGCGGAACGATCAAGGTCGATGGTTCCAGCACGGTGTTTCCAATCACCGAGGCAGTCTCAGAGGAATTCCAAAAAGCCCATCCAAAAGTTCGCGTCACCGTAGGAATGTCCGGTACAGGGGGTGGGCTCAAGAAGTTTAGCGTTGGCGAAATCGACATTGCCGATGCTTCACGACCTGTAACAGCACCGGAAGCCAAAAAAGCTGCCGAAAACAAGATTGAATTGATCGAACTACCCGTTGCCTACGATGGCCTCTCCGTTGTGGTCAACCCCAAAAACGAGTTTGTTAAGTCCATGACTTTTGACCAGCTTAAAAAGCTGTGGGAGCCTGGCTCTAAGGTCAAGACTTGGAAAGACCTCAATCCCAGCTGGCCAGACCAAGCCATAAAGCTCTATGGTCCTGGAGCAGATTCCGGGACATTTGAATTTTTTACCGAAGTCATCATGGGTAAAGCCAGGGCTTCAAGATCAGATTATACCTCCAGTGAAGACGACAACGTTCTCGTCAACGGTGTCGCTGGAGACGCCAACGCCATAGGGTATTTTGGTTACTCCTATTATATTTCCAATGTCAAAAAGTTAAAAGCAGTGGCTATAGACCATGGAAAAGGTGCCGTTCTCCCTTCCGACGAAACGGTCACCAATCACACCTATCCTTTAGCAAGACCCCTCTTTATTGTAGTGAATAAAGCGGCTGCAAATCGTCCCGAAGTTGACGCCTATGTGAATTTTTATTTAGCACAAAGCACAGCTTTAGCCAAAGCTGTTGGTTATGTCGGGTTGCCAAAAGAAACCAGCGAGGCTGCTCTTAGTATTTACAAGAACCGCACGGTAGGAAATTGGAAAGGCGTAAAACACTAAGGGTGACCACGATTGGAAGGTGCTTTTATGAGCATACAGTCTCATCATATAAAATTGGCAAAACTCCAAGAGTCCTTGGTTAAAGTCCTCCTTTTCTCCTGTGCCGCCGTGTGTGTCTTAATCACCTTAGGTATCATCGGTGTCCTCGCTGAGGAGACCTTCCAATTCTTTCGAGAGGTCAGCCTCTGGGAATTTTTTTCGGGGACTCGTTGGGCCCCCCTCTTTGAGCCACGCCACTTCGGAATCTGGCCACTCTTTTGTGGGACAGCATTGATTACCTTAGGTGCATGTGCCATCGGAATTCCCATAGGACTAGGCATCGCTATTTTCCTCAATGAGTATGCCTCTCCTAGATTTCGGGAGTGGCTAAAACCTGCACTAGAAGTACTTGCTGGGATCCCTACGGTTGTTTATGGATATTTTGCGGTTAAGACCATCACTCCTTTTCTCCAAGGTCTTTTTGATAATGTGGAGGTCTTTAATGCCGCAAGTGCCGCGATTGTGGTGGGAATTATGGTGGTTCCTATGATTGCCTCCCTTTGTGATGACGCCATTCGCTCGGTTCCCCGAACCGTCAAAGAAGCTGGGTATGCCCTTGGAGCCACTAAGTTTGAAGTCACCTCCCAAGTGGTGATTCCCGCAGCTATGTCAGGGTTGGTTGCGGCCTTTATATTGGCCCTCTCTCGGGCGCTCGGCGAAACGATGGCAGTCACCTTAGCAGCAGGCTCAACTCCGCGGATGTCCCTCAATCCCTTCGAAAGCGTGCAAACCATGACGGCCTATATCGTCCAGGTGAGCTTAGGTGATACCCCTCAAGGGACCATTGAGTACCAATCTATTTTTGCGGTTGGATCTCTCCTTTTTATCTTAACATTAGGTTTTAATTTGCTCGCCTATCAACTGGTCAAAAAGTATAGGAGAGTCTACGAATGAGTGAGTCCTACACCACCATGACACCAATTTCAAATTTTTCGATTTCCACGGAGTCGACCTCACAAAAAAAGGCTGAACTGTGGGTTCCTAGGTATAGGTTTAGAAAGATATTGAGTTTTGGTTTTGCTTTATTAGCTCTGGCAAGCACTGTTGGAGGGGTACTGATCCTTTGTTATCTGCTTTGGACCATCTCTGCAGAAGGTATCAACTCCCTATCATGGGATTTTCTAAATAACTTTCCCTCGCGGTTTCCCCACAAAGCAGGGATCAAGGCGGCTCTATGGGGATCTGCCTATATGGCGATTTTTACAGCACTCATCTCGATACCCCTAGGAGTCGGGGCTGCCGTCTACCTGGAAGAGTTTTCCACTGATTCGAAACTTCGACGAATGATCGATACCAATATTGCTAACCTTGCAGGGGTTCCCTCGATAATCTACGGGATGCTTGGACTCGCCGTATTTGTGCGTTTTATGGGACTAGGCCGTAGTATCCTTGCTGGAGCCTTGACGATGGCCGTTTTGATCCTCCCCATTATCATCGTCTCAGCACGAGAGGCTCTTAAGGCCGTGCCCCAATCGGTACGCCATGCAGCCTTTGCTTTAGGGGCAACCAACTGGCAAACTATCCGATCCCATGTGCTTCCAGTCGCGATGCCTGGGATTTTAACGGGGATCATCCTTTCGATGGCTAGAGCCGCTGGAGAGACAGCTCCGTTGATCTTGATTGGTGCCTTAAGCTTTGTGGCCTTTGTTCCAGAGGGTCCATTGGACTCATTTACAGTCCTGCCCATTCAGGTTTTTAACTGGGTTTCACGGCCTCAGGAAGAGTTCCATCAAATTGCTGCTGCCGGGATCGTCGTATTAGTCGCTCTCTTGCTGGTAACCAATGGTCTAGCTGTCTTGATCCGAATGCGCTCCCAAAGGAAAATCCAATGGTAAACTCCAATGAGTCCATAAGCCCTGATCTTGGTGAGATCGTTTTATCGATCAAAGGTGTCAATATTTATTACGGTGATGCCCATGCCGTAAAACAAGTCAACCTCAGAATTCCCGAAAAAAGCATTGTTGCTTTGATTGGTCCCTCAGGATGCGGAAAAAGCACGCTACTGAGATCTCTAAATCGTATGAATGATTTTGTTAAATCATCCTACCTAAAAGGAGAGGTCCTTTATCGGGAACAAAATATCTATGATAAATCCTATGACCCTGTCTTGCTAAGACGCCAAATTGGGATGGTGTTCCAAAAACCCAATCCATTCCCCTCATCCATCAGAAAAAACATCACTTGGGGTCCGTCCATCAATGGCTTTCAGGGAAATTACGACCAACTTGTGGAAAACTCCCTTCGCAAAGCGGCTCTCTGGGACGAAGTCGTCAACAAGTTAGATTCCAGTGGTCTGGCCTTATCCGGGGGCCAACAGCAGAGGCTGTGTATCGCCCGCGCGATTGCCATGGATCCGGAAGTGATCTTAATGGACGAACCTTGTTCGGCCCTTGATCCCTCCTCGACCCTTAAGATCGAAAACCTTTTGCTTCAGCTCAAACAACAATTTACCATCGTTATTGTGACTCATAATATGCAGCAAGCTCGGCGCGTCAGTGACTATACGGCGTTTATGTACCAAGGCGAGCTGATTGAATTTGGCCCCACCGAATCTGTATTTGAAACGCCTAGACTAGAGTTAACCAGGGACTATGTATCAGGCCGATTTGGCTAAATAGGGGAGATTTTGGCGTGCTAGAATCTATTTCAGTTGTTGGGACGGGGAGAGTTGAATTGAGCCCTAAGATCGAAGAAAAAATTTTGATCATTGAGGATGATTCCGATATTTCCGAGCTGGTGCAGTACAACCTTATGAAAGAAGGCTACGTCGTCGAAGTAGCTTCAGACGGAGAGCTGGGGTTAGCCCAGGCTGTTGAACTAAGGCCCCAGCTAATTATCTTAGATCTCATGCTGCCTGGATTGGACGGCCTCTCGATCTGTCGAAAGCTCAAAGCCCATCAAGCCACCATGGATACTCCTATCGTCATGTTGACGGCTAAAGGTGAGGAGAGCGATATCGTTGTTGGACTCGAAATGGGAGCTGATGATTATATCAGCAAGCCCTTCAGTCCTAAAGAGCTGGTCGCGCGGGTACGGGCGGTCTTAAGGCGACCCAAGGGAGATGTCTCCCCTAAAAATGCTGCGACAGTAGGCCAAAAACTAGTCACCAATGGCCCCATCACGATCGACCATGAGCGGCACGAAGTCTGGCTAAAGGGTGAATCGTTGGTCTTAACTCTCGCTGAATACCGCCTCTTAGCCACTTTGTTGGCACGACCAGGTCGAGTTTTTACAAGAGAGCAGCTTCTCGAAAAAATCACTGGCGGCGAAGTTTATGTAATAGACCGAAACGTGGATGTACATATTCGCTCCATCCGAAAAAAACTCGGTGATGAGGCTGAATTCATTATTACAGTCAGAGGGGTCGGCTATAAATGCCGGGAGTAAAAACATTTCATTCCAGGCTCTTTTGGAAGATCTATATTAGTTTTGGTTCTTTATTTCTTTGTGCAGCGATCGCATTGTCTTGGGCAGTTTTTTTGCGGGTACAAAGGACTGTCAAATCAGTCGAACAGACTAATCTAAAGGATAAAGCGATTCTTTACCACGCCCAGGCTCAAAAAGCCTGTGGTGGAACTCCAAGCGACCTAGCGGATTTACAGGGAGCTATACAGGCAAACCGAGAAACTAATGTGGCTCTGTCTACGGACGATGGCCGTATCCTAGCAGCAAACGGCAGTCACGCTCGATCACTGCCCCAACTCTACCTTCAAAAAATTCAGTTTCAGCTCTCTATGATCATCAAGGCTCTCCGCCCTGAAACCGACTCTATCATCATCATCGACCAAAAAATCGAGGGCACTCGAGAGATCGAGCTTATTTCGGCCCATAAAATTTTTGGAAATAACGGCAAAACATGTATTTTCTGGGCAACACGCATCAGTGAAAATCTCAATGCTGGTCTAAGAGAACTTTGGAATACCACCGGTTTCATCGCAGTCTTTGGTATCGTCACTGCTTTGGGGCTTGGGTGGACTCTGGTTAGAAAAATAATGATCCCCATCTCCGAAATGGTCGATGTTGCTGATGCCCTCAGGCTTGGTCATTACGATCGTAGGGTTCAATACGTCAGCTCAGACGAACTAGGACAACTTGGCAATAGCCTTAATAACCTAGGTGTCGAAATGAAACGCAAACTCAGCGAGGTCCAAAGGCTGGAAAATGTGCGTAGAGATTTCGTCGCGAATGTATCCCACGAGATCAAAACACCTCTGACATCTATCAAGGGTTATGTAGAAACTTTGCAGTCGGGGGCTGTCGATGATCCAATGCTTAGAGGGCGTTTTTTAGAAAAAATAGAACGAAACGCAACCCGCCTTACGACTTTGGTTCAAGATATCTTAAGTTTGGCTAAGATAGAATCCCTAGAAGATTCCTTCCAACTTATGCCCCTCGATTGGAACCCCATTATTCATTCTGTGGTCTCTCGCTCTGAAGATGCTATGGGACAAAAAGGCCTTAAGCTTAAACTTAACTTGGCGCCAAACTCACTTTTGGTTATGGGCGACCGAGAAGCGATGATTCAAGTCCTGGACAACCTGCTCACCAATGCCATCAAATACACCCCAGAAGGTGGCAAACTATCGATCACTTTATCTCAAAAAAGCCCATGGGCTCAAATCGACGTCGAAGACACGGGGATTGGGATTCATGAGGAGCATCTGGCGCGGATCTTTGAGCGTTTTTACCGCGTCGACAAGGCAAGATCCAGGGAGATGGGTGGGACTGGTTTAGGTCTTTCTATTGTGAAGCATTTAGTTTCGGGAATGGGGGGCGAGGTGACCGTCACCAGTACGGTCGGAGTCGGTAGCGTTTTTTCCATACGCCTCAGACTCGCCATACAGCAGCCTCCTTATCTTACCCTTACATAGAACTTGCTTTAAGCCACGCTCGAGTCCTGGGAGTTTTCTGCGACTACGATTCGATTGCGCCCTGAGGTCTTTGCCGCATAGAGGGCCTTGTCAGCACTTTCCACAAGATCTTTGGGATCAAACCTCGCATTGGCTAGCATCGTTGAGATGCCAACACTTACGGTGACTCTATCGGCTACTTTCGAATTCCGGTGGGCTATCCCCGAACGCATCACTGCAAGTCGCAAAGTCTCTCCAACCAGTTGTGCACCCTGTACAGGGGTATCAGGGAGCACAACTACAAACTCTTCGCCACCGTAGCGGCATAAGGCATCTCCAGGGCGTCTCAACTCATTTTTCAAGATATGGGCAATCTGCTTTAGGCATTCATCCCCTTCTTGATGGCCATAGGTATCGTTATAAAGCTTGAAATAATCTACGTCGATCATGATGACGGAGATTGGTAGACCGCTCCGCACGGCTCTCCTCCACTCCTTGTCCAGGACCCGATCGAAGCTGCGACGATTGCCTATTCCGGTCATGGAATCTATAAGGGACAGCCTCACCAGCATCGAGTTTAGATCTGCTAGCTGCCGGGTAGCTTCAATCAGTTCCTTTTCCCTTGCTTTCCGCCGATCCATTTCGTGTTTTAATTTGATCGCTGCCCTGACCCGAGCCAGGTACTCCATTTCTGCAACCGGCTTTCGGATAAAATCAAAAGCTCCATAGGCAACTACAAATGGAAATGCTTCGGATGAGGCGGCATTTGTCACGACAATGACTGGAACATCCTGATACTGAAAGCTCTCTTTTATCTTACGGCAAATCTCCGCGGATTCCTCAACAGTCGTCAGCCCCACGATTATTAAATCGATTCCTGGCGAGGGATGGGAATTGGCATTCATTGAATTTTCTAGCCCTAACGTCACCATCGCCTCGGCCGTATTTTTAGCCGTATGAATATAGGCGTAGCCCGCCTTTTTAAGGATACTTTCTTGTTCCCCAAATTCATTGTGATCTGGCTCGATAATGAGTATCGACATATTTAGCAGCCCCCTACCCTCTCTCTTGCTATCGGCAGGAAGATGCACGGAGTTAAATGGGTTTAGCATGCACTCATAATTATCTATTCATGACAGACTGTTACAGTCTACCGTTCAAATTCCTAGGGTCAAAGTCCTTAAGACGGGGATCAGTTCTATATCCACTTTTCCGATCCGCCGATTTTCGGGAGACACAGACATGCTGTCAACCAATCTTGTCCAAGAGCTACCTTGCTTGAGTGCAAAGAGGAGTTGGGGGACTTGAAAGTAAAATGCGCCAAAATGACTCCGATTTCTTTGGGTTATCAAAAATAGATTTTGACTCACACCTGTAGATTTTGCCTGAGAAGCTGCGTTAAAAATCATATTTTCGACCAATTCAGAATTGCAGCTATTAAAGACAAAGAGACGCATTTTATTCAATTTTGCTGGCGTCAAACGGTCTAGGCCTTCCTTAAAGGAAGAAGCTGTTTTAACATAGGTACTGTCCACAAATTTATCCCCGGTAGGAGCATAAATATCCACATTATTTTGTCTATAGGCATCGTTGATATGTTTTAGGTTATTGGCAATGCTTTCGGTCATAATATGACCGTTTACGATCACTAGGTCTTTTGCTGCGAGGTCCGATCCGATTTTTGCGGCCAATTCCTCTGGCTGGCCAAGATTTACGACATATTCCCAGCGAGTGGTGGTGATATTTTCGCTATCTGTGGTTCCTAGACTGCCCTTTTGTTCTGCATAGATCTCAGCGTATGATCCCACGGTCGAAAAACGGCCTTGATCCCTCAGAAACTCTTGAATCTGAGGGGTATAGGGCACGAATGCATCCATGGGATTGAATCGGACGAGAACCTTTGACATGGACCCCTTTAAGTAACTTAATACTCCTACAAACGACCTCCTGATAGCTAAGGTATTTTCCCTGATTTGAGGATGATTGGGGTCATGATCTAGAAAGTAGTAAATTGAAGCGCGGATAATCTTTGTGCTACCGCTTATATCACCAAAATTAGAGTAGTCTGGTCGCAAATTTATATCGATTTTACCAGACTCAATTCCTGACACATAGGAGTCGGAGTTTTCGATTCCTATGTGAGTTGGTTTACAGCTAAACGCCACAGACAAAAGAAAAAGGGCTATCACTCGTTTCATTTGGTATTCCTCGAAATTTGGGACTCTGGAGCAAATCGAAAATAGACATCAAAGATTCCGCGATGACCCTGTTTAGTAGTTGTGATTGATTTTTGACCGATATAAGTGCCTGAGTCGTCGAGGATGATGGGTGCAGCAGCAAGATTAGTATAGTTTAGTGAGATCGAAAGGATTCCCCAGTGACCCAGTGTTGACAACTCTCCCTTGTCGGCTATTCCGTTGAGGTTAAAATCTTGCCAAATCTGCAAACCGGCAAAAACCGGATCCTGTGCATCGATTTTACCGTTGTGATCCAAGTCGTAAGTAGAAAGTGCATCAAATCCATTTGCAAACGCCGTGGAAGCCATGAGCGTTTTATTTTGAACTCCGGAGCTCTGAATCAAGGTCCCATTGCCAAAGAGTTCCTGCCCGCTATCAATATTTCCATTGGAGTTATGATCGTAGACAAGAAATCCGTCTTTGGGAGCAATCCAAGGATTAAGCTCCCGTTTCCCGATTCCATTGATATCAAACAACACCATTTTTCGGTGGGTTTTATAGGCTGTCGATATCAATCCATCACCATCGAGATCAATCACAAGAGGGGTTGAGGTTCCTCCGGGCGTGAAGGGATCTGGATTGAGACTTGTGTCAAGGGGTGGCGTTGTTCTCGTTTCGGTACCCGTACCCGAGCGTGTATTCGTATTCGTACCCGTTTTAGTCCCGGTGCCTGACCCCGTACCGGTAGCTGTATTACTATCGCTCCCCTGTAGGAAAAATCCCTGACTGGTCGGCTTTTGATGGAACGCTAAACTTTGGTCAGAATTCGATTCAAAAGCAGATTTTGCGGATTCTCTATTCTTAGAGCACCCTATAAACGCAGTCAACGCAAGTCCCTGAAAGATTAAGATCGTCAAACCGATTCGATTGGAATGGTCCACTGGTTTCTCCTAAAAAAAGAGTCTCGAAAGCACTCTCTTATCGGAGAATATTGGATTTATCTTTAATGTTTTCATTTAATAGATAAATTACATTATGTTACAGTCAAGATTTTATAAGATCCAATCTTGTAAATCAAAAGGTACTTTATCTTGGTCAGCTACGCCTGTTTTACGAAAGATTTTTGCGCCAAGCTTTTTTGAATATTTGGACCAAGTTTCCCACTCATCAGCAAGCGTTCTCACAGCATAAGGAGTGTTAGGAGATTTTGAGCCCTTCGAAAAGGTATAGCCGTTAAACAAATAGGTGGTCGTATGCCGGATCCACCGATAATCGATCACAGCATTGGGGTCGGTGACAGTAAAATGCGCAGGGACCTCAAACAAGACGATCATGTCACCATATTTTAAGCTTTCGGTTTCTAAGTCTATTTCGTAAAAGCTACGATTTAAGATCGCCCATAATTCGTCATAGTTGATCATAACCCGATGGTAACCTTTTTCTTCTTTTACATTAACCATGGGATAAGTCGGCAGTTTAATGTTTTGAAAGGAAAGGGCTGCGTGGAAACAATTGGGGCCCCGATGGAGAATAAACTTTCGGACCATCTTCTTAGCAAATTCTGGTAACAAAAATTGATCAATCGGTATTTGGTCGCCTTTTTTAATTTCGTCTTTAAGCTTATAGAGTTCTTCTTTGTCCAAAAAATGTTCCAACTGTTTAAAAAGTTGGCTTCTGAGGATAGGTTCAGACTTTATTTTAGCCCCATCTAATACAAGGCTACTGTGGACTTTGCTAAAGAGATCCCCATATTGAGATGGATCGATAAGATTAAATACCTTTGGAGATATTGGAATTTGGGCCATCTTTTGGGTCGAGTTGGCAGAATTTGAATTTTTAACTTCTACCTGTATATACTTTAAAAGCTTAACCTCTCGCCCTGGTCTGGCGATTTTTTCGGCTATGGCATTGATTCCAGCAGTGCTCGTCGGAGTATTGAGGAGGAGTGGCTCAATCGTTTCATCATCTTTAGATCTTTCGACTCTCTTTCTCAACACATAATCAGGAATGGTCAAGGTGTGCCGGGTTTCTACCAAAGGCAAGAGGAGAGAACCAACCATGAGATCCGTATTATAGTAAAAATCATGTTTAGATGGTTTGAATTGAGTCGATCCGGCAACTTTTGGCATGTCTAAAAATAAGCAATAACATATTAAATACAATATGATAGCTTGTGAATTCTTATAAAGCATCGGGTCCTTGCAAATCTGTAAGATGAATTAGGATCTCCACATATCTGATTTCACAAGTAGTTTCGGAAGCCCAGCAAAACTCTTGAGTCACCGACCGAAGAACTAGTTGGTTTTTACAGAGATGCTCCCCGCGAACATTTCCGAAAGACCCAAAAAAGGGTACAATAAGAGGTATGTATAAATATGTCTTGGTACCTGCCTAGTATTTACCTGCAAAAGCATCGCTGATAGACCCGTTATCATTAGGCTCGCCAGTATAATAAACGGAAAAATGATAAAAAAAATGCCGTCAAAAAGGGGGTTCTTATGCCATCAATATTGATTGTAGACTCATGCAAACCTAGTTTGGTCATGAGTTCCGAAGTCTTCAAGGATAAAATCGCCGGAGCAACGATTCTCGTTGCTACAACCGGTAAGCAGTGTCTAGAGGTCCTATCACAATCTAATCCAGACATGTGCGTTGTCGATTTTGATTTGCCTGATACCGATGGGATCGTTTTGATTACGGCCATGAGAAAAACCTATAAAGGTCCAATATTACTGACAGCTTTCCCTGACAAAAATGTCGAAGAGGCTGCAAAAAGCGATTTGTTTGCCTGGGGGGACGCAGGAGGATGGGTCCCTAAGCCTGTAAGATTCGAAGCTTTAGCTGATAAAATCGATAAATTTCTCTTAGACAAACATCGCATCGGAAAGCGATTTGATATTTCTATCGAAACCATCATCATAGGTAAGGGAGCTGGACGGGGCAAACGAGCCCCCAAAGCCAATGGCAAAATCACCAACCTCAGTCTTGGGGGTTGTTGTATTGAGCTTGATTCCCCCATTAAATTCAAAAACGGTGAGGAGATGACCGTTTCGCTCACTTTGCCCCAAAATGACACCCATTCTCCGATCTCGGACAAATCGTCGCTGCGTAGCCGCGCAGCGTCGACTACAAAAGCTAAAAACCCGGAAGAAAACGCAGATTCTAAGATCAAATGCACCGTCGCTTGGATTGATAAGAAATGCATCCGGGCTGGTATTCAGTTTAACAAATTAACTGATATACAAAAAAAAGGCTTAGAGCAGCTCCTAAGAGCTGTTCATTTGACCTAATGTTGCGACGATCTCGCCTCCTGAGCTCACGGCACTTTTGAAGAGACTAGGAACCTTAATGGAAGAATCGGAAATAAAAAAACTCCAGCTTGAGCTTGGTGGTAGCGTCTTCGAACTCATAGAGTTTGCCCTTACTCGAAAAATCAACGGACAAACGATTAGGGGCCTCTATGGGGTTAATGTGGCAAAAGTCAGAGAAGTGGTTAGAATGCCAAAAATCAATTCTTTGGCTTCTCGCCACAAAGGAATCGCGGGTCTCTTCGAGTTACGAGGGATTCCGATTCCAGCTATCAACTTAGCGGTAACCCTTGGTGACGAAACTGGGGAAATACGATCTAATCAGCAGATTATTGTAACCGAATTTAGCCAAAAACGCGCCGGGTTTATAGTTGATACGACCCATAGAATTCGAAGAATAGCCTGGGAAAAGGTTTTACCTCCATCGGCAGATCCTTCTAGTTGTATGAGTGGAATGACATTAGTAGAAGATAATGAATTTCTATTTATACTAGATTTAGAAAAGATTTTGCTAAACCTAGAATTTGGGGAATCCTATGTTAACAGCCATTCCCAATCATCACAGCCTCAGCCCTATGGAGTCCTCGAGGTCGGACGCGACACAAGACCGATGGTACCGAGTGGCGTCGAAGGCCATGGAAACATAAGAATTCTGCTCATCGATGATTCTGCATTTATAAGATCTGGCTGCAAGCAAATGCTCGTTAAGTCTGGCTTTCAAGTAGTCGAAGCCGGGGATGGTGCCGAAGCACTGCAAATGCTCGAAGCTACGACGACAGACAACGGATTTGATCTGATCGTTTCGGATATTGAAATGCCGCGAATGGATGGTCTTAGTTTGACAAAAAAGCTGCGGGAACATCCTCGGTTTAATGAGATGCCTATTATCCTCCATACATCATTGTCAGGCAAAGCCAACCAGGTCGCAGGATTAGCAGTAGGAGCAAATGGCTATGTTATCAAAAATGATTTTCTTAATCTATTTAAGTTAATTTCGGAGCTGTTGGGCCCTGATGCTCTTGGTAAAAAAACAGCTTAATTGGGCTGACAAAACCTTACAAGCGGTTTGTGAAAACCATCCATTCATCGCCCTTGTTTGTCTAATATTCGTCACTTTGATCATAGCTATTATCATAAGATCCTGTTTAGATGCGGTTAACCATACCCTTGCATCTTCGTCCATACCACCCTGGGCCAGCTATGCTTGGAGCCATACGTTTCTATCCGTCTTTGTGATCTTAGGCCTGGCCGTAACCAACAGCCACAGCTCGCTTTTCTCTGTCGCTCCTCCCTATCAAGAAGCTCCCCGATGGCTCCAGAGGCACCCACTTGGGATTTTAGGCTTAACCCTTGCTTTTTTAGGTGGCACTTTATTGGTCGCGCTTATTTCCCGTGAATGGATTCCTAACACCCCCAACTCTTTACCTACAGGGGTCCCTCAACAGTTTAGGTTACCCCCCTGGTCCTTTGTCCTTTGGATCCCCTGGGTCGAGGAGATCGTCTACCGAGTCGGCTTGGGGGGACTCTACCAACGGTATTTTCCTGGCTGGATAGGAATATGGTTTTCGAGCATCCTCTTTTCACTCGTTCATAGGCCTCTTGATCTGGAGTCTCTTTTGACAGGAAACATCGGTTTCCCCCTAGGACCGTTTTTGCTGGGAATTGTGTGTGGTTGGGCATACCGTTGGACGGGGAATCTTTGGAACCCAGTTGCGATCCACGCAGCATGCAATAGCACGGTGATGATTTTTACGGTTGTTGACCCAAGATGGTTAGATTGGTTACAAGTCTTGTATCTGTGAGGTTCCAGCCTAGCTATAGGATTTTATTTATGACTGACCACAGCGATGAAGCAGGGGAGGGGCAGGATCAGCCAAAAAACCTTTCCGACGAAGAGCGAGCCAAAATGCTGGTGCGGGTTGTCTGCATATGCAAAGGGATCAACCTGGGAAGGGTCCTCAAAGGGATGGAAGGCTGCCAATCGGTGATGGATGTTCATCGCAAAGTCGGTACAGGGTCGGGAGGATGCCGGGGCGAAAGATGTAGCCCACGGATCAAAATCCTCCTCAAAAAAAAGGGCCAACTTAAAGACCTGTAAAAAGTCTTATGGCTGGTCTGGACCAGCACCCAAGATCCTGTCGACGGCCTCCTGAAAGTTGTCGACGGTGGCCCAAACCTGGGGATGCCTCTGGGTGTGTTTGGACGAGCGAACTTGGATTCCTCTTACGCCCGCATTGGTGGCCGCTTCAATATCGCTGCTCCGGTCGCCTATTAAAAAGCTCGACACTAAATTCAGCCCAAATCGCTGAGATGCAAGGACGAGCATGCCAGACGAGGGCTTACGGCAAGAGCAAGCTCCAGAAAACTCCGCAAACCCGCTATCAGGCAAATGGGGGCAAAATAAAAAGGCGGTTATTTTAGGGGCCCCAAGTGCCACGAGTTGTCGATTGAGTTCTTCATGAAAAAGCACAGTATCTTGGATGCTAAAGTATCCCCTCCCTATTCCAGATTGGTTGCTGATGACGATCAATTGTAAGGCAGGTCTGGCAACGGCGAGTCTCTTGAGACCCTCAGCCACACCCGCACAAAGCTCCAAATCCCGGGGCCGAAACACGTACCCCCTGTCGACGTTTAGCACACCGTCACGGTCTAGAAATAGGGCGGCGGATTTGTTGAGGTCTTGGTCCGTAAACCTTCGGGATTTATCCCCCACCGCTACTACCATTGGAAGGAGGTGATTGTTGCCCACCAAACCGCCCCCTTAAGAAAATGCGGTCCCGCTCGGCAACAGCGTAAGGTTCTACTTTGCGCATAAGCCGCAAAACTCTGTCGTTAATCGTCACAGAGTCTTCATGGGCGGTGAGCATATAGTCGATATTTTTAAGGTCTGATTCCACTTCCCAGAAACTTTTGATGGGAAGCTGGAGTTCAATCATTGGATAAGGGCAATCCTCCAGCTTTCTGGAAGTCAAATAGAGCTGCTTACCACAAATCAAATAACGCCGAATCAGAGCTTACCCCTTTTTCTTAACTTTACCTGTTTCCTTAGGAACCGATTTGCTAGGAGCAGATTTAGGTTTAGTATCTAGCTTTTTGGTTTTTGCTGTGGACTCAACTTTATCAGCTTTTTTGGTCGCTTTAGGTTTTTCTTCATCTGAGGTCGCCGTCTTTTTAGACTTGGGTTTTGCAGTGGTTTGTTTTAACTCAGACGGAGTGCTTACCTCAGGGGATTTTAAAACTGGCATCTCCTCGGCAACACTTGGCTCCACCATATTAGGAGCTTGGTCAGAGACTGCCGGCTCTCCCTCTGTTGGCGTCATCTCGCTAAAGGTGATCCCTTGAACAGATTTATAGATTCTGGGCCAAAGGGATTGATCTTTGCGAAGCCAGGCTTCAAAGAGCTTTCGAGCAGGACGATTCACCAGGGCTTCGCCACGAAAATATTGGCTGAAATCCCTTGGATTTTTTAAATCCTGCAGCTTTCTGACATGGGCTGCTAGAATCAATAATTCGGATCCTCCGCCTCGAAGGATGATGTTTTCTTGGATTGGTAAAATCTCGACTGGTATCACGCTAAAACCTCTAAAACCAGAGTGAATCGATTCGGAGTGAATTTCCTACCTTTAGGCACCTGTACTTATACAGTGTCGGAAGTGGGATGGCCAGTGAGTTTGAGGTTGCGCCTGTCCCTAAGACTATTTTTTTGTGCGGCATTCAGCTTCGTCCCCCCCACTTGTTCCCTCGCTGCTGATGTCAGCCACCGCCCGATGCCGCGACCTAAAAACAGGAAAAGGATAGGTCTCGGACTTGCCTAGGGGCGCATACCCCACGGCTCGCTTCATAAAGAGGCCGCCTAAGTATTTCAATAGTCGCTCAAAGGCTACAAAAGCCTCCGAAGAAACCTCTAAATTGCTACAGTCGACGATAAGAGTCCACTTTGAATGCCATTGCATCAAATTGTTGGTCATCTTATCTCTCAAGATATTCACCTGCTGGGGGGATTCTAGAGTTGTCTTAGAGTGAAAGGAAAGTTCAACACAGTGTTGCTGAAAAAAGTTCTGCAGGGTAATCGCCGAACGGAAATCCTGAGGATCGCGAACCTTGGGAAGGCGTACCCCGAGGTCAGCCTCAGCCTCTTCGCGAGTTGGAAAAACCGCAAAGGGCAAGAGTTCATGATGAGAGTGGGCATTGAGACCAAAGCCGACGATTTTTTTTAGGAAAAACCCTTGAAAAAAACGCTGCATAAGATCAAGGGCCGTCTTGATCTGAGCGTCGTTTTCAAGGCTAAGATGGGTCACGTCTACGAGTACTTTATAGGGAGAGTGCCAAGAAGAAAGCTCCTTAGTCCAAGCCGAGCGCCATTCCTGTATATCCTTAGAAGACCCGCAATTTGAATCAGGTTGAAAGCGCTGAAACATAATTTTCTGTTGGAAGTTGTGCTCAAATTCAACCTTGATCATTGCTCTGCCTTTTTTTAACCGGTAGGACCAAAAACTATTTGGCTAACTCTTCTTCGATAAGAGTCTTAAGCGACTCCGCATCTCTGCGCCCTAAGACCTTTCGGCCATTGATGACGATGGTAGGGGTTGAATCCACTCCTAGCTTGTTGCCTATAGCAACATCGTCCCTGATTTTATTTAATATATCAGGACTTTTTTGGCAAGTAACCCACTGTTCTTCGGTAAGACCCAAGTCTTTGGTAGCCCAGGTCTTGAGGCTTTGGTCAGAAAGATCCATTTGGTTTTTGAAAAGAAGGTCATGGGCCGGCCAAAACTTGCCGTACTGCCCACCGCACCGGGCAAACACGGCTGCTTTGCAGGCAAATTCATGCATGCTACTGGTGATCGAACTATTGCAGGAGTTGTCTAAAGGATAGTTTCTAAAAACAACTAAGATTTTGGAGCCATACTCCTTTTGGAGGTCGTCAAGGGTTTGGGATGCTTGTTTGCAGGCAGGGCATTGAAAATCAGCAAACTCGTGGATGACCACTTTGGCTTGGTCAGAACCCTTACGATAGTCCTCTCCAAGTCCCGCATAGGCTGAGAGGGAGAGGGCTACTTCGGTCTTTTCTTTAGAAAGGGTCGGCACCGGTGGTTTGTTAGAAGAGTTTGCAACCTTGGGTGCAAACTGAGGCTTTAGGACTTGAAAAGCGAGGACCACCGCTACGACAGCGATGGCACCAGACCAGGTGCCATTGAGGACCTTAGCGAGTGTTCCATTGGCAAAGATGGTTTTTCGCTGAACCAAGACCAACCCTGCAAGCACCAGACAAACCCCGTAAACACCAAAGCAGACCAAACAAATAAGACCTAAGCTAAACCAAGAAAGTGCCCCCAAACCTAAAGAGACCAGGACCCCAGCCAAGGTAAAGGCTCCATAGGCGATCTGGTGATCGATTGCGGTTTTGGATTTGCGACTCCCGAGCCCTAGGAGGACCAAGAGGCTCAGGAAAAACCCCATGCCAAAAACACCAAGAGGAATCCCCCAAAAAGGTTCTGCATAGGGGCTCATGGCGACCGCATCGCAGTTGATGGTCGCATTGATATTACAAGCCGCATCCGTAGAACCGCTGGCCCTCACGGTGAGATGATGGATCAGCGAATAAAGGGACAGGCCGAGACCAGTTGCTGATAGGATTCCTGAAGCCACCAACCAACCTGGCGGCGGGGTCGTGGCAGAAGCAGTCTCTTGTGATGCCATGGGGAGTCTCCTAGGGTAAATAGAGATGATAACTCATTGTATTTAATATCATACTAATGGGCACCAGAACATTATACCTCAACACTCCACAAAACTCTTGACTGGTTAAGAGATGGTGGTGCATAAGTTGGAACCACGACTTTAGGTCTTTTTAGGGGCTTTGCAATCCTTTGAAGCCAAAAGAGACTTTTTGGAAAAGCAGAGTGGTAAGTCGCTGATTTTGTAAGGGGGTTTAGCTCAGTTGGTAGAGCGTCGCAATGGCATTGCGAAGGTCAGCGGTTCGACCCCGCTAACCTCCACCAAAACAGGTAACGACAGATGAAAATAGCAGAGAACAGCACGTTTATCCCCTTCCGTCTCAGAGAGCCAAGCAAGACCGGACTGTGGTTTTTAGCTTTAAAAGCTGCTTTCACTTTCGGATGGGTGTCCACTGGATTTGCGGCAGAATTATCACCTTTTTTCTCCACCCAATGTGCACGATGTCATGGTGCTCAGGGACAGGGAAAGGGCGACTATCCAAACATTAAAAATGTATCCTACGAAACACTCGTCTATTCAGTCCGAACTGGTCGAGCCGGGATCATGCCGGCGTTCTCGTTGGAGGATTACCCCCAGGCGGCCTTGGATCAAGATTACGTAGCTCTTACCAATCGACCTATCGCTCCTGCACCTACGACCACAAGGCCCATCGATATCAGCGGCCTTAATCCCGAGATTGCTCCGCAGATCAGCTACCGGCAAGAGGGAAAAGGCCCCAAATCGAAGGGCTTTGGCTTTGCCTTGGACCCCTTCGTGCTGCCTTATGTTTATTGCAAAAACCTCCCCTCGGTCGAACACCCAGGCCAAACCCAGCGGGTATGCGCCAATGTTGGGATTTCGGGCAACACCGAACCCGGTTATCATTTTGCTGATTTTGGAGTGTGTAGCGATATACGCACCCAGAGGCCCTACAGGCATGTTCCGGTCATGGTGCGCAACAACCTCGGCGAAAACGACAAAACCGGAGCGGAGCGTTTAGCAGACCCTCACTTTGCCCGCGAGTTGGCTTGGATCACAGAACAGGTGCGAGCCAGCGGCTGTGTCTGCTGCCACGATTCTAAAATCGATCGTCGAACAGCTTTTTGGGACATTTCGAAAGACCCTATATGGACAGATCAGCTGGATGCCTATGCTATCGAGGTTTTTACAGGACGGGTGAGTTCCGTTGCTCTAGGTGCCTATGATCCTCATGTTAATTTTGGATTTGACCGACGCTCTACGGGTTTGCCGACGACTGATGTGCCGCGGATGCAGAGTTTTTTTATGGGCCTCGCCGAAGACCTAAAGACCACAGACGAACAGATCAAGGGGATGCCCCCACTGGCTGATTTTTTGGCCAGCCAACTCCGCACTCCGCCGACTCGTTGTGCTGCCGGCATTGGGGTCAACTCCCAAACCGGCAAAATCCACTGGAAGATCGGCCCTGTCGAATGGACTGCTTCCATAGTCCCTGCTCGCTTCGTCTATGTGTTGGCCGAAGACGCACAGACTCCCCTCGTGACTCCAAACCTTGATAAACCTATCGGCACCTACTGGCGCATCGATGCTCCAAGCTTTTGGAACGGCTTCCGAACAGGGACCGTGCGCTACGGCCAAGTTCCCCGGAACGGCGTTCAGACCATACCCGATCCCGCCAGGTTTGGCGCCCCCAAAGCCCTGGAAGTCGGAAAGAACTACCGCCTGGTCGTGCAGTTAGACATGGCTTTTCCCCTCACAAACTGCCTTTTTACCTATGGCGACTGACGGGGCGCGCTCGAATCCAACAGTGACTTTTGTCGATTCTCCGGAGTTAGTCCAATTGATGCAAAATTTGCAGCAATTCCCGCTCATCTCCAAGTGCTGGTCCTGACGGAGGGTTTCAGGTGTTCAAAAAAATATCTTTCGTAATATAAGCGACCGAAGCATGATCTTACCAGGTAACCTTTGATTCAAAAATGGTAAGATCGAGTAGTC
>JBGSUI010000247.1:0-12581 GCA_041736175.1 Oligoflexales bacterium | reverse complement strand
GACTACTCGATCTTACCATTTTTGAATCAAAGGTTACCTGGTAAGATCATGCTTCGGTCGCTTATATTACGAAAGATATTTTTTTGAACACCTGAAACCCTCCGTCAGGACCAGCACTTGGAGATGAGCGGGAATTGCTGGCGTCTCAACCAGAATCCTCGAAATCATCAGCCTGGCGTTTTTCTTATCATCCGCGGGGACGATGTACCAGGGTGCCACCTCCGTACTTGTGGCTCGGAGACACTCCTGGTAGGCGTCACGGTATTGATCCCAGTATTTTCGTTCTTCGATATCACTGAGGCTAAATTTCCAGTTTTTTTCGGGCTTATCGATGCGATCTATAAATCGTTTACGTTGCTCTTCCTTGGAAAGGTGCAGGAAAAATTTGATGATCTGTGTGCCGTTGCGAGAGAGATGGCTTTCTAAATCGACGATGGAGCGAAAGCGCTCTTGCCAAATATTTTTTTTGGGAGGGGATTTCCATTGAATCCCCTGGCTTTCAAGCAGATGAGGGTGCACTCTGACAATCAGGACTTCTTCGTAGTAAGAGCGGTTAAAGATGCCAATACGACCTCTCTCCGGCAAACATTGGGTGGTCCTCCAAAGAAAGTCGTGATCCAGCTCGGTCGCACTGGGGTGCTTAAAGCTAAAGACCTGGCACCCTTGTGGGTTAACTCCTGACATCACATGGGCGATGGCACCATCTTTGCCCGCAGCATCCATAGCTTGAAAAATCAAGAGTACGGCATAGGTGTTGTCCGCGTAGAGGAGTTGTTGGAGTGATTTAAGCTCATCGACCTGGCCCGCGAGGATCTCCTGATATTGGCTTTTGGATTGGTAAAGTGGGGTGACAAGAGTCGGTCTTTTGATGAGATCGACCTTTTTGTCTGGGGTCACGATAAAGTCTTTGGATCTAAATTCCATGGTTTTTCCTTCGATAAAAGGCTGCTTGTAGGAAATACCTATACCATGGAATTCTCTCTAAGGGAGCACTCACTGCTCTGCCAATGAGGTCACCTACTATAGGTCTGAGGCACCTGGCTAAAGACTAGTTCGCCCATAGAGTAAGTCGCAAAAACGTTGCGATCATCCCCAAGGGTCATCAAGACGAAAAGCTTTTCTTCTAAGGTTTGGCTATTTAGGTGACGCATGGTCGTAAGGAGTGTTGATTTGGGTTCAATGACCACAAAGTCGGCTTCTTTTCCCGGCAGGAAATTGCCTATTTTAGAGTCGAGATCCAGTGCCTGGGCCCCCCCAAGGGTCGCCCGGTAAAAGCCGTCTAAGGAGCTTAGCTTTTGGCTTTGGAGCTGGGCGATCTTGTAGGCCTCGTTAAGGGTTTGAAACATCGAAAAGCTGGTGCCAGCTCCCACATCGGTCCCTAAACCAAAGCGGATGTTTTGGTCCCTAAAGGCCTTGATGGGAAAAAGACCGCTTCCTAAAAAGAGATTTGAAGTCGGACAAAAAGCTGCGACCGAGTCTGTGGTCGCCATGGTCTGAAATTCGACAGACGTAAGGTGGATGCTATGTGCAAAAATGCTGCGTTTACCCGTCAGGCCATAGGAATCATAGACATCCAGGTAGCCCTGATGGTTTGGAAAGAGGCTTTTGACCCACTCGATTTCAGCTTTGTTTTCTGAAAGATGGGTATGGATATACACTTCGGGAAATTCTTTTTTCAGGGTCCCTGCTTGGCTAAGCTGTTCAGGGGAGGATGTTGGTGCAAACCGCGGAGTGATCGCGTAGGAAAGACGGCCTTGTCCATGCCATTTTTTGATAAGATCTTTGGAGTCTTGGTAGCCGGAAGCAGCAGTGTCTAAAAGGTAGGACGGAGCATTTCGGTCCATAAGAACCTTGCCGCTGATCATGCGGAGATTTTTTTCGAGACTCGCCTCAAAAAAAGCGTCCACGGATTCTTTATGGACGGTAGAAAACACTAAGGCCGAGGTGGTGCCGTTGCGGAGGAGTTGGTCGATAAAAAATCGTGCTTGTTTCTTAGCATAAACAGCATTGGAATATTGCTTTTCGGTGGGAAAAGTATAGGTGTTTAACCACTCGAGGAGCTGCGCTCCATAGGCACCAATCATTTCGGTTTGGGGGTAGTGGACATGGGTGTCGACAAATCCAGGGATCAGCCACTTTCCCGAATAGTCGATCCATGGAACAGAAGGTGGTAGAGATTGTAAAACTTCCGCGTAAGATCCGACCTTTTGGATGATCCCACCGTCTACGACAAGAGCCCCATCTTGGTAATATTCATAGGATCCCGCAGGAGCTGGGTATGGGTTTTTAAGAAAATGTAAGACAGTGCCTCGATAGGCGGTAGGGCTTCCAAAAGATTCGATGGATCCAAAGACTTGGACGACCAAAGCGAAAACCACTAAAAACATGCGACTAAGTCCCATAACGAAATACTCCAATAGATTGTTTGGTGATCTTAGCTTTTGACAGGGCGTGATCTCGTGGCCCACGGACGTGGGAGTGACCGAGTCTGCCGGAAGTCCTTCCTTTGGGCGATAGATCTATAGTCCTCAAAGCTCGATGTGAGATACAATCTACCGCTTGCAGTCAGTGAAAACTACAAAGCCCATTGATAGTAATAGAAAAATATAAAAAGTCAACATAAAGTTTCGTTTGATTGCAACCTTGTTTCCGATACAGAAAGCTCCACAGAATCCTCCACATGATGCTCAACAGAAAGCACACATCTTATGGCATTTCCCCCAAGTCATCTCGAAATCATTTTAATCAGGCACACAGCGGTGGAGGTCCCCTTGGGCACCTGCTACGGCCAAATAGACGTCCCATTAAAAAAAACCTTTAAAAAAGAGGCTGATGAGATCGTCCGAGCCCTGTCTCAGATGGGTCCATGGGATGTCGTGATCACAAGCCCTCTCTCCCGCTGTAAGGCCCTGGCCCAATTTCTGGCAGGCCCTGAAGTCCCAGAGGTTGCGCCGATCTTTTACCAAGAAGATGCACGGCTCATTGAACTCGATTTTGGAGCATGGGAGGGGAGACTTTGGGACGAGCTGGATCAAAAAGAGCTGACCCCATGGATGGATGATTTTGTAAACCAATCTCCACCCGGTGGAGAATCTTTCCAACAGCTCACCCAGCGTGCCCTATTGTGTTTAGACAATATCCGTCGCCTAGCGTCAGAAAACAGTGCCTGGCGCCGAATCCTGGTGGTCACCCACTCTGGAGTGATCCGAGCGATGATTTGCAGCCTCCTCCAAATACCACTCGAAAAGGCTTTTCAACTGGTCCTAAACTACGGAAGTATGAGTTCTTTTGAATTTACAGGCCCACACCTACGCTGTGTCTATTTCAATCGAGTATGACGGGAAGGGCAGGATTTTTAGATCTTTGGTCTTTGGAGCCTATAGGAAATTATATTAATATTTATTAATTAAAACAGAATATTAAAACTTTTCGTAAAGTCCATTGAAACGGTGCCGATGGCGTGGATATCGACAGTGCATACAAACATTCTGTTGATATGGGTCGAGCATGATTGAGGCATTTTGGATTTAGTTTACTAGGCGCAAGAAAAGGGAGGACTTTATGAAATCGATGAGACGCACCTATCAGATAACAAGTCACCAAGCTGGCAAGTCTATCTTTTTAACGATCGCGGCGCTGAGCTTTTCAGTGTTGTTTACAGCCTGTGGTGATAGCGAGGGGGGTGACGTCCCTGCCCCTGGAGATGACACCGACGTAAGTACCATGGTGCAGTCCAGTGCCAACCCTGGGGGCCTCTCAAAAACCTCAGGAGGTGTCTTAAACCCTCTTGCACTGCCAGCAACTTCCACTGCTTCCTCAACGGAGACGTCGACCAGCACTGCGACCAACACTTCCCAAAATGCATCGCCGATTGCAGATCAAGGGGCGGTCACCTTGACGGGATTGCCTCCAAACCCCTCATCGGCGGCAGCTCTTAATGTCGCCATTGCCGGTGAAAAAATCTTAAACTACCGCTATGCCTTGATCCAAGGGGGAACCGCATGCGGGGATGGAACCTATTCTGAACCAAAAACACCAACGGACCCCATCACCGATTCTCTTGGTGCTGACGGGATGATGGCTCTCTGCGTCACCGCAGAGGTGCAAGGCGCTGATGGTCTTAAAAAGGCCACAAGCTTTGCCCATATCTGGCGTAAAGATACCCAGCCACCTACCTCCTCAACCAGTCTTAGCCTTGTTTATGGACCTGCCACCCAGGCTGTCGCTTCAGTGGTTTTTCCGATCACAGCGAGTGATCAAGGCAGCGGGCTTGCAGCCGTAAAATATTCTGTCGAAGGACCTTCAGGATGTCTTAATAGTGGTAAAACCGCCTTTGGAGCTGGCTGCCCCAGCTTTATCACCGCCGAGGCCAGTGGTGGAGGCGGCTACCAAGGCTCCCTTCCCACGTCGGTGCTCCAAAATGGTGCCACCTATACAGTTACCATTTACGCCCAGGATCAAGCAGCCAATGGAAAAAATGGGTCGACTAAACCGAGCTTTATATGGGACGCAACAGCTCCAAGTCCCTCTGCGGGATTGACTGCAACTGCTGGACTAGAAACGGTCAGCCTTAGCTGGAACGCCGTCAGCGATGGAGCGCGGTATGTGGTGGTTCGTAAACAAGGGAGCACCGTCACTGTCCCGCCGACGGCTGGGGGTACTCTTGCCTTGGGGACCCACTTGGGTTCCAACCATTTCGTCGCTTGTGACACATCGGGGACCACCTGTCAGGATTCAAATCTGACCCCCTTCTCTTGGTACTACTATAAAGTTTATGCTGTTGACACTGCTGGAAACGTTTCTCTGGCATCTCCAGAAGTATCAGCTCAGCCAAACGAAAAAAAGAAATTTCAAGGGGTGACCCGCGCTTTCGCTTGGGGTCTTGGGCGTTATGTGGTCGCGGAGTGGCAAAAGTTTATACCCGAAGGACGATCTGCAGGCGAAATGGCCTACAGTCTCTTTACCTCTCTGATCCCTGGGGGAGCGAATTTCGGAGGCTCTTCCAACTCAGTCGTCAATGATAGCAAAGTTAGATTTGATTATGGCTCTACGGTCGATAATCTTTACTTGGTGGCCCGGGAAACCGCATCTGGTTATACCGAAGATACCAATACAAAAGAGATCCGTCTTAAATTAGGATCAGGAGTCCATCACAAGATCAGCTCAAATGGTCGCTTCAACGGCCAAGACCCCACAGCACAGGCCTATCTGCGCAGTGGCTGGGCCATGGCCACGGATCCTTTTGGTAACCTTGTGTTTGGCGGGACACCTGGTGTTATCAATGTCCTCTGTCGGGAAAATACCCAAGCTTACTATTGTAAAGAAAGAACCGTGGGCCGTCTTTACTCTATAGTCGGCACAGATGGGACCAGCGATGGTCCAGATGGAGAACTTGCTTCTAACTCCCGGATGGGTGATGTCTACGGTTTAGTGTTTGATACCTACGGCAACCTTTATATCTCAGACTTCAGCTTTATGCGGATCCGGGCAGTATGCTACAACCCCGTCGCTCCTGGAGCCTGCAATGCCAAAGCAATCGGGTATATTTACCACCTGGCCGGAACCGGTGCCAGCACCCTGGATGGCTCAGACGATATCGTCGCTAAAAACTCTGGTATTGGCGTGCCCTATGGAATCGCAGTCGATTCCCTTGGAAACGTCTCTTTTGCTGATTCCACCTACCGAAGGCTGCGGACGATTTGTTATTCGACCACGAGCGGTGGGTTTTGTTCTGGAAAGGTTGCTGGCAATATCTATTACCTAGCTGGGAGTGCGGTGTCACTTGATGGTGCGGATGGCAGTCCTGCACTGAGCGCCAATTTTGGAACTCCGGCAGATCTCGTAAGGGATTCCTATGGAAATACGTTTTTTTCTGACACCACCTTTTTTAGGATCAGAGCCCTCTGCAGCACGGTCAGTGGATCAAACCACTTTTGTGCTGGAAAAACCGCAAACGCAGTCTATCGAGTCGCTGGTACCGGCGCCAGCGCGGATGGCGCTGACGATGCAGCTCTCGCATCCCATGGGGTTGGAGCTGTCTACGGACTATGGATCAATACCGATGGCAATTTAATGGCCACGGATTCTACTTATTTCCGCATCAGGATGTTTTGTATCAATGCTACTGGTCCTTACTGCTCTGCCTCCAGTGCTGGGAAAGGTTACAGAATCGCTGGAATCAATGCCAGCACTGATGGAGCCGATGGGCTCACCCTTGCGGTGGCCCTGGGGACTCCAAGGGGTCTGACAGCAGATAGCTCGGGCAATTTTGTCACCTATGATTCCACTAACCGTCGCGTCAGGCTTTTTTGCAAAAACCCGGCAGCCGGGAGTTTCTGTGACGGTAAACTCGAAGACTATCACTACCGCTGGATTGGCTCTGGAGCTTTGTCGTCGGGTTGGAATATCGACTCTTTTGCGACGCCTATGGGTTTACCTCAAGGTTTAGCTCAGGACTCGGTCGGAAACCTATTTGTTGGCGATGTCACCAATTTTCAGGTGCGCGTGATCTGCTATGTCACCAGCTCTCCTGGATTCTGCTACGGAAAGACTTCTGGATATTCCTACGTGATCGCTGGGACAGGGGCCACTGGCAACGGGGCTGATGCCACTCTAGCCATCGCCAGTGCAATCGGTACCCTGACAGATCTGGCGGTTGATGCAGACGGAAATCTCTTGATCGCCGATAACACCAACCGCACCGTCCGGCTGGTTTGTGCTGGGACCTCCGGCAACTGTAGCGGTCGCCTTCAGGGCTATAGCTACCGATGGATCGGCAGCACCACTGCTGGCGATACCAACAACGTGGCGATGGGAGGTGCGGTCTTAGGCTTAGTAGGCGCTGTGGCGCTGGATTCTTTTGGAAACGTATGGATTGCAGATCAACAATACTTTCGTATCAAAGTAGCCTGCCGGTCTACGAGCGGTTACTGCTCGGGTCGAACCAATGGCAATATCTACCAGGTTGCTGGGACGGGGGCATCGACCGATGGTGCCAACAACGCCGTCGCTGCATCCACTGCTCTTGGTGCTCCCTTTGCAATCAGTGTGGACCCGTGGGACAATATTATCCTAGCCGACTCCACTTTTTTTAGGATTCGTTACCTCTGTAATAACACCGCTGGTGGATTCTGCTCAGGGAAAACCATTGCCAACTCCTACCGCGCTGCTGGAACAGGCGTCACGGGAGATGGTAACGACGATGTTGCTGCAGCTTCAGGTGCCGTTGGGGTGGTGACAGGGCTGGCTTCCGACTCCCATGGAAACTTTTATTTCGCAGATACCACCGCTCGTAGAATTCGAGCCTATTGCCATGTCAATAACGCTACGTTCTGTAATGGTAGGACTTCAGGCAACACCTACCGTATGTATGGAAGCGGGGTTAACGCCGACGGTAGTTCGGGGACTTCAGGCAATGTGACTGCCATTGAGGCACCGTCCCGCGGCGCTCTCTTGATCAACCGTAGCAACAACGATCTCTACTATGCTGGTGGGACCGCCATAGCCACATTGGGTTCGATCAGGTTTTTTATAGGGTACTAATCATATCAAATTTAGTCGTCGTCGTCCTCGTCCTCGTCCTCGTCCTCGTCTTCGTCTTCGTCATCATCGTGGTGGGGGGAACCAGGGGGACTTACGGATCTAAGGTAACTTAATAGAAGTTGGGCCTCCCTGGTCGAAGCCCAGCCAGCTGAGCGAGGCGGCATCTCTCCTCGTTCGATCGTCTTGATGATGGATCGACTATGACGAATGACCTGGTCCTCAGTGTCTAGAACAACGCCGTCCTTAGGGCTCACCCCTTGGTGGCAGGAACCACAGTGGGTGGCGATGATGGGTGCCACTTCTTGGTAGGTGATCGTAGGTTTAGGGATGGGCGCTGGACCTGTGGGACGATCGGGATCGATACAATTTTGGGGATCAAATCCCACAAGAAAAGCTCTAGGCAAGCTTCTTGCCAGCTTGATCATCTGGAGGCAGGGAATCGGGTTGTCATGAATATCCAGATATCCAAGATTTTCCTTGAGCCCCATAAGAGGAGTCCAATCTTGAATTTGGTTTCGTGAAAGGAAGAACCTAATGGAAAAACAGACCAAGGGCAATCAAAATTAATTGATGGTTTTGCCACCACAGATCAAGTTCGAAAATAGATTGCCAGACCATTTGATCCCTTTTTCACAGTCATAGGTACCATCGCCGGTGATTTTAATCTCCCCTGGGAGGACTCCAAATCCAAACTCAAAGGCTTTGACCGTAGCTCCCTTAGGGACCTTGATTTCGACCGAGGCACCATTGCCCGTGGTATAAATGCGGATTTTTGAGACTTCAAGATTGACGTTTAGAGTAAACGAATTCTGATTACCACCGATATAGCCACAAAAACCCACAAGACTTCCTTGACCTGGTTTAATATCCACAGCGAGCTTTTCCTTATTTCCCCATGCCGTTAACATGGCGCCTTCTTTTGGACCAAGGGTAAACGGACCGTTGGTGTTAACGGATTTCACCCCAGATTCAGGTATTCCTAAGGACTTAGCGCAATCCGTTGCTGGAACCAGCGAGTCAAAGGCCTTACGTACAAGGCTTTCACTCATGCCGGTAATACTTAATTGCGGACTACCAACATTTGTGTTTGGTGCCTGGCCTGGTTTTTCTTCAGGTTTTTCCATGGAATCAGCGGAGCCACCCGGGGTCGGTTGTGGGCCGGGGCTTTTGTTTTCGGTTGTTTCTGTGGGGTTTGCACCGATAGAACCATTATTTCCCTGTGGATTCTGGGCCGACCCGTCCCCATTTTGGGCAGGAAGAGGTGCGCCAATAGTGGCGTTCTTATCGTTGGGAGAGGTTCTGGAATCCTTGGTGTCCATTTTTGAACAAGCCGGCAGAATTGAAACAAATGCTACCGAACTAAAAAGCCTTAAATAATTCATGGGACCCCCTTATTTTACAAATTGCTTTTTCTCTCGGGACATCCCTGTCATCGGAAGGTTCGATCCTTTGATTGACCCTAAATTTTAAGGTCATGTTTTTTTCAGTCGTTGCATGGAGTTAAGGGAGTTAAAATCGCCGCAATTAACATCGTCAAAACCTTAGTCACGGATTTCGTCGATATCCCTTGCCACATTGGTTTCGGAAGTGGTTTGCCTAAGCTCTTGGAGGAGCATGGCTAATCCTGGGCTTGTTTGGCGCCGGACGTTTTCTA
Source organism: Oligoflexales bacterium (assembly GCA_041736175.1). GTDB lineage: Bacteria > Bdellovibrionota_B > Oligoflexia > Oligoflexales > CAIYRB01 > JBGSUI01. The sequence continues at coordinate 3,385 of JBGSUI010000247.1, read as the reverse complement.
AAAAGGCTACTTGCAGCCAAGGGGGCTGTTTGGCCAGACCAATCGCCAGGGTGTTAGCCTGGGCAGGGAGATAGGCTTCGATCACTGACCTGGCTAAGTCTGAGATCCCGTTATTTCTGGAAACCATATAGGCGAAAAGATGGTCAAAGCCCTGGGTCCCCACATTAGGTGGGTAGTTTTTTAGGTGTCGCAACACCGTCATGACGGTGTAGATTTTGACGCTGGAGACTGTGAGCTGGCGCAGCTCCTCGGCAGGAGCCAGGACGAGGTAGGGTATAAAATCCTCGCTGGCACGGGTAGGGTTTAGGGCGATCATCGCCAAGGCATACTCCTCGTCCCCTTGGAGAAGGAGACCCTGGCGGACCACGGTATAGGCGGATTTCAGTCGGTTTATGCGGACGGCGTTGGCCATTTGGGGGAGTAGGACCATGCTGAGATTGTCTTCGATCAGAGCTTGGCTTAGGGCACGGTCCATGCTCATAGCGAGTTTAGGATGGAGTTTTTGGGCTGCTAGTTGCCAGCCCACGCGCCGAGAGATCAAACGCTCGCTCTGGACAAGGGATAAAAACAATTCCGGACTTACGGGGGTCGGCAGGTAGGCATAGAGGTTTGCTGCGTTTAAAAGCTGGTGGTCGGCGAGGGTTTCCGCTGAATTTTTCAAAATGGGGATCAACTGATTTTCGACCTCTTTGGCGAGGTTCCGGTCTCTCACCTGTTTTTTGACTTTTTGCAAAGGCTCACCACCATATTCCATGGCCAAGGAGACCAGGTCATCCAAGGAGGTGGATTTGGTGATCGGAGGAGGTGGTGGGAGTTGGTTGATTTTGGTGGTGTCGGTCGTTGAGGTGGTGGCACAGCTTGGGAGGGCTAGGGTCCAGCAGGCCAGAAGGTTTCGTAGAGTTTTGACGGAGCTTGGAAGTTTGAAATTTTGCATTGGCTCACCACATTTGCGGGTTTTAGGTTTTGGCGATGGCACTGTTGCCATCGACGATCGCGACATCGAGGTCGCCTCCTAGGGCAGCTCTCAGTCGTGTTGAGTGATCGAGATTGGCTGGGGGAGTCTTAACCCAAATAAAAAGTGCGGGCTTTTGGCCTGGCTTAATCTGGGACGTCATCTTTATAACATGATTTAACAGGATCAACTCCACCAGGGGCATGGGGTCGATTTTAGCAGGTTTAGGGGCCCCCGGGGATTTGTCTTCGATATCAAAGGGGATCTCAAAAGCTTGGCATAGATTGAAGACAAAATCCAAGGGCTTTCGGAGATAAATCTGTCGGTAAATCGGGCGGTGAATGGCACCCGAAGGCCCTTGAGATAGCGCCTGGCGGGACCCGGTAAACTGCTTTAAAAGATTTACGACTAACTTGTGTTTAGAACGCTCCTGGGACCACATCCAGACCAAAAGACCGAGAACGATGACGGCGGCTATATGGAAAACAGCATTCAAAGGCGGACCTCCTTTGGTATAGACTTTTTTTGGAACCTTTTTTTGAGGAGTAAAAGCCCGGGTAATAAAAGCAGCATCCCCGGACCAATCCATGGTCTTGAGCCACCTCGTGGAAGACCCACCACGGCGCAGCCCCCCACGCGGTTTTCATAGCCAACGTCTTGGAAGCCGCCTTCGCCTTTGCCGACCGCTCGCTCTGCGTCGACAACTCCCGTACCTAGGAGTTTGTTACGGGACTCCTCACCACTAAACTTAGGGTTGTAGCAGGAATAGTTGATACCACCGTTCACTTTAGTGCTGTAGATTCTAGGGTCGGCATAACCTACGATCCGGTCGCGAAGCTCGTTGAAACCGACGGTATTAAAAAGACTGACGACAAGCCCAGCCACACCCGCGACGACCGGTGCTGCCATAGAAGTCCCTGTTTTAGGTGCTTGCTTGCCCCCTGGTATAGTGGAGATGATATCACCTGACTTTCCTCCTGGGGCCGATATGTCCACCCAAGGTCCAAAGTTTGAGTAACTGTTTTTTCCTAAAGCGTCGTCAAAACCTGCACCCTCTGCCACAATGCTGGCGACAGCGACTGCTTCTGGGAAAGCCGCTGGATAGCTTCGTCCCATGGAGTCATCATTGCCAGCAGCTCCAACCACAAGGGTTTCGAAGGGAGGGTTTTTAAGGACCGTGATCAGGAGTCCCACGGACCGGGACCGGGTGTATTTACCAAAAGAACTGTTGGCAATCCTTACCAGCTTGCGGTCGGTTCCAAACCTGACTAGATATTTGAGAGCTTTCAGGATCGCAACATCGTCGGCAGTGCCTTTGCCACTCTTTGGGTTTTTGGCGATGATTTTAAGGGGCATGACTTTACAGACTGGACAGACACCGCCGACAGAAGAACTATCTTTGTCGAGTTTCGCCGCGATAATCCCCGCCACGTGGGTTCCATGTACGCAAGTTCCATCTTCACTATCCTTCGATTTTGGATCCTCTGGAGGAGGACATGGCTGGCCAGGCCCAGTCGTCAGATAAGGATGGGGTTCGCCGATACCCAACTCGCCCTTGTTGACCTTGGCGGTGAGGTCGCAGCCGTAGACGTCGTTGCCACAGCCCGCAGCCCCTGGCTGGGGATTTTCCCAAACCCGGCCCTTAAGCAGCGGATGTTCATAATCCAGCCCACTGTCGAGGACTGCCACCACGGTTTCGTAGGGGCCGGGTGCCTTAGCTTGGGACAAGATTTTTAGGGCTTCAGGGACCTTGACGGTCTTCATCCAGCCATAGGGGTTGGTGGCGGCTGCTTCTTTATACTTCTCTGCCACTTCGGTGTTGACTTGAAACAGCTCGCTGTAGCCGTTGGGCTCCGCAAACCAAAGGTCTCCGCTTTGTTCCCATTCCACCAGAGCTTGGGCTGCTTCACTGGGGGAGCGAAACACCACTTTTGAGATCAAAGCCGGCATCTCCGCGAGCTGCGCAGCCCCCCACGAGAGGTGGTGGAGATTGCCAGCGGGACTCTCCTGAGACCACTGGGCTTGGAACGGTTTCGTCAACCTTAGAGATTTATCAAAAGAAGCATGGGCTAAATTCACATAGGTGATGTAGTCCAAATCCTGTACCCGAGGATCCCCCATAAAACGGTCGGCCAACTGGGTGTAAAAGTGCTGGTGCTCCGACCGAAATCCCTTAAAATGGAAGGACGACGAGCCCACATCGCCGCGGAAAGCGACAATATAAGTCTCCCCATCCACGGCTTGCTCTCTGATCTGGCGCTTGGAGGCCAGGAGCACATTAGATCCGGGGCTCGCCACTTTGGGTGCTCCCGTAAAACTTGCAGGGAGTCCAGCGGCAGCCGCATTGTTGCAGTTACCTACAGCGCTGTCTTGGGTGCCACAGCTCGATAAGAGGATCGTGGGTAGAATTCCCAGGCAAAAAGAAAATCTGAA
>JBGSUI010000180.1:0-36543 GCA_041736175.1 Oligoflexales bacterium | reverse complement strand
TGCCACTAACCCCTTCAATACTCTCACCGCTTTTTCCGTCAGTTCAGTGTCATGCCTGGAAACTCCGTGTTCAACGCATTCGATTTGGGTTATCGCTAAATCAAGATTATGAGAGATGCTGGCCTGGCCGGCTTCAATATCCTTAATCAGATTTAAAATCTGCTCCAAATTATCCTTGCGCATTATCACTAAAGACGTTTCACCCAGTCGCGGATCTTTGATAACCTGCACCCTCATGGGGTCTTCATCCCATAGTTTTTTTATCTGATTTAAATTCCAACTTCTAACCTCTGGCCACCTATCTCTGTCATGATAGGTTAATTGCAGTTGCTCAACAGCGTCTGTTTTTATAGCGATTGAACTCATAGAATGACCTCCATAAAAGAGGATTTAGAGTATCCTCATTTCTCATCTCATAATATTATCGGCATTTTTCTGAGAAAAATAAAGCTTTTTCTGTGTTTTTATGCGTAAAAATAAATAACATGCTGTATTTATTGTGTATTTTTCCGAGATTTATTGGCGCGTAGGGGCTGTATCAAAGCTGGAGAATGACTTGCGCTGCCTCTGGCCAAATCGCTATTAGACCCTATCTATTATTTACAAACCAGACCGAATAGTCGAGTTCATTTAGTTTATAGAGCAGCGTTTTGCCCGCTAAAAGTACGAGTTCATTTACAGAAAAAATAGATCACTAACCGCTGACTCAAATCAGCTCTTCGACAGTAGTTTTTTCAGCTCTTCACGCCGTCGTTCCAGTTTGGTGGTGATACGCTTAAGGTTCCTCAAGGGGTCCCCAGGATCAAAAGTTAAATCCCAATCCGTTCAATCTCACCGATGGCGATTTTTCTGGGCCTCCTATCGTAAAGCCTTGTGGTGTCGATGGAGGCGTGGGCAGCGATTTCTGCGGCTTTTTCGAGTGTTCCTCCGGCTTCGAGGTAAGCGGTGATTCCCTACGCCCGAAATGAGTGATGCGGCGAAGAATTCTAGAAAGCGGTAGCTTGCCTGGTCACCAGCCTCTTCGATGACGGGGTGGACGCGCCTAATGACTTGAACACCGCCCTGGCGGGTGAGGGTGGAGGACTGCCTATAGGGAAGAAAAGGGGGACAACTGAGCCCGCTCTTGGAGGATCGCTACGGATTGGCTCGAGCCAATCCGCTGGGCTCCCGCATCATAAAGCATCCTTGCCGTCTGGTAGTCTTTGATACCGCCCGAGGCTTTGACTTGGGTCCCTGTGCCTTGGACCCTATGGGCCATAAGATGGATATCCTCAAGGGATGCCCCTCGGGGACCAAACCCTGTCGACGTCTTTACAAAGGCAGCCCCAGCTTCCACACTCCAATCACAAAGCTGATTGATTTGGTCCGGTACCAAATATCCCGTTTCAAAAATCAACTTAACCCCGACCCCGTGACCTCGACAGGCTGCGACCACAGCCAGTAGATCCTCCCTGGCGAGACTGCGGGCACGGGTGGATTCCGACAGATAGTGACCTAAGGAAAGCACCATATCGATTTCGGAGGCTCCCTGTTTGATGGCTAGTAAAGCCTCTTGGACCTTAGTCTCCGTCCTATGGGCTCCGCTAGGAAAACCCACCACACTGCATAGCACCGGCATAGGAGGGGAATCCTGACTGGTCCCCAGGACTCCCGCAGATTCCTGTTTTAGGCATTCTGCGGCAAAGGAAACCCAGACGGGGTGGATACACACACTCCAAAAACCCCAAGCCACGCCCTCTTTGACCAGCTGGGCGATCTTGGCCTCGGTTGCATCGGGTCTCAGGAGGGTATGATCAAAAACCTTGGACCAGGCGTCTTGTCCCATATTAAGTCGCAATCACTGCAAGGGATGTGGCCTTATCAAACATATAAAAATGCTTGGATTTGAAATGGAGCTTAAGCCGGGTTCCCCGGGTCGGACGATGGGGCGCTGGTAGACTCACATAAATCTCATGGCCATGGATATCCACAAGGACCGACGACGTGGGGCCAAGCAGCTCGGTCACGACCGTGGTGGCATCAAACACCCGGTCTTTTTCTGCCGCGTCCACTGGCTCTTGAGCCAGGCGGAAGTTTTCAGGGCGTAGTCCCCAAATCAAGTCCTTGCCCGTAAGGGGCTTGGCCCGTAAAGCTTGGTGCCAATCCGTCGGGACCTCCACAAGGAGACCTTTATGGGTCCTAAAATACATCTGGGTCCCACGATCTTCGAGCCGACCATCGATAAGATTCATCCCTGGGGACCCGATAAAGGTAGCTACAAAAACGTTGCTTGGCCGGTAGTAAAGCTCGAGGGGTTTACCAATCTGCTGGATCTTGCCACTGTCTAAGACGACAATGCGATCGGCAAGAGTCATGGCTTCTACTTGGTCGTGGGTGACGTAGAGGCTGGTGGCGTTGAGTTCTTTATGAAGCTTAGCGAGGGAGATCCGCATACTGCCCCGTAGCTTTGCGTCTAGATTGGAAAGGGGTTCGTCAAACAAAAATAGTTTAGGGTCCCGCACAATCGCCCGGCCGATCGCCACCCGCTGCCTTTGTCCGCCGGAAAGGGCCGAGGGTTTGCGGTTTAAAAAGGGGATCAGGTCGAGTTTTCCAGCGGCTTCCTGGACTCTCCGATCGATTTCGGCTTCGGGCATCCGCCGGATACGCAGACCAAAAGCAATATTTTCGTAGACGGATTTATGGGGATAGAGGGCATAGTCCTGAAAAACCATCGCTATATCTCGGTCTTTTGGCGCGAGCCCGATCACTTCTTTAGAGCCGATCCTGATCGACCCGCTGGTCACCGTTTCAAGCCCCGCCACCGAGCGCAGCAGAGTCGACTTGCCGCAGCCTGAGGGCCCTACAAGGACTAGAAACTCACCTTCTTTGGCTTGAAAGCTGATGTCGTTGAGGACGTTTTTGTGGCCATAGGACTTGACGATGTTGGTTATGGTAAGTTCAGACATGGGTGATCCTTAGTTTTCCTTAATCTTTAGTTGGGTCGCGAGAGTTTATTCGGCCCCTTAGCCTTTAACACTGCCCACCGTAAGTCCTGTTAAGAGCCATTTTGACGAATAGAGAAAGACAATCATCACGGGAATCGACACGCTCACACTCGCTGCGGCAAAAAGGCCCCAGCGAGAGCTAAAGTCGCCCTGCAATTCAAAAAGTCCCAAGGGCCAGGTGTACTTTTCCGAACTCTGGAGGATCACCCTGGCGACGATATACTCGTTCCAAGCCTGGGTGATGCTAAAGAGCCCTGCGATTGCCAGCGAAGGTGTCGAGAGAGGGAGGACCACCCGCCAAAAGCTGCCCACCACCGTAAGTCCGTCCACCTGGGCGGCCTCTTCGAGGGACCTGGGGACCGTGTCAAAATAACCCTTAAGCAGCCAGATACAAAAGGGCAGTGTGGTCACACTATAGGCCACAATCACCCCGGAGTAGGTGTCGATAAGATTAAGCCGGCGCAAAATAAAATAAAGGGGCAAGAGCAGCACAACGACGGGGATCATTTGGGTTCCCATCAGGAGGACAAGAAGTGCAGATCTGGTTGGAAATTTATACCGACTAATCCCATAGGCCGCCGTGGCCGAGAGAATGACCCCAATCATCGCAGTCATGATGGTGATCAGGAGCGAATTGCCAAGCCAGGAAAAAAACCCGGTTTGGGTAAAGACCTCCGTGTAGTTACTCCAGGTTGTGACCTTTGGAATCAACTCAAACTCTGTTGTAAACAGCCGATCTCCGGGCCTTATGGATACGGCGATCACCCGCAATACGGGCAGCACACTCATAAAACAAGCCACCCACAAGATCCCATGGACCCACCAATTTTTCTTCATACGGCATCATTCCAAATAAATACTTTAATGTTTAACAACTACTTGGCAACTCCACGGGAAGTCCCCCCAGAAACTCGCATCCACATCATCGTCAGCCCCATCAGGATCCCAAAAATCACCAGGGCAAAGGCTGCCGAATAGCTATAGCGAGAGTATGTAAAGGCACTTTTGTAGAGTGCGGACACCAAAATATCGGCAGACTCGTTGCCACCGTCTTGTCCCGTCATCAAGTAAATCACGTTGATATTGTTAAAAGTCCAAATCGTGCCCAATGTCACACTGGGGATCACCACCGGCTTGAGCATGGGAACCGTGACTTCTAAAAACTGCTTGATGATACTCGCTCCATCGATCTCAGCAGCTTCATAAAGAGTCTTAGGAATGGACTGCAATCCCCCTAAGAAAACGATCATCATAAAAGGGATGCCTAACCAAATATTGACGATGCAACAGGAGATAAAAATGGGCACCGGATCGGACCACCAATTGACAGAGCTGACACCAAACATATTGAGGACTTGGTTGACCATCCCAAACTGGGGATGAAATTCGCCCCGCCATGCTAAGACAGCGACCACCTGGGGAATCGCCCAAGGTACGATCAAAAGGGTGCGGTAGATAGCGCGGCCACGGATAGGACGATTAAGCAGCAGGGCCAGGCCCAAGCCAAAGGCCACGTGAAAGCTGATATTGATAAACGTCCACAGAATCGTCCGGAGAAACAGCTCCCAAAAGGTCGCAGTCTGGAGGGGCGAGGAGGTAAACACATTGATAAAGTTGTCGATGCCAACAAATCCAAGAGGCTCCCCCTGGATCCAGCGGCCGATGGAGTAGAGATTGAGATTGGCAAACGCCAACCGCAGCTCGAAGAAAAAAGGAAACACAACGAGCAGCGAGACAAAGAGCATCGCGGGGGCGATCATCATCGCCGGAACACCATACCGCCCTTTAATGGTCGTCTTAAAAAACAAGCCTGCGCCCAAAACCCCCAGAAAAGTACCGCCACCCCAAGTTAGACTCAGGGACTCCCAAAAAGTGGGGTCCGCCACCACAGACAGATCGTCTGGGGCAGCCACCGCACCCTTGCCAAAAACCTTCGCCGCACCATAGGCAAGGGGTAAAGCCATCCCCAGGACAAGAGGCCAGTAAAACCGCGATTGGTACCGGTAGATAAAGACAAAGAGGGCGACCTCGACCGCAGCAATCACTGCTGCTGTAAAAGCAAGGAGAAGCCCGACCTGTGTGACTGCAGCCAAAGAATCCACAAAAACCTCAACGAAACATGATGAAAGCGTTACATTTTGAGTTCTTTAATCTTAACCAGAGCGTCCTTTTGCATGATCACCACAGCGTCTTTAGGCTGGGTACGACCTGCCATCACACCCTGTAGCTGGGGGCGGATGGCGTCCCACACGGCCCGTAGTTCGATGCCCATGGGCATGGGTTGGCCATGGACAAGGCCGAGCATCGAAGCTTGGAGGACAGGGTCTCCTGAGACGACGGGGTTTTGATCCATGGATTTAAGGGCGGGAAGCCGGCGGGTTGCTTTGGTGAGTTTCTCCTGGCCTTCAGGACTAACCATAAACTCGGTGAATTTTTTAGCGGCGTCGAGCCTTGGGCCCTTGAGCTTAGCGTTCAGGAACAGGTATTTTCCAGAAACATAAGGAACCATGGGTTTGCCCGTGGCCCCCATCCTTGGAAGGGGAGCGACGATAAGTTGGTCCCCTAGGTTTTTACGGTAGCGGTCCAGCTCCCAGTCTCCGTTGATGATCATGGCGACTTTGCCATCCATAAAGAGCGTATCGGCACAGGTATAGTCACAGTCGGTGGGGATGATCTTGTCTTTGATCTTAAAGTTTTGCACTAAGGTCAAGGCATCGATCATACCTTGAGAGTCGAGCTTAGGCTGCCCGTTCACAAAAAGGCTTTCCCCGAAAGCACCTAAAAACGTCACAAACCAATAGGGCTCGTTGAGGTTATAAGCCAATCCGTAGGTTCCCTTATCGCTCTTGGTCAGAGATCCTGCGACTTTGACGAGCTCTTCAATGGTTTCAGGGGCCTTGGGAACCAGCTTTTTGTTGACTAAGAGCAGGAGGTGGTTTCCCCGAGAAAGGGGCATACCCCAGATTTTTTGTTGGGGGTCAGTGACTGCCTTGGTCACCTCGGCATTAAAGCGGTCCGGCTGCACCCAGTCGTTGACCGGCTGGATGATCCCCATAATGGAAAAACCGCCGGCAAAGTCATTAGGAGCCAAGACCAGGTCGGCTCCGCCGCCGCCCAGGGCTGCGGTTTGAAATTGGGTTCGGAGATCTTCGGTTTTAAAGTGGGATCTTTTGATCTTAATACCTGGGTTGGCTTTTTCGAAGTCACGAAAAATCAGATCCAGAGATTTTTGGATTTCATCGTATTCGTGTTCCCAAAGGACCAGTTCCACTGGAGACGAGGGAGCGGCGGGAGCCGCTGCTTGGACCGCCAGGGGCCGTAAGAGGATGGCCAACGAAATCGTCAACAAAACTGGCAACGGAACCAAAAGGCCGGAAACCCTCGAGATCAGGTAAGTCATAGGTAGCCTCCATAAAAAAATATAAAAATCTTAATACCACTGGGCCAATCACGCACTCCAGTGGCTTGGCTTTCCGTCATGGATCAATCTAGGCCAATCTGGACCAATACGGTCAGACTCGGGTTAGGCAAGTCCTTTGGCATGAATGGCAAGTGTTTTCCAGGAAGCTTTAGAGTTCTGCCAACAGCACCGCGCAATCTTTATATAACACTTCACCCAAAGAGAGCCTATAGCAAAGATTAATACAAATTAAAGTTTTTTTAATAGCTCCCTAAGCCATTCCTAGGCAGATGTGGGGGTCTTCTTTTTGGAGTCGCCCTGTGTAGGCTTAGAAAACAGGGTCTCTTCCAAGTCTCCGTCCATAAGCTTGCTAAAATCAGTCGCAAAATCCATAGTATCCGAAAAATCGCTCGTCACTTCGGCATAACCCTGATGATCTTCGATAATCTCCACATTTGGAACCACGGTCTCAGGCGACTTTTTGTCGCCACCGCGGATCTCGCGGAGTTGTTGGTCGATCTTTTTAAAAGCAGGATCCAAGGCCCGCGCTTTTTCCATGGAATCGATCGCCTTGTCTTTTTTGCCCCAGCGGCGGTATCCGAGCCCCATATTAAAGTAAAGGCGAGATTTGAGTTTTGGGCTGCTACCCACAGCCACCAGGGCTGATTGATAGAGGTTCATCCCTACCTGATGACGACCCTTACGCATATTCATGACGGCACAGGTGTTAAAGATCGAGGCGAGTTCCAGCTCCGTAGAAGACTCCTTAAGCACGGTCAAGGCCTCATTCACCGCTCCATCCATCAGGAGGGATTGGCCTTTGCCTACTTTAGCGCCTTTATGGTTAGGCTCTACGGCGAGAGCCCCGTCGAAACTCTTACGGGCCTCCTTAAATCGGTCGAGACTTAAGAGAGCTTGGCCGATATCCACAAGTCGGTCGGGATCCTGCTCATTAAAGAGTTGGGCCATAGACATCACCCGGTGGGCTGCTTCCGCCTGGCCAAGCCTGAGGAGCGCCCGCCCTAATAGATGAATGCCCCTCAGATAAAGGGGGCTCGTATGCTCCATCCCCTTAAGGTGGGTCAGGGCCTCCTCCGTGTGGCCAAGGGACAACAGGAGTTCGGCGAGTTCACATTTTAGCTTGAGGTTATTGGGGTGTTTCTTAAGCTGCAGTTTGATCAAGGTCGCCCCGTCGGACAGGCTGCCCGAAGTGCGCATTTCACCGACCTCCATAAGGACCCGCCGGACATCATCCGGTGCCGACTCCCCTATAAGTAGGGCTGTCAGCCGGCTGCTGAGGTTTTTAGGGGTCAAAGGCTCCGTATAGATCTGGGTCACGCTGTACTCGGCACAGATGGCGACTAGCTGGGCTGTGGCTTGTTCTGCAATCAGCATGATAGGCCGCTGTCTCCCCAAAGGCTGCCGTCCATTGACACTGAGGAGACCCACCACATTACGGTCCCCAGAAAGCCAGTCGACGATCAACAGAGCCTTGGCAAACCGCTTGAGCCCGTCGAGACAGACTTCGCGGGTGTCGGCGATGATCAGATTGGCCACCCCCTTTTTCCTAAGGATATCAGCAACAAGACGCACCACCTCAGGGCGCTCCGAGTAAACAACCGCATCGGCAATTCCAGATAGCATCCTTGCTCCTTATCCTAGACCTTTATTATACGGGACAATTCCGCCAGATTAAACCTCGACCTAGGATTTAAGTCGCTTCAAGGTCACCACCACTTTAGCTTGGGGTGCGGGTGGCGGCGAGATTTTGACCTCCCCGGACGTGGGATCAAAGGCAACTCCGCCATGGGGTTGGTCGTCCACGGTCACCTTAAGGGAATCCGGAACAATCTCGCCCGATCCCACAAAAAAAAGCTCCCCTAACGGGGCTTTACCCCGGTAGCTCACCCGCACCACCGCACCCTCAGGAGGTGCCTCTTTGAATTGGATCGTCGCTGTAGAGGAGTCAAAGACATAGCGATCCCCTGGCAAGACTTGGTTTTCTAAGACCACAGATAGGGTGTCATCCACAGGTGGTTTTTCGAGGTTGACTGTATCGGTAAAGACACCTTCCACTCCGTACCGATAAGTCACCTGGACTTTCGAGCCAAAGGGTGGCGGTTCGGTGAACTTAATCCGCTGGCCTTCCAGTTGGTAGCGGTCCCAGGGCACTCCGTTGACCTCAAGGGCCAAGGTGCCTGGAGACGGGACTCGATCAAGAGTCAGGTCCTGCTGAAGGATTTGGCTCACGTGATTAGAAATCTCGGAAAGAACCCCACTGTAATCCTGAGCACAGATATCCCCGAGAATCCCCCCCGACGCTGCAACGGCTTGGGCAATCAGGGTCCCCGTCTTGAGGGCACTGGAACAGGGGGCTTGGGGCTCGCTGATAATCCCGTAAATCCGGGCATCGGTACCCAGGCCTCGGAGTTTGCTAACGGACGTCAACAGATACTCGGCAGACTTGTCCTCGGTCGCGCACTGGTAGCCGGTGGCAGCATCGTTGTGACAGTTGTCCTCGTCGGACACGATCAATATGGCAAGCTTTGACCCTGGACGCATCCAGTCGGGCATCCCAGGGCAGGCCAAAGCCTGGGCTGCTCGTAGGAAAGGCCGTTCAAGGCCAGTCCCCTTAGTGCCGATCCCTATGATGATTTGGTTAAAGGCCGCTTCTGCGCCGGAGTCCCCTTTAGCGATGACCCCTAACAGGCAGGGGTCATCCGGGTCGGTGGTCGTCACAGCAATCCTCCAGTCCGCCCGCCCGACCTGGGAGACTAGGGAGCTGAGCTTGGGGGCCAGATTTTTCTGTTCTTCGGCCATGGATCCAGAGTTGTCGACCACCACCAGCAAATCCAGGGCTCCGTAACTCCCCTGGTCAAAGGCACCTGTGACTAGGGTCCCTTTCTTTCCCTGGGTCCTTTCCAGGGTGATGCTGGGGTAATCCGCCTGTTTGAATTCGTGCCGCTCGATGGGACTGCCCTCTACAAACTCCTTGGGCTTATCTTCTCCTGCTCCTGGAGAGGGACTGGGGTCATGGTTTTTGGTGGCCTCCGTGAGGGGTGGGTCCCCGGGGAGGTCTTTCTCGCGATTATTTTGTCCCTTAAACTTTGAGTCAGAACATCCATAATGGCTCAAATTTATGAGCATTATCAAAGACAAGAGAGCTTTATCCTTGGCCATAACAAACCTCCAATCATAGGTAAACCGGCAGAGCCGGGTTAGGAGCGCGGCATATTATCGGAAGATTTGCCCCATAACTTTAAGGCAAAGGACCCAGATTATTGTAAACACCATAGTCACTGGATAAATTTCTGCACACATGAGGGCATAGAGAGTTCGAGGGTTTCACGTGGTTTTGCCAGGGAGAGGACCAATGGCGTCCGCAAATTTAGGGTTGTTTCGAGGACTTTATCATTAGAAATCCGCTTAAATTTAAGGGTTATTTTACTGCAGCGAGCCTCGGACTTCATAAGCGGAAAGTTATAAATAAGGGCTTTGATGGTGTTGTGCTTGGTTGCTTGGATGTATTCATTGAGATTGGCGCCGCTTATGACGGTCACGGGCTGACCATCGATATCGCAGACCAGCGTACTTTGTACGACCTCAACATCACCTGCGAGGTTGGCAACTTTGATGATTTGTTGGAAAGACACTTGGTTTTGACTCTGGCTCCCCAAGGGAGGAGGCTGCTGGAAACCGCTTGCGGCTAGCTTTTCGGCCATCCCTGGAGTCAACTGAACCTTTCCCTGGACGACGGGGGCTCGGATCCCCTCGGAGGCTCTAAGGTGATACTTAGCCTCGGTGTTGACCGGGATTTCGAAAGGTTGAGAAAAGATAACCGCCTCCGTTGATGAGTCGACTCCAGCTCCATTATAAAATGTGGCATTATTACAGCTAAATTTTTGAATGGCCGGATCCGCGGGCTGCTTCAGTTCAAACTGAAATCCCTTACCTTCTTCCTTACCCTTGACCTCGCCGCTCCAACAAGCAAAGGTCCCTAGCTTAGCTTGCCAGGGCAGCTCAGCAGTGATAAAGGCTTTTGATTCCACTAAATAACGCTCTATCCCCTGAGAAGGTTGGTCAGCCGTAGGAACCTCAGTATCGAAATTAGGATCAAAATCGGGAGTACACTGATTATAGGGCTTCTGGACTGTGATGGTCTTTGATCCCGTGTGGCAACAGGCACCGAGTCCCCCAGCTACCCACGAAAACCCATCCGCTTGGCAGGCTGCTTCTGCGGGCAACACAGCTTTCGTCATGTAAAGTTCTTTAACAAACGCAATATCTGTGAAAGAGAGTTCAGGCTGTCTGCCGATTTTACTTCCGGTACGCAAGGCACAATAGTTCATGATAGAGTCTGGATCGTATTGGGGTAATGTAAAACTGTCGGCTCCACCACCCCATCCACCCGTTTGATCCTCTGGGCAGGGACTGCCCGGTCGATTCATCTCGTGCAAGAGACCCACCCCATGACCAAACTCATGAAGTGCCGTCCCGATGATGCAGATTTCTTCGTTTTGGCAGTGCTTTTGTTTGTATTCCTTATCTAGTTCTACAACAAATCCTAGTCCTTTTGAGATCCCATCAAGCCGCGCCCCAAAAGATTTGACTATTCCAAGCGGCGCTATCTGCATGGAAGGAATCCAGGATTCCACTCTGATACCCCGGGACCCGGGTCCGCATTGGCCCCAACCCTTAAAGGTAAACCCTGCCAAGGCAAACTGTTGTGTCACAGTTTCAGCTACTTTTTGTCTGATTTCTGCGAATCGGTCCCAATCCTGGGTCGGCAGATTTTTTTCCCAGCAAACATCAGCTGTGGCGTTAGGCCAAAGATAGTCTTTGCCGACCATAAAGTTCCCTTGAACATCACTTTGTTGACTCACATTTGGATGACAGGCCCAAGATAGACCTACAACAGCTATCGTCAAAAGATATTTCATATTATCTCCCGATATCAAAAGGCAGGGTTTATGATGATTTATAAGGATTGAACTTTTGCCACGGTCAAATCGACGGTCTCCGAGCACTGCTCTGCCTGGGTGGTCGACTGGACCTCTGCCTCGGTGGAGATCTGTTGCGAACAAGCTACGAGCAGATTGATTGACACCACAATTTTCCCTAATTTTGTGAATTCTAGTTTCATGGGGCATCCTTTGTTGGTGGTTGGTCCTATTCAGAGAGATTTACAGCGAAGCAAGAATCAAACCATTATTTTGAGGTCCGATTTGATAAATATATTAATTGTTTAAATAGAGCCAACCACCGAGTTTATGTGTAAACTATTTTCACTTTCACTAAAGATGAGCTATCGACCTAAAAATGCCCTCTACCAACCAAAACCACAGATGGTAAGGACGCCTGGCATGAAGGAACAGTCCGAATTTTGGGTGTAGGTGTAGGAACCATTGGCAATCGTCTTGACGTTGATCTGGGTAAAGTTGTCACTGTGGCCGAGGGCTTTTCGGATATCAAAGTATGCCGCCTTAGCGATATCAAG
The DNA here is from genome assembly GCA_041736175.1 of Oligoflexales bacterium. GTDB lineage: Bacteria > Bdellovibrionota_B > Oligoflexia > Oligoflexales > CAIYRB01 > JBGSUI01. The sequence goes on along the minus strand of JBGSUI010000180.1, from coordinate 24,662 downwards.
ATTCGGCTCATTTTGGGCGTGGCTTTCATAGATTTGGTCGACCACCACAAAACGTTCTACCACGCTTCTCCCATTGGAGATAAAGGTCGCCTCGACGATGGTGCCGCAGGCATCTGTGATGATGCCATTCGAACTCGTTGCAAAGTCCGAATTGTTAACTCCTGTGATGTAAAGCGCAGAAGTTTTGGTGACGCCTTGTTCGCTATAGGTTACAGTGACTTTCTCGTCACCGCTATAGGTGGCCTCACATTGGTTGCGATCTCTTGGTCCCATGCTAGTGCGTCCAGTGACTTTGTAGGATTTTGATAATCCTACGCCCGCGAGACCATTGAGACCAGTTTTCCGACGATTGTTTTCATATCCAGAAAATGTGGAAACAGAAGATCCATCTTCAGTGGATTTTTCTTGAGTGTTGCCTCCTTGGCACCCTGGTTGAAAGATCGACAATGCGCTCACAAATAAAAGCTTCTTAATCATAAATAGGACTCCTGATGTAATGGGTTCAAAATAAGTCCTGCAAGCGCCGTACCAAATAATGATCCACTCTATAAAATAATTATTTATAGAATAAATCATTTATTTTTAAGGATTATTTGTTACGAAAGAAAAAACAAAAAATTAATTTATTGCATCGATCCCATGGATTTGCTCGTTCTAAGTGGAAAAAAGTGACAACCTTTGTTGCTGCATTTGACAGCAAGGTCAATCAATGCCGGGGCTAGCTCTAAGAAGCACGGCTAACGCCGCGCCCTTAGTACGTATAAACTATGACTGGAAAACGATTGTATGATTTGCTCCACTCTTGAGATTGACCCAAGAGCTTAAAGACCCCACCTGAACCGGGATACTCCGATTGACAGTATCTCCTAGGCCTAGCTGGCCTTCCGCGTTTCTGCCAAAACCCCATAGGGTGCCGTCTGAGAGACAAGCATTTGAATAGCCAATCCCAACAGCTACCTCAGTCCACGAGCTTAGGACACCCACTTGAACGGGACTGCTGCGGCTTGTGGTATGTCCAAGGCCCAGTTGACCCTCCTGATTAAGCCCAAAAGACCACATCGTACCGTCTGCGCGGAGAGTTAAGCTGGAGCGATGTCCTATTGCGAATTGGACCCAGGAACTTAATGCACCTACCTGGGCGGGGCTACTGCAGCCTGCTGAATTGCCAAGGCCCAGCTGGCCTTGGGTGTTGCCGCCGAAAGCCCAAAGAGTGCTGTCTGTACGGCGAGCTAGGGTGTGATTCTCCCCCCCTGCTACTTCTGCCCAAGTGCTCAGAGTCCCGACCTGAACAACGCTACTGCGGTTTAAGGTGTTGCCTATGCCGAGCTGGCCGTTGGCATTGCGGCCAAAAGCCCATAAAGTGCCGTCTGCGCTACGGCCAAAGGAGTGATAATGTCCAGCTGCTACGTTTGTCCATGAGCTTAGAGATCCGACCTGAACGGGGCTACTGCGGTGTAAAAGATCGCCAACCCCAAGCTGCCCATAAGCGTTATACCCAAAAGACCAAAGGGTGCCATCCGTGCGCTGTGCTAGGGAGTGATTTTGTCCACCGGCCACTTTACTCCAGGAGCTTAAAACACCCACCTGGACGGGGCTACTTCGGTATAAAGTGTCGCCTATGCCCAATTGACCATAATCGTTAAGCCCAAAAGCCCATAGGGTGCCGTCAGAGCGGCGGGCGAGGTTGTGGTAGCCTCTCGCCACGGCATCACTCCAGGAGGTTAAAACACCCACTTGGACGGGGTTACTGCGGTTTTGCGCGACCCCGATCCCAAGCTCGCCGTAAGCGCCATACCCAAAAGTCCACATGGTGAAGCGGGTTGGACCGGTGCGGGCGAAGGTGTTATTGACTCCCCCCGCCACCTCAGTCCAGTTGCTTAAACTTCCCACCTGGACGGGGCTTGAGCGGTTAGTCGTATCACCCTCCCCGAGCTGGCCATCAGAATTCCTCCCAAAAGCCCATAGAGTCCCGTCAGTTCTTCTCATAATGGTTTGATTGTATCCTGCCGCCACCTCTTTCCAGCTGCTTATATTCCCCACCTGGACGGGGCTACTTCGGTCTGCCGTGTTACCGAGGCCTAGCTGGCCGTAATAGTTATTGCCAAAAGCCCATAGTGTGCTGTCTGTGCGGCGTGCTACGGTGTGGTATGTTCCCCCCGCCACCTCAATCCAGCTGCTTAAACTCCCCACCTGGACGGGGCTGCTGCGGTTTACCGTGTTGCCAAGCCCTAGTTCGCCACTACTGTTATAACCAAAAGCCCAAAGGGTGCCGTCGGCGCGGCGAGCCATGGTGTGGAATCCTCTAGCCGACACATCACTCCAGGAGCTTAAATTACCCACCTGGACGGGGCTATTGCTGTCTGTCGTGTTGCCTAGGCCCAGCTGGCCGTCCCTGTTTCCGCCAAAAGCCCAGAGGGTGCCGTCTGTGCGGCGTGCTAGTGTGTGGCGGTATCCCGCCGCCACCTCACTCCAGGAGCTTAAAGTCCCCACCTGGACAGGGCTACTGCGGGTTGTCCAGTCGCCTTGGCCTAGCTGGCCCCAACCGTTATAACCAAAAGCCCAGAGGGTGCCGTCTGTGCGGCGTGCTACGGTGAAGGAGGATTCCCCCACCGCCAGCTCACTCCAGGAGCTTAACGAACCTACCTGCACAGGGCTACTGCGATCTGCCGTGTCGCCTAGGCCCAGCTGACCGTAAAAGTTATGGCCAATGGCCCAGAGGGTGCCGTCTATGCGGCGTCCTATGGTGTAATTATATCCACCTGCCACCTCACTCCATGAGCTCAAATTCCCCACCTGGACTGGGCTACTGCGGTCTGCCGAGTCGCCAAGGCCCAGTTGCCAGTAATAGTTTCCACCAAAAGCCCAAAGTCCATAAACTTCGGATGATGGTTGAGTCTGTTTCTTTTTCTTAAACAACATCATATTGCCAAACGCTAGCCCCTGATCCCCCTCCGTCGCCAGCCATGACCCTAAAGCCACCTTCGGGATGGTGCCGACAAGGTCCCGCCGCGAGAGGGTAAGAGTCTCTTGAGACTTACCGGAACTCTCGGGGGGGGGAGGCGTGAGAGATGGGGAGGCCTCTTTTTCGGGAACTTCCGCGACAGGTTGCGAGGGATTCGTGTCTTTGTGGTCGTCAGCCATGGGGTCACTCCATTCTATTGTTAGATGTCATCGTTTTTCCAATGATACCATTCTACAAGCAAAGATCATAGGGTGTTAAAAACATCACCCTGGGGTCTTGCATCCTTTCCCTTGTATCCTTTGGGCGGTCACGCTACTGTCGTCAGCCTCCGGGAAAGGCAAAATCACTAAAAAGGTGCTAGACCGATATGTCCATGGGCCCCACCCTTCGTCGCATCTCCCCAGAAACCTGCCTCGTAGCTGAAATTATTAGTCATTTTAGTGCGATCGAGTCCTTTGAATGGCCTCGTTGGGGCTTGGTGTTGCCCACCCAACGCCTGGCCACCATGGTCATGGTGGGCCTCAGCCAAAAGAAGCGGGCGTTCAATCCCCCTCGTTTTTTTAACCTTGAATCCCTGATCGACGCTGCTTGCGAGGGTGCTGGGGAGCACACCATCCCGGCGCTGACCACGCCCCTGATGCCTCCCCTAGCCCAGGAGTGTCTCCTGGCTGGGTTGATCGCCGCACAGGCGCCTAGCTTTAAGTTTTTGAGGCTGGGCCACGAACACGAGGTGTTGCAGCTTTTCAACGAAATCACCCTATGGGACCGGGGACAAGAGGGATGGGCGGCACTCAAGGAGGCTGTCAGCCAAAACACTTTTCTGAGCGAAGGGGCTCTCGATACCTTGACCCTGCGCTGTCAAGAACTGGAAACCCTCTTTCTCGCCTATGAAAAGGCACTCGACACCAGCCCGAGTCTCCCCGCAGCCGTGCGCCTGGCCCAGCGCAGCCGCTGGCTTTGTGAGCAGTTGGCCACCCATGGGCTCCCCTTGTCAAAGAACCTTCGAGGGGACCTTCCTGGGAAGCTTTTGTTTGGTGGGTTTACCAGCCTCAATCCCCTTTTGACACGGGTCCTTAATCAGTTTGTCCATAGCTCCCTTTGGGGACCGGTATGCATGGTTATGGTAAGTGAACCGCCGCCCAGCCCTTCAAGCCAAAATCCTCTGCAAAAACTGTTGGACGGAATCGGTTTTATAAGTCCCGGATCCCGTCCCTTGCCCGAATGGTCGCCGCCCAGCCCTGGCACGGCTGAAACCCGACCCTTCCGGGTGCTGGTCGCCCCTGATCCCATGGCCGAAGTCCGCGGAGTCCTGGCCGAAGCCCACCAGGCGATCCGTGACGGCCTCGATCCGTCGGCTGTAGCAATCCTGGTCACCGATGACCAGATGTACGGCAAATACCTCAAACTTTTGATGCCGGGGTTTTCTGGTCCCTTTAACGTAGCCCTCCAGACCTCCCTAGAGACCACCCTCCTGGGTCGCTGGCTCCAGAGCATTCTAGACTGGTTACGGTTTGGTGCCGGACCAGGAGACCTCACCAAAGCGTTAGGGTATCTAACCCACCCCCTGGTGGAGCGGGCCAGCCAGAGCGGGACAAGGGACCAGCTTTTGAGCAGTATGGACCACTATAGCCTAAGCTCCGAAGACTCTCCCCAATGGTGCGGGTTTGTAGAAGATCACCGGGCGTCACGAATTCATGCCCAGTGGAGCCCCCTGATCCGCACGACGGCCCGTCGCTTTGGGCCATGGCTAGCGGGACACCACCGCAAACCCTTTCGCCTCTGGGCCGAAGAGTTTCGCAGCCTCGTGGCCCATGATCTCCCCCTTGATTTGAGCCAACTTCCAGAAAACTTTTTTGAGTTTGATAAACTCCACCTCGACGGCCCTACCAAGGTCATGTTTCAAGAAGACATCGGCATCCGTATGGCTTCCTACCAAACGATTGTTGATTTTCTTTCGACCCTAGAATCTTTACCGACCTTAGGTCCTGAGGCGATCGCCGATTTTCCGGTTTCGAGACAGGAGTTTTTGACGGTGGTGCAAAGACTGTTTCGCGGCATCAAAGTCCATAGCACGGGCGACCCCCTCTATGGGATCCAAGTGCTGAGCCTTGCGGAGGCTCGCTACATACCTTTTGATTTAGTCTTTATTCTGGGAGCCACGGAAGGCCAGTTTCCGCGGGCTCTACCCGTAGACCACGTCCTGGACAACACCCTTAAGACCAAGCTCGGGCTACCCGGATGGCAACTCCTCGAAGCCATCGAGGACACGACCTTTTACCTGTTGCGGTCGCGGATCCCGCGCCTGGTCCTGAGCTACCCGGATCAGGGGGGGACGGCCGTCCGGTCGCGTTTTATAGAGATGGCTCTGGTCTTAGGAGAAGCTACCTTAGAGCGTCTTGGGGAACCGTCCCTAAACACCAGCGTTTTAGATTTCGACGGGAAGCCAGCGGCGCTGACACCCCCACCAAAGCTCTCGTCACGGGAGATTGGCTGGATCACGGTCGGGGCAGACGACCCTCTCTTAAAACCACCACTTTCCAGCCTGAAAACCCAGTCAGCCACATCCCTCGCCAATCTCTTCCAGTGCCCCTATCGATTTTTTCTGGACCGGTGTGGGATCAACCCCCTTTCGGTGTCCCATGACCGGCGGACCCTTAGGGAAGGCAAGGCCCTCCACCGGGTCTTAGAGGTCTTTTTTCAGGACCCACCCCCCGGACCCGGGATCACACCCCTTCCCGTATCTCCACCGGCGGAGCCCTGGCCGGAATTTTTTACAAACAGGTTTCAGTTGGTAGCCGATCACGTGCTCTCCGAGGAGGTCAAGGGATCGCCGCTTTTTCTACATATGCAGCTTAAGGGTTGGTCAGATCTCGGCACCTTTCTAGCGGGTCTGAGTGGCTGGACCCAGGGGGCCCACGACAAGGCTGGCTCCCAAGGAACCTTGTCAAAAGCCTGGATCTACCTGCGCCAGAGCCAACAGGAACGGGCCTTTAAAACCGTCCTGTCCCTAAAACAGATAGACCAAAACCAACCGGGTCCTGTCGATCAGATTGAACTCTCGGGCCGCATCGATAGCATCTTTACCACCCCCTGGGGGCAGGTGATCCTCGACTATAAACGCAAGGGGCTGCCCTCGAAAAGCCAGGCAGTTCTTGGAGACGCACCCCAGCTTTTAGTCTATGCCCTGGCGTCCCAGTCACCTGGCCCCAGCCAAACCCTTGTGGGTTACTACAGCCTTCTTGATGGTTGCTGGCTTGGAGTCAGCGCGGGCGGCGCTTGCCAGGAGCAGGCCGCCCAGCAAAACCTTATCAGTATGAGTAAAAGCCAGGCTCGCACCCAGTCCCTGGAAGACATCGTCGATCAATTCACCTCCCGTCTCACTCAAACCTATGGTGAGATCCTCGGGGATGAGTCCTCCCAGACTCTCCATTTTAGGGCTCAGCCCTGGAGGTGTAACGAGTGCAGCTACCATGGGATCTGCCGCCGGGAGGAGTTGTCCGATGCCTACCTTTGATCTTAAGAGTGATCTCAAACACCAGCCACAAAACCCCTACGGGAGCTTTTTGGTGGCAGCATCCGCAGGCAGCGGCAAAACCTACCAGCTAAGCAAACGGTTTTTACGGCTGGTGGCTGCCGGAGCACCACCGTCGTCGATTTTGACGGTGACCTTTACCAAAAAAGCCGCCGCCGAAATGCGGGCCCGGATCCTCCACGAAGCAGCCCTCCTCCTCCACGACGAGGCGAGCGGGAGAGAGTTTGACCTGAGCAATGGGGATTACTTCCAACACCACCGACAGCAAGGGAGTTCCTTTAAGACCCTGCCTCCCCTCAAGGCTCCCCTGGTGGGCAGACGGATTTTAGAGCAGTCCCAGCTTTTGCCCATCGCCACCATCGATAGTTTGCTCACCCAATGGGTTAGCAAGTTTCCTCTCGAGGCAAGCCCTTCCGGGACCTTTCGTGGCAGGCCTTGGGAAGCCGGGGTCCCACAGGATTTTCCCAGCCCCTACCAGCTCCTGGACCCCCTCGATCGTCGGATCTACGACGAGCAGGGTTGGTGGGCAACCTGCCGGGTACTCTCTGGACTGCGATCAGCTACAGAGACGAAAGCTAACCTCGACCACCCGCTGCGCCGGCTTTTAGGGCTGCCCATGGCAGGTGTCCGCCTCAACCACGTGTATCAAAACTGGAACCGTCTGGAAGCCCTCGCCGACCAAAGCTCGCTGATCTGGTATCTGGAGCAGATCCAAGGGTCAGCCCTGAGATCCTTGGCCGCCCCGTCCCTTAGGATCGACCATGTAACCCTGTGGCGCGGCCTGGCGGCGCCCCTTGAGAGGGTTGCCCATAAACTGTCTCGCCCAGACCTAAAGGACCGAGTCCTGAAAGCTGTCCGAGACCAGGACTTTGATGGTTTGCTCGCGACGGGAATCATCGCCCAAAAAACCTTAAAGGTCTCAGGAAGTCTGGTCCGAAATACAAACCGTGACCTGCTCCAGGCCGAAATCGCGACGATAGACCAGTTGGTCAAAATCTGGGTAAACCAGCAGCGTTTAGAGCTTCTCGATCAATCCGGCGATGCTCTCTATCATCTCTTTGGTCTTTTTCGCCAGGCCCGGGACACCTTAAAATTCCAGCGGGGTCATCTGGAGTTTTCGGACCTCGCCCAAGGGGGATTTCGCCTGTTTTATGGGGATACCAGCGCCGGGGTGCGGTATCTGTTTGCCCAGACGATCCACCATGTGATGCTGGATGAATTTCAAGACACCAGCCGCCTCCAATGGGCGATCTTTAGGGAGCTAGCCCAGAGCATCCTGTCCACTCCAGAGTTGGTCCGGGAGGGGCCTCCTCCCAGCCTGTTTATCGTGGGAGACCAAAAACAGTCGATCTATGGATTTCGCGAAGCCGACCCACGGGTGATGGACGAGGCGGCCCAAGATTTCCAAGATCATTTGGTTGTGACTCCCCTCTCAACCAGCTACCGCACGACACCGCTGGTGCTTGACTACCTAAACAAAGTATTTGGACACGGTCCCGAGGAGAGTCCTGGGACGACCCCGCTGATCGACGGATTTCCAACCCACGTGGCGGCGACCTCTGCTGAAGGCCAGCTTCTCACACCAGAGGCCGGTGGCATCTTGATTGCCGACCTGGTCACTGAAAACTCCGAATCGGGCGAAGCCTCCGAATCGGGCGAAGCCTCCGGTCCCCTTCAGACCGAAGCTAAGCTGGTGGCCGACATCCTGCACAGGATCTTGAATCACCAGGGCGACCGCCCCGAAGACCCCTTTCATTGCCCCATCTATGACAGCGACCTCAAGGTCTACCGACCCATCAGGCCATCGGACTGCGTCCTCCTCTACCGATCGGCCACCCACGGCGACCTCTATGGCCAAGCCCTCCGAGAACGGGGGATTTCCAGTCATAAGGCTGAAGAAAAAGGTTTTTTTAAGCGCCGCGAGATCCTCGACGCCATCGCTCTTTTGCAGATGTGCTTTAGCTGGGAAAACCGCGAAGCGTTTGCCACGGTCCTCAAGAGCCCCTTGGGCAAGGACGTTAAACAAAATATTGATGACCAGAAAGTCTTGCAGTGGCTCTGGAAGTCGTCCCAAGGGGCGGCGGGGGAAAGGGGCCAATCCCTTTGGGACCAGGTGCATGTAGGCTGTCCGGAGTTTGCCCAAAAGCTAAAGCTCCTCAGACATAAAGCAGCCCTCTGTCTACCCCACGAGCTTTTGGATTTTAGCTTAAACGAGCTGGGAGCAAGGGGCGCCTATGGTCGCTCCCCCGAAGACCAAGATCTCGCGCGGGGAAATCTACTCAAGCTGGTTGAGATCGTGATCGAGCTCGAAAGCCAGGGCCTGCTGGACCTTGTCTCCGTCCTTACCAAACTCGATCAGATGGCCAAAGACGACCCCCTAGGCATGGCCTCAGTCACCCGAGACTCGGTGACCATGATGACGATCCACAAATCAAAGGGCCTGGAATACCCGCTGGTCTTTTTGGTGGATGGAGCCCGTCCCTGGGGCCAGCGGGAGTCCTACTGGGAGACGACTCCCGAGGAAGACGGGCTTTGCTATATCGGCGCTTCATCGGACTACCCGGTCAACGATCCGGGCTTTGAAGCCCTTCGCCAGGCCAGCGACACCAAGACGGCTGCCGAGTGTTGGCGACTCCTCTATGTGGCACTGACCCGTGCTAAACAGTATCTTGTGGTGACTGGGCACCAGCCTAAACAAACCCGTGGGCTTAAAGAAACTCTTATTTACTTGCCCCTACGAAACACCCTCCAGCGCCTAGGCCCCCCGAGGGAGGTCCAGTTTGGAGATCAGCCCTCCACCGTACACTATCACCGGACTGTGGGACCAGCCCATCAGCCGGTGGACGACCTCAGGCTGCAGGAACTCAAGGCCCAGAGAGAGGAGCAGCGACGGGGTCAACAGCCTCAAGCTATACACCCCACGGCTGCACCAAACACCCTTTTACCCCGCGGTGTGCGCATCCAGTCCCCCTCAAGGCACCAGGAGGCGGCCCAAGAGGATCTGTTGGATTTGTTTAGGTCCCAAGATCCGAGCCTCGCCCCAGGGGGAGAGCCCCCCCAGAAAGCTCCGACGATGGACGTGCGGGGATGTCCGCGGCTTGCAAAAGCGGCGGGGACCTGGGTCCACAAGGGGCTTCAGCATCTGATCGAAGGCAGGAGATTTGACGGCAACCTCCATTGGCAGGCCCTGGCTCCCGGAGAATACCGCTCGTTTGACTCCATCCAGGACTATCAGCATGATCTAACGGCCACAGGGCAGGACCCGTGGCTGCTCCGACTCCTTGAGACCTCCCTTTATAAATCCAGCGAAAGGCCCTTGGTCTTTGTCAGGGGCCGCAATATCTTTAGCTGTGTCTTAGACCTTTTTGTCATCGACGCCCAGGGCCAGCCCGTGATCGTGGACTATAAGACCACTCGATTTTATAACCGTGAGATCCCCACACAAGACCTCCTCGCCTTTTGCCACGAGCGTGGCTGGGACGAGCAGCTCCGAGACTACCGCCAGGGGATGACCGCGCTCTTTAAAGAAGAAGCCTCGTGGTGGAACTCGCTGGGTCTCGTCAGTCATGAGCCCCAGATTTTGGTCTACTTTACGTCCCTGAGACGGGCGGTCTCACTGGTGTAGGGCAACAGATGGACTCTCCCTGGGACGGGGAGAGTCTAAGGTGGTTTACTGTCAGACAGGTCCTAAGACCAAAAAAGTAAAGTTAAATCCCCATCCATTTAATCTCGCCGATGGCGATTTTATTGAAGTGGCCTTACAAAGGCATCCGGTGGAATGACCGTAAAACTCGACTCTCCTGCGCATTTCCAAAAAAGCTGTAGAGCAATGTAGTACCGAGGCCCCTGGTAGTAATCAATCTGGATGGGATGGACGCCCTGGCTGAGAGAGATGCTACCCTCACGGCTACGGACGGGATGCAGGCCATCATTGTCGATTGTTTTGTTGCCACGAATATAGAGGTTGGCTCCGTCGTCCGCAGTCAGGCGAAAGTAGCAGAGCCCTTCTTTTTCCTTGGGAACGATCAACTCGCCTCTAAACTGGATGGCAAACCATTCGACAAGATCCTTGACGCCGGGAAAACCTGCCGTAAACTGGCGATTCGCAATATCGAGATTGCCTGCGACCACCTGGGCTATGGGTTTGATGGTTTTGAAGTCGGGGAGGGCAGCGGTTTGAGGGGGTAATTTGTAAAGATTGCCGACTAGCCCGCGGGTTTTACCATCATCGGCCACGGCGATTTCTTCTGCAGGTTGCAGGATGACTTCGCATGTAGCTGGCAGCATTTCCACACTTGGTTGGCGTGCTGAAATCAAGATTTTGGTCTGGCTGGTGACCTGTGCTGGAGCATAGTATCGAAATTTGGTCGCACTGATGACCTCGATGCGCCCCAAATTTTGGCCGCGGTCATCCACAGCAGCAATGTCTTTGATCCCGATCTCTAGGTTGCCTGTCGGACACTGCTGGTTTTTTATCCATTCGATTTCAATCGACTGCTCGCCCTTCAGCACAGAGGCTTCATGGGTGCAGGACAGCATAGGAGTCGGACTTGGTTTTGCCGGTGGCATGGGAGTTGGAGTTGGAGTTGGAGGTTCCATTTCAAGCTGCTCTTGACTGGGTAGGCAGGAGTCATTGCTCTGGCTGGGAGGGCTCCTGTCGCAGGGTTTAGGTAAGGAGTCCTGGGAGGGGCGTAAATATTGGACCACTAGAGAACCCTGATAGACGTCAGCTGGTAGTTGCGACAAATCGAGTTGAAAGCATAGCTCCCCTTTAAAGGATTTAATGGTGTTTTGAGCAAACTGAATCAACGTTAGGCTGCCGGGGAGCGTGGGAACCTCTCTCCATGAACCATAGTCTATCAATAACGGTGCTGATAATTCCTGGTAAAGGGTGCCTTTAATGTTGCCTACCAACGCCAGGCGGAGCCAGGTATTTTCGCGGAAATACACATTATCAAATAGGCTCAACCTGAGGCAGCCGATCGAAGATTTTTGGCCCTGATCGACTTTAGGAAATTTCAATTGACCTTCAACCTTTAAATATTTAAGAGCAGCCACTGCACCTTCGACCGGGACCACTTGTTCCATGTCAACCACTCCATCTGCTGGAGAGTCACCAAGAAACCAGCCCCCCGCCAAAGATGCAGTGGGGTTGATGCTGTAGGTGTAGGTCGCGAGGACTTGGTCCGTGGGACTTTGGGCTAAACGTGGCTGGCCCGAATCATCGAATCCCCCTGATGTTTGGGGATCGATAACCACGCCGGCATCGGTTTGGTCGGCAGTTTGGATTCCATGAGATCCATCCGGTGATCTGTGGTCTAAAAGGGGCTGAGAGTCTTGGCGTCCACATGCAAGGGTTGTCAGGCATAGCAGGCTGATCGTAGAAACATGGGGAGCCAACGATGGCCCAAAGAGTGGGGTCTTTTGCTGTCTAAACATGCTGAGCATAAATCCTCCTCTATAGATTTTGGTGATAAACACATCGGGTGTGCATCCTGCCAGGATGCAACAGTAAAAATCTACGGTTCACGCTCAGTTTTTCTAAACACGTCTAAAAAATGGTAGATTTCTTTGCACTTTAAAGCTGCACATTAAAGATCCTGCAATGATGCTGCACCCTAATAGTCTCTTCTATATTAAGACTCCGGACCTCTTTAAGGAAGAAGCCTCTTGGTGGAACTCCCTCGGTCTCGTCAGTCATGAGCCCCAGATTTTGGTCTACTTTACGTCCCTGAGACGGGCGGTCTCACTGGTATAGGCCCCTGGTGATTTAAACCGTCGATCGACCATATTGGCATTGAGATTATTTTGGAAGATGTCCACGACGTTTTAAGCTTTGCCTTTTTTTCGTCAACGGTCAACCTGTATGGTCAATATCTATACTATAATCAATAAGTTATCATCATACCACGGGCGTTGGCGTAAAGATGTCCCGCAAACGCTTCCAAAATAATTTTAACATTTTGTATTTATAGAGTAAAATAACTTTTGAGTCTCAGACTCACCCTGATTGAAGATTCCATGCCATTTGATGATAAGGTTGGGAAGCAGCTATATGAATCGTCACAATAGGCTCTCATGTGAAATAGTAATCTGGGCTGATGTCGTCCTAGAACGTGGACTTTCGGCATTTGTGTTGCAGCGCTCAAAAGACCTTCGGCTAAGACCTCCCAAAGAACTCGCCCATCGCTGGAATATCCCCGTTTGGGCCATGAAGCGAACCTGCGCTGCACTTCGCAAAGAGGGTATCCTTTCAGGACGAAGTAAAAATTTTACTTCCGACGTCAAGCCACTTTGATTTGAGGCAAATTTTTCATTTTCAAAATCCATTGACGCTGCTTTTCCACTTCTTCATCCCGACGTTCGATTGATGACATCAAATTTTTTAGAATGATACTTTTGATGACAATACTGTATACATAGATTATTGTTTTGTTCCGTGGGTCTTCACCAGTCTTCAAATTCCGCCACTTGGAAACGGTGGTTCTATCCATGCGCATTTCGGTGGCCAGATCGGCTGTTTTCATTCCTGCAACAGAGCAAAGCAGCTCAAACTCTGAGATGGTCAACTCACCATCGGATGTGCATATATGAATGGCCACCGCCTCTTGGTAACGAATGAGGTCGCTGATCGATACACCCAAGGCTCCCGTGTGATCACGCACATAGCGAACCTCAGGAAACGTCCAAACTTTTCCAGCTATTTCTATTTGGTGATTTACTTTCACAATTTCCTCGCTATTCATAGAGTCTAACCCCGTCAATAATATGAAACCCTTGCTTGCTCGCATACTTGGTCGCAGATTCTAGGCTTCTCAGTTTTTCACCGCCATCACGGCCGATACCATCGTAATAAGCAAATAGGGCCCCAGATAGGAACGTTTCGTCCTGCCGACGATATGCCAGCTCAAAAACAGCATAAACCCCAAACTTCCAATCTGCCTGCTTTTGCCAGACCACCAGCTTGCTGATCAGGTGATGACCAACCCACTCGTTATACTTTCCCGTAAAATCATCGTAGGCAAGGGGAGCTGCACCCGTGACCACATCAAACAGGCGGCTCTGGGCTCTTTGGTACCGGCCCGAAGAATGGTATTAAAATCCCACCAGGGATTATATCATAAACGGGATATTTTCCGCAATCGAAGGAGTGCGGGACTTCAATGAGTGCGCCGCCCGACGCATCGAGCGTGGGGTGCAAGTCCCCAACAGCTATAGCCTCATCCAAATCGTAATTGCCATTTCTATACATTCTAGTGTACTATCCTCGATTATAGTCAATATTCGAGGATATAAAGCTTGAAAAAACTGATACTAAGGACCATAGACCTCAATAAGCTACTGAATAAAAAGTCTTTTTTTCTTTTTGGACCACGATCTACGGGGAAAAGCACCCTTGTTGCTCAACAATTATTAACAGCTGTCAAGATTAATCTGCTGAATTCTGCCTATCTTCTGCGTCTTTCCGCAGCTCCCCATGAACTTGAAGAGATTGCCGAGAGCCAAGGAAAGTTATCGCCAGAGAGCATCGTCGTCATAGACGAGATACAAAAGGTGCCGGAGCTGTTAAATGAAGTTCATCGGCTTATCGAGGAGAAAAATCTGCGATTTCTTCTGACAGGAAGCAGCGCAAGAAAGCTAAAGGCATCGGGAGTCAATCTACTTGCTGGACGAGCATGGATCGCCGGCCTTTTCCCGCTGACAATAGAGGAATTGAAGGAAAAATTTGATCTGGAACGAATGCTGTTGTACGGAGGATTACCACAAGTCTATTTTAGCAACGATCCTGTTGAGGAACTGGCAGCATACATCACAACATACATTAATGAGGAGATCAAGCAGGAGGGCCTAGTTCGAAAGATACCATCATTTCTCTCGTTTCTTAAGCTTGCGGCACAAACAAACGGTCAGATGATCAATTTTGCATCTATATCAAGCGATGTCGGCATAGCAGCGACGACGGTGAGCGATTACTACCGGATTTTAGAAGACACACTCATCGGTAAAATGCTGGAGTCTTGGCATGAATCCAAGAAAAGAAAGGCGATAACAACTGCGAAATTTTACTTTTTTGATACTGGCGTCGTAAATCGGATCAACGATATAAGGACCCTTGAACGTCATTCCGACCTTTATGGTCGGGCCTTCGAGCACTGGATATACATGGAGCTTTCGGCCTACCTTTCCTACGGAAGGAGTCTCGAAAAACTTCGTTATTGGCGGTCAGTCAATAAGCATGAAGTTGACTTTCTAATCGGCGACAGTGTAGCTATCGAAGTAAAATCGACCCGGAAAATTCATAAAAGCGACTTGAAGAACCTTCATGCTCTTAACGAAGAGGGAGTATTCAAAAAGTTTTACCTTGTAACGCATGATCCCGTAGAAGCCCTGCGTGATGGGGTGTTTTGCCTGCACTGGACAACATTCATGGCCAGACTTTGGGGAAATCAATTGTTGGATGGGGAATCAACTTAACTTCGTCGAGATTGGGGTTTGTGTTGTTGCGATTCTAATGTTCGCATATTTCACCAAATCGTTGCTTTTTGCAGGGTCATTCAGGCATCCGGTCTCACTCGTGTAGTAAAAAATCGCAAAAATCATCGAATGTCCTATATTCCTTTTATGCTTAGTACAAAAATCCAAATAAATAAAGTGGTATTGACCGTCCAGAACCAATTTCGATATCATCTTTGACGATGAAAGCATCAGGGTGATCTTTGACCTGTTTCCGGGTTTTTGATTTGCCTCCTATTTCGAAGATTTGCGACCCCAGCGTATAGTCACCGATGCTGGATACCAGAGGGGAGTACTCCTTGGTCGCATTCACAAAGAAGCATTCACGAATAGCACCTAGACTTTCCAGCATCCCAACATTTTCAGCATAACACTTCTGAAGATTGGTGTTGGCAATCGTGATTTTCTTGACCTCTTTTGCAATTTTCATGCTTTTATTTTTATGGGTTGATAGAAGCTGGATGAGATCTGCTCGATACAAGTAAAGAAGATAGCGTTCGACATAGGCACGTGACAGACTCAGCTCTCTTGAAAGCGCCTCGATATTTGGTGTAAATGGTTCTGAAGCCGCAATAATAGCAAACAATTTTTTTATGACATCTGTCCCCTCGGTTTTGACATCGTATGCATCACGGATGTCATTTTCGATCACAGCATCCACGGTCTCAAACAATTTAACTTTAAAAGACTCGATGCTCTCCAAAAAAAACGGGTAACAACCGAACTCCAGATACTCTTTGAAGGCCTTTGCTATAGTGATCCCTTTTTTTTCAAGCTGCTGTTTGGTTTTGATGGCAAGGTCAATATGTTCACCCATAATATCGTCAACCGACACAATAGGAAGAGTGATGAGCCACCGGAACTCTAGAAATTCTCGAAAGCTTAAGGTCAAAAGGGAATAATGCGCTCTCCGGCGTTTTAAATCAGTATCTGCTTCCTTTAAGAGCAGACTGCTGCTTCCGGTTACGAAAAATCTTTTGCCTGGGTACCCGTCTAGAAGGTTTTTCCACTCTTGCTGCCACCCCCGGTACTTTTGCAGCTCATCTATGATAACAGTGTCTCCACCCTCCGTGCGAAAATATTCAGCAACAGTATAATAAAGGCCATTTTTGGAAATAAGAAAATGGTCAGCAGTAAGATAAAGATAATCATGAATAGGCCTGAGTGACTGCTCCAATGCCCATTGCTTTAATAAAACGGTTTTCCCTACGCCTCGCAAACCAGTTATCAAAATCGAACGATCTGACCAGTCAATCCGATCAAAAAGATAGCGTTTAACACTCGTGGGTACGCGAGCAAAGGCTGAAATATGAAAATCATAGAGTTGTGACAGCATGTTATATAACCTTATCGGCAACAATGTAACTTCAGTATATGTTATTTAGCAGAATATTTAAACCGTAGTTTCAATATTTCAACGTCTATGGATTTTTGTTTTATTTAATCAATGGGTTATAAATTGCTTTAGGAGGTTTGGGCCCGGGACGAACAACGGGCACTTAAGAGACAATAAGATGATCCCAGAGTTCTGTTAGAAACTGAGCATAAGGTATGATCTCAACCTTATCGACGACGCGCTTTTCGCTTTCCCCACACACTACAATTTTTCGATGCAATGGCAAATCCTCTTCCAGTGCTTTTAAACCTTTTAAATCTTGGGTCGCAACCCGGGCACTCGCCTTCACTTCGATGGCGATGGATTCATTGACAAGAAAATCAACTTCAAACTGCGACTGGCTTCGCCAGTAATGGATGGACACGTCCTTCAAGTTATAATCTCTATAGGCGAGCAATTCGAGCAATATAAGATGCTCAAGTGCTTTACCAAAATCAGGAGTCCCTTCTGCCACTTCTCCTAATCGAGCCAGACTTCGTGCAACACCAAGATCAAAAAAATAGAACTTTTCCGTTGCAACTGCCTTTCGTTTAGAGGTTTTTTCAAAAGGCGGAAGGATATGAGCAACTAAGGTATCCGAAAATATTTGAAAATAGTCGCGCACAGTTCGCGGCGGAACTCCCGCATCATTTCCAATTTTCGTATAGTTGATTTGTTCAGCATTGAGATGTGAAGAAAAATTTAAGACGCGGGCAAAGTTCTCAATGGATCGAGTCAGCGCCTCCGCTTGAATCTCTTCTTTGAGGTAAATGCCGACATATGAATCCAAATCCCGTTTCGGACGATCAGCATCAATGATGGCTGGGAGACTGCCAAAATTGCAGCGATCAATGATTCGACTCCCCCCTCCTCCAAGTTCAATGCTCGTGAGCGGGTGGAAATTGATAAAATAGGCCCGCCCACCTAAAAGATTTGCGGCTCCCCGCTTGAGCTTGCGTGCGCTGCTTCCCGTTAAAATAAAGCGAAGATCCTTATTGCGGTCAATGAGGAGTTGAACTTCATCAAGCAATGAGGGCAGCTTCTGAATTTCATCGATGATGACCAAGCGTTCTTGTGGCTGGAGTCTTTGACGTAGAGTCTCCGGATGCCCGCTTAGTTCGCGAAACGTATCGGCTTCTAAAAGGTCTACATAGCGAGCCTCGGGAAATTGAGAGCGCAACAACGTACTCTTTCCTGTTTGCCGTGGCCCAAGTAAGAAAATGCTCTTTTTTTTAATAATATTAGATAGTTCAAGATATCTTTTGTACATAAGGGAGAACCCCACCAAATTCCATGAAATTCCGTGACACAGTCCCTAGTATAGGGAAATTGCGCAAAACAGCCAGAAGTTTTTTAGAGAAAAGCCTCGGAAATGTCAGGTGACAGCTTCGCTCATTTTACGCCAAGTAGGCACCTTGAGTCTCAAGTTATTCTGGCAAAGGCCGATAGCAGGGAAATGAGATGGTCACCAAATAGTCTGCATCTATGTGCCTATGTAATAAGTGCGTGGGTGTTTGGCATCCTTGCTTGCAGTAAACAAAAATCTGATGGCGCATCTAACGATGCAAAGGATCCTGGTGCTCCTGAAGGTACTGTAGTCGACGATTCGAGCCATTCGAAGCTCGATTCTCAGATTCGCGTTGCCTATTTTGTACCTGCTGATCGCCAACCAACTTCTAATTACGAGAAAAAAATTAAGGTTCTCTTACAGTTTGTCTCCGACTTGTACAAGACAGATTTAATATCGAAGGGCTATACCACAGAAGGGCTTAAGTTCCAGTTGATTGGAAACGATCCAGTGGTGCACCTGCTGCGCGGGAAGAGCGAGGCTGCCGTATACAATGGTGCACCAAATTATGATTCGCTCATTCAATGGTCAAAAATCATCGAAGAAATCCCAGTCGAAGTAGGCACCCCACAAAGCAATGTCATCATCATTTTCGCCGAGACCTATGATCCGGACGGTAGTGCCCCAATTGAATTCAATGGCGGGGTGGCTTTGGGACTGCGTTTTTCCACGAAAGGTGGGATTGGTCTTTTTTCTGCGTGGATCTTACGCGATGAGTTTTGTGCGACAAGTTTTGACGAGCAAAAGGCGAGGTTCTTTGACGTCACACCCGTTGCTGGTAGGACAGCGCTTGGAAGTGGACAACCCAATTCGCCTCGCTTTGAATTTATCGAAGATGGCTTTGGGGCTGTTGCTCACGAACTAGGGCATGCCTTTGGATTGAGTCACGAACTCAGGCGTGACTCGTTAGACATCATGGCCAACGGCTTCCGTAATCTGCGCGTTAACTATAAGGCGGACACCAAACAGGAAGATCGCGTCGGCTTTTCTCCAGATAATGCTCGGCTTCTTTTGTCATCTCGCTACCTGGGTTCGAATCTAGACCTTGACGATCACTTGCCGCCAACCATCGATGCCAGCCTAGATAGCTTAAAGGCTGGAGACACGACACTGAAAGTAAGCGTTTCAGCCCTGGACGATAGGAGCCTACACTCAGTCGTCATCTACGAAAACCAACACGATACGGTGGTAGCTGGTAGGGAATTGACTGGAACCGCAGCGACCTTTTCAGACAATATCCCTATTGCGACATTAAAACCCGGTAACCTAATCGTAAAAATCATGGTCAGCGACTCAGGCGGCAATCTTACGACGAAAGAAATAAGCACAGTTGTTGCACCGTAGATTTTGGTTATCGATTGCTATCGCGTCATACAAGCACTAGATCTCGGAGAGAGTACAAGCAAATAAAAAAATATTGTGTTTTGATAGAAACTACAAAATTTAGTGAGTTAGCCTACGAGGTCATTGGTCGCCAGGCATTCACCGTGCAGTAACAAATCTTAGAACCATCAATTTAAGCCGGACCCTGCTGAAGGGTTCCCCTTGCTACCACATATTCTTATGGGCCGCCTTGGAGTCCTCAAGGAGTTTGAGGTCAAGGAAAAACTTTGTTTTGTTGGGTGGGATAGTACCGTGGAAAAAGTGATAGAGATCAGCAACCGTAAACCAGCCCCGCTCCATCCCTCCGAGGTAAGCCCAGATGAGTGCCACTTCGATATGATCGCGGATGTCGGGCAGAAGGGTCGCGTTTTTTTCGTCAACCGGGCTAAAGGCGATCAATTTACTAATCTTATAGAGGCCAAAGTCCCGTTTGCACATTTCTTTTTTGACTTGGACCAAATGCTCGAGTTTGACCTTACCTCCATTTTCGGCGGCTAAGGCGTTAAACCGCTCAAGGGTCGCCGTGCGGACCTGGGGGTTGACCGCTGAATCACCAAATTGAAAGGTGTAGCCACAGTCGTGGGAGCCACGCTGCTGTTTTGGGTTGGTATAAGTTTCCCGAGGTGGTGCCGCAAAAAGCTTACCAATATCCACCGTCAACGCTGGCCAGCCTTTGTTTTGGCTCATAGCCACTTGTTCGGCGACGGCAGCACAGGCTCGACCTTGGCACCCGATTTCGGGGACGGTTTGGGATATTTTAATGACCCCCACGGGTGCCACCGAGTCCTTAGCCCAGGATGATCCGAGATTATTAGATATCTCTTGGTCTAAAAGTCCCGTGCGTTTTAGAATCCGCAGAAAAGGGCACATCACTTTTTTGTCTTCTGGATGGTTGGCATCAGCCACTTTTGGATATTTCGCCACAATCTCGGAGCAGGTAGGTCCTGGGCTTCGACCAGAAGGGAACGGTGCGTTGCTCGGAGCTGCGCAACGCTCAGCTGGGTTCGAACCCGTGCTTTGGAACTGATCCCCTTGGGCCAAGCTTTCCGAGCTGCTCGTCTTGCAGGCCGCCGGCATGACTCCGGCAAGGATCGAGAAGACAAAGGGGAGATGTTTTCTGGCAGGTCCAAAAGTTCGCAGTTCTTGGTACATGGGCTCGGCTCCTAAAATGTGAATGGTTTAAAAATGATAAACCATTTCAACCGGCCTGTCTCCAAAAGCCGAGGCGCCCCTTAGTAAGCCTTTGCAAACAGCATTCGCTTAGTGCTGGGTTGGCCCGAAAAGATGCACTTCCCGGTCTCCTCAGGCCCGTCCAGCGGTATACAGCGGGTGGTTACCTTAAGCTCTTTGAGCCGTTCGAGCACCTCGGGGGTGGGGTTAAAATGGCTTAAGGCAAACCCACCATGGATTTCGGGCTTGGTCGGATTTTTGGGGGTGAAATACTCGACAAAATCAGCAAGATTGTCAATGGTCACGGTGTTTTCTTTGAGGTGTTTGGCAGCTTTGTCAAAGAGACCCTGCTGGATTTCGCCCAGGATCGTGCTGCAGGTGGCGACCATGGCATCACGCCCTAGACTGATCTTGTCCTTGGGAGACCGGTCCCGGCGTCCCAAAAAGACGGCCTGGGAGGCCACGTCCCGGGGACCTATTTCGAGTCTGAGGGGCACTCCTTTCTTGATCCAATTCCAGGATTTCTCTCCACCCCGAATATCCCGGTCGTCGATGGTGATGTTGATGCGTCCATCGCCGAAAAACTGGGTATTGAGCTCTTTTTGGAGGCTCTTACAATAATCCAGCACCAAGCGTCGCTCGTCCTCGTTGCGGTAGATGGGGCAGATCACCCCGTGGGTTTGGGCAATCTTTGGCGGAATCACCAGCCCATCATCATCGGCGTGGGTCATGATCAGGCCGCCGATCAGTCGGGTCGAAACCCCCCAGGAGGTGGTCCATGCAGTCTGCTGTTGGCCCTCGGCGTCGAGAAACTGGATCCCCGCGGCTTTGGCAAAGTTTTGGCCCAAAAAGTGGGAGGTCCCTGCTTGCAGGGCCTTGCGATCTTGCATCATCGCCTCGATGGCATAGGTGTTGACGGCACCGGGAAACCGCTCGTGGACTGGTTTTTCGCCTTTGATGACTGGGATCGCCAGATAGTTTTCGGCAAAATCCCCGTAGACATCGAGCATCTTAAGGGTCTCTTCCTCGGCCTCGGCGGCGGTGGCATGGCAGGTATGGCCCTCCTGCCAGAGAAACTCGGCCGTGCGCAAAAACAGCCGGGTCCGCATCTCCCATCTAAAGACGTTAGCCCATTGGTTAATAAGAATCGGCAGATCCCGGTAGGACTGGACCCACTTGGCATACATCGCCCCGATGATCATTTCGCTGGTCGGTCTGATGATCATGGGCTCTTCGAGAGGGCCAGCAGGGACCAGGACTCCATCTTTGGTTTCCAGACGGTGGTGGGTGACCACCGCACACTCTTTGGCAAACCCCTCCACATGCTCTGCTTCTTTTTGCATAAACGACAGGGGGATCAAGAGGGGAAAATAGGCGTTTGAGTGGCCTGTCTCTTTAAACCTGCGGTCGAGCACCCCTTGGATGGATTCCCATAGACCGTAGCCCCAGGGCTTGATCACCATGCAGCCCCTGACCGGAGAGTTTTCCGCTAGATCGGCCGCTTTGATCACCTGGAGGTACCATTCAGGATAGTCTTCGGCGCGGGTGGGTGTGATGGCAGTCTTGTGATCTTTAGGGGTCGCTGGCTTTTGGCTCATGGTGGTCACTCAGATCCGTTGGGAGCACCTTAGGGTGCTGTTGTTTGCAAGTGGGTGTGGGATGGTCGTCCTTGTGGAAGCCCTAGGCAAAGTCATACTATGAAGGCCCTCTGCTGGCAATTTACAATCCAGGCGATCCTAGGTCCTTGGTATAGAGACGATTATAGAGGTTAGATGAGCGGGATCACATCACCCTATGTATCCACTTTAGTGTTCTCATTATTTAAATTTTTTTGATTTTAAATCCACTAAAGTGGATTGATTATTTTGGGCGGGTTTTGCGGGTGATCCTGAGTTCGAGCCCTGAACCTTTTAACATCTTAGCTAACGTCGTCAAAGTTGGGTTGCCATGCCCTTGCTCAAAGGCGATTAAGATACGTGGCGACAGACCGACAAATTTAGCAAACTGGTGTTGATTCATCTTTAACATAAACCGAAATTTGCGAACCGTATCTCTTAAATCGAGGCTACCACTATCTACAGCGGCATAAAACTCGCGTCTTAGCTCTTCTCTATCTGCTTTAGGTCGATTTTTTTTCTGAGGACTCTCAGCTCGTTTGTCAGACATGTGTTTTACCTAAATAGGAGCCAATACATTCTTGCATAAACTGACGATCGGAGCTTGTTCCATTAATGTACCGATCGGGCAGACCCAGTTCCTTCATCCGTGGAACTAAACGGGTTACCTTGTCATAGAAAATATTTAGATGAGATTTAAACTCACCAACATCCATCGGTACCACCTCATGGAGCAGTTTGGAAATGGCGCCAATATTTCCTTCGTCCCCCCAACGGGTACTGCGCACAAGCCCTTCAGGATCAAATTTCATAGGAGCAATATCGTAGATTGGTGCCAGGCGTACCCATCCATCTCCCTTTAAAACTGAAGAATTCCGGCCATGATTGTCAGTATTTCCGACCATGACGTTGAAAAAATCTCGCAATACATATTCAATACAGTCGCGCTTAGGCTCCGTACCAAATCTAGCTAAAGCCCTCAGGTAAGTCTCATGTTGCAGGCGACTTCCAAAATCACAATGACCTACCAGAGAATAAAAACTCTCAAGACCCAGGTAGACGACGGTCTTGTCTCCTATAAGACGATCAAAACGAGAAACAAATAGACAGTTATTTTCCCAACTGACCGATTTTGGACTGGTAAAACCAAGTTCAGAAGCTATCTCCATAAGAATTTTTTCTGAACGTAAAATATCCCGATCATCTAAACTACGTCCACGGGGAAATTTCACCAGCCATGGGGATTTTGTTTTTTCATCGCTTAAAGCTCCGTCAGCATGGAATCGCCCACTATAGTCTTCTCGCAACAAAAATTTTGGTGCCGCCCCTCCCGCTCCGGTTGTCCCGGTGACAGGTGCCCCACAGCGAACCATATGTTCTAGAAAATTCGGCCCCTTATCAACGACTTCCGAACGACTAAATCCCATGTGAGCATCAGGGGAATTTTCTTTGGGGGATTCCTCATCCTCTACAACCACACGAACGTTGCCAGGGGGATTTAACCGCGCTTTTTTAAGGATACGCCAATAGTTTTCAGGACGATCTGCAATCCGATAATGGTCTACGACATATTTTAAAGCTGCACCTTGCGGAAACAAATCCAGCAGGAAAGGCGGCCAACCATCAAAGGTTTTAGGCTCGAAGCTAACCGGGACCAGACAGCTTGGTGCAAATAAATCGCTACGCTCCACAAAACGTTCAGCATGATCGAAGTCAAATACAAACTCGGTCTTAGCATTTAATCCGAGAGATTCATTTTCTAAAAGCGTTACAAAGCCAAGGCGGCGCCATTGGAAACCATCATGTATCTCTAAATTAAGAATTGATTTTTTATCCATCAACCACCTTATCTACCCACTATTATGGATAGAATATCCCAAAGAGTTCCAAAAATCAACCAGGTAGGAAAAACCGCGTCCCTCAAGACCTTTGCCAGAGACCACTATGCAAATCTTGCCCACTCCTTTTAAGGCTCTTTAGTCCCAGGTGTTTAGGTCTAAAACTTCTAAAAACCCACTTTCCAGGGATTCGATCCAGAAGAGCGGCAGATTGTGGAGGGTAAAGGACAGTTTATCGGGGCGTGCTCCCTCCGGAAACTCGTAGCTTACAACCTCGCATAAGTGGTCGCGATAGGCCAAGTCAAATCGGACTGCTTCGGTAACATGTGATTTTTTTTCTTCCATAAATTTAATCAAGGATTTGATACGACCGGACTTCCCGGCTTTGACTTCAATAGGCAATATTTTATTGTGATCGTTGCGAACAAAGTCCACTTCGGCATTATCGGCTGATTTTTCTCTTAGCCAGTAATGGACCCTATTTCGAGTGTTTTTACCTGCTCCCAGATAAAGGTGCTGGGCGATAAACTGCTCGGCCATGGCGCCTTTTGATAGGAGATGGTCATAATCTAGGCCGACGAGATCCTTCCACCTGACATCGAGCATACAATTATAGAGTCCAACGTCTAAAAAATAAGCCTTAAACACAGCCGGGTCTTCGGTCTGTTTTAAGGGTAAACCAGATGCACTCGTATAGAGGACCTTTTGGATCAGAAAAACCCCGTCGAGAATATCGAGGGCCGATTTAGTATAGGAGGATTTAGCAGAGGAAAGTCGACTATAGCAGGAGTTTCCACTTTAAAATTATTTAAACCAATGATATCTTTTGATAAAATCCACTACAAATCCTCCGCTAGCATAAAATAAGGGTCTTTTTAAGGGCAGAATACCTATCGATTTTTATTGTATTATTTGCCAATTATC